>NZ_JBHTYV010000001.1:0-981327 GCF_042790635.1 Paenibacillus sp. NPDC056722 | reverse complement strand
ACATTCTGGAGCAAGGATGGGCAAGCGCAAGTCAAAGCGCAAACCCAAACCCAAACCCAAACCCAAACCCAAACCCAAACCCAAACCCAAACCCAAACCCAAACCCAAACCCAAACCCAAACCGCACTAATTCCAATCCTTACTAAAAATAGACAAAAAAAAGACCGCTTACATTATAAGCGGTTACAGTTCACAAAAAAATTTGGAACCGTGCAGTTTTGGATAGGAGTGGAGAGAAACCATACTGTAGTTACAGTATATTGTATCCGTTTACATTCTGTCAATACTTTATTTGAATAATTTGCTCACTGCTGGATATTATTGTTGTCCATCGCCATAAGCTTCGGACCAGTGTTTTATCTTTTTCTCAATAAACTAATCTTTTATCTTTGTTATTTGCATTTTGGGAGGAGAGAATGACACGTTTCTCCCGAGGCCAAGTCTATTAATGTAATCCTGTGTAGATGTGTGGTACAATAGGAAAGTATTTTTAGAGATTGCTAGTTTCGTGATGTCGTCAGTGTCCGGTAGCCGGGATTTTTTTTACTGTGCTGCAATAGATACATGCCTTAATATTTGGGTATGTGAATATACATAGAAGTGTTGTTCGTCAGGCAATTCATTTTTTTCAGTACTACCGCAACTTTTCAAGCCCTGCCCGGTAATAATATGTAATGCTCGGGACGGGAAAGACGTGGAAGGCGAGGAGGCCGAAACTCACCATGACGGATTCCCAGTTGATCCAGCAAATCAAGCAAGGAAATACAGAATTATATTCGGAATTGATGCGGCGTTATCAGCGCAAGATTTTGGCGTTTGTGTACCATATGCTGAAGAATTCCCATATGGAGCTCATCGCAGAGGATCTCTGCTCGGAGACCTTTTACAAGGCGTTCCGTAGTCTACATTCCTTCCGGGAAGTAGATGCATCTTTTTCGACCTGGCTATATACGATCGCTCGTAATACGGTGCTTAGTGAACTTCGTAAGAACCGTGCCGGTAACGTATCCCTCGAAGAGAGTGGATATACACCTGTAGCACCACTGGAGGTAGCCCCGGAGCAGGCTGCACTTCGCAAAGAACGGATGAACCTAGTTCGTGAAGCCATTAACAATCTTCCTGAGAAGCAGCGGTCGGCGCTGATTCTGCGTGAATACGACCAGATGGATTATCAGGAAATTGCCGTGATTCTCGATCAGAGTGTCAGCTCCGTGAAATCATTATTGTTCCGTGCCAGGAGCAGTGTGAAGCTCCAACTCGAATCCTATTTCTATGAGCCTGCCTATGATGAGGAGCAGGTTGAGAGGATGTAAGGTCAATGGACTGCAGGGAAGCGCAAGAAAGTATCCCCGCTTTATGGGACGCTCCCCGCAACGACCCCCAGCGCAAATTGCTTGAGAAGCATATCGAGAGTTGTCCTTACTGCGCGGCCGAATGGGCGTTGTGGCAGGAGAGTAGTCAGTTGGTTTTTGAGTTGCAAGAGGAAATTAGCGACGAACGCGCAGAAGCAGTAAATGCAAAAGTTATGGAGCGGATTTACCTGGAAAGTCCTTGGCTTATGCCGGGTGACGGCAGATCAGCAGGGAATTCCATGATTTTTCGCCATCGGATCAGCCTTTGGATTGCCTGTTTTTTGGCGGTGTTCATTTGTAGCTTCCTTTACTTTACGTTGTTTAAGACACCTAGTAATACTATGTCGGCGCAGAGTGGCATTGTGGAGACCGGCATTGCTGGCGTTTCTCTGGATTGGCAGTCAACTTATCCTGGAATGACCTCGGAAGGCGGAATCATTGAGCCTTTTGTAGTGAGTATGGGACCTACACACCCGCAATATTGGATGATGCTGTCCATGCTTGGGGTAGGGCTGTCGGTATTCTCGTTGACCCGCTTGAACCGTTATCGTAGACAATGAGAGATCCCTTTACACCTGTAAAGAGGATCTTTTTGTTATTTACAACGTATTTCATAATTGCACCTGCTCTCTTAAAAAGAAGACTTTTGCTTGTATCCGTGTTACATTAAGAAGCAATACTATAAGGAAGGGTGATTCGGATGCTGCTGGGCTTAGTGCGGCACGGGCTGACAGATTGGAATGCGGCTGGTAGGATACAGGGGCAGAGTGATATTCCGCTGAACGACGAGGGGAAAATGCAGGCAGTCATGTTAGGAGAAAGACTATTGCAGGAGCCTTACCGCTGGGATTATTGCATTACTAGCAGTCTGTCCCGAGCGGCAGAGACCGGAAGTATTGTTGCCGAGAAGCTGGGCATTCCACTGCTCGAAGCAGATGGACGAATCCGGGAACGGGCCTACGGCCAAGTGGAAGGACTGACCTCGGCAGAGCGTGAAGAGAGATGGGGCAAGGAATGGAACACGCTTGAGCTCGGACAGGAGAAGGATGCGCAGCTGCAGGCACGAGCACTTGACTTCATGGAGGACATCTCCGCCCGATATTCGGACAAGAATATCCTGGTCATCTCGCACGGTGGGTTCTTGGCCCAACTGTATATTGCTTTATATAAGGATAAATATGTGGAGCGGATCGGTAACCTGTCACTGACTATTCTCGAGAAAAAAGGGCAGGAATGGAACCCGCTGTTATACAATTGTTCACGTCATATCCTGCAGAACCAGCGTTAACCCGACCATTCGGGTTATTTTTTTGCGTGAAAAGGAATAAAAAGGGCATTAAATCCCATAATGGTAGTAAAACGGTGAGGCGATAAAACATGAATCTGGCGGATATGCTCACTTACGCAGATATTGGTCAGCTAACCGCCATTGCGGGACGCTACCAGTGCCAATGCAAGCAGAATTCCAAGCATGATTTGATCCAAAGCATCTTGGTTACGCTGGGAAGCCGGGATTTTCTGGAGTCTTATATCCAGGGGAGCAGTCCGGAAGAATTACGTTTCTTGAACACACTTCTGTTCGATGGACGCAGCCACTTCAGTCTTGAGGATCTGTTGGCGGCAGCGAGGCAGGCAACCTTTGATGCTGCTCCAGATAAGCAAGGGAACTATCGGGAACTGGTATCACGCTTCAAAAACGGAGGCTGGCTCTTTAACGGCGCTTCACAACAGACACGGTATTTATACCAGATGCCGGGCGACTTGAAGGCACGTTTTCGGGAAGCCCTGGGCCGGCACATTCTGGAGAAGGTTGACGGAAGTCCAGAGCCTGAAGGGTACCGGAGCGAAGGTGATATGCTGGAGAGTGACTTGTTGCTAATCCTGCGGTATATTGGGGAGAACGAGCCGGAGCTAAATCAAGAAGGAGCGCTTTACAAGCGTTACCAGCAGGGGCTGATGAAAGCTCTTCATATCCCGGAGCCGCTGCTTAGCAAGGGGGGGTGGAGGTTCGGATACGGAAGGGCCGGCGAACATTATCCGCCCAGGTTGGCCCTGCTATATGATTATGCCCGTCATCGTCACTGGATCTCTGAGGCAGGCTTCCGACTAAGATTGACTGCGGCAGGAGTGGCAGTGCTGGAAGCTGGAAAATGTAAAGACCTGATGCAGTTATTCTCCTTTTGGTTAAGACTGTATAAAGGTGCCATACCCAATCTACCCTCACTGGTGTACTGGATCAGTACAAGTGCAGACCGGTGGGTCAGTGTTCCATCACTGGTCAGGGGAGTAGGCTGGCTAGTCAAGCCGTTTTATTATGATGATGCTACTTCCATTATGGAAGGGCGGGTTTTGCGGATGATGGTACATCTGGGAATGCTGAGGCTAGGTGAGAGCTCGGAAGGGCCTGCCGTCATGATGACATCATGGGGAACCCAGGCTGCGGCGCCAAAGAAGCTTTTTCAGTAGAAGAACAGAAGGTCATTAAAAAGATCTGAATGGTAGACGAACCTACATACCGCAGCTTCCTGAATTCTTCTCTTTGCAGAAGAAGCATAGCCGGGGGTAGGCACAGACACATTCATCGATGTGGAAGCCATAATGTTGAACGGAGCTGGAATTGGTGAATATGATTTAGTAGGAGCCGGCTTCAATGTAACCGAAAACAAAAGAAGGCCCGAAAACACGGAATCTCTTAAACAGCGGAGGTGTATCGAATGGACAAAATGAAGGCTACCTATGAAGTGATGCTTGGACTTGCAGCAGAAATGGTGTGGGACGAAGCGCTGCGAAAGCGGCGTACCGACATCTTGTACCGGGAGATCGACACGG
The DNA here is from genome assembly GCF_042790635.1 of Paenibacillus sp. NPDC056722. Classification (NCBI taxonomy): domain Bacteria; kingdom Bacillati; phylum Bacillota; class Bacilli; order Caryophanales; family Paenibacillaceae; genus Paenibacillus; species Paenibacillus sp. NPDC056722. Next base: position 977,146 of record NZ_JBHTYV010000001.1, on the reverse strand, counting down.
CGCTGGCTGCGGGGGACGAGACTGCTTTCCGGAATCTGACCGCAGAGCTGAAAAACCTGGCTTAAGGATCTTATACATTTTCAGGACCCGCAAAGTACCTGAGAAAAAATCAAGGCATCAGCCTCACGTAGTGGGGCTGTTTTGGGATATCAGGACATAAGGTGCTTAAATAGGCCGGATGTCCTGATATTTATGTTGAAGTGACTTTTACGGATTCAAAGGTAGACGATCATCTCGCGCGTTCACTATAATAGGACCTGTATATTTCTGACTTGGCTCTATATTATCAACAAAGGAGAGGAACGAGATGAAATTTAGTGATTTTGATCCCGCAGCCTGGAAAGAGAATGGGAAATTCTATGATACTTGTCTGATTCCTTTCACGGGTTTGCAGGGTACAGAGAGCCCTGTTGAGACAGCTGCCGCGCTTGAAAGACTGCGTGATTTTATGGACATAGTTGAGATTCCATTTCGTGGCCGAATTGTGACCTATCCCGCTTTGCAGTACATGGGGGCCGGATATAAGGGATTAATTAATGAGCTTTGTCATAAAGTCAAATCCAGTGGCTTCCAGTATGCAGTAGTGCTGACTGTGGATGTGAACCTGTCTGGGCATGAGATTATTGAAAGCGATTTAGTGCTGGCCCTGCCTAATATTGAAGTGCCTAAAGGGGGACGTCTAAATACCATCGTGGGGGACAGAATTCAGGAAATGTGGCAGAAATAAAAGAGGGTTAAATGTGACGAAAAATCAACAATTTATGAATTTATGCCCTTTTCGGCTTGTCACAAAATAGACAATATTCTTGACGGGTTTTGGAGCCTGGGCTATGATTAGGTTGAACTTATGTGACATGTGATCTTATTCATTGAAATCGGATTTAGCAATAAAGAAACAAAATAACTGAAGCGCTTTTATTTCCAAATGGGCACCCATATTCGGTCCAGCCTCTTAATCTTACGGCGATATACATTTTCTTATATATTGAAAGAGGGGGTTATATTGCAATATGAGCAGCTATAATGAGCAACAGGAGACCTGGCCCGACCAACCACCCAGCCGTAAAGAGATGTCACGCAGGCAATTTTTAACGTACACGCTCGGCGGTGCCACTGCTTTTATGGGAGTGGGTGCGATTCTCCCCATGATCCGCTTTGCTGCGGACCCGATACTACATAAGAAAGGCGCAGGGGAGTTCATCAAAGTTGTGGAAACCGGAAAAATTACCGATGAACCACAGGAATTTACATTTGAGCTTCAGCAGCAAGACGGATGGTATGCCAGTACAGCTACGCTGACGGCCTGGATCCGTAAAGATGAGAGCGGAGAAATTTATGCGCTTTCACCAATTTGTAAACATCTGGGATGTACGATTGGCTGGAACAATAACAAGACGCACCCGGATGAATATCATTGCCCTTGTCACGGTGCTCGTTATACCAAGCTGGGCAAGAATCTGGCGGTGGCACCGAAACCTCTGGATCAATACAAGACGAAAATTGATAACGGCTGGGTGTATCTCGGAGACATTATACCGAATACCGTAGCTAACAAGGAGGCGTAGATTCCGATGTTTAAAAATGTCTATAACTGGATTGATGAACGTTTGGATATTACGCCGATCTGGAGAGATGTGGCTGACCATGAAGTTCCCGAACACGTCAATCCGGCGCATCATTTCTCGGCATTCGTATACTGTTTTGGCGGACTTACGTTCTTCATCACGGTGATTCAAATTCTCTCTGGGATGTTCCTCACCATGTACTACGTACCCGATATCATTAATGCTTATGCCAGTGTGGAATACTTACAGACAAAGGTTGCATTCGGACAAATTGTACGCGGGATGCACCACTGGGGCGCAAGTCTCGTTATCGTTATGATGTTCCTTCATACGATGCGTGTATTCTTTACCGGCTCTTACAAAGCACCGCGGGAAATGAACTGGATCGTGGGCATGCTGATCTTCTTTGTCATGTTAGGTCTGGGTTTGACTGGTTATTTGCTGCCTTGGGACAACAAAGCGTATTTCGCCACCAAGGTTACGCTGGAGATTGCCAACTCGGTTCCAGTGATGGGACCTGTGCTTAAGGAATTGATGCAGGGAGGTACGATCGTCGGCGCGGAAACGCTGACCCGCTTCTTTGCACTGCATGTATTCTTCCTTCCGGCGGTATTGCTTATTCTGCTTGTAGGACACTTTATCATGATCCGCAGACAGGGTATCTCCGGTCCGCTATAAGACAAGTACTGGATCGTGGCTTAACGGTGCTGGTGATGCGGGGCAACACTTATAAGGAGGAGTACAGATGGCACACGGAGATAACTCCAAAGAAAAGGTCGTGTATGTCGGTGATTCCCGTGTACGGAGGGGAAGCGGATTCATTACGCCGCCTGACTATACAGCTTATCCCGGTAAATCGGAAGCTTTTATCCCTAACTTTCTATTAAAAGAGTGGATGGTCGGCGTGGTAGTTCTGGTCGGTATTCTAGTGCTAACCATTTCCGAGCCAGCGCCGCTGGGCTTTCCTGCAAATGCAAGCGCGACAGTCATTCCCATCCCTGACTGGTACTTCCTTTTTCTTTATCAGTACTTGAAATTGCCTTATGCATCGGGGGATTACATCGTTCTCGGTACCCTGGGTGTTACGGGCGTAGCGTTCGGCTCGCTGCTTCTGGCTCCATTCCTGGATACAGGCCGAGAGCGCCGCTTCTATCGTCGTCCGATCGCCTCTTCGTTGATGTTCCTGTCCCTTGCGGCCATAGTCTACCTGACAAACACCGCCTGGACGGAATACAAGCATGAGATGGCGGAAACGGGTCAAATCCCGGAAGATGTTCAGCGTGAGGAAAAAGCGGCGGAGAACCGGGCCAAGGGCTTGCCTACGTCCAGTGCAGTCAAGGCTAAGGAGATTGCAATTGTGGACAAGGATGACCCGGCCATGGCGCTTTTCAAGCAGGCGACCTGTATCTCCTGTCATGCTACCGATTTGAAGGGGGCAGCAGGCCCTTCTCTACGCGGGGTGGGGGACACTCACGACAAGGAAGCGATTCTTAAAATCATTAAAGACGGCCAGGGACAGATGCCATCTATGCTGGAGGCTGCAACGGGTGCAGGCCTGTCAGATAAGGATATTGACGATCTGGCCGGATGGCTTGCGAAACAAAAAAGTCAACAGTAAAATAGAGTTAACGCAAACCTGATCGTGCATGCGGTCAGGTTTTTGCATGAATATAAGGATTTATATGTTTTAAGTTATAAATCAGCCTTATATTTCTTGCTGAACGGGTACCGTCCATTAGAGGATGGCAAAGCCGTTTCTGCTTGGTCTTGCATAAAGTGTCATCGGGAGGTTAATAGTCAGAATGTCGCAACATTGGGTTGAGAAACTGTTTAAACACCGGGGAATTCTTTGGCTCTTATTCATTGTGAACCTACTCGGTACGATTTATGGGTATATGTGGTACGGCAACCAGCTCGCATACACAGCGGATCACTATCCGCTTTGGCTGCTCCCAATGGTGCCTGACAGCCCAACGGCTAGCCTCTTCTTTACCATAGCACTCCTGCTGCTGTTGTTTCCGCCGAAAAGCCTAAACGGGAATATTGTTCGCGGAATTATTGAAGCGCTTGCGGTAGTCACTTCCGTGAAATATGGGATCTGGGCGGTCAGCGTTATTTTTGCCGGGGGCTATCTTGGGGATGCCCTGACCTGGCAGGATTGGATGTTAGTCATTTCTCATACAGGGATGGCTGTGGAGGCATTGTTATATGCGAGATTCTTCTCGTATCGAAAAATGCTACCCTTGGCCTTAATCTACACATTGTTCAACGATACAGTAGATTATTCCTATGGCGTTTTCCCTTGGTTGCCATCGGTGCTTACAGATCATGTGCAGCAGGTGATGTATTTTACCTTCGCGCTCACGATCTTTAGTACAGCTGCCGCCTGGGTGTTTCATGGTAGGAAAAACAGACTCTGAGGGAGCTCTAACGAGGCGTCATTTCCTTCATTGCATCTGTTCTATCCCTTGTCCTGCTGCCATACATTTAGGGTAGGAGGGATGTCTCATGCCGCGCAGAAGGTATAGTTTGTTGATTGGCCTGATACTCTGCTGGCTGGTGGCCGGGCTGTATGGAGCGACGGGAGCCGCAGCCTTTGGTACCGGAGCGGATCATTCGGGTAGCGGTACAGTGCAGAAAGTTCCAGAGACGACTGATGACGGTTCGGCTGTGCTTGGAGCAAGGAATGATGCACAGCAGCTGGAACAGGCAGCGGAAGCGCTGTATGGCTATGTGGTGGATGGTAATGTTGCCAAGGTCCGGCAGCTGACCGAGGAAATCTCGCGGATTTTTGTGTCCTCTTCCTTTGAAGGGCTGACCTCGGTGGAAGGCATCAATGCACTGTCGGCTGTAATTATAGACCTGAAGTCTGCCATTGCCGGGGTGAAAATCTCCCCTGAACGCTGGGAGTCTGCTGCCGCGAGACTGAGGCTGGCGGCTAACAGCCTGAATCATCCACGCCAGCCGATGTGGCTCCATTACTACAAGCTGCTGCGTGAGGACCTGAACGCGATGGAGCAGAGTGCCTCTGCTAGTGATTTGACAGCGTGGAAAACGGCGCTGGAGCGGCTGCAGGGCAGGTATGACAATATCCGTCCGGCGGTGCTGATCTCGCGTCAGCCTGAGGTCGTGAATGCCTTAGATTCCTGGCTGTCTTACGCAGCTGGTGTGCCGTCCCAGAGCCAAAAGCCGGAACGTGCCCGGCTTATGGAGATCATCTCATACGGCCACGAGGCGGTCCGGGTGATGTTTGGCAAAGAAAAGGATGAGCCCGCCCTATCGCTCCCGCTGGCGCCGAAGGAATACGGGGCCTGGGGACTGCTGGCAGCCGGATTTATTATTGCCGCCCTTGTCTACGTCGCTTACCGCAAATACCGCGGCCAGAACGAGGAATGGAAGCCGGTTTAGAGCGGCGGCATGAGGACTGGAAGCCGATGTAGAGAGGTGGTCCTGAGGATCGGGAGTCGATACAGGGTGACCATGTGAGAACCGGGGCTCATGTAGAGCGACAATGTGAGGGTTGGAAGCTATATAGAGCGACAATGTAAGGGATGGAAGTCAGTAAAAGGGCATTCCATGAGAGCTGGAAGTCGATTTAGAGAGGGACAACCTGAAGATTGGAAATTGATACACTGTGACCCCAAAAGGGGCGGGTAGTCCTTCGACAAGGTTCAGTGGTGGAATTGAACCAGGGGAATGAAGGGGATCGGCGAGGCACGCCGGTCTCTTTTTGTGTTGATTACTAGAGTGAGGAAGGGGTTGGACGGGTTTCTTTTCTAAGGTGAGTCGTTTCTGGACGGGCTGGAGCGGATAGGAAACTAGGTACGACCCTGCTTGTACGCGGGCAGTGGAGCTGCTGAAGAAACTAAGTGCAATCTTGACTAGACTGAGCTGTGGGGGCAATTTGAGAACTAAGTGCAATTTTGTACCTTAATTTGTTGGAAATATAGTTTTAGAGGCATTTAGTGGCAAAAATGTATGTTAAATATTGCGATAAAGCCTGTAACAGCCAATCTCGAGGTAATTAAGGTACAGAAATGCACTTAATCACTGGAATGATAAGTTGGAGAGAAAATTAAGGTGCAATATTGCACTTATTTCCGATAGCAGATGCTTTCGGCACTGCGGAATGGCTGGATTATGGATAAGAACATGTGTATTTGAGAATGGCTGGAGAGTATGTGCTAGAAGTTAGAAGTCGAAAATTAAAGAGTAAAGGGTGAAGGTTGAAGAGTTAGAAGTTAGAGTTTAGGAGTTAGAAGTTAGAAGTTAGAAGTTAGAAGTTAGAAGTTAGAAGTTAGAAGTTAGAAGTTAGAAGTTAGAAGTTAGAAGTTAGAAGTTAGAGTTTAGAGGTTAGGGGTTAGAGGTTAGGGGTTAGGGGTTAGGAGTTAGGAGTTAGGGGTTAGGAGTTAGAGGTTAGTGGTTAGGGTTAGGGTTAGGGTTAGGGTTAGAGTTTAGGGGTTAGAGGTTAGAGTTTAGAGGTTAGAGGTTAGAGGTTAGAGGTTAAAGGTTAGGGATTAGAAGCCAGTCCTTTATTGGTTTAAAAAGATTGCTGCAAAGTGAGAGTGGTTTTGTGTTCACTCAGAAACGTCGGTGTTGATGTTGGAGCTGTGGTGTATATGTTGCAGATAGTACGCTAACTTTTCAACTAAAAAAGCCGCTGATTTGATTGCTTCTCGCAACCGAACCGCGACTTTTTATATGTTTTTATCATGCGACTACTATTAGTACAGTCCAATTTATGTAATAGAACAATACTAAAAATCCGGATCAACAATTTCAATTATCATCAGTCCACACCAATCAATATTGATTAACGTCAATCTATATCAGTAATATCAATCAACATCAGCTAACTACGTCTCCCGGAACCCTTCACCCTGCACATCATGGACATCGTTGATAATGACAAAGGCGCGGGGATCAACGGATTTGACTAATTGACTGAGCCTGCGGATCTCTTGGCGGGATACCACGCAGTACACCATGTATTTGGCCTGTTTGGAATAAGCGCCGATGGCGGGTATCAAGGTTACCCCGCGCTCCAGCTCCTCGCTAATGAGATCGGCGATCTTTGGGGCCTCGTCGCTGATGATGGTAAAGGCTTTGGCGGCATAGGCGCCTTCCTGTATGAAATCAATGACCCGGGAGGAAATGAATACAGCCACGAGGGTATACAGAATCTTTTCCCGCGAAATGTATAACAGAGAAGCACCAATAATGATGACATCAGTGGTAAGGATAACCTGTCCCATGCTCCAGCCGAATTTGCGTCCGATGATCCGTGCAACAATATCGACGCCGCCGGTGGTCCCTCCGAAGCGGAATACGATACCCAGGCCAAGGCCGAGGGTCACCCCTGCATATAATGAAGCGAGAATAAAATCATGCTCTGTGCTAAACGGGTTGATCCAGCCCAGATCGATCATTTTTTCGAACAACCATAGGAATATAGTCAGAGAACCAATACCGACTCCGGTATAGACGATCTGGCGCCCGCCGAGTACCTTCCAGCCCATTAAAAAGAGCGGCAGATTAATTAGTAGTGTAGTCAGAAAGATCGGAATGTGGAACGCGTAGTTTAGCAGGATGGTTATCCCTGTAACACCGCCCTCCATCAGTTGGTTCGGAATGATAAAATACAGCAGTCCGAAGGCATAGATGGCGCTTCCCAGCATGATTGGCGCTACTGTTTTTGTAATCGCAAACAATTTGGATGAATTCATATAATCCCTCGTTAGGCCTCTATAGGGCATTTTTCTGGACTTTTACTTGTCTACAATAAGTATGCCTTTTTTATCTGATACTTAAAATTCCTTAAAAAAGATTTGTCTTCAAAACGTCTTTACGATAACATAGGGGCAAACAATAGGCAAGATGCAACAGGGGGCGAAGGAACATTTTATGGAAAAAAGTCTGAATGAAATTCAGCGTGAAGTAGATGCATATATCTCGCAGTTTAAGGAAGGTTACTTCAGCCCGCTGGCGATGTTGGCCCGAATGTCCGAGGAAGTCGGCGAACTGGCCCGCGAGGTGAACCATCAATTCGGCGAAAAGCCGAAGAAGGCGGATGAAGCGGACAATTCTATCGAGCTAGAGCTCGGGGACATCTTGTTTATCACCATTTGTTTTGCCAATTCACTTGGCATTGATCTCACAGAGGCTCATGACAAGGTCATGCACAAGTTCAATACGCGTGATGCCGACCGTTGGACCAAGAAAAACACCGATTAGGCAAATGTATCATATGCTGTACCAAACGACCGGCACTTGAAGCCGTGAGGATGGTGCATATATGAGTAATACTGATTATATCAAAGATGCTTACCGTGCCATTTTGCGCAGTGATTTTGCGGAGGCCGTATCCTGCTTCGAGAAGGCGATTACCGCCAGCCCTTGCGATGCGGAGGTTCGATACCGTTGTTCCATTACTTATGCGCGTAGTGGCAAATTGGATAAAGCGGTCGAGCACGCCCTTGTCGCAGTGAAGCTGGACGGCAGCAAGCCGGAATATAATCTCCACCTGCAGCATTTGCAGGCAATGAGGCTTGTCAACGAAGCCAAACGATTGCTGGAAGATGAAGAGGCAGGTACTCTCAACCCGTATCACCCCATTACATTATTAAAAGAAGCGGTCACGCTGGATCCTTTATATGGTGACGCTTATGTATGGCTGGCCATTGCGCATAGCCGGATGAATGAGCATGTACAGGCGATCTCCGCCTTGAAAGAAGTTATTTCCTTGCATCCGGATGATGCCGGATTACGGCAATTGATGAAGGACCTACAGAAATCATTGCAGACTTATATGCAATAACTACAGAACCAGCGAAAGCGAGGATGAATTTGATATGAGCAGTAAGAAAATCAGAGTAATTGTAGCAGGTGCAGGCGGAAGAATGGGTAAGGAAGTATTGAAGCTGGTTCTTCAGGATGAAGAACTGGAACTGGCTGCTGCGGTAGACCGGTCCTCAGCTGAAAGCGATGCAGGCCGTCTAGCCGGGTTGGAGGAAGCTGGCATCGTAGTGGTGAGTGACTTGGAGACTGCGCTTGCCAGCAGCAACGCGGATGTGCTTGTAGACTTTACGAACCCGAAAGCGGCTTATCCGCATACCGCGCTGGCTGTTAAATATGGCGTTCGTCCTGTAATTGGTACAACCGGATTTACTCCGGAACAAATCGCCGAGCTGGACAAGCAGTGTAAGGATCAGGGGATTGGCGGTTTGATCGCGCCGAACTTCTCTATTGGAGCCATTCTGCTCATGAAATTTGCTGCACAGGCCTCCAAGTACTTCCCTAATCTGGAGATTATCGAGTACCATGGAGACCAGAAGCTGGATGCACCATCCGGTACTGCCATTAAGACGGCCGAAATGATCTCTGAAGTGAGGCAAGAGCTTCGCCAGGGCAATCCGCTGGAAGAAGAGATAATTGAAGGCTCGCGTGGCGGTTATTACAACGGCTTCCGTATTCACAGTGTTCGTCTGCCGGGCATTTTCGCCCAGGAAGAAGTGATATTCGGCGATTTCGGGCAATCCCTGAAGATCCGTCATGATTCCTATGAACGTGCGGGTTATATGCCAGGAGTCAAGATCGGGATACAGAAGGTAATGGAATATACAGGAATGATCTACGGATTTGAGCATTTTATAGATTAGACGGGAGAGAGTACACCATGATGAGAATCGCATTTATTGCGCATGACCGCAAAAAGGATGAGATGGTTAACTTTGTGACGGCGTATGAGCATGTTTTTAAAGGGCATGAATTATTTTCAACGGGAACTACAGGTCAGCGGATTATGGATGTCACAGAGCTAGTCATTCACCGCTACATGAGTGGCCCTCTCGGAGGAGATCAGCAAATCGGGTCCATGGTGGCTCAGGATGAGCTGGATCTCATTATTTTCTTGCGCGACCCGCTGATGGCGCAGCCGCATGAGCCGGATATTACGGCGCTACTCCGTCTTTGTGACGTATATGGCATACCGGTGGCTACGAATATCGCTACCGCGGAAATTCTGGTCAAGGCGATTGACCGGGGGGATTTTGCCTGGCGTGAGCTGGTACATAAATATAAACCGGGGGTAGACGAATGAAGCTGGATATTCTCATATTCGGCGCTCATGCAGACGATGCTGAAATCGGTATGGGGGGAACGATTGCCAAGCATACAGCTGCTGGCCTGAAGGTAGGTTTGTGTGATCTGACGGCCGCTGAGATGTCCTCCAACGGTACAGTTGAGCTTCGCAAGACCGAAGCGCAGCGTGCGGCTGACGTGCTTGGCGTTACCGTCCGGAGTAATCTGGGGCTGCCTGACAGAGGTCTTCATATTACTGAAGAACACGTGGCTGCGGTTACCGCTGAGATTCGCAAGTACGCGCCTGATATTGTATTCGCGCCGTACTGGGAAGACCGCCATCCCGATCATATTGCCTGCTCCAAGCTTGTAGAGGAAGCGGTTTTTAACGCCAAGCTGCGTAAATATATGCCGGACAAGCCTGCGGTCGCCGCGCCGCAGCTGTATTTTTACTTCATCAATGATCTGGGCCGGACCGATTTGATCGTCGATGTAACAGAACAATACGGGGTGAAGGAGCAGGCGCTATCCTGCTACCGCTCCCAGTTCACCAAGCCGGAAGGAGAGGACGCTGTATCCACTCCCCTGACTGAGGGTTATATCGAACGTGTCCGGTCGAGAGACATGCTGCTTGGACAGCGCAGACTCATTCCTTATGCGGAAGGGTTCGCGACAAAAGTACCTTATGCTGTGGAAATGTTCACTGCCGGGAATGGTTCGCAGCAGTCATCGTGACGAGGCGCGACAGGGCACTTCTAAGGGAATTGCCGCCATCTTATAATGAAAGTGATTTATATTGGCGGCAATACCAGAAGTTCTTTCCTGAAGAAATTCAGCTAAAAGCAGTGGATCTTCCGTCCGAAGAATGGTGGGAATGGGACAAGGGAACTATTCATATAGATCGTATGCCTGTGACAAGCTCCAAACTGAAGATCATTTCAGTTCATGGAGCAGGCGGTAATGGCAGGATGCTTGCGCCCTATGCCAAAATGCTGCAGAACAGCGGATACGAAGTGGTGTCACCCGACCTGCCTCCTTACGGACTAAGCCGTGCGCATTCTTTTCATTCTATTGACTACCAGATCTGGATCCAGCTGATCTCGGATTTGATTGACCGGGAGCTGGAGCGGGATGAACGACCTATTGTTCTGCTCGGCAGCAGCATTGGCGGTATGCTGTCATATCATGCGGCTGCGCACAATAAAAAAGTAAAAGGCCTGATAGCAACGACATTTGTTGACACCAGCCGGAGTGAGGTTCGTGATCAGCTGGCTCCTAACAAGTTGATCAGCCGATTCGGCAAATTGATGTTGGACTCATTTCCAATGGTATTGGATTCCTTGAAAATATCTGTGAACCATGTTTCACGCATGCATTTCATTTCTAATAATAGCGAGTTAAACCAACTAATTATGAATGATTCAGGGGCGGCAGGCACCAAGGTTCCATTACGCCTGTTACGAACCTTTCTGGATATGAAGCTGTCCGTTAGACCTGAGCATTTTGAGGTCTGTCCAGTCCTATTGGTTCATCCACAGGAGGATCGAATGACGCCGATTTCACTTAGCGAACCCTTTTATAATAAACTTAGGGTTAGTAAAAAATGTGTGATTTTGGAGGGAGCCGGGCATTTCCCGCTCGAATCTCCAGGCATGGAGCAAATGAAAGATGCGGTGCTTGCTTTCTTGCAAGCATTAGAAAATGAGTAAACAACTCAACTTTATATAAGAAGTTACCAAACATTAGACAAGAAGGGGACGGAAAGATGGACCGGTTGTTAAAGATAGGCATTACTTGTTATCCGTCTCTGGGCGGCTCGGGCGTAGTGGCAACTGAACTGGGCAAGCTGCTGGCTGAAAAAGGCCATGAGGTCCACTTTATTACCCACAGTATCCCGTTCCGGCTCGGAACGTTTCAGAAAAATATATTTTACCATGAGGTTGAGGTCAACGATTATTATGTGTTCCGTTACCCGCCTTATGATCTGGCACTAGCTAATAAGATGGCTCAGGTTGCTAAAATGCAAAATCTGGACATTCTGCATGTCCATTATGCAGTTCCGCATGCGGTTTGTGCATTTCTCGCCAAACAAATGCTGAACAATGATATGAAAGTTGTAACGACTCTGCATGGTACGGATATTACGGTGCTGGGTCAGGATGAGTCGCTGAAGGATTTGATCCGGCTCGGTATTAATGAAAGTGATGCGGTCACCGCCGTATCGCAGGACTTGATAAAAGAAACGCGTAAGGTCCTTGATATCACACGCGATATTGATCTTACCTACAATTTTGTAGACAAGCGTGTTTACTATCCGCGGGATGTAACGGATTTGCGCGGCGATTTTGCCAAACCTGATGAGAAAATCCTCATGCACATCTCTAACTTCCGTCCAGTCAAACGTGTCGGAGATGTAGTGGATGTATTCGCCCGGGTCAGCCAGAAGATTCCTTCCAAGCTCCTGCTGGTCGGCGAAGGGCCGGATCTGCCGAAGATTCAGGCTAAAATCAGTGAGATGGGTCTTGACGACAAGGTTCGTTTCCTCGGAAAGCAAGATGAAATCGCTCAAGTGATCTCTTTGGCTGATCTGTTGCTTCTTCCTTCCGAGAAGGAGAGCTTTGGTCTTGTCGCGCTGGAGGCGATGGCCTGCGGTGTTCCGACCATTGGTTCTCAGGCTGGGGGCATACCGGAATTGATTCAGCATGGCAAAACAGGCTTTTTGGCCCCGATCGGCGACACGAAGACGATGGCAGAATATGCCGTTAAGCTGTTGTCCAATGAGGTCATGATTGAGGAATTCAGAGCAGCCTGTCTGCATCGGGCCTGTGAGGATTTCTGCAATAATACGATCACGGATCAATATGAATCCATTTATTACCGGGTACTTGACCGCAAGGTGCCGGAACTGGGTTATGGTTCGGGAGTTAGGAGCTTCTAATGGAATGGAAGATGGCGCCTGCCGGCATGGCGGAAGCTGCAGAGAATGTGATAGACAAGCTGATGGAGAACGGCCATGAGGCATTTTGGGTCGGGGGCTGTGTCCGCGATGAGCTGATGGGCCGTCCGGTCCATGATATGGATATCACCACTTCGGCGCTCCCGCAGGAAGTGGTGGCGCTTTTTCCGCGGACAGTCCCTACTGGACTTCAGCATGGAACCGTAACTGTTCTTGAGGGCGGTCATGCCTATGAGGTGACGACCTACCGGACAGAAAGCGGCTATGCCGATCATCGCCGTCCGGAACAGGTGGTTTTTGTCCGGGATGTAAAGGAAGACTTAAGACGCCGCGACTTTACGATGAATGCCATCTGCTGTGGAGCAGATGGTGTGCTGACGGATCCTTTTGGCGGTGCGGAGGATGTGAGCCGCCGGACCGTAAGATGTGTAGGGGACGCGGAGGAGCGCTTTGCAGAAGATGCGTTGCGGATGCTGCGCTGCGTGCGTTTCGCGTCCGTGCTGGATTTCTCCGTCGCCAAGAACACGTGGCGCGGGCTGCTGCGCCAGCGGGATAAGCTGGCGCATATTGCTGTGGAGCGGCTCCGCGCAGAGCTGGAGCGCATCGTAGAGGGGCCGCATCCCCTGCGCGGCCTCGGCATGCTGGCCCGTAGCGGGCTATTGCCGCGCGGCAAGGCCCCGTTCCCCTGGACCGATGCCGATCTGGCGGTAGCCGCCGCCCTGACGGCCGGGATCGGGGAACTTGAGGGTGCCCATCTGCGCTGGGCGCTGCTCCTGCATGCCCTAGGCGTGTCGGCCACAGAGGCCGACAGTCTGCTGCGGGCATGGACGTTCCCTGGGACGACGCGCACCGCCGTCGTCCGGGTGCTGCGGGTCCGCGAAGCCTGGACCTCAGCCCTTGAAGCAGCGCCCGCGGGGGACCCGGGCGCTGTGGAGGCCCTGCGGCGGCAATGGATCGCCGCCGTGCTGGCCCATGGCAGCGCCGCCGCCGAAGGCTGGCTGGCGCTGCTGGAGGCGCTCCCTGCAGCAGCGGGGAGCGCACCGGGCGGCGGCGCAGACCACGCCGCCTTCCTTGTGGCAGCGCCTGCGGATGCTGCCACAGCCGCTGGCCTTCCCCGTACTGGGGAAGGCCAGGACTTCCCGGCCATCGCGCGCCAGTGGATGGCGCAGATGCCGGTGCAGGCACTTGCCGGTCTCGCGGTGACCGGCAACGATCTGGCCGCGGCCTTGGAACAACGGCCGGGGCCATGGGTAGGGAGGCTGCTGCAAGACCTTCTTCAGGGGGCAGCAACCGGTGACCTGCGTAATCAACCAGAAGAATTGTTACTGGAAGCAAAAAGGATGGTAGGACATGAGCAACATTGAATTGTTATCGTTGTCCGGATTACAACAGGAAGCTTCGGCTTCCCGTTGGGGCGGACATGTACATATGCTGACGACTGTAGGGTCAACCCAGGAGGAAGCCAAGCGGCTAGCCGAGAACGGTGCTCCCGAAGGCACTACCGTCATTGCAGAGGAACAGACGGGTGGCAGAGGCCGGCAAGGTAAGAAATGGCATTCCCCGTTCGGCAAGGGCATCTGGATGAGTGTGGTGCTTCGGCCGAGTCTTCCGCTGTTGTCTACCCCGCAGCTCACGCTGATGGCGGGCGTAGCGGTCTGCCGGGCTATTCGGCGCGTGTCTGGCGTGGATGTCGGAATCAAATGGCCAAATGATCTACTCGCCGGAGACCGTAAAATATGCGGGATTCTGCTGGAGTCATCCTGTTATGAGAATGAGCTGGCCTATTGCATTGCCGGTATTGGCATTTCCGTTAATCTTGCGGAAGAGGATTACCCGGATTTTCTGAACGGAGTGGGTACCTCGCTGCTGATTGAACGGGGAGGGGCTTCTGTTGACCGTTCGGTTCTGGCCGGAGCCGTACTGACCGAGCTGGACAGTCTGTATGCCTTTTATTTGGAGCACGGTTTTTCCCCGGTTGCTCGACTATGGGAAGCCATGTCGGTTACGCTAGGCCGTCAAGTGGCCCGAAATACTCCACAAGGGCGAATGGAGGGTCTTGCGACAGGTCTGGATGATAATGGTGGCTTACTGCTGATGGACCGATCGGGACAAATTCACAGCGTATCCTCTGGTGAAATCGAGCTTATTTGAGACTTTGTACCATGACTTGTCACATTTTTTTCGTGTATTTGCGGCAATCATTTGTTATACTATGGACAGAGGCGGTATCGGAATTTAAGCGAACTGCACTCCGGAATAGATCATGTGTTTCTTGGATTCACCTTCATAACTGTAATGAACGGTTACGTTGGATTCTGCTCTGAGCCGTAAGGACCGAGACAGAAGGGACGATCGCGAGTGACTCTTTTTTGCCCTTCGGACCTTTTTAGCGGACTTATGCTAAAGGGTTTTTTATTTGCGCGTTTACGCGCTATCTACTCAGGAAAAGGGGAATGAGGAGCAATGGCAGACAAACAGGCATTGAACATTGTGAAAATGAAAAAAATGAAGGCGGACGGTATTCCGCTAACTATGATTACTGCATATGATTACCCTTCAGCCCGTCTGGCCGAAGAGGCCGGCATCGACATCATCCTTGTTGGCGATTCGCTGGGCAATGTGGTGTTGGGCTATGATACGACCCTTCCGGTCACATTGGATGATATGGTATACCACACACGTTCCGTAGTCCGCGGAGCACATAATACGTTTATTGTGGCGGATATGCCTTTTATGACCTACCATGGCAGTATTGACGAAAGTCTCCGCGGGGTGCGCAGACTGATGCAGGAGGGACGTGCCCATGCGGTTAAAGTGGAGGGCGGCGTCGAGATCTGTGAGACCGTTAAGCAAATTGTGTCTGCTGGTGTACCCGTACTTGGACATATCGGCTTGACTCCGCAGTCCGTGAATACCATTGGCGGTTACCGGATTCAGGGTAAGGACCCGGCGGACGCGCAGCGGTTGATGGATGAGGCCAAGGCACTAGAGGCTGCAGGCGCTTTTGCCGTAGTGCTGGAGCTGGTGACTGAGGAAGTGGCGGAGGCCATTTCACGGGCTATTAGCATTCCAACTATCGGTATCGGAGCTGGACGTTATACTGACGGGCAGGTTTTGGTATATCATGATGTACTGCGTTATGCCTCCCCTTACCGTGAAAAGCGTTTTGTTAAAACCTATGCCGATATCGGTACACAAATCCGCGAAGGGATCACTCAATATGTGCAGGAAGTCAAGCAGCGCGCCTTCCCTGATGAGAGCCATATTTTCAAAGCGGATGAGACGGTTCTAGAGTCCTTGTATGGCACCGCGTCAAAAGGAGCGAAATAAGATGAGAGTGGTCAGAACAGTAGAACAATTGCGCGAAGCGCTGGAATATATGCGTGGCGGCGGTCATACACCGATTGGTTTTGTGCCGACCATGGGTTACTTGCATGACGGACATGCCAGCTTGCTGCGCCGGGCTACGGAAATGTCCGGTACGGTGGTTATGAGTATATTTGTCAACCCGCTGCAATTTGGGCCAAATGAGGATTTTGCTTCATATCCCCGTGACGAAGCCCGGGATCTGGAGCTTGCGGAGCGTGAAGGTGCAGATATCGTATTTATCCCGTCTGTGGAAGAGATGTATCCGCGTCCTATTCGTACAGGAGTGTCCGTCTCTTCACTGACCAACGTGCTGTGTGGGGCTTCGCGCCCGGGACACTTTGACGGTGTCACTACCGTGGTCTCCAAGCTGTTTAATATGGTGCAGCCTGATTATGCCTTTTTCGGTCTGAAGGATGCTCAGCAAGTAGCCGTTCTCCGCCAAATGGTGTCTGACCTGAATATGAATGTGCAGATTATAGCCTGTCCTATCGTTCGTGAAGCGGATGGTTTGGCGCTCAGTTCCCGCAATGTGTATCTGTCGGAGGAAGAACGACTTCAAGCACTTGTACTGTCACGTTCCCTGCGGGCGGCACGCGAAGCTGTTGAAGAAGGATCAGCCAAGACGGCCGAGGAAATCAGACAATTACTGGCCTCGATCATTTCTTCTTCACCACTTGCGGTGATAGATTATGCGGAAATTTTGACTTTTCCAGATCTTGAGCCACTAGCTGACGATTCTGTTTTGGCACAGGCAGATGGTGAGATCATTATGGCACTGGCCGTCAAATTCGGTAAAACCCGCCTGATCGACAATATTGTGTTTACTCCTAAGGAGGTAGCTGCAATTGTTTAGACATATGATGAAATCCAAAATCCACCGGGCAACAGTGACGGAAGCTAATTTGAATTATGTGGGCAGTATTACCATTGATGAAGATTTGATGGAAGCCGCAGACTTGCTGGAGAATGAAAAGGTGCAGATCGTGGACAACAACAACGGGTCTCGTCTGGAGACTTATGTCATTCCCGGTCCGCGCGGCAGCGGTGTGATTTGTCTCAATGGTGCGGCAGCCCGGCTGGTGCAGCCTGGCGATACAGTGATTATTATTTCTTATGCGATGCTTTCTCAAGAGGAGCTTCAGGGCCACAAACCGACTGTAGTTTTTGTAGATGAGCTGAACAAGCCGGTCAAACTCGCCGATCATGAGATCCACGCGACCATCGTCTGACCGTTTCTGACGGGCATGTAATCAATGGCAGGCATGAAAGACCCTCACCTTGCGAAAAATGAAGTCAGGCAAGCTGAACTGAACTGAACTGATACCATTTTCAGTAAGGGTGGGATGAAGTCATGTTTCAACATTTATTTGCTGAAATGAACCAGATGCTACAGGAGGTCGTCACTGACTATCCTAAAGCGCAGGGTGCCCGCCGGGAAGAGCTTTTATGCAAGTACAATTTGTTACACCGGATCAGCGATCATGTCATGGATGAATGGCTGGTCTTCGCGGAGAAGCTCAGCCATTTCCGTGACAACCTGGAAGTGCCGGATGAGCCTCTGGAGCCTGCCGCTCAGCAGGAGGCGCCAGAGCTGTCCATGGAGTCCTTCGTCAGAGGTCAGGGCTATTATAAGCTGCTGATGTACCCGCAGTGTATCGAACAGTTTAAGGGCGTCGTTCAGGAGTACCCGGACAGCCTCGCCGCCCGACTGTATCTTGCCATGGCTTATCTGCAGGAAGGGGAAGGCGAAGCCGCATGGGTTCATCTGAACCATATGCTGAATCTCGTTCGGGAACGCAAGCTCAAAGCGATGATCTATAATGCTATGGGCTGTATCCGAGCTTCTCAGGAGCGCTTCCCTGAAGCGCAGGAGTTGTTCGATTTGTCTCTTCAGCATGATCCGGCCCTGCCGGAACCAACTGTGAATCTGGAAGTGTGCCGTAAGCGTGGGGGACAACTCCAGTATGGCAGCCAGCTTGTCTCGCTTTTATAACCATCAGTCTTGCCACAGAAGCGATGCCTCCACTGTTGACAGCGGGGTGCATCGCCTTTTTTCGCAACTTCTGTTATGCTGATTAAGAGTCTCAAGTGAAAGGGAATAGAACTTACAATGAAATTTGCCGTGCTTGATTTTGAAACAACGGGAACCCAATCGGTGGGTGAAATCATCCAGGTGGGTCTTGCCATTATAGAAGAAGACCGGTCCATTTCCCGGGTATATGGTTCCTTTGTCAAGCCCGGAGCGCCGATTCCTCCTTTTATTACGGGCTTGACAGGCATAACCGACAGCGACGTGGCGGATGCGCCAGAGCTGGATGAGATGATGATGGAGCTAGTGCCTTTACTGGACGATGTCGTTCTGGTAGGGCATAATGTGGCCTTTGACTTCCATTTTTTACAAAATGCATTGGATCGATGCGGATATTTGCCGTTTCAAGGCCGTATTCTGGATACGATCGATTTTCTGAAAATTTGCTTTCCTTCGCTGACGACTTATCAGCTAGGTGCCGTCAGCAGCCATTTCGGCATTACGCATGAACGGCCGCATCAGGCCGACAGCGATGCTTTGGCTACCGCGCTCGTGCTGCTCCAATGTCTGGAGGAGCTATACAGCCTGCCGCTTCTAACAATACAGCGGCTCAGCGAGTTATTCGCCGCAGAAGACAGCGATCTTGGCTGGTATTTCGACGGGCTGCTGCGGGAACGGGAGATGGAGACTTTCCAGCCGGAGAGCGATTTAACATTTTACCGGCAGCTTGCCCTCAAGGTAGGCGACTGGACAGAGCTGGAGCCTCCAAGGGATCAGCATGGTGCTAATCCACTGCATTCATTATCTTTCTCTGATTATATGGATGAGATTAGACAACGGCTCAAGGACAAGTTACCCCATTATGAAAGCCGGGAAGCCCAGGATATTATGTTTAGCGAGGTTATAACCGCACTTTCCGAGGACAAGCACCTGCTGATTGAGGCAGGGACGGGAACCGGCAAGTCGCTGGGTTATCTGCTTCCGGCAATTTATCAGAGCGTTCGCAGCGAGCAAAAGGTCATGGTCAGCACTCATACCATTAATCTGCAAGACCAGCTCCGGGAGCGCGATATTCCGCTGCTGACCGAAGTTGTACCATTTCCGTTCAAGGCTGCTATCTTCAAGGGAAGAGGGCACTATTTGTGTCTGCGCAAATTTGAACATAAAATAAATAAAAGGGACTTTACGAGTCCGAGGGAAGATGCCATCATTGCCGCGCAGATGATCGTGTGGCTGACTCAGAGTGAATCCGGGGATGACGAGGAGCTGAACCTCGGCGGACGCGGCGGGGATTTCTGGGAGACGGTAGCAAGCGACACCGATTCGTGCCTGGGCCGTGCTTGCCCTTGGTTCCGCAAGTGCTATTACCACCGGGCCAAGCATGAGGCCGGTATTGCGGACGTGGTAATTACGAACCATTCCAAGCTGTTTGCAGATGTGAAGGCTGGACATCAATTGTTGCCAGCCTATGAGCATCTGGTTATTGATGAGGCCCATCATCTGGAGGATGTAGCCGGGAAGCATCTCGGCATGCACATGAAGCATTTTACGGTGTCACATACTCTGGGTAGACTCTACAAGGACAGCCGTAACGGACAGCTTCCGGCCTTGCGTCAGATTCTGCAAACTTCCGGTAGCGAGCAGGCTTCCGAATGGAGTGTCATCATTGACAGGCTTTATCCGGACTTGCTTACGGTGAAGGAGACATGGGATGTATTAAGCGAGAGGCTGTACACTCTCCTGCCGGAGCGCAGCGATGCGGCCGCAGGGGAAGCGGGACAGCTTGTGCTTCGTCTCCAGCCGGGAAGCAAGCCGAAGGACTGGGAAGAGCTGGCGGCATTAGAGAATACAATGCACCTGAGCCTCAGCGAAGTCATCCGTAAGGGTGAGAAGATGCTGAGCGAGATGCGTGAACAGGATGGTCAGTCCAGCTCGGACAGTCTGGTGACCGATCTTGGGGGTCTCTTTAAGGATTTGGGCGCCATTCGCGAACAGGTGCGCTTCTTTATGAATCTGAACGACGTGAATGTTGTCTATTGGCTGGAAGCCAGCACTAATTATCGCAGCAAGTCCCTGCAACTCTATGCGGTGCCTGTCGATGTCAGTGCCCAGCTTAAGGAGCTGTTCTTCGACAAGAAGAACAGCATCGTGCTGACCTCGGCCACATTGTCGGTCGATAAATCATTCCAATTCATGATTGACAATCTGGGGCTCGGCGAGGCAGCGGAGCAGGGGCGTCTGATGACCTCGCTGCTGCCTTCTCCGTTCAAGTACCGTGAACAGGCCCTGCTGGTCATTCCGCGCGACTTCCCGAGCGTTAAGGGCAGCATAGGCGATGCCCGCTTTGTGGACACGCTGGTGCAATCACTGGCGGAGGCTGCGGTAATCACACGCGGACGGATGCTGGTGCTGTTCACTTCTTACCGTATGCTGCGCCAGGTCTATGATCCCCTGAAGGAAGCTCTGGCTTCACAGGATATCAGTGTACTGGGCCAGGGAGTCGAAGGTGGAAGCCGTAGCAAGCTGATCCGCCGTTTCCAGGACAGCAACGCTTCTGTGCTGCTTGGTACAAGCAGCTTCTGGGAGGGCGTAGACATTCCGGGCGAGGCCCTAACCTGCCTGGCCATCGTCAGACTGCCGTTTCAGCCGCCGAATCATCCGCTCGCGGAGGCTAAGGCTGAGCTGCTACAGGCGCAGAAGAAGAACCCGTTCATGAAGCTCTCCGTGCCGCAGGCGGTTATCCGCTTCAAGCAGGGCTTCGGCCGTCTCGTTCGGACGGCACAAGACCGGGGGATCGTTATTGTTTATGATACCAGGGTGATTGAATCCTATTACGGTAAATATTTTCTGTATTCGCTGCCCGGTCCCAAGATGGAGCATATGAAGACCGAGCAAATGGTTCCCCGAATTGCAGAATGGCTGGAGGAAGGGGGCAAATAATGCCCCTTTCATTCCTCGTGTAATGCGTTATTTTCAACAATCGGATTAATCTATATAGAACACATTAATGATCTCCGAAGTGTAATTAACGGCATTTTTGTACCCTAATAAGTCTGAAGTTAAGGGTGTACTTAAATTAAGAGCAATAATGTACCTTAAATCTTCCGTAATACGCTTTCGGGGTGCTTTTTTGAAAAATAAGATACAATAATGCTCTTATTATCCTTTTTAAGTATTTATCTAGAAAAATAAGGTGCGGAAATACTGTTAGTTGGGGAAACAGAGCTATTTTTCACTGGTTTAAGAAAGCCGATATAGGGGAAGATGGATTTGCGACTTATAGCCCTAACTTCACCAGAGTAACGCTTTGTCTTCTGTTTGAATCTTTATTTCACTTAATCTAGGAGGAGAAAACATGAAATCGGATAAAATCTCGGAGGCGGTGGTACGCAGACTTCCTGTATACCTGCGATTCCTCAACGATCTCCAAAAACGTGAAATCTCGACAGTTTCTTCTCAAGAACTTGGTCAGAAGCTGGATCTTAACCCCGCCCAGATCCGTAAGGATCTGGCTTATTTTGGCGACTTCGGCCGTAAAGGTATCGGTTATGATGTATCTTATCTCATTGAGAAGATCCGCCATATCCTGAAACTGGATCAGCAAATTAACGTGGCTCTGGTAGGCGCCGGTAATCTTGGACATGCCTTGTCCAACTACAATGCTTACTTGAAGGACACGATGAAAATAACCGCTATTTTTGATTCCTATGATCCCAAGGTAGGTCAGAAAATCAACTCACTCATTGTACAACCCATGAAGGATCTGGGCAGCACTATCCGTGAGCAGGGCATCCGTATCGGCATTATTACTGTACCGGATACCGAAGCGCAGAATGTAGCTGATATCCTGGTGGAATCCGGTATTGAAGCGATTTTGAACTTTGCACCTGTAATTCTAAAAACGCCAGCGCATATCCGTGTTCATGCGGCCGACTTCACAACGGATTTGCAGAGCCTGGCTTATTATTTGCAAGATGGAAAGGAGGAGATTGGGCATGAGCAGCAGTAAGATTCTTATCCGTAACGGGAAGTTTCTTGTGCCTGGGTCTCCTCTGTCTGTGTTGAACGGCTGTATGATCATTGAGAATGATCTCATCACATACATAGGCGAAGAAGAGCCGTGCCTTGAAGAAGAGCTGCAAGTGATCGATGGCAGCCGTCTGCTGTTCATGCCTGGTCTGGTGAATACCCATGGTCATGCGGCGATGTCGCTGCTGCGCGGCTATGGTGATGACCGGACTCTTCAGGTCTGGATGCAGGAGAAAATGTGGCCGATGGAGGGCAAGTTTACCCCGGATGATATCTACTGGGGAAGCTCGTTATCCATACTTGAAATGATGAAGGGCGGCACGACGACCTTTTTGGACATGTATGACAAAATGGACCGGGTAGCTGAGATTACGGAGCAGTCCGGCATGCGCGGGGTTCTGACACGCGGCGTTATCGGTCTATGTCCGCCGGAGGTACAGGATGTGAAGCTGGCTGATGCTGTCCGGTTCGCTCGCGACTGGAATGGCAAGGCAGACGGCAGAATTACAACGATGCTGTCCCCGCATTCTCCTTATACTTGCCCGCCGGAGTTTTTCGTCAAGTTCGTACAGGCGTCCCATGACCTGGATCTGCCGCTGCATACGCATATGTCGGAGACAAAGCGGGAAGTGGAGCAGAACGTAGAGGAATACGGACTGCGCCCTGTCGAACACTTGGAAAAGCTGGGCATGTTTACACGACCATCTTTAGTCGCGCATGGTGTGCATTTGAATGACGAGGAGATCGGGATTCTGGCCCGTCACCATGTCGGGGTCTCCCATAACCCTGGGAGCAACCTGAAGCTGGCTAGCGGCATTGCCCGGGTTATCGACCTGCTGAATGCAGGTGTCACCGTATCGCTTGGCACGGATAGTGCAGCCAGCAACAACAATCTGGACTTGTTTGAAGAGATGCGTCTGGCAGCTCTTATCCATAAAGGATTCAGCGGTGATCCCACAGCTGTTCCGGCTTCAGAAGCCATGCTGATGGCTACGGAGTACGGTGCGAAGTCACTTTTCCTGGATAGTGTGGGCCGACTTGCTCCCGGCATGAAGGCTGATTTTATTGCCATTGATATCGACCAGCCGCACCTCCTGCCGCATACGGATCTGCTCTCACATGCGGTATATTCTGCCAGCGCTAAAGACGTGCTCCATGTCTGGGTGAACGGAAAGCAGATTGTGAAGAACGGGGAGTGCCTAACGTTGGATGAAGAGGCTATCCGACGCAAGGCACAGGAAACTTTTGAAGGTCTGTTGAAGCGGTAGACAGGCGAGGAATAGGCATCACCGCCGCGGAACAAGTAGAAAGGAAGCTGTAACTTGAAAAAGAGGAAAAAATGGATCCTGATAGGAGTGGCAGTGTTTCTGCTCTTGCTGCTCGGCCTAATTCAGTTCTACGCCTTTATCATGAAAGACCAATGGAAAGAACGGGATGCAGCAAAGGAAGTTGCCAAGAGCCGTGCGGGCTTGACTCTAATGGAGAAGGCCCAGAAATCGGTCTGGGATGAAAACTCGGTGTATTGGGTGCTGACAGGGAAAAATGAGGCGGGTACCGAGCTCATGGTGTGGGTTCGCTTTACAACGGACGGTAAAGTTGCTGAGGGCGACAATGTGGTATTCAGCGAAGAACTGAGCAAGGGCACATCGGAGGCTAAAATCAGGTCCATCATCAGCGCACAGCTTCCGGATATTAAGATTCAAAGGCTGCTCCCGGGTGTGTATAACGGGGAATATGCCTGGCAGCTTTTTTATGAACAAGGAGATCGTTATTATTATCAGTTCTACCGCTTTTCTGACGGAATGCCTATCGGAGGGCGTTTCAGTTTGCCGAAGCGCTGAGACTGAACCTCATTGGGCTTTCTTTACGGATAAAAGTAAGGGGAAGTTAAGTGTGATTTAAGAAAAAACAAACAAGCGAACCGGATGGCGGTTTCGCTTGTTTGCGTTTAGATTAGGGTTTCTATATGTTGTCTGATGAGTATCAATAACGAGATTGCTTAACGACGATTTTTACGAGAATTCATTGATCTATTTGGAACGTATTAAAATAACAAACTAGGCCAGGACAAAAGAAAGTCTATAATAAGAATCCCCGTAGTGAATTAACGGCATTTTTGTACCTTAAATTCTCTGCAGCTAAGAGTTAATAGGAATTAAGTGCAATATTGTACCTTAAATCTTCCAGAATACTCGTCCAGCGATGCTTTTTCGAAAAATAAGATACAATAATGCCCTTATTTTCCTCATTTCTTTATATTCAAGAAAAATAAGGTACAAAAATGCTGTTAATTAGGGAGATGGACTATTTTTCTCGCTGTTAAAACGATTGGTGTGGGGGAATATCGGTTGAAATAGGCGACAGCCAGTGAGAGCCGATGAAAGATAATTATAATGCATTACCTAGTGTGGAAAGTGAAGTTCTGGGTGGATGTTTACATTTGTAAATATATTCATGGAACCGTTCCCGCGAAATCATTTCCACGTAAATCATTCCCACGTAAAAATCATTCCCGCCGAACCATTCTTATGTAAGCTTTCAGGCGAACGCTCCGCTCCTACAGATACTCCTACAGATACTCCTACAGATACTCCTACAGATACTCCTACAGTTCCAAACTTCCCCTTTGCTCCTCTTAGTTTTTGTTAATTTCTTTTGTTAATTTCTTTTGTTAATTTCTTTTGCTAATTTCTTTTGCTGATTTTT
Organism: Paenibacillus sp. NPDC056722; assembly: GCF_042790635.1. Lineage (NCBI taxonomy): Bacteria > Bacillati > Bacillota > Bacilli > Caryophanales > Paenibacillaceae > Paenibacillus > Paenibacillus sp. NPDC056722. Next base: position 952,413 of record NZ_JBHTYV010000001.1, on the reverse strand, counting down.
TTATTTTCTTTTGTTACTTTCTTTTGTTACTTTCTTTTGTTTATAAAATATATAATTTCGTATTGATTATCGTATATCAAATTAGTCGCTGTAATTATATCTATTAGTATATCATCGATAATTCGTATAGATGCAGATGTCAGATTTACGGGTAGATATTTTTATCAAAATAAGCCCCAGAACTAAGTTCTGGGGCGAGCTTTGTCGATAAATAATAAAAAAGGTTAGATAAATCTGTAAAAATTAGAATCAAAAATTTTAAATATATTCACACTTTTTTTCGTTTTCGTATATACACCTGTGATATACTACTATTTGTATTCAAGAGGGCATGCCGAATTGAATCCCTGATCATAGGGATCATCGCATACCGGGACGTATTCATATACTTGTTGTAATCATCGAGAGGAGGACGTTTCTTGAAACTGCGTCTTGTACCTGTACTGCTAACGTCACTGTTGACAGCTGCCTTGTTATTTGGTGGATGGTTTCTCTATCGTGAATTTGTGATTCAGGAACCGCTCCAAAAGATAGTGGCTGGCTATGAAGGTGTCAACAAGTCTCAGATTACTATTAACCGCGATCAGGTGACTTTGAAACTCGATCTTAAGCCGGGCACGAAAATGCGTGAACTGGTTCAATATGTTTCGACCGAAGGCAAATCGGCTATCAACGGCCGCACATTGAAGCTTGATGTCGATCAGCACTCCAGCGCAATGCTGGATGATTATTGGAATAAAGCAATGTTCTCAGTGGCAGAAGCCATGGAGAGCGGTAAATATACATTGATTCCGTCGACGCTTGACGGATTGAAGGAGAGTCATACGGAATACAAGGGTGTTGTTGCAACGACAGAGATTGACGATAGCAATGTCTATGTAAGCCTGAGCAGCGGCAAAGATAGCAAATTCATTATTCTGCCGCGCAAGCCGGCCAAGATGGGGGTTTGGAACAATGCCTAAATGGACTAAAGAAGTACTGGTAGGATTTATTCCTGTGGTGTTAATTTTTATGGTGTTTGTTGGAATTAATATTTTTCCGGTCATTATTGCGGCTGGCATGATCGGTGCGCTGCTGCTGATAGCACATATGCGTGGCGGGATCGCTGTTGGTGCCGGAGCGGAGAAGAAGCGCAAGAAGGACGGGCCGTCCAAGCTGACTTTTGAAGAAATCGGCGGCCAGGATAATGCCAAGCAGGAGCTGCGTGAAGCACTGGATTTTCTGATTCGTCACGAAGAGATCAGCAAGTTCGGGATTCGCCCACTCAAGGGCATCCTGCTGACCGGTCCTCCGGGAACCGGGAAGACACTGATGGCTAAAGCAGCTGCACACTATACGAATTCAGTATTCGTTGCCGCCTCCGGCAGTGAGTTTGTTGAAATGTATGTCGGGGTAGGTGCAGGGCGTATCCGTGATTTGTTCCGCGACGCCCGTGCTCGGGCTGTGAAGGAGAACAAGCAGAGCGCGATTATTTTTATCGACGAAATTGACGTTATTGGCGGTAAGCGTGAAGGCGGGCAGCAGCGTGAATATGACCAGACACTGAATCAGTTGCTCACGGAAATGGACGGTATCTATAACAATGAGACTCCGCGCATTCTCCTGGTGGCTGCTACGAACCGCAAGGAAATGCTAGATTCGGCGTTGCTGCGCCCAGGCCGGTTCGACCGGCATATCCAGGTGGATATGCCTGATATCAAGGGCCGCAGATCGATTCTGGCTCTACATGCCAAGAACAAGCCGCTGAGCGCTGAAGTGAGTCTTGATAAAATCGCCGAGGAAGCTTATGGGTTCTCTGGTGCTCAACTCGAAAGTGTGATGAACGAAGCGGCCATCTACATGATGCGTGAAAATCTGACAGAGGTGGAGCATCGTCATTTGTCCATGGCCATCGACAAGGTGATGATGGGTGAGAAGACAGACCGCGAGACTAATCTGGAAGAGAAGAAACGCGTGGCTATTCATGAGCTGGGACATGCGATCATGGCCGAACTGCTGCGCCCGGGCAGTGTCAGCCAGGTTACCCTTACCCCACGGGGGCAGGCACTCGGTTATGTACGGCATAATCCGCAAGAGGAACAGTATCTGTATACCAAGGACTATCTGGAGGATCAGATCATGATCGCACTAGGCGGAGCCGCTTCCGAGGAGATTTTCTATGGCGGACGCAGTACCGGTTCGAGGGGAGACTTCGACCAGGCGTTGAGTATTGTCGAAACGATGATGAAGTCCGGACTTACCTCTCTGGGGATTGCCAATCTGGATATGGTTACCACAGAAGAGCTAATGAAGGAAAATAGTAAAATACTGGACGAGCTTATGCTTCGTACGCGTGAAATGCTGGAGAATCAACGGAATGTATTTGATTACTCTCTTGACATTTTAATGAAAGAAGAAGTCCTTTCTGGAGAGCAATTTCGTTGTCAATTTCGTGACAGCGTCCTTTTACCGGCATAATTATTTATGCCGGTTATTTTTTTTTACTTTTCAGGCATGCTAAGATATCATTATATGTCGGGCTATTTAAATCTTTACGACAGACAAGGTACAATACTAAGGTATAGATACCTGAAAGGATGGAGACTTTTTTATGAATTTTAAGAAAATCGGTGTCATCGGCGGCGGTACGATGGGACAAGGCATCGCAGAAATGCTCGCTGCCAAGGGCTTGGATGTAATGCTGGTGGAGAAAACAGAAGAAAGACTGGATTATTCCTATGATATGATCGAAACCAGTCTCGACAAACAACTGGAGAAATGGGCCATCACCCAGGCAGAGAAGAAGCTGATTCTCGGCCGCATCCAAAAAGTGACACATTTTGCAGAGCTCAGTTCCTGTGATATGGTTATTGAGACAATCATTGAAGATCTGGAAGCCAAACAAAAAGTATTTCATCAGCTTGACCAAGTGTGTCCGAGCCACATTATCCTGGCGAGTAATACTTCCACACTCAGCTTGACTGAACTTGCCAGCTCAACAATGTACCCGGAACGCGTCATTGGCATGCATTTTATATACCCTGTAGCGAAAGTGGATCTGGTCGAAATTGTACGCGGTCTGAAAACATCGGACAAAACATTCGAAGATACAAAAGCTTTTGTAGACGAGGTTGTAGAGAAGAAGGGCGTAATGATTTATGAATCCCCGGGATTTGTAACTTCACGCCTCATTTGTTTGCTTATCAACGAAGCTATGCACGTATTGCAAGAAGGTGTCGCTTCTCCTCAGGATATTGATGATGCTATGCGGATTGGCTACCAGTTCCAATATGGACCACTGGAAATGGCTGACCGGTTTGGCCTGGATTCGGTGCAGGCTGCGCTCGAGCGGATGTTCCGCGAATACGGCGAACTGAAATACCGTCCATCGACCATTTTGAAAAAGATGGTGCGTGCGGGACAACTGGGCATGAAATCGGGCGAAGGCTTCTTCAAGTACGACAAGGATGGTGACCGTATATGAATATTCTAGTAATTAACTCGGGGAGTTCTTCTCTGAAATACCAACTGTACAACATGACTGATGAATCTGTTTTGGCAAAAGGTCTGGTAGAACGGATCGGGATGGATTCCTCCATTCTGAATCACAAGCCGACTGGCAAGCAGGAAGTGACAGAAGTCAGCGAAATCCTGGAACATAATACAGCGATTCGTAAAGTCCTTGCCATCCTTACTGACAAGGAACACGGCGTAATCGAGTCCATTAAAGAAATCAATGCTGTTGGACACCGCGTGGTACACGGGGGCGAATACTTCAAAGCTTCCGCGCTGGTAGATGCCGATGCTAAAACGAAAATTCGTCAGTTGTTCGACCTGGCGCCACTGCATAACCCTGCTGCAATGATGGGGATTTCCGCTTCCGAGACGAATATGCCGGGCGTGCCACAGGTTGTTGTCTTCGATACTGCGTTCCATCAAACTATGCCTGAGAAGGCCTATATGTATGCTATTCCAAGAGTGTTGTATAACAAATACAAGGTTCGCCGTTACGGTGCCCACGGTACATCCCATGATTTCGTGAGCAAAGCTGCTGCCGAGTATTTGGATCGTCCGCTTGAGGACCTCAAAATTATTACTTGCCACATCGGTAACGGTGCGAGCGTAACGGCTGTTCAAGGCGGTGTGTCTGTTGATACTTCCATGGGGATGACTCCGCTGGAAGGCCTGATGATGGGTACACGCAGCGGTGATCTTGACCCTGCTATTGTTCCATATGTAATGAACAAGGAAGAGCTGTCTGTAGGCGAAGTGAATTCGATGCTTAACAAGCACAGTGGATTGCTTGCGATTTCGGGCGTCAGCAGCGATATGCGCGATATTATTGACGGTGCGGAGAAAGGTGAGCCTAACTCTACGCTTGCTTTTGAAATGTACGAATACCGTCTGCGCAAATACATCGGTTCTTACGCAGCTGCTATGAACGGTGTAGACGCGATTGTGTTCACAGCCGGTGTCGGCGAGAACGCTTCGTTGCTTCGCGAAAGAGTGCTTAATAACTTGACGTTCCTTGGAATTGAACTGGATGCTGAAGCCAATAAAGTCCGCTCCGGCGATCCGCGCCGCATCTCGACGGCTGATTCCAAGGTACAGGTGCTCGTAGTGCCGACAAACGAAGAGCTTGTCATCGCACGCGATACACACCGTATTGTGCAAGGAATTAACGGCTAAATTAGAGGAGAGAGTGTAGGCATGGCTAACAAAAGTGTAATCAAGAAAGTGAACGAACATGTTGGAGAGAGTGTTGTAATCGGCTGTTGGGTTAACAACAAGCGCTCCAGTGGTAAAATCCAGTTCCTGCAGCTGCGGGATGGTACAGGTTATATCCAGGGTGTTGTCGTGAAATCGGAAGTACCTGAAGAGGTATGGGATGCCGCCAAGAGCCTGACACAAGAAAGCTCCCTGTACGTGACCGGTATTATTCGTGAAGAACCGCGCAGCCAATCCGGCTTCGAGATGACAGTTACCGGCATTGAAGTGCTGCACATCACTGAGAATTACCCAATTACTCCGAAGGAGCACGGCGTGGACTTCCTGATGGATCACCGTCACCTCTGGCTGCGTTCGTCCAAGCAGCGTGCGGTTCTGGTCATCCGTGCCGAGATCATCCGTGCGATTCAAGAGTTCTTTGACACGAGCGGCTTTACTTTGGTCGATCCGCCGATTCTGACGCCGACCTCGGCAGAAGGAACGACCAACCTGTTCCACACTAAATATTTTGACGAAGATGCTTATCTGACACAGAGTGGTCAGCTTTACATGGAAGCAGCTGCGATGGCGCTAGGCCGTGTATACTCCTTCGGTCCAACCTTCCGTGCGGAGAAGTCCAAGACACGCCGCCACTTGATAGAGTTCTGGATGATCGAGCCGGAAATGGCCTTCACCGATCATGAAGAGAGCCTGAAGGTACAAGAGCAGTTCGTTTCTCACGTGGTGCAATCTGTCGTTAAGAACTGCCGTACCGAGCTGGAAGCGGTAGGCCGCGATATTTCCAAGCTGGAAGCCATTCAGGCACCGTTCCCGCGGATTACTTACGATGATGCCATCAAGTTCCTGAACGAGAATGGACACGAGATCGCGTGGGGCGAAGACTTCGGTGCACCGCACGAAACAGCGATCGCTGAAGCGTATGACAAACCGGTGTTCATCACCCATTATCCGGCATCCTTCAAGGCTTTTTATATGAAGCCAGATCCGAACCGTCCAGAAGTGGTGCTGTGTGCGGATATGATCGCGCCTGAAGGCTATGGCGAGATTATCGGCGGCTCTCAACGGATTGACGATCCGGCGCTTCTGGAAGCACGCTTTAAGGAACACAATCTGTCGCTGGACACTTACAAATGGTACATGGACTTGCGTACCTACGGCACTGTACCACACTCCGGCTTCGGTCTTGGCCTGGAGCGCACGGTAGCCTGGATTTGCGGGCTTGACCACGTACGTGAAACGATTCCGTTCCCTCGTACACTCTACCGTCTATACCCATAATATTCGGCAATAACAACTGCGCCGTCCTTTCACAAGGAGGCGCAGTTTCTTATAGAATGACAAGTAAGTTGGATTTTATGATAGGTTATTTTTAACAAAGGGGGGCGTATATGGACGGCAAAGGATGGAATGCCTGGGGAGAAGGCGTCGCCTTCGGCCTGGAGAGCGGAATGGCTATCATTCCTTACGCGTTGCTCAAGCATTACCGCAAGCTCGGCTTGGCGGGTAGTGAGGCAATGCTGCTGATTCATTTGCTAGCGTTCAGACAGGTGGAGGGAATGGAGTTCCCGACCCTGGAGGATCTGCAGGGGGTAACCGGACGAAGCGTGCCCGTAATCGCAGGCGAGCTCCAGAAGCTGATGAAGGATGGATTTATCGGTATCGATGAGGATAATGACGAGCTGCGGGGTATCCATTACGAACGCTACAACTTCTCTGGACTATACAGCAAGTTAGGAGCTTATCTAGCTGAAGTCGCCCAACAGGCTGGACAGACACAGGAGCTACTGACATCGCAGCGTTCCTCTGCGGATGTCTTGTCGAACGGTGGTTCAGGCTGGAATCCTGCATCTCTCCAGAGCAAGGGGGAAGAAGAAAGCCGAAGCTTGTTCAGTGTATTTGAAAAAGAATTCGGGCGTCCGCTCTCCCCAATGGAGTGTGAGACGATTTCCGGCTGGGTCGATCAAGACCAATACCTGGAGGAACTAATTCTGCTCGCTTTGAAGGAAGCGGTCTTTGCCGGGAAGCTGCATTTCCGGTACATCGATCGTATTCTGCTGGAGTGGTCCCGCAACCGCCTCAAGAATGCTCAGGATGTCAAAACTTATTTGAAGAAATTCCGTAATGGCGGCAGATAGATTTTTTCATATAGAAAGATTCTTCCATGGGAGATTGATTCTTCTGGATTGAGAGAAATTGAACCGTATTGCGCTGGTTACCGCCAGCCGATACGGTTTTTTTACATATTGGATACTAATAATTGCTATATTCCCTCTATTTTCCTCTCCGGAAAAAGTTTACGCTTAACGCAGGGGTAAGTGATAGATGCTGCGTCTATTACTGTGGGAAGGAGGGGAGAGCCATTGAAGATGAACTATTAATCAAGAGAATTTGCCAGGGTGACGAGGATGCTTTTCGAAAGTTCGTGGACAGGTATGCCGGGCAAGTGTACAAGATCACCTACTCGGTGTTGCGCGAAGCCAGAGGCGCCGAGGACGCGGCCCAGGAAGCCTTTCTGCAAATTTACAAATCTCTCCCCGACTATCGTTTTCAAGGATTAGTAACATGGATTTCGCGTATTGCCTTACATAAGGCGATTGACTCCAAGCGTAAACGGGATCGTCAGCGGGAGCAGCCTGTTGACTGCGAATTGACACTCCGCCAGATCTGCTCGGGTGATGAGGATATCCTGGTTGGTGTTGTCCGGCGCGAACGCAGAGAACGTCTGTGGAATGAAGTGCAGATGCTGCCGGAGATGCATCGTGAGGTGATCGTCGCCTATTATATCGAACAGCAAAATTATGAACAGATAGCAACCCAGAAGGGCATTACATTGAAGACGGTGGAATCCAGACTCTACCGGGCCCGGCAGTGGATTCGAAAACATTGGAAGGAGGACGATTGGTTATGAGGCAAGACGGAGAATTAAAGCAGGATGATACCCGTGCACGACAGTATCTAGCAGGCGAAGGTAGCCCGGAAGAGCGGGATGCCTGGGAGCAACGGCTGTTGGAGGATGACGATGCGCTTCTCTCCTACCTGGAGTCGTTGGAGGAGCTTCAAGGGCAATTTCCGCCGCTAGAAAATCAGGAGCATTTTACAGAAAATGTGATGGGAAGCTTATCTACGGTGAAGAAGCACGCAATCCATCCCAGTAAGGAAATCCGGCCAGCCAAAGAGGGTCAGCGGCGAAGTCGCTGGTATGAGCAAGCGATTGTCCATTATGTAATCGCCGCTTCACTAACGCTGATCTTTCTGTCCTCCGGCGTGTTCGACCGGCTGTTTTCGGGGGAGATAGGGATGTTCGTTCCGGAGGGCAAGCATCCGTCATACAGCGAACAAATGATGGAAGCGACCAGCGGCTGGCTGGATCAGTTGATGAACAGTAACCGCAAGTGAGAGGAGAGATAACGTTGCAGCAGCAAAGTAAACTAAAAGCTTTATTTATTAATATTTTTCCCGGGGCAGGTCATTATTATATGGGAAAACGCACCTCGGGCATCGTCTATTTCCTGGTCAGCTTTGGTGGATTATTTCTGTCCATATTGCTGGCAATGGCGAGCGGAAAAGATGAACTAGCCTTGCTCGGACTTGTTGGCTTTATCGTGATGTGGTTCCTAAGTATGGTCCATCTGCTGACTCAAATGTTAAAAGCGCCGACTCCGCAAATTGCGCTGCCGCCAGAAGAGATAGACGGGCTACCTTACACGCCGGTAAAGAGTAGAGACAATGAACGTTTTCATGTCATACTGCTGTCCTTTATTCCGGGGTTGGGACATTTTCATATGGGCCTGATGCAGCGGGGGCTGTCGTTCTTAATTTCCTTTTTCGGCTTCATGACGATTCTGCTATTCTTGGCCGGAATAACATCCAGTGATGCGTTTCTGCTGCTGTTCGGCGTATTGCCGGTTATTTGGTTGTACTGCATGTTCGATGCTGTTCAGCATATCCACCGAAAGCAGGCAGGAGAACTCCTTTACGACCGGACGCTGTTCGAGGATTTGGAGGCAGGGCGTGAGGATGGGCGCCGGAGTAAGGTGCTGGCGACACTGCTGGCTGCGTTTCCCGGGGCGGGACAAATGTATTTGGGTCTGCAGAAAAGAGGGCTTCAGCTGATGCTTCTGTTCCTTGGCAGCATCTATGTTATGGACCTGCTCCGTCTAACGCTGTTATTCTTTCTGATCCCGGTCATCTGGTTCTACAGCCTGTTCGATGCTCTGCAGCATATTAGCCGTTATGGCAGAGAGGATCTGGAAGACCGTCCGGTCATTGCGGGTTTCATGAATCATCAGGGCTGGCTCGGAGCGGTACTGCTCTGTATGGGGTTGTATTATATCATTGCGGATGTGGCGATTCCCGCTGTTGATGGACTCTTTCCGCAGTGGCGACTGGAACACCGGCTAAATGCTTATTTTAAAACAGTGCTTGTGTCGCTGGTACTGATCGGCGGGGGCATCAAGCTGCTGCTTGGGAATAAAAAGAGAGCACAAAACAAGGGAACGGGGGAACCACTATGAGCATGGATATGAATTTAAGCCCTACACCGAACCTCCCCGAGGCAGCTCCAGCCGTTCAAACCAAGGCAGAAAAAGGTCGCAGCTGGCGTGTCGGTACTTTGTCGATGGGACTAAGCCTGCTGTTCCTGGGCGTTCTTATCATGGCTTCCCAATGGAATGGTGCAGAGGTCTTTGCGATGACCCTGGCCTGGTGGCCGGTAATATTTATCTTGCTGGGTTTGGAAATTGTGATTTATACACTATGGTTTCGGGGAAAAGGGAAGGTGTATTACGATGTGATGAGTGTCTTGTTCGTAGGCTTTCTGGCGATCTGCTGCCTCCTTTTTGCTGCGATCAGTTCCTTGGGCTTGACTCAAGAGATCAAACAGATGATGTCGTTGTCAGAAGAACGATACGAACTGCCGGCATACAGCGCTCCGCTTCCCGCGGGTATCACGAAGATCATCGTCCAAACCGAATGGATCCACAATGTGAAGGTTGACCAGACCGGTGGATCAGCGTTAAACGTGTTTGGTACCTATTTGTCGGACCAGGGGCGACTTCAGAAGGATCAGGAGAGCAGTCTACTGTTAACCAAGCATGTGGGAGACACTGTGTATATTATGGCTGGGACGACTAAGGGCGGATCGTTCTTTAACCGGCATAAGAATGGGCTGAATGTAACTGTGGCGCATCCGGCCGGTGTGCAGATAGTCGTACGAGATAACTATGGCAACGAGCTTTAATGATACGGTGATCATAAAAAGCCAGTAAGTCCTCCAGGTGGTCATACCCCTGTTAAGTAGACAGATGAAAAAACTATGCAGCGCGTACCGATATTCAATGGGTACGCGCTGTTTGAATTTTGTCTGGAAATTAATAAACCACAACAAAAATTAATTCCCCCTCATTTTTGCTTCTTTATGAATGCGCTATCATAAAAGTGTGAACCGCAGATGAGTAAAGCGTGAGGTGAGAACAGGTGGGAAGCATTTCTTTTAATCATGTCTTCAAACGCTACAAAGGCGAATCCCGCCCTGCTGTAAATGACTTTCATTTAACGATTGATGAAGGGGAATTCCTTGTATTGGTCGGGCCCTCTGGCTGCGGGAAGTCGACGACGCTGCGCATGTTGGCTGGACTTGAGGAGATTAGCAGCGGGGAGCTCTATCTGGACGGAAAATTCATCAACTATGTATCTCCCAAAGACCGGGATATCGCGATGGTGTTTCAGAACTATGCGCTGTATCCGAATCTGTCTGTGCAAGAGAATATCGCATTGGGACTTAAGCTGCGTAAGACGGCCAAGCATGAGATCGACTCGCGGGTCAAGCGGGTAGCGGGAATATTGGAGATCTCGCATCTGCTGGAGCGTAAGCCCAGCCAGCTATCGGGCGGACAGAAGCAGCGGGTCGCGCTTGGGCGGGCGATCGCGCGGGAACCGCAAGTATTTTTGATGGATGAGCCGCTTTCCAATCTGGATGCGAAGCTAAGGTCCCAGACACGGGCGGAATTAATCAAGCTGCAGCAGGATTTGAAGCGTACGACCGTTTACGTTACGCACGATCAAGTTGAGGCGATGACCATGGGGTCACGAATCGTGGTGATGAAGGACGGCATCATTCAGCAGGTTGCTCCGCCCAGACAATTGTATGATGAACCGGCGAATGTCTTCGTTGCCGGATTTATCGGTTCCCCGCAGATGAATTTTATGAACGGAACGGTTGAAGTGAGTGACGGGAACTACTATTTCTCCAATAAAAGAATGCGTGTACCGCTCTCCGGGGAGCAAGGGCAGCGCTTCCAGCGCTTGGCTGGACTGACGCACAACATTATTCTCGGCATCAGACCAGAACATGTATTGATTAAGCGGGGGAGTTATGAAAAGGATGATGATTATATACCTGGCGTAGTGCAAATGACAGAACAGACGGGAGCGGATTCTTATGTGTACGTGGAGCTGGGGAAGATTCGGCTGATCGTAAGAACAGCGCCCGAAGTGCTATACGAGCAGGGGGAGTTAGTATCGGTGAACCTGCAGATGAACAAACTTCACTTTTTTGATGAAGCGACGGAAATGGCCATCGGGAGAGATGAGGCATGAGGCTAAAGAATGTTCCACGGTCTATCCGAATCATTGGACGAATGACTGTGATTGCGGCCATTGTCGTTATCCTGATCCTCTGGGCAACATCCAAGGAGGAGATCGTTCTCTCCGATCGGGTGACTGAGGCGCAAATGGTGGATTTCGATCATGGGAGCGGGCCTGTTCCCTATATTCAGCTGATACATGATAAGAGCGAGGAGGAACTGGGCAATAAGGAGGAGCGGCAGATTACGCTGAACGCGCTGACTTTCGAGGAAGCCTCTTCAGATGCTGACGTTAGCGAAATCACTGAAGACGGGGTACGCGCGCTGGCTTGGCAAAATGATCGCGGTACAGTGGATTGGAGTTTCCAGGTAAAGGCACCCGGTTGGTATGAGCTTCATATCGATTATAAGCCGCTCCCCGGCGACAATAGCTCCGTTGTTCGTGGTGTGATGATTGATGGCGGCTATCCCTTTGCCGAATCGGAACGGATTGAGCTGGAACGGCTGTGGAAGGATGCCAAATATCCATACGAACGCAATAACAATGGGATGCAGATCAGGCCGCAGCAGGTTGAGCTCACAGGGTGGAACAATAAGGCTGTAAGCGATTACACAGCCTCTTCGAGGCCGCTGCTATACTATCTGGACGCTGGAGAACACAACCTGCGACTGATAGGAGAGCGGGGAGCGGTCGCTATTAGCGGCATGTCGTTCCAGTCCAGAAAGCAGCTGCCGGCGTACGAAAAATATGTTACCGCACAGCCTGAGGGTGTTAAGCAGGAAGATTGGTACAGCATTCAAGAGAGCGAGCAGTTCCAGCGCAAGTCCAGTCTATCGATCCAAACCGACCACTGGTCTGAGCCATACGTTTCTCCTGAGCCTAAAGGCCGGACCACGTATAACGTGCTTGGAGGAAACCGCTGGAAAAATACTGGTGAGTGGGTGGAATGGGAGCTTGAAGCTCCTGCTGACGGCTGGTATGTCATTGACATCAAGGATTACCAGAACTATCGATCCGGTTTCAAAGCCTATCGGACCATTCAGATTGATGGAGAGGTTCCCTTCCAGGAAATGCTGCATTATGCTTTCGACCATCATAAGGAGTTTGAAATTAATTCGCTTGCCGACAAGCAAGGGGAGCCTTACAAGTTCTATCTAACCCAGGGCAAGCACACAATGCGCATGGTGGTGGACTCCTCCAAGATGCAGCCGATTCTGATGGCCCTGAGGGATGCACTGGGACAGATTGCTGAATTCGATCGTCATATCCGGCTGATTACGGGCAACTACAGTAAAAATGCAGCCGATGCCAACGTGGATTCTACCCGAACCTGGGAGATGAAAAAATATGATCCTGATGTAGAAAAGAAGCTGCAAACCATTACTAATCGGCTGTCTCAAATTCGAGAGTATACCAACTTTGTAAATGAGAGCGATTCAGACTTGTCACAATCCTTGAAATCTTCCATCTCAATTCTGGACAATATGCTGCTGGATGTGAATGAAATCCCTAGTCGAATTAACGATTTTTCATCGATTCAAGCCAATATCGGCACCTGGCTAACGACACTGACCCAGCAGCCATTACTGCTAGATTATATTGTGTTGCGGACGCCGGACACGAAGACAGGACTCAAGGAACCTACACTGCTGTCCCGTGTGCCTTATACAGTCATGGATTTTGCCCGGTCCTTCTACTTGAACTATGATCAGGACGGCAATCAGGATGACGAGTCGCTGACGATCTGGGTGGGACGCGGTCGGGACTATGTCGACCAGCTTCGGGAACTGGTTAGTCAGGACTTCACACCTAATACCGGTATTGAAGTGAATATCAACCTCATGCCTAACCCTAATATGCTCATTCTAGGAAATGCGGCAGGCGAGGTTCCTGATTTGGCGTTAGGCGTCGCTGAGGCATTGCCAGCCGATTATGCGATGCGGAATGCAGTAGAGGATCTGTCGAAATATCCGGGCTTTGCGGACGTGCAGAAACGGTTTATTCCCGGCGTCTCACGGGCGTTGAATTATAACGGAGGGACCTACGGGCTTCCAGAGGTACAGAACTTCCAGTTATTGTTCTATCGTTCCGATATCTTAGAAAGTCTGAAGCTGAAAGTTCCGGATACATGGGAGGATGTATTTGATATCCTGCCCACGCTTCAGGAAAACGGGATGATGATGAACTTCCCTAAAGCGGATTTCTCGACCCTGTTCCTGCAAAATGGTGCTGATCCTTATTCCAGTAGTGGACAAAAATCCACTCTGTTCAGCGAAGAAGGACAAAAGGCGTTCAAGCTGTGGACAGAAATGTTCACTAAATACAATATGCCGATAGATATCCCGGCTTTCTTCCAGCATTTCCGGGACGGCGACATTCCGATTGGCATCTCGGACTTCAATACGTATGTTCAACTGCAGGTTGCTGCTCCGGAAATAACAGGGCATTGGAAGGTAGCTCCGCTTCCAGGCATTGCTCAGCCGGACGGCGAGGTGGCTCGTTGGTCTCCTCAAGCGCTAACCGCAGGAATGATTATGGAGAAGAGCGATAAGAAGGATGCCGCTTGGGCATTTCTGAAATGGTGGACTTCGGATGAGGTACAGAGCAGATACGCCGCTGATATGGAATCGTATTATGGCATTGAATATCGCTGGAACACCGCCAATGTGAATGCTATGAAATCGCATTCTTGGCCTTCTGATGATTTGAAGGCGATTCGGGAGCAAACGCGCTGGGCCAAGAACATGCCCAATGTTCCTGGATATTACTTCCTGGGCCGTGAGATGGATTTCGCTTGGAACAAGACGGTGTTTGACGGAATTCCGGCCGACGAGTCATTGGAGGAGGCGAGCTTATCGCTACAGCGCGAGATGGAGCGGAGACAACGGAACTTCGGGATCTCTGGCACTGACTTGCATATTCCGCAGATCACGAAGCCTTTTGAATGGGAGGATAGTAAACCGTGAAGACAGAGGTTGTTCCAGTCATACCGTCACCGGGGGCGGCAAAGCCGCCCTCTCCGGTACAACTCCGGTGGAGAAGATTCGTGAAGCAAATTCGGAAGGATGTGTTCTGCTATCTATTCCTGGCGCCGTTTCTGATCTGTTTCCTGATATTCATCGTGATCCCGGTTATCATGGCGGCCACGCTCGGATTCACTTCGTATGACGGATTCGGCAAGCCGCATTTCATCGGATTTGATAATTACATTTCCTTATTTACACAGGATATTGTGTTTTTGACCAAGGCGCTGCCTAATACCTTCTTGTTCGCTTTGATTGTGGGGCCGGGGGGCTATATTTTGTCCTTCCTGTTCGCTTGGCTGATTCATCAGCTTCCACTGCGTGTGCGGGATTACTATACGCTGGTATTCTATGCACCATCAATGGCTGGTGGAGTGGCGTTATCCGTTGTGTGGATTGCTGCTTTCAGTGGAGACCGGGTCGGTTACCTCAATAATTTCCTGCTGCAGATGGGCTGGGCAGATGCGCCTGTTACCTGGCTTCAGGACCCGAAATATTTGCTGAAAGTCATGATCCTCGTATCGCTGTGGATGAGCTTCAGCGTAGGTTTTCTAGCGATGCTGGCTGGCCTGCAGACGGTGAATCGCGAGCTGTATGAAGCCGGACGGATTGACGGGATTTCCAGCCGTCTTCAGGAAGTATTCTACATTACCATCCCGTCCATGAAGCCGCAGATGCTGTTCAGTGCCGTCATGACCATCGTATCCACATTAAAGGCTGGAGCGATCTCCACTCAATTGACCGGACTTGCGATTACTCCGCAATATTCAGGTCATTTGATTATTAACCATGTGGATGACTACGCCTTTATCCGATTCGAGCTTGGCTATGCGTCTGCTGTATCGGTCATGCTGCTGCTTATCAGTTATTTTGTCATGCGGTTTGCTTATCGTCTGTTTAACTCGAAAGGGGAGCAGTAGACTATGATCGCAAGACTGCGCAAGCTCCGCCAAGTCTCGCCTTTTCAGATAGTGCTGGTTACGGTTTTCACGGCATTGGCAGCCTTTATGTCACTGCCCATCATCTTCATATTTAGTCATGCCTTCAAACCGAAAAATGAGCTGTTCTTGTTCCCGCCGCGATTTTTAGTACAGCATCCGACGATTCACAATTTTGAAGTGCTGCTGCTTCACGCATCTAATGCAACGGTGCCATTCACACGCTATTTGTTCAACAGCTTGCTCGTAGTGTCGCTGACGCTGTTCAGTGTCATTGTGGTTAGCACGATGGCGGCTTATGTACTGGCAAAGTACAAATTCCACTTCAAGGCACTGATTCTATCTTTGATCACACTGTCCCTGATGTTTGCTCCGGAGACGGTATCGATCCCGCGCTACCTCATCATCAATGGATTAGGGCTGAACAATACGTATTTTGGGCATATTCTGCCTTCGTTGGCCTCACCTGTTGCTGTGTTTATGCTAGTCGGGTTTATTTCTCAGATCCCGAACGATTTGATGGAAGCCGCCAGGATCGACGGGGCAAGTCACTTGGGAATCTTTACGCGAATCGTGCTGCCGCTATCTGTCCCGGCGGTTGCCACCATTTCGATCCTGACCTTTCAGACGGTGTGGGGAGATGTGGAGACATCGACCTTGTTCATGCAGAAGGAAGCGATGCGTACGCTGCCCTTTTATGTTAACAGCT
The DNA here is from genome assembly GCF_042790635.1 of Paenibacillus sp. NPDC056722. Taxonomy (NCBI): domain Bacteria; kingdom Bacillati; phylum Bacillota; class Bacilli; order Caryophanales; family Paenibacillaceae; genus Paenibacillus; species Paenibacillus sp. NPDC056722. The sequence continues at coordinate 936,451 of NZ_JBHTYV010000001.1, read as the reverse complement.
TGTTAAGCGGCCTGCAGAATAACGTAGCGGGACAGAATATGGCGGCCGCGGCCGGACTGCTTATTTTTATACCGAATCTGATCATCTTCCTGCTCTTTCAGCGCAAAGTGCTGGAGACGATGGTCCACTCCGGTATTAAATGATGTCATCAGCAAAGGAAGTCGGAATCATGAAAAAATGGCTATCCATCCCCCTGTTAGTTTTGGTATTCATTTCATTGCTTCCGTCCACTGCTTCGGCACGGCTCCCGTATATTACAGCCTACTATGATAGCAACCAGTCGACCTGGTTCCGGATTCAGCCGATCTATAGTCCTGCGGAAACGCTTACGGTTGAGCTGGGAGACCCGGTAGATATTATGGTTGCTCCCAATGATGAGGTATACGTGGTGGATAAGGAACTGGAACAGGTCATCGTGCTGAATAATGACGGAAAGGTACAAAGAACGATTGGCGCTAGCGAAGGAACCGGGAAGCTGGCAGCGCCTGAAGGCGTCTTCGTGACAGCCGATGGAGACGTATATGTCGCCGACTCCGGCAATCAGCGGATCGCTGTGTTTACTTCCGATGGCACTTACCAGCGGGAATATAAGAAGCCGGACACGCCACTACTTGGATCGGATCATTTCGTGCCTGTCAAGCTGGTGGTCGACCGGCGCGGAGTGATGTATATCCAGCTCAATTCCTCCTATCAGGGGCTGGTCAGATTAAGTCCGGATGGAGAGTTCATGGGGCACTTCGGTGCCAACAAGGCCGATCAATCCATGATTAACCGGCTGAAGCAGCTTGTTCTGAACAAAGAGCAGCTTGCCCAAGAGAAGCCTGCACTTCCTAAGCCGATAACGAACGTAGCGATGGATGCTGATGGCTTCATTTATACGGCTACAGCCGGCGGAGAAGGCAAAGGAGCCATCCGCAAGCTGAACGCAGGCGGCGTGGACGGTTTCAAGAACAAAGCGATGTACAATGGCCATGGAATCGTTGATGTTGCGATTGGGCAGGAGGGGTTTCTGTATAACGTCGATTTGGATTCGATGCGCATTAATCTGTACGACCATACCGGAGACGTGCTCTTTGCGTTCGGGTTTATCGATAAGGAGACGCAGCAATACGGCGTCATCGGATATCCTACCGGGATTGCTGTAGATTCCAAGAACGCCGTCTGGATCTCGGACAGTGGCACGAATATGGTTCATAAGTATGTCCGCACCGAATTTGGCAAGGATGTGCTGCAGGCGCTGGCCTTGTACGCAGGCGGCAAATACGAAGACAGCAAGCCTTACTGGGAGTCGGTTTACGCTCGCAATGATATGTATAATGGCAGCTTTCAAGGGCTTGGAAAGGTGTACCTGCATGAAAATGATCATGCTGATGCGTTGAAATTCATGAAGGTAGCCTTTGACACGGACGGTTATTCCAAAGCATTCTGGCAAATCCGCCTGGAGTGGCTGCAAGAACATTTTGTGATGCTGGTCCTTGGAATCATCAGCGGATTCTTGGTACTGCACTTTGGCATTCGGGGATTGAGAGTCCTTCGCCGCAAGTACCCTACACCTATCTCCTGGAAACAGCCGCTGCAGGACATAAGGAACTTTGGATATGTGATGATCCATCCTTATGAGGGGTTCTATCGGATCAAGGAAGCCAGAATTGCGCCATGGATTACGATAGCATTGCTCTTGTCTGTCATTGCCGTGAAGATTGCTAGGATATACTGGACCGGTTTCCTGTTCAATCCCGTTGAACTTAGGAATGTGAATGCGCTTAGAGATTTGGCCTTCTTCATCGTTCCATGGGTGACTTGGATTATCGCGAATTATCTGGTTTGCAGCATCAAGGATGGTGAGGGCAAATTCAGGGAGGTTGTTCAAGGCAGTGTGTATGCCTTGTCACCGTATTTGTTCATTTCCATTCCAGTCCTGATTCTGTCCAATTTGGCCTCTCTTGATGAGGCGGTATTGGTTCATGCGCTCAATACCTTAGCGACACTATGGATGCTGGCCATGTTCTTTGTTATGACCCAGGTCATTCATAATTTCGACTTTTTGGAGACGTTCAAAAACTCGGCGATATCTGTCTTTGCCATCGTTACCATCTGGGTGTTTGGCTTTATCATTTTCGGATTGTCGTATAATCTCTACGACTTTTTCTATGAGCTGTACAAAGAGGTGAACTTCTATCATTAATCTAGCGAAATCACTATTCCTCAAGATCAGGTGGATTGCTGTTGCCATATTCGTTCTAGGGTTGCTGGTTCTGTTCTTCTTACGGCCCTGGGAATTGACGACAGAGGCCAGCTTCGCAAAAACCGGTATGACGATGCCGAAGGTTTCTGTTAATGAATTGTACGAGGGCGAGGCTTGGAAACCTTCGGCGGGAGCGGATGGCTATGCTCTGGTCAGCGAGAACGACAGCTATAGCTTGTATGTTCGTCCCGATACCACGGAGATTGCTGTCCTTGATAAAACAAGCGGTTATCGCTGGACCAGTAATCCTGGTGATGCAGAGCTGAAACACGAGAATGTCAAGGGTCAATTGCTGGATCAACTGAAATCGCCATTTGTTATGACTCATGTCCGTACCAAGGGAAAGGATCAGACCGTTCGCGAGTCACTAAGCAATGCGGTTAAAGACATGACAACTTCGCTGATCCGTCAAGGCGATGGGCTGCAGATCTCCTATTTCTTCCCTTCCAAGGGCCTGGGCTTCACGATGCAATATGAGTTAACGAAGACAGGTCTGAAAGTACGGGTACCATCCAAGGGAATTAAGGAGGAGGGAGAATATGCCTTGTTCACCCTGGATATTCTGCCGTACTTCGGCGCTGCTTCATCTCAAGATGACGGCTACCTGTTTGTACCCGATGGTCCCGGTGGACTCATTCGTTACGATGCCGCACACGCGAAGCTATCGAGAGGTTATATACACCAGGTATACGGCAGCGAAATGACGAATTCCGGGAACTGGACCCGCTCTGGCCAGCGGCGGGAGACTATTGCATATCCCGTATTCGGGCTCAAGAAGAATGATCATGCTTTTGTAGCGATTATGACGGAAGGCGAGGACTCGGCGAATGTAACAGCATTGTCGCCAGGAATGAAATCATCCTTCTTTAATGTCTTCTCAAGCCAGATCTACAGAGAAGAATATCTCTACCGCATGAGCCGGCTGGCTGCGCCGAGTAAGGCTGTGCAGCTAGAAAAATTGGATCGTGACCGTGAGATCGAATATCGTTTCCTGAATGATCAGAACGCCAACTATTCCGGCATGGCCGCCACTTACCGCGAATATTTGCAGGAGAAGGGCTCCCTGGGCAAAAAGCTGGATCCTGTCGCGCATGTTCCGCTTTATTTGAAGATTATGGGCGGCAACTATGAGCAGGCTTTCGGACAGATTCGTTATGTGGCCGCGACTACCTTCGCGCAAGCAGAGGACATTGTACGCCGGTTGCAGGAGCGGGGGGTTACGTCACTCCAGACCATTTACTTCGGCTGGACCAATCAGGGTGATTATAACATGGAGAAGCGGTTCCCCATTGAGGAGGCACTCGGCGGGGAGGCAGGTGCCCAATCCTTTGCCTCGCAAATGAAGGAAAGGGGAGTCGGAGTCAGCTTCTACGAAGATTTCTTATGGATTGACAGCAAATCTTCCTTCTCGCCCAAGCAGGACGCCATACGGGGGATCGACGGAACGGCGTTTGTGGATGGCGACTGGTATGTCGCGAAGCCCATGTACACGGCGGTAAGTGCGGCGAATACAATCAGCAAACTGAAGGAAATAGGTGTGGAAGGCATTCACTACAGTGCCGTCGGGGAGATACTCCTCAACGACTATGAATCTTCCGGTATCCGCACCAGAGATTATACGAAGCAAATCTATACCGAGTTATTGGATTATACGCGTAAGGAGCTTGGAACAGCCAGCGTGTTCCGGGGCAATGCTTATGTGCTTGGAGCTAGCGATTATATTGACGGTCTGCCCTCAGCGTCCAGCTATGACTTTATGGTTGATGAGACAGTACCTTTCTATCCGATCGTTCTCCATGGCTTCGTTCCCTATACCTTTGAAGAAGGAAATCTCCGCGATGATGAAGAGGTGGAGTTCCTGAAGGCGATTGAATATGGGGCCTTGCCTTCGTTCTTTGTGACCCACGACGATTCCCGTAAACTCAAGAATACGGGGGCGAGCTTCTTGTACAGCAGCAGCTTCGACAAATGGGAAGAACGAATGCTGAAGGAATACGGGAACTTCGATGCTTTAAGCAGCTTGTATTCGCAAAAGATTACCCTGCATGAGCGTCTGGCAGATCAGCGGTACGCAACCTTGTATGAGGATGGAACGAGGGTTATCGTTGATTACTCCGCGAAAAGCTTCAAGGTAGAGAAGGGGGCGGGCACCAATGAGTAAGCTGACCGCGCACAGAAAAGAAGCGCTCCGTTATCATATGAAGCAATACGGAACCGGGCTGATGTTCATGCTGCCCTGGATCATCGGGTTTCTTATATTCGTGGCGATTCCGGTTGGCTGGTCGATCTTCATGTCGCTGCACAAGGTAGCTGTCGTACCGGGGGGCTTCCAATATACATGGTTAGGGTTTCAGAACTACAAGGACGCCTTTCTGAAGGACAGCGTTTTCCCGATCGAGATGATTACCTATTTCCAGGAAATGCTGCTCATGGTGCCGATCATTGTGATCTTCGCTTTGCTTATCGCATTGCTGCTGAATCAGCAGTTTCCGGGGAGATTTCTCTTTCGTGCATTGTTCTTCCTGCCCGTAATATTTGCTACAGGTCAGGTGTTGTCGGAATTATTTACACAGGGAGCAGGCGACATTCCGTTTCTGGAACAGTACAATCTGGAACCGCTTGTTCGCCAGTATGTGGGAGGAGAACTGGCCCTTACCGTGATGGAGGTTCTGGGCCGCATCGTCCTGATTCTATGGTATTCCGGAGTACAAATCTTAATTTTTATCGCCGGATTTCAAACCATCTCACCCTCTATCTATGAAGCTGTGAGAATAGACGGAGCATCACCATGGGACAGCTTTTGGAAGATTACCCTGCCGTCTAGCCTGCCATTCATCAGCCTAAATATGCTGTACACGATTATCGATCTGTTCACATTCCCGCTGAACCCGGTGTTGGCGCATATCAGGGAGAATATGTTCAAGGTCAATACCGGTTACGGCTATGCCAGTGCGCTGGCCTGGATTTATTTCGCCTTTATCTTTGTATTAATCGGTATTGTGCTGGCATTGTTCAACCGGAGTTTGCGACAGAGGGGGAGAAGGTCATGAGTGATCCTGTTAGAATACGGGGGCTTCAGCAGCGAATCAAGAGCGTCATGTGGAGCCGGAACAGTCAGCGGTTCAAGATGGTCATGCTTGGCAGGAACCTGTCAGACGGATTGATTGCCAAACTAATCATCTATATGCTGTTGTCCATTGTGGCGTATCTGTACCTGCAGCCGCTATTGCATATGATAAGCACCATGTTCATGACCGTCAGCGATCTGCTTGATCCCGCCGTAAAGTGGATTCCCAGAGAAATCACATGGGAGAACATGACGAAGGCGATCGAAGGTCTGCAATACCCGCAAGCGTTGTTTAACACAGCGACAATTGCCCTAACCTGCTCGATTGCTCAGGTGCTGGTGTGCTCAATGACCGGCTACGCACTGGCAAGGCTGTCTGTACCATTCAAAGGTTTTATTACGGCGATGGTGCTGCTGACCTTTCTCATTCCGCCGCAGGTCGTGATCATTCCGCTATACGTCATCTTCAGTAAATTAGGTTTGCTCAATACGATGTTTGTCTTTCTTGTTCCGGCGATCTTTGGCCAAGGGCTCAAGGGAGCGTTGTTCATCTTAATCTTCCGGCAGTTCTTCCGGGCACAGCCGCCCAGTCTGGAGGAGGCGGCGAAGCTGGACGGAGCCTCCGTCATCCGGTTATACGTCCGCATTATGCTTCCGCTGGCCCGTTCCGCATGTCTGGTAGTGTTTCTGTTCTCCTTCATCTGGTATTGGAACATGTATTACGAGCCGTCCATGTTTCTGGCAAAGGGCTTTACGCCGTTGTCGATTCGTCTTGATAATCTGGAGAACGTCCTGAATCCTTCGCTGCTCGGAAATAAGAACAATATTACCAATCCGGTAACAGAGGGAACAAAGATGGCAGCCGCATTCCTGATTATTTTTCCGCCCATGCTGATCTTCATGTTCTTGCAGCGCTGGTTTATTACAGGTATCGAGAGAACCGGTATTGTGGAATAAGCCGAACTGGTAAGTCAGGTGAAGTGAAGATGCTGGAAAGGGGGAATGCTGGGCAAATGTAGAATGACTGGTACACCCGTCCAGGTTGGCAAGCATAATCATTCAATTTAGGGGAGGAATAGACTTTGAAAAAGAGAACTGTAACCTCATCATTATTGGCCGCTGTGTTTACGCTGTCACTCGTATTATCCGGGTGCAGCGGCAGTAACAATACCAAAACTGCGACTAATACACCTGACACGAGCCCGACGGAAAGCGCTGTCAACAACACACCTAAGGTGGAAGAAAAGCATGATCCGGTTACGTTGCAGATCATTTCCTGGAAAGATAGCTACAATGATCTCTACAAAATGTTCGAGGAAAAATATCCGTGGATTACAATTGAACAAATTCCGGTCAACTCTCAGCCGATCATGGAGATTATCGCATCGATGGAAGCGGCGGGCACACCGGCTGACATTACGGAGATCGACTCCGACCTGATTTCCTTCGAGCAGAATGGTCTCATTGAAGATCTTACCCCTTACATTGAGAAGAGTGAAGCGTTCAAAACAACGAAATTCCCTGATGGATTCTTTGACACGATGATCTTTAACGGTAAGAAGCTGGCGATTCCAATGGTTGACGTTCCGATGTGGGTACTAGTGAACAAGGATCTGCTGGCCAAACACGGGGTTAATATGCCGGCCAATGACTGGACCTATGATGATTTCCGCAGTATTGCCAAGAAAGTGACGGACAGTAATGCTGGAGAATACGGAATCACTACGCAAGCAGAGATTCAAATGCGGATGTTATCGACCAAGGCAATCGCCGATGGATATGCAGCCAATCTGCAGTATTTGAATGAAGATTTGACACAAAGCTTGCTGAGTACCCCTGACATTATGAATGAAGTGAAATGGTTCCAGGAACTGGTTACGAAAGATGGTTCCATGCAGTCTAATGCGGTTTCCGAGGCCGACGGTAGTGTAACCAAAGAATTTATCAACGGGAAAACAGGATTTGCCATTGGCGGGGACTGGGTACTCCCGAACCTGAAGGAGAAGGCAACCTTCGAATGGGATGTCCTTCCGTTCCCGAAAGGCAAGGTAAGTCAGCCAGGGTATACGATTTACGGACCATTGTCGCTCTTGGCCGGATCGAAGCATAAGGAAGAAGCCTTCCTGTGGCTGGAGTTCCAATTCTCTAAGGAAGCCCAGAAGTGGAAGATCGATCAAGGGGCAAACGCATCGGTTGTTGATGATGAACTGACGGCTTATTATGACCAGGCTGAAATTTGGAAAGGCAAGAATATCGAGGCTGTTAAGCTAGCGCGTGAAAACGCGAAAATTCAGCCAGGCCTGACGGTTCCAGGCTGGAGTGATTACAACTGGAACAATATTTTGAATGATATTATTTTTGGTGACCGTGATATTAACGATATTATTCCAGAGACGGAAACGTGGAACAAGAAGACCTTGGAGCTGCGTGATAGCCTGAAGTAATTTGAAGCAGCACAGGTATAAAACCATGGAGAACGTATAAAAGTTGATGGAAAAGGTGACGTCCCTAGTCCGGCGCAAGTCGGTAAGGGACGTTTCTTATTGCCAACAGTTTATAAACGCACTAGATAGTTTTGAATTATCTTATATCAGAAAGGATCAACATAAGATAAGTTAATAAATGTACTTGTAGTTTAAAGAAAATTTTGAAAGCGTTACCACTATAGGGATGATTCAGAAGCTCAACAAGAAAGGAAGGGAAGCAGGATGCCGTCCATTCATCCTTGGAAAGTGAGAATACTTGCTTTGGTATGTGTGACGATGATCGTAATACCGGCAGGTTATTTCTTCAGTAAGACTTCGAGCTCGGAGCGGGTAGATTCTGAAGAATGGATGCAGGATGCGAAACCTGAAGTGACACTGAAGATGTATTTCGGTGGGGAGAAGAAGGCGGCTACTGATGAAGTGTGGAGGGAGGTCAGTCAATACGTCAAGTCAAAGGGGCTGAATGTGAAATTCTCGGTGAACTTCATTCCTTGGACCGACTATTCCAGTAAGCTGCTGGTTATGGCTGCGGCAGGCGATCGCTGGGACTTGAATTTTGATTCGGATACTTCTTTCCGGCAGATGGCTGCCCGTGGCTCATACTTGCCGCTGAATACCTTGCTTCCGGAATATGCTCCTCATTTGAATGAACGGTATAAAAGCGATGGAACGCTTCTGTCTACAACACTTGACGGTGAAATACTCGGTTTGCCCTGGGCGATCAAGATGAATCAACGCCCGTATGCCGTGTGGCGTGCTGATCTGGCAGAACTTGCAGGCATTGCCCCGCCTATGAATTCCATCCAAACGGTAGAAGAAGTTGACACTCTTCTACATCAACTTAAGGAAGCTTATCCGGACAGGAAGCTGTCCCTTGTGACAGCTCTGCCTTTTTATTTTATTAGAGAAGAATGGCTTGACCTCGAATTTCATGGGCTCGGATGTTATATAGGAGATCCTGAGATGAAGGTGCGGGCTATCGAACAGCAGCCGTTTTATTTGGAGGCCGCGCTGATGAGTAAGCGTTGGAATCAAGCGGGTATTCTTAACCCCGATTCCATACTGGGACTTGAGGATAGTGCGAATCAATGGCGGAGCGGGAAGCTGCTGTTTACGATTACATCCCATGAATGGGCGTATGCTGCAGATCCTGGTTTCATCGATTCTGCTTATCGGCAGCAAGTATCACTTCTGTATCCTGAGAAACGTCAGGTCAATCGTCGCCCGACCTCTAATGTCATTGCGATTAACCGCAATTCAGAGCACCCGGATTTGGCATTGCGCTTTCTTGATCTGCTCGAGACGGACAGAACCCTCTTCGATCTTGTGATCTATGGAATGGAAGGGAAGACGTATAAGCTAGAAGGAGATACAGTACGTTATCCCGATAATTTGAATTTTTCGACCAGTAATTATATGGATTGGGGCGGACAATGGGGGTTCTGGAAGCCGCAATTTTTAAGGCCAACGGAGACCTATCCCGGCGATTTTTGGAACAAAGAAGCTGCATTCGCCGAGCTTCCGCAAAATGTGGATTCACCATTTGGCGGTTTAATGTTGTCTGACTACAAGATTGGCAAAGCACTTGAAAGAAGAGATGAGCTCTATGAAGATCTCGGAAAGGCCATTGAATATGGCATGGAGGGAAATATAAGCGACGCGATAGCAAAGTACAGGCAGCGACAAATGGACAATGGACTGGAAACCATCATCGCAGAGGTACAGCGTCAAGTGGATCAATATTTATTGTTCAATCGTTAAGCACTAATCATTGGGGGAGGCCGCGTAATGTTCAGTGTGCTGATTGTGGATGATGAATTTGAAATACGTGAAGGGCTGTGCCAGCAGGTGCCTTGGCATGAATATGGAATAAGCTCTGTTACCCAGGCTGCGGATGGAGATGAAGCGCTGCGCCTTGCTGAGGAATGCCGTCCGGACCTGATTATTACCGATATCAAGATGAGAGGCGTATCGGGGTTGGATTTGCTGCGGCAACTACAGGCGATAGAAGATTATCATTGGAAGGCGATCCTGATCAGCGGGTACAACAACTTCAGTTTTGCCAAACAGGCTCTTCATTTAGGCGCGATGGACTACATATTGAAGCCGATCAGTATGACCGAGCTGGATCAAATCGTCCGTAAGTCCATTGAGATCCTTACGATGGAACGAATGGAACAGAAGAAGCGGGCTCACATCAACGACCAGATGCAGTTTGCTCTGCCCAAGCTTCGTGAGGAGCTGCTCCACGAGATTGTGGAGAATGACTATGATCCATATCGGGAGACACGAATATCCCACCGCCTGAAGACGCTGAAGCTGGGCTGGATGAAAGAGATGGAGCTGCAGCTCATGATTGTAGAGGCAGATAATCTACGGGCTTTTACGAATCGTCATGGCTTCGCTGATGAGAAGAAGCTGATCCTGTTCGGGATTGGCAATGTGGTCAACCAGACGCTCGGTGAGGAGATTGGGGCTACATCTGTGCTGTTTAAGGATAGCCACGAGCGCTGGATAGCGATTATCGGCTATAGCGGCTATGAAGCGGCCGAGAGGTGCTTATCACTGGCAGAAAAGTGTCTGGAGCGAATCAATCAGTTCGTCAAGGTTCACGCCAGTATTGCCCTCAGCCCTCCGGTACAGGAACTGCACCAGCTGCATCAAATGTATTCGCGGTGTGAGGAATATTTGAAGCGGAAGGCCCAGCAAGGAGGCAACAGGCTGTTTATGGAGGAGGGTGAGGAAGAGGAGGGAAGGATTTATGAGAAGCCTTCAATCCGGGAGCCTAAAGCTGTGATTGACCTGGTGAAGTACGGTAGCGACGAAGAGATCCGGGAGACGCTCTCCGATTTCGAGGAGATGGTTCAATTCTGGGGCTCACTTGATCTCAGGGATGTTCAGCAGCACATCTTCACCTGGCTGATGGAAGTGTACCGCGCTGCCGCAGCGGTAGGTTGGTCTGACCGATCATGGGAAAGGGACCCTATAGCGCTTTGGGATAAGCTGGAGCAGTATGATACGCTGCAATCTTTGCAGGAACAGGTTCAGCAGTGCCTGTTGGCATTGGCCGGTGATTTCCGGAAAATGTCCAATGCTTCGAGTCAGATCGTTCAGGAGGCGGAGCGCATGATTCGTAGCCGTTACGCGGAGAATTTATCCCTTCAGATTGTCGCGTCTGCAGTGCACGTTACTCCAGTATGGCTGAGCAATCTGTACAAAAAAGAAAAAGGGCGAACCTTTCTGGAGGAGCTGACTCAGGTTCGTATCTGCAAGGCCAAAGAGATGCTGGGCGAGAGCATGTACAAGATCTATCAAATCTCTTATCTTGTAGGCTATAAGGACCCTGTTCATTTCTCGAAGCTGTTCAAAAAGCATGTCGGGATTACGCCTAAGGAATACCGGCGGATGAGAGGCATTGTGGATGATTAAGAATATGCGGAGCTTAACCCCGTCCCTTCGGAATCGGCTCATCCTGATCTTTTTCGGGATAACGATTGTTCCGTTCATTCTCTTCTCCGGATATGCGCATACGAAATCTGTCGAGGGGATCAAACAAGCTAATGCGGCATTCTCAATGAGTTATCTTGAACAGGCCGAGATGAATGTGAGGACCTATTTGAATCACTTGAACGATCAGATCAATAATTTAATCGGGGATCGGGATTTGCAAAGGCTACTGGAGCGGCAGCCGCAAAGTATAGAAGAGGAACAGGCGATTTCCATAGAACTGCTGAGCATCGTTCATCAGAAAGGACAACATCTTGATGCGCTGCGGCTGCGTGTTCTTCCGCTTCATCCTGAACTGTATCCCACATATATGAAAGCGCTGGGGGAGGACTCCACGATCCGCACGGAGAACTGGTTTCATCGCGCTTCAAGCAGTACGGTGCCCTTTTGGCAGTTATCGATGAACAAAGGTCCAGGGCGCAGCCCGCTGCTTCTATACATAAAAACATTTACTAGTTTGCACAATCGAACACCGCGCGGCATTGTGGCAGTCGACCTTGCAGATCATTACTTTAATCGTTTCTTTATTCCAACGAAGCGATTGAACGGACAGAAATTTCTGATTATCAATGAAGACGGACAAGTGATTTATGATTCTGCCAGCAATGAGTGGACTGGCGAGCAGTTTCCTTCTCCAAGGCTGCTGGAGCAGCGCAAACTGTACAGTGAGGGTGTTGATACCTATACCATCTATGATCGTGAGCAATTAGCAGCCTATGTGGGGATGGATACCTTGCCTTGGACCATTATCAGTCTGACACCAATGCGGGAGTTGACAGAGCCCGTAACGAAGCTGAACCGGCTGCTGCTCTTTTTCCTGGTTGCGTATTTGATCTGCTCCGTCTGGGTGCTGGTGTATATTACCCGGAACTTCAGTCAGCCGGTCCTGCGGCTTGTACGGTTAATGCGGCGTCTGGAGGAAGGGGAATTCAATATGGATATTCCTCATCAGGAGCGTAAAGATGAAATCGGCTGGCTGTTTCGCGGGTTCCACAGCATTGTGCGCACGATTGAAGAACTGATCCAGCACTCCGCCCGGTCGGAACGCGTGAAGAAGGAGCTGGAGTTCCAGGTGCTTAGCCACCAGATCAACCCTCATTTTCTCTATAATACGCTGGACTCCATCCGCTGGAAGGCGGAGAAGCATGGCCAGAGCGATATCGGTGAAATGGTATCTGCGCTCGGCAATTTGCTGCGGCTCAGCCTGAATCAGGGCAAGGACATTACGACCGTTGGACGAGAGATCGAGCAGGTCAAGGCTTACGTCCTGATTGAACAGGCCAGAATCGGCATGCCGCTGCGGGTATTGTATTTTTTTGAAGAGGAGCTGCTGGATCTGCAATTTATACGCTTGCTCCTACAGCCTCTGGTGGAGAATGCCATCCAGCACAGCATACGCGACAACTTCGAGCATGGGAAGGTTGTACTGTCAGGGCGCATTGAAGGGCAGGACTTATTGATCAGTATTGCGGATAACGGCAAAGGCATTCCTCAGTCTGTTCTGGATGACTTGGAGCAGGATCATTCTGAGCAGCGAGCGGGGAAGAGCTCCGGCGTCGGACTGCGTAATGTGAACGAGCGTCTCAAAATCACCTTTGGAAGTCACTATCGGCTACAGATTGAGAGCAGGGAAGATAAAGGAACCCGAATTACGATCAGGCATCCGATTCTGGACGGCGAATTCACTGACAAGACTGATGATATGAAGGAATAGCCGCCATGCTGATTTGCTGATGACCTGAAACTTTGGTATACGAAGCCGCGGATCACTGTAAAGTCAAGGATCTGGAGTCGGCCTATGCCGTCACCAACTACAGTCTGGATGATTTCAAACATGTGATGCTCCCCGCTATCTTTTGAGTGGAGCCTCGTTAATCCCGCTTCGTTGTCTTCGCAAAGGATACCTTTTTTACGTTATAAAAACAGTAAAGCGGGCGCTTCTCCTATTATGGGAGAAACGTCCGCTTTATATTTCTGGATTATAGCTGCTTATTTTTGTAGATGTGGGTCTCAGGGGAATTCTATTGCTGCAGTTCTTTCTCCAGCGCCGTTCCCATTTCGCGAGAGCGTTCAGCACAGCGGTTCACCGCAGCGATGACGGTCTCGAAGAAATCACCGCGCTCTAGTTCTTCAAGCGCCGCCTGGGTGGAACCGTTCGGCGAGGTAACCTTCTTGCGCAGGGCCGCCGGTTCCTCACCGGTCTGCTGCACCATCCGGGCTGCGCCAAGTACGGTCTGGACCGTCAGCTCCGCACTTTGCTCAGAGGATAGCCCGCCACGGATACCGGCGGCGATCATGGCCTCCATCATGTAGTAGATGTAGGCAGGACCGCTGCCGGAAATGCCGGTCAGCGTCTCCATGCGCTCCTCATCGATGACGGTTGTGATGCCCACGGCATCGAAGATGTTAAGTGCCAGACGTCGGCTGTCTTCATCCACTTCTTTGGAGAAGGCCAGGCCGGTTGCGCCAAGCCCGATGGAGCTGGAAGTGTTGGGCATCGAGCGTACAACAGGCTGCGGAGTGCCTAGCAGCCCTTGCATCGTGCGGATGGACATTCCGGCAATCACCGAGATGACAAGCTGGCCTGGAGAGAGCAGCGGTCCCAAATGGCGCAAGGCTTCTGCGGTGTCCTTCGGTTTCATGGCTAGCACAATCACGGGAGCGCTACGGAGATACCCGTTTTTTTGCTCAGGGTCATTCGATCCTTGAACGCCATAGCGGGCCCGAAGCTCAGCCAGACGTTCGTTACTGCTGCGGTTCAGCATAATGATATTTTGCGAAGATACCACATTGCGGTTAATCAATCCGCGGACAATGGCTTCAGCCATGGAGCCCGCACCGTAGAACACGATCTCATGATTAAGCAATGGAATGGATTGCTGTTGACACATAAGGTTAACGCCCCTTTTAAAAATGATTTAGCCCCGGATCTGACCGTTGCCGTATACTTTATATTTTGTGGATGTAAGCGCTGGGAGTCCCATAGGACCACGGGCGTGCAGCTTCTGAGTGCTGATGCCGATCTCAGCTCCGAATCCGAATTCGAAGCCGTCAGTGAAGCGGGTGGAAGCATTATGGTATACGGCAGCCGCATCGACTTCTTGCAGGAAGCGGGCTACATGGTCGGTAGTTTCGGACACGATACACTCCGAATGTTTGGTTCCGTATCGTTCAATATGCCCCATTGCTTCATCCAAATCCCCGACGATTTTGATGTTCAGAATATAATCGTTATATTCTGTCGCATAGTCTTGCTCCGTCGCCGGAAGCGCCCAAGGTACAAGAGCCACGGTCTCTGGACAACCTCGCAGTTCTACATTAACCTCGCGGAAGGCTTCAGCCAGCGCTGGCAGATGGGCCTGTGCGTAATCCCGATTTACAATCAAGGTTTCCATGGAATTGCAGACAGAAGGACGCTGAGCTTTGGCGTTAAGGCTGATATTAAGCGCCATTTCCGGATTAGCATCCGCATCCAGATACGTATGACAGATTCCGGCACCAGTCTCAATGACAGGTACGGTAGCATTCATTACCACGTTCTGGATTAAAGAGCTGCCGCCGCGCGGAATGATGACATCCAGCAGACCGTTCAGCTTCAGCATTTCATCAACAGAAGCACGGCTAGGGTCTTCGATCAGTTGCAGGGCATTTGGCGGGAGGGCTGTTGTGGCCAAGGCCTTGTGTAACACCTCTACAATCTTTCGGTTGGAGGAAAGGGCGGAAGAGCCGCCGCGCAGCACAACTGCGTTGCCAGTCTTCAGGCAAAGTCCTGCCGCGTCCACTGTGACGTTGGGACGGGCTTCATAGATGATGCCGATAACGCCAAGTGGCACGCGGATTTTCTCAACGGACAGGCCGTTTGGCCGTTCAAAGGTCTCCAAGGTGTCACCTACTGGGTCAGGAAGTACGGCAATTTGCCGCAGTCCTTCAGCGATCCCCGCAATCCGATGCTCATCCAGTGCCAGCCGATCCAGCATTGATTCCGGGGTACCATTCTGACGTCCGCGCTCCAGATCTTCAGCGTTGGCGACGATAATCGCAGCAGCTTCATGCTGAAGCGCTGCAGCCATCACCAGCAAGGCTTCATTTTTCTGCTCGGTGGTCAATTTAACTAAGGACCCTACGGTTTCCTTGGCCAAGGTTGTTTTGTTTACAACTTCACTCATAATATTTCCCCCCTGATTATAAATAGTATGAAAAAGACCTTCTTATCTCAGTGTAATCCATTCGTCGCGGTGGATAACCTCCAACCGGTGAACCTCTCCGAGCTTCGGCACGATTTCGCGGCTGGGCAATCCTTGGATGCTGCGGAGCTGGCTGTCGTCATAGTTGACAATGCCGCGCCCCAGCAGCTGAGCGTCTGGCCCCAGCACCTCTACAACATCACCAGCATGAAAGCTGCCGTCAGTTTGCTTGACCCCGATCGGGAGCAGGCTGTGCCCGCCGTTAAGTAGAGCTTCAACCGCTCCTGCATCAATATGCAAGGTGCCGAGTGGGGTGGACATGAAGCCCAGCCATTGCTTCTTAACCGGCAGAGAAGAGAGGGTAGTGGCGAAGTAAGTGCCTTTGCCGGTTCCGTCAGCCGCAAGCCGGAGATCTCCGGGCTCGGCTGCCCTGCCGATGAAGACTGGGACACCGCCACGCGTCGCAATCTTGGCGGCATCGATCTTGGAACGCATGCCCCCGGTACCGACACTGGAGCCAGCTCCACCTGCGATCGCGTAAATCTCGGGCGTGATCTCATCTACATGATGATATTTCACAGCATCCGGTGTTTTACGCGGATCACCACTGTACAGGCCGTCCATATCCGTAAGTACCAGCAGGTGGGAAGCCTTGAGCAGATTGGCGACCAGTGCCGACAGCGTGTCATTGTCGCCGAATTTCAATTCATCGACAGAGACCGTGTCGTTCTCATTGAATACGGGTACAGCCCCTTGCCGGAGCAGCTCTTCCACGGTCATTACGGCATTGTTCATGGCCCGGCGGCTGCAAAAGTCAGTCCGGGTGAGCAGGATTTGCGCTGCGATGATCCCATGCTTGGTGAAAGCCTCTTGGTAGGCCTGCATCAGCAGCGCCTGGCCTACTGCGGCAGCGGCTTGCTTCTCATGCAGCAGCCGCGGTCGCACAGGGTAGCCGATGCTGCGGAACCCGGCGGCTACCGCTCCGGAGGTGACCAGCAGCACCTCCGCACCCCTCTCGCGCAGCCCGGCAATCTCGGCTGCGAAGAAGGCGATGGCGGCATGGTTCAGGCCGCCCTCCGGTCCGGTCAGCGAGCTGCTGCCGATTTTGACCACTATTCTTGTCGTCACTTTTTGCTTCACATCCTCAAGATTGATAAGAATCTTCTGAATTCTGGGTAAATGCAAAAAAAGCCCCCATCCTTAGACTTAGCAAAGGACGAAAGCTTGAATTCACTTCCGCGGTACCACCTTCATTGATGAGGGTTCATCCGACTTCATTCTCATAACGGGAGGGTCCGTCCTGCTGCACGCAGGCCGCTCAGGGGTAGGCTTCAGAACAAAACCGCGGTAAATTCTCTCAGCCTTCCGGAATTTACTCTCTGGGCGCGGGTGGACTCGTTCTTACTGGTCCCGTCAGCACGTTTCAGTATTTGTCCTATAGAATAACATGGCAAAGGGCGGTTTGCAAAGGGTGGACGACCTTTTTATTTTAGGAGACTAAAGTGTCCTGAAAAAGATGTTTATCCTCGGAGAGAACGGGTAAAATACTTATAATCTGTTACCAGGAGGTGGCTGTAACTTGAGTAAAGACAACAAGGTCCAACAGGAACAGATCCAACAATTAAATGAATCCGCGGAGTTTCAGAACAACGCACTTCGTGAGTTCATTGAAGAAAAGACAGGAAGTCCTAAACCAGAAGAGTCAGTTCACGAAGGTACAACCCGTCTATCGGATGATCAGAACCGCTTGATTACTCAGCGTAATATGCGTAAATAGGCTGCATATGTTCTTCTGACAGAAGATCAGGGAATGCAAACCACAGAAATACCTTTTATGGCGAAAAATATGGAGACCTAAGAAGCCGTCGGACATCCTTTTAGGATGCCTGGCGGCTTTTCGTATGTGGAAAGATGTCCATAGTAAATGAGGGGGCCATCTTCACAGAGGACGTCAGCCGCCTTTCGGCAAGGCTGTCGCTACTAGACATCCTCATCTGTCAGAGCGGCCACAGTTGTGCGAAACGTCTTCATAAAAGCTTCCGCTGCCTTGGAGAGATAACGGCCGCGGCGGTATGCGAAGACCAGCGTCCGGCTTGGTACAGGCTCAGCCAGCGGCAGGTAGACAGGCACAAATTCACTGCGTGGTGCTCGGGCGATGAAATGAGGCACAAGCGTAACCCCCATGCCTGTAGCCACCAGTGACTGCACGGTCTCCATATTGTTGCTCTCAAAAACAATCTTCGGCTCGAACCCCGCCTCCCGGCACAGCTCAATGGTCAGCTTGCGGAAGCCCTGGCCTTCCTTCAGTACAATAAAAGGCTCATTCTTCAACTCCTCCAGCGAAGTGCGGATTCCATCCTTGCTGCGGACTGCAAGAGGGTGATCGGCGGGAACCGCCAGATCAATCCGTTCCTCTCCCAGCACTTCATAGGCCAGTGCAGGAACCTCTAAAGGAAGAGACAGCAGACTAAGGTCGGTTTGTCCCCCAGCGGTTAGCTTCTCCAGGTTCATGGAGGAGTCTTCGAGCAGTGCAATCTCAATCTCCGGATAGCTTTGCTTGAAGATCGGCAGCACATGCGGAAGCAAATGTGCGCCTGTAATCGGCATGCTGCCAACCACGACACGGCCGGAACGCAGCTCCGAGATATCGGACATTTCCTGACGGAGCAGTTCGACAGCATCGATAATGATTTGGGCTTGCTCTACAAATTTTGCCCCGGCATGGGTCAGCTCAACGGAGCTGGTATTCCGCTGGAAGAGCAGGACACCCAGCTCCTTTTCCAGCTTGGAGAGCTGCTGGCTGAGCGAAGGCTGAGCGATATGCAGCTTCTCTGCTGCCCGCGAGAAATTTCTTTCGGCAGCGATTTGTAGTGCATATTGTAATTGTCTGAATTCCATATTCCAAAACTCCCCGGTGTTAAATCACTTCTCTTATAAGTATAACCTATGACCATAACCTTTAATATAGGAATCCTGCTGTCAGCCACGGTGGATCTTGCCGATCACCTCACTGCTTCGGCTATTTCGCTGTGTTCTTTTTGTTTTTACGTCCTGAAAATCATTTTAACGTTCCGTTTATATTAGAACGCTTTTAATTGAATGATATAGAAATTAATGAAAATTTTCGGCGAGAAATGTGATTACCCGGCGTTTTTTCTTTACGTATCCGTTCGATTCGGTTAATACCAAACTTATATTCGGACGGTATCTTATAGATGTGGGAACGATCTCACACCTATAAGCGGAGGTAAGCTATGAGCAATATCAAAGAGATCGCTCTTCTATCGGGTGTATCCAAGTCTACTGTATCCAGAGTGATCTCGGGACATGGTTATACAAGCCAGGAGGCCAAAGACAAGGTTCTGAAGGTGATTCAGGAGCTGCAGTACAAGCCGAATGCGATCGCTAGAGCGATGGTCTTGCAGCGTACGCATAATATCGGGATTCTGATCTACCGCAGGGATTACCCCATCGTGTCCCATCCCTTTTACGGTAAAATCATCGACGCCATTCTGGCTACAGCTGCAAGGATGAATTACTCCGTATTTGTAACGACGGACCATGAAATGTCGCTAAGATCCGCCGATTTCATGATGGAGAAGCGGGTAGACGGGCTGATCTTGATCAGCCGCCTGGAGCAGAATGTGATCGATCATATTAGTAAATTCGGCGTTCCTTATGTAATGGTTAACGGCTCCACGAATGTGGATGGTGTGGTTCATATCGTGAACCGGGATCAGGAAGGGGGACGTGAGGCTGCCCGGCATTTAACCGGCCTTGGACACCGCAAGATCTTCATGCTGGCCGGTCCGCAGGACCATCGAAGCCATCATTTGCGGCTGGAGGGATTTCGGGACTATATGCAGGAGCATCACCTGGATATCTCGGAAGACGCTATCGCCTATCCCGCAGCCTCAACGTTCGAAGCAGGCTACAGAGCGATGAGCGAACATTGGGAGCATTTTAGACAAGAGGCTTATACTGCAGTATTCGGTACCAATGACATGATCGGGCTGGGGGCAATGAAATTTTTGCACGAGCAAGGCCTTAGCGTCCCGGAGCAAGTGGCGGTAATGGGCTTCGATGATATAGATATTTCTTCTATCACGAACCCGCCCTTAACGACCATTCGAGTCGATACCCAGCAAATGGGCCATATTGCCTGTGTCATGCTGGACAAGCTGATTCGCGAGAATTCTGTCAAAGAGACAATACTGGAGCTTAAGCCTGAACTGGTGATCAGGCATTCTACATCACACCAGGACACTTAATGATTGGAAGGAGCAGGACATGTAATGAAGTGGTATTTAAAATCACTGGGTCCAAAGAAAATTATCGAATTTGTCGCTCTAATCATCTTCGTGATCTTTTTCATGGGACCTCTGTTGAACCTGGCTATTCTCGCATTTACAGGGAACTGGAATTACCCGGACATGCTTCCTAGGGAATGGTCGCTGAAATGGTGGAAGTTTGTCTTCCAGCAGGAGGGAGTCTCGCAGTCTATCGCCCTTTCCTTCCTGATCGCAACCATCGTTACTGCTGTATCGATCGTGCTTTGTGTTCCGGCAGCGTATGCCTTTGCCCGAATTCGTTTTCCGCTCAGCAAGTTCTTCTTGTTCTCGTTCCTGCTGACGCACGCCTTTCCTAAAATGGGGCTTTACGTCTCCATCGCAGTGCTGTTCTATAAGCTTGGTCTGATGAACACCCTGCTCGGCGTCATTCTGATTCATATCATCAACGTCCTGATGTACATGACCTGGATTCCGACCTCAGCGTTCCGTAATGTTCACACGGCGCAGGAAGAATCGGCCCGCGACGTAGGGGCAAGCCCGTTCCGGGTGTTCCGCAGCATTACGCTGCCGATGGCGATGCCAGGTATTATTGTCGCTTCAATCTTTACTTTTCTGAACTCTCTAGATGAAGCGCAGGGGACTTTCCTCGTCGGCGTACCCAATTTCAGAACGATGCCTGTTGTGATGTATGGCATTATTAGCGATTACCCGGCTTATGCCGGTGCGGTCTTCTCAATTATTCTGACAGCTCCGACGATTATTTTACTGCTGGCGGCCCAGCGTTTTGTCAGCGCGGATGTTCTGTCGAGCGGCTTCCAGATCAAATAAACTGACGTGCTGAACAGGAGGACATTATGGCGATTCAATTATCCATTCAGAAACTGACAAAACGTTATAAAACAGGCGATGGAGTAAGCGATATTTCACTGGATGTCGGCAAAGGAGAGATGGTCACCCTCTTGGGACCGTCCGGCTGCGGCAAGACAACATTGCTTCGCAGTATCGGCGGCTTCCTTGACCCAGATGCCGGAGACATTCTGATTGAAGGTAAAAGTGTATTAAAAGCACCGCCGGAAAAACGTCCGACCTCCATGGTCTTTCAGGGCTACAATCTGTGGCCGCATATGACGGTGTACGATAATCTGGCGTTCGGTCTGAAAATCCGCAAGGTGAAAAAGGCAGAGCGTGATCAGGCGATTGAACAGGTGCTGGAGCTGGTTCGTCTGCCGGGGGCAGGAAAGAAATATCCTGGGCAGTTGTCCGGTGGTCAGCAGCAGCGGATCGCCGTGGCCCGCTCACTTCTGCTGAAGCCTGCGGTGTTGCTGCTGGATGAGCCGTTCTCGGCACTGGATGCCAAGCTGCGGCATGAAATGCGGGAGGAACTGCGCGAGATTCAAGCTGACCTCGGTCTGACCATGGTCTTTGTCACGCATGACCAGGAGGAGGCCTTATCGATTTCTGACCGGATTGTGGTGATGAATCATGGACATATCGAGCAGATTGCCACTCCGCAGGAAATATACGATGAGCCCAAATCACTATATGTGGCCCAGTTTATCGGGAAAATGAACTTCTTGAAGGGGGTGGTTGCTGAAGGCGGAATTAAGGTAGGGGAACTGAGTTTCCCGAACCCTAACAAGCTTTCAGGTAAAGTTACGGTGGCTGTCCGGCCGGAAGATATTCAGTTCGGTGGCGGCGCAGAGAGTAGACTACAGGGGACGATTAAGCAGATTATGGTGCTTGGTCATTATGCCGAGGTGTCGGTTGATGTTCAGGATCATGGCACGGTACGTGCATTCCTGGCTCGCGACGAGGTCAGAACGCTTCATCATGGTCAACAGGTGTCGGTAGGCTTTGCCAAGATTCTAGCATATCCGGAACAGTAAAATGAGCAAACACTCAAGGAGGAAAATAGTTCATGTCTAACAAGAAAACAGCATTCACCCTTTTGACAAGTTTGGTTCTGGTCGGATCTTTACTCGCAGGATGTGGAGACAAGAATAGCAATGATTCGGCTGCTGCCGGTAATGGCGCTACGGCTGAGCCTGCTGCCAAGACGACGGAATTCTCTTTTTATTACACAGGCTCCCAGAACGTTGACGATCTCTGGAAAACACTGATTCCGATGTTCGAAGCGAAGAACCCGGATGTTAAGGTCAAGCCGGTTTATGTTGCTTCAGGCACAGGCGCTCAGCCTACCTATGACCGCATTCTGGCTGCCAAGCAGGCGAATAAAGGCTCAGGCGACATTGACCTTTATGAGGACGGCATTGATTCCGTCAACAAAGGCAAGAACGATGACATCTGGGATACGCTCAGCGAGAGCAGCATTCCTAACCTGAAAAATGTGGATGAGAATACCCTGAAAGACGTCTCTAACCTGGCTATTCCTTATCGTGCTTCCGCGGTACTGCTGGCGTATAACAGCGACAAAGTGAAAGACGCGCCGAAGACGCTGGACGAGCTGTATGACTGGATTCGTAAAAATCCGGAAAAATTCGCTTACAATGATCCATCCACCGGCGGCGCAGGCAGCTCCTTCGTAACTACAGCCCTCTATAAATTCTTGCCTGAAGAGGCCATCCATAACTCTGATCCAAGCATCATGAGCCAGTGGGGTCAAGGGATCGACCTCTTGAAGGATCTGGGCAAATACGTATACGGTAAAGGCATCTATCCGAAGAAAAACCAAGGTACACTTGATCTCTTGGCTAGCGGAGAAGTGGATATGATTCCGGCCTGGTCCGATATGGTGCTTGACCAAATCTCCAAGGGTCAGCTTCCGGCAACAACGAAAATGCAACAGATTACACCGGGCTTCAACGGCGGACCGACTTACCTGATGGTACCGAAGCTGTCGGAGAAGAAAGACGCAGTATACAAATTCCTCGACTTCGTCGTTTCGCCTGAAGCACAGACTGAAATTGTCAACAAAATGCACGGCTTCCCGGGCATCAAGCTGAGCAACATGCCGCAGGAGATTCAGGATTCCTTCAAAGGTGCTTCGGAAGGCTACCGTACCTTTAACCTTGGCGACCTGGGCAAAGAAATCAACAAAAAATGGCAAAGTGAAGTTGCTGCTCAATGAGTAAACAAGCAAGAAGGGGGCTGCTGGGGATTTCCCTGGTCCTCCCTTCCTTTCTCATTCTGGTGCTGATTGTTGTGCTGCCGATTCTGGGATCTTTGAAGGAAAGTCTCACGAATCACAGTGGCGGTTACGACTTGTCCAATTATAAGTATCTGTTCACTGATAAACTGATGCGCTCGAATATTATTTTTACGCTAGAGGTGACGATTGCTTCCACACTTCTGGTCCTGGTCATTAGCTATGTTCTGGCTGTGTACATGCGCTTTAATCAGGGCATGGCGGTCAACTGGATTCGGCGGATGTATATGATACCGATCTTTATTCCTTCGGTCATTGCTACCTATGGTCTGATCCAATTGCTTGGCAATCGTGGCTGGGCGGCGCGGATCCTTTATCACTTTGGGTCTGAAAGCTTTCCGCGGATTATTTTCGATATGAAAGGGATTATTATCGCCAATCTATGGTTCAACATTCCGTTCACCACAATGCTTCTAGGTTCAGCCTTATCCGCCGTACCGAATTCCGTAATTGAAAGTGCCAAGGATGTGGGTGCAGGGAAGCTCCGTATTTTTTTCAAACTGATCCTTCCATTGACGTTCAAAACACTGCTGGTTGCCTCCACCTTCGTATTCATGGGTGTGATCGGCTCGTTTACGGCACCGTTCCTGATCGGACCTAATGCACCGCAGATGCTCGGGGTCTCGATGGAGCAGATCTTCGGGGTATTCCAGGATCGTCAGCTTGCTGCAGCAACTGCATTCTTCACCTTCCTGATGTGTTCGTTTGTCGGTTATTTCTATATTCGCTCCATGATTAAAGAAGAAGGAATGCGTTCATCATGAAGACTGTTCTCGTAGACGCGCAAGGGAAAGTAACTCCCGCAGGCTCCAAATCGCATATTGCGTACCGTTTCTTTGTTCCAAATGGAGCAGACCGGCTCGGCGTTCATTTCAATTACGGGCCCAAGTATTTAGAAGATCAGGAGAAGGCTAAGCTGCTGATCGAGCAGGGAATCGAAGCCTATTTTGAGGCTGAATATTTGGAGCAGGCAAAAGCACGCTGGCAGTCCTATCTGCCGCTGCAAAATCTAATCACCGTCTCTGTCGATGCCCCTGACGGACATCGCGGGGCCGCTCACCGGCATGACCGTGAGCAACTGCATGTTCTATCGCGGCATGAAGCCACACCGGGACTAATACAGGGTGAGATTATACCGGGCATGTGGGAGGTCACTTTAAGCCTGCATGCGATTGTGACCGATGTCTGCGACTATACACTAAAAGTCTGGGTGGAAGAGGAGGATGCGCAATGAAATGGTTAGCCTGCGAGCTGCACACACATACATTCCACAGCGACGGCCGGCAATCGCTGGCTGAGCTTGCAGCAGGGGCTAAGAATCTTGGCTTCGACTGCATCGCATTGACGGATCATAACACGATGACAGGGCTTGCGGGTAAAGAAGACATTGAACGTGAGACAGGGCTTTCGATCATATCGGGGATGGAATGGACTACAT
The DNA here is from genome assembly GCF_042790635.1 of Paenibacillus sp. NPDC056722. Taxonomy (NCBI): domain Bacteria; kingdom Bacillati; phylum Bacillota; class Bacilli; order Caryophanales; family Paenibacillaceae; genus Paenibacillus; species Paenibacillus sp. NPDC056722. The sequence continues at coordinate 912,066 of NZ_JBHTYV010000001.1, read as the reverse complement.
TCTTCGGTCATATGGTGACGATTGGACTGGATGAATTCCTCGACTGGCGCCCGGTCGGCCCGGGTGATATCCATGCCGGACTCGCACGTGTTCATGAACGGGGCGGCCTTGCCGGAATGGCGCATCCGTTCCGCGCCGGCAGTCCGATGTGTACAGGCTGTTATTGGGAGTTTGAAATCAGTGACTGGAACGATATTGATTATATTGAGGTATGGTCAACAACGTTTGCACCTGTGAAAAATAATAACATCCGCGCCTTCCGGCTATGGACGGAGAAGCTGAATGAAGGCTACCGGATTGCCGCGACGTCCGGACGCGATTGGCATCACCAAGATCCAACGGACGATCCGTTGTCTGTAACCTACCTTCAGCTTGAAGAAGAGGATGCGCCTGTCACCGATAAGGCAGTAAGGGCTTTATCAGCCGGCCGTGCCTCTGTTACGCTGGGGCCGTTGCTTAAGCTTGAAGTGACTTCGCGCGGGACTACTTACGGTATCGGTAGTGCTGTGCCGGGAGGCAGAGTGTCTGGAAGCACATCTGTTGCCGCTGTGTCGGCAGATTTTCAGGTGCGCAAGGGTCACTGGAAGTTGGAAGACCAGCGTTATACACTGAAGCTGAACAGCAACAAGGGAATACTGGCTGAGGAAATCATTACGCCAGATGCTCCGCGGCTTGAAGCTGAGATCCCAGATGAAGTTTTGCTGTGGATTCGTGCGGAGCTTTGGGGGATGGTGAAGGGTGTGCGTACGATCATTGCCTTTACCAATGCAGTTTATTTCGATTAAAGCAAAGGAGCCTAGAAAATGACTGGACATTTTCCATGGATTACAGCTCACACGGGATGTATGGATACTCTAGACAACACTTTAGTCTCTGTGGAAGAGGGAATCAGGATGGGAGCAGATATCATAGAGGATGATATCCGGGTCACCCGGGACGGAATCGCGATTCTGGCTCATGATGATATCTGGCAGAGTGTTGATGGCCGTACCATTCAGATCTCAGCATTAAGCTTCAAAGAGCTTCAGAGTATAGAAGTGATAGTGGACTATGCCGGCAAGACGGGAAAGATGACCTTCTCGACGCTGGAAGATCTGCTGCTGCTGATTAAAGGTTCAGGCCGAACGGCGAATCTGGATCTAAAAGTTGATGAAGCCATTGATGCAGCGGCAGCTTTGGTGCATAAGCATGATATGCTGGGGCAAATATTCTTGTCTGGCTGTGGGGCGGAGCGGGCCTTACTGGCACAGCTGCGTTATCCAGAGCTGAAGAAGCTGCTGAACGCTGATAGCGAGCATTTTCTGAACCGATCCTATGATGAAGCCCTGGAACAGACATTAAGCGATGCATTGGCTGCAGCCTGTTTCGGGATCAATATCTACCATGAGTTCGTTAAACCGGAATTAATCGAGCAAGCCAAAGCGAACGGCCTTAAGGTCTACGTCTGGACCGTCAATGACGTCTCGCTAATGGAGCATTATGCGTCTCTTGGTGTGGATTCCCTAACCACACGGGCTGTGGTAGATCTGGTACAGCTAAAGAAAAGTATGCAGCAATAATGAGACAAGGTTCAGCCTTATATAAAGCAGGCTGGGCCTTTTGTGCGTTGTAAGTGACGATCCAAATAGAGGTTTCACTCGCTTATAGTTCATGCCTATGAACCCTATAGTTTTTATATCTTGGAATAATAAACGGCGCGATGTTATATTTAGTTCATTCAAGAGAGACTCCACACTCTCTTCCAATGAACGATTAAATGATGAGGTGAAATTCATGAGCAAGAAGACAATGTTTGAGAAAATTTGGGACAATCACGTTATTCATCAGGAAGAAGGCAAACCTAGCATTCTGTATATTGACCTTCATTTGGTTCACGAAGTGACTTCTCCACAAGCCTTCGAAGGCCTGCGCCTGGCTGGCCGTAAGGTTCGTCGTCCTGAGCTTACATTCGCGACAATGGACCACAACGTACCTACCAAGGATCGTTTTAACATCAAAGACCCGATCTCCAAACAGCAGATCGACACGCTTTCCCAGAACTGTCGTGATTTCGGCGTGAGACTGTTCGACCTTAATGATATCGACCAAGGTGTAGTACACGTTATGGGGCCAGAGATCGGCCTGACTCATCCTGGTAAAACGATTGTCTGCGGCGACAGCCATACTTCTACACACGGCGCATTCGGCGCACTGGCGTTCGGTATCGGCACCAGTGAAGTAGAGCACGTAATGGCAACCCAGTGCTTGCAGCAAGCTAAAGCCAAGACGATGGAAGTTCGCTTCACAGGCAAGCGCAATCCTGGCGTAACCGCGAAAGACATGATCCTCGGCGTTATCGCTAAATATGGTACTGACTTTGCTACTGGTTATGTTATCGAGTACACAGGCGAAGCGATCCGTGAGCTGTCGATGGAAGAGCGCATGACTGTCTGCAACATGTCGATTGAAGGTGGCGCGAGAGCCGGTCTGATCGCTCCTGACCAGACTACATTCGATTACCTGCGTGATCGCCAGTATGTACCGCAAGGTGCTGCTTATGACGCTGCAGTTGAGACCTGGAAAGGGCTCGTAAGCGACGAAGGTGCAGAGTATGACACTATTGTTGATTTTGATGTAGAGACCCTGATTCCGCAAGTAACCTGGGGCACAAGCCCAGGTATGGGTACTGACATTACAGCAACTGTGCCGAATCCGGCTGATTTCACAACTGAAAATGAACGCAAAGCTGCTGAAAAAGCACTTGAATATATGGATCTGACTCCTGGCACGCCAATCTCCGAAATTGGTATCGACTATGTCTTTATTGGTTCCTGCACCAACGGCCGGATTGAAGACCTGCGCGCTGCTGCACAGGTTGCCAAAGGCCACAAAGTATCTGATCAAGTAACGGCTATTGTCGTTCCTGGTTCCGGACGTGTTAAAATGCAGGCGGAAAAAGAAGGTCTGGATAAAGTATTTACAGAAGCTGGCTTTGAATGGCGTGAAGCAGGCTGCAGTATGTGCCTTGCGATGAACCCGGATGTTCTGCAACCAGGACAACGCTGCGCATCGACCTCTAACCGTAACTTTGAAGGCCGTCAGGGCCGTGGAGGACGTACGCATCTTGTATCTCCTGCAATGGCTGCCGCTGCGGCAATCAAGGGTCGTTTTACCGACATTCGTGACTGGAACTATAAGACGGAAGCCGTCAATTCATAAGAATCAGATCTAAGCGGGAGGGAACTAACATGGAAGCTTTTAAAAAATTAACAGGAATCGTTGCACCGGTTGACCGGGTCAATGTTGATACAGATGCTATCATTCCAAAGCAGTTTTTGAAACGGATTGAACGGACCGGATTCGGACAATTTCTGTTCTACGAATGGCGTTTTGACGAAGAAGGAAATGACAACCCGACATTCGAGATGAATAAGCCGCGCTATAAAGGTGCGTCTGTCCTGATCTCTCGCGCCAACTTTGGTTGCGGCTCCTCCCGGGAGCATGCGCCGTGGGCGATTATGGACTATGGCTTCAAGACGGTAATTGCTCCGTCTTATGCAGATATTTTCTATAATAACTGCTTCAAGAACGGTATTCTGCCAATCAAGTTGTCAGAAGAGCAAGTAGAAGATCTGTTCCAGCGGACGGCTCAGTATGATGGTTATGAATTGCACGTAGATTTGGAGAATAAGGTTCTGAGTGATGATCATGGCTTGAACATTGCTTTTGACCTGGATGAGCACCGTCGCCAGTTCCTGCTGCAAGGTCTGGACGATATCGGTCTTACTCTTCAGCATGCGGATGAAATCTCTGCCTACGAAGAGCGTCATGCTGCTAAGTTGTTCGGTTAATGCTTTTCCTGACGACTCTATGAGTTATGTTAGTTTATATTAAAACTTCACCATTTTAACAGAAACTTCTATTTCCGATGTCGGAAATAGAAGTTTTTTTGTTATAATCGATATATACATTGCCTGTAGAGGCAACTTTTGGAATCTTTCTGTCGTCTGATAGGTCATGGAAGTTCACGAATCCAAATATCAAAGGAGAGAAAAGGATGGGGAGAGTCACCCGCTTGATATTTTCGCTACTTTTGCTGCCGCTGATGTTTCTGTCATTTTCCGTCCATGATGCTGCCGCGGCAGGAAAGACACAAGGTAAAATCGTTCTGGACAATAAAGAACTTGCACTGCCCAAAGGGATTGTAATTGAGAATGTGAACGGAAGTGTGATGATCCCCATACGGATTGTAGTAGAGAATTTGGGGTTTGAAGTGCTGTGGGAGCAAACCTCTCGTAAAGTGACCATAAAGCAAGATTTTAAGAGTGTAGAACTTATCGTAGGCAGCAAATCGGCTAATGCCGACGGGATACGCCTGGATTTGAATGCTGCACCTAAACAAACCGGAGGCACGGTGCTGGTGCCCATCCGATTTGTCAGCGAGCAGTTTGGACTAAAGGTAGGCTGGGACAACCGTGATAAAATCGTCTATTTAACCGGAGGAGCGCCAGCTCCCCAAGTTGCAGCACCCACACCAATACCGTCACCAGTACCATCACCCACTGCTCAGGTTCCATCAGTCACGCCGGGAAATCTGGGCGGGAGTATTCCGGGCATAGTTGTTTCAACACCTTCTCCAGCTGCGTCTATTCCGGGCAACGACGGTACTCTTGCAGGTGTCTCACAGGTGAAGGGTGCTGTATTCAGTGAGAACAAACTGGTAGTTGCCGTTGATGGGAGCGTCAAGCCAAGCATAACGGTAATGAATAATCCGGCCCGCATTATTGTAGATTTACCCGGAACGGCTTTTGCACCAGAATTTGCAGGAAGCCTGCAGCAGGGACTGGCGGGTAACGGTAGCCCGCAAGGCAAGCTGGATGTGACTGGCTACCCGCTCGTATCCGAGATCAGGTACGCTTTGTTCAGCGTCAATCCTTCTATAGTAAGATTTGTCATTCAGACAGCGGTCAGTCAGCCTTACCAGCTAAGTACGGATGAAAGCAAAGGTTTGGTTACCATCGATCTCAACACGCAAGGTGTTCCTTGGAACGGTGGGGGGACAGCCGGGAATACAGGCAAGCCGGTAGTTGTCCTGGATGCGGGGCATGGTGGTTCTAAGCCGGGGGCGGTCAGTATCACGGGCCGATTGGAAAAGGACTTTAATTTGGCCGTGGTGCGTAAAGCGGGAGCACTATTGGAACAGGATGGACGGATGACAGTGGTGTATACCCGGACTGAAGATACCCACCTGGAGCTGCAGGATCGGGTGGTGATTGCCGAGGCGGCAGGCGCGACTCTTTTTCTCTCGGTACATGCCAATTCTCTTGAGACATCTTTTCCGAACTGGAATAAAATCAACGGAAGTGAAACCTATTACAGTCGAAGTGAGAGCCTGCCTTTTGCGCAAATTATGCATAAGCATCTTCTTGCCGGAACGGGATTTAAGGACAATGGAGTCCGCTATAAGAGCCTTCATGTAACCAGGGAGACACGCATGCCCGCTGTGCTGCTGGAAGCTGGCTATCTCACCAATGTAGACAATGAAACTGCGCTGTATACAGACTATCTTCAGAACAACCTTGCAGGAGAGATTGCAGCGGGGATCAAGGAATATCTTGGATTGTAAATTGGACTGAGGCCGCACAAATTATGCAAAATCTCAGTTCCCCTATGGAATATATTCGCAACTTTTGTAGAGTGGCGGCGTCTAATAGATGTCGAAGGTTGCTGGTCGTCAGGTCAACAAGAACGTCTTTCTCAGGCGGAATACTAGATTCTTAGAGGTGGAGAATGAAGAAATTTGGTTTTATGCTGTTGCTGTTACTTTTTGTACTGATCTTGCCGGAAAATGGACATGCCGCTGCCTCGGGCAGCAAGATTATTCTGGATGGCAAGGAGATTACGGCCGAACAAGGAGCTCCTGTTGAAAATGTGAACAGCACGGTTATGGTCCCGCTAAGAATGATTGCAGAGAATCTTGGCTACAAGGTGGACTGGGAGCAGAAGAGTCAGACGGTAACCATCTCTGATTCATTCAAGACGATCAAGCTGGTGGTCAATCAAAAAACGGCTTCTGTCGATGACAAGACCGTTACCTTGGTCACTGCTCCGTTACTGCGCAGTAATACGACGCTAGTACCGATCCGTTTCATCAGCGAACAGTTTGGTCTGCTGGTTGATTGGGACAATTCACAGAAGATTGTAACATTGACTACACCAAATGCTCCGGGAGATAACGGTTCCCAGCCGGAGAACCCAAGTAATCCAGGAGATGGGCAGCCTCCTGTGGATCCTACTGCAAATCTGGCCCAGGTAAATGGTTTGAGCTTCAATGAGAATCGCTTGACCATTGCTGTCGATGGCAAAGTCGAGCCGAAGGTATCTGTGGTAACCGGCCCGGATCGTATTGTTGTAGATCTGCCGAATGCTACCTTCTCGAATGTTTTTGGTACCGGACAAGCTCTCGATTCCAACCTGAACGGCAGTCTTGCAATTACAGATTATCCCGATGTGTCGGGGGTTCGCTATTCGCTGTATAATACGAATCCTTATGTAGTCCGCTTTGTCATTGATTTGACTCATTCGAAGAATTACAGCGTGAATGTTACCGGAGATTCTTCAAAGTTAGTGGTCATTGATCTTAATGCACCATCGACAACTGATCCTGTTACCCCACCAGTGAATAACGGCAGAAAGCTGGTTGTGCTGGATGCAGGGCATGGTGCCAAAGATTCCGGTGCTGTGGGTGTAACTGGAAAGTATGAGAAGAACTTTAATCTGGCTGTCGTATTGAAGGCTGCTGACCTGCTGAAGAAGGAGAATAAGGTTGACGTAGTGCTCACACGAAGCGACGATACGTTTATCGAGCTGAAAGATCGTGCAGCCCTGGCGAACAATCTGAAAGCGGATCTTTTTATCTCCGTTCATGCCAACAGTGGTGCGTCCTCCTCAGCCAGCGGGAGTGAAACCTATTATCAGCGTGATGCCAGCAAAGCGTTGGCAAACGTGATGCATAAATACCTTGTACAAGCCACCGGCATAAGCGACCGAGGTGTACGCTATGGCAATTTCCATGTCATACGGGAAACAAAGATGCCTGCGGTGCTTCTGGAGGTTGGCTACCTGAGTAACAAAAACGACGAAGCCCTTTTATTCAATGACGCTTTCCAAAGTAGAGTTGCCGCTGGGATCGTCAGCGGAATTAATGAATATCTCGGAATAAAATAACAGCTTAACGGCAGACCAGCGCCGCACAGTTATTTCCCGCCTGTTTTTCGGCCCGAAAACTATGCGGACAGGTCTGCTCGTATTCATCTAAGGGGGTATTAGGAATGATGAACAAGAAATTAGGTTACGCAGGAATTGCTGCTCTGCTTTTACTCGTAATTGCTGGTTGCGGCGATAAACCGACGGCTGCTCCGGCTAATGGCAACAATCTGGAGCCTACCGTTGTGAACGGTGCTGGAGAGAACGGAAGCAACAATAATACAGCGGAAGGCGGCGATCAGGTAGTTCCGAGCCCATCGCCTGAAGCAACAGAGGAGCCCGGAAATAATACGGTCAACAGTACGCCTGCACCGACTGCTACAGAAAAGCCGGCTGCTGCAGAGAAGCAAAGCCAAAGTATCGATGTCTATTATACCGATCCACAGCTATTGGATCTTGTAGCTGCGAAGGCTACTATCCATTTTGCCGATCCAGTGGAGAAGTACAGTGATGCCTTCAAAGCGCTGCAAAGCAGCGATAATCAAGAGCAAATTCCGCTGTGGGGCAAAATTGAGCTGAAATCGCTCAAATTTGAGGATGGACAGATCCTTATGGATATCCATAAACCACAAGATGCACAATTGGGCGCTGGTGGGGAATCCATGGCGATGTCCGCCCTTGCCAAAACGTACTTCCAATTCGACGAAGTGAAGAGCATCGAAATGCTGGTGGACGGCCAGAAAGTTGAAAGTTTGATGGGCCATGTTGATCTGGAGCATCCCATGACCAGAGAGAACAGCTTGTAATACGCAGGAATTCTGCAGCTGCTTGGCGAAGTACTAGGTACACAACAATCATGGGTTATTGAGAGGAGAACAACCTATTGTCCAGACAAAAGAGATTGAAACGTAGGGTGAAGCCTTATTCTGCCAAAGCGGTTTCGGCCGTTCTGGCGGGGGTTATGGTTTTGGGTGGAACAGGCGCGGCTTTTGCAGATAGTTCTGCGAGCACTACAGCGAACCCTCCAGCGAATCAGAGCAATGTCTCTGCCCCTAGCACATTTAGCGATGTAAAAACAGGCTTTTGGGCCGAAAAGCATATTTATAAATTAGCGGGGCAGGGGATTATTGTCGGCAACAACGGCTTGTTCCGTCCCGGCGACCCCGTAACCCAGCAAGAAGCTGTATTGATGGCGCTGCGTTTCATGAAACAGGCGGGTAATGCGGACCCTAATACACAAACCGTTCTTCCAACGGGTTTTGAGGTATCGAATTACTACAAGTCCTACGTGATTTATGCACTTCAGCAAGGCTTACTTGATAAGACTGCTGAAATGACAGCAGATAATCAGAAAACTTCCTGGGGTGAGCGCAAAGCTTCCCGGGAGTGGATTGCAGAGCTGCTGATCCGTTCACTCGGCAAGAGTGCTGATGCAGTAGCTTCAGGGAATGCTTCGACAGGATTTGCCGATGATGCTAAGGTGTCCGCGAACAAACGTGGCTACATAAATTTGGCGGTCAGCCTCGGTCTGGCGAACGGGCTGGATGGCAACCGTTTTGATCCGCAGGGTGCTGTAACCCGTGCACAATTGGCGACTTTCTTCAGTAGGGCAGAAGCACAGTCAGGGCTTGTATATGACAATACTGTGGAAGGCTATATCAGCGATCTGAAAAGTGACAGACTATCTGTCTACGATAACGGAAATACGTCTGTGCATGGACTGAATGCCAGCACTGCATATTTTACCAGCACTTCTGAGAATCGAATTAATCTGAGCGATCTTCAGCCGTACACGAAGGTAACTGTTATCGGGGCTACTTATAATGCTTCCTATGTGGAGATAACTGATCCGACACAGCTAATTGAAAGCCTGAGTGGTAATTTTGCCATGGTGGCTCCAGGGAACAAGCTGTGGTTGAAATCGGCAACAGGTTTTACTGAGTACTACTACGATGATACAACAACTTTCGTGGATGCCAGCGGCAATAAAATTGAGCCGTCTGCACTTGTGGCGGATAGTGTCGTAACGTTGACACGGGAAACATATAGCGGTTCTCACAAAGTAGTAAAGGTGCAAGTTACCTCAGGTGTGATCAATAAGACAACAACAGGCACAATTCAAAGTGTTAACCTTACGGACAAGTCCATAACTTTCAAAAATGCTGCAGGTGTACCTGAGACTTTTAAATGGGAAGATGGCACCTCGTTGTTCAGCTCTCAGAACAGCGTTCTGCAGCCTGTTGATTTGAAGGTGGGTGCTGCAGTCAAATACACGATTCAAGAGAATGTAATCCGTTCTGTAGAGGTGACCGAGGGTGTTGAGCGCACGGTTCAAGGCGTGCTCAATGAGATTACCGGTACAACCGTTGTGTATAAGAAAAAGGATGGCGGGCGCGAGGTGAAGCTGCTGGCGGCCAAGCCGGCGATTGTTATTCCAGGCGTCACGAATCCTTCCACTGATGATCTGGTGGCAGATGCCACTGGAGGAGACAATATACAGCTTACACTGGGTAGCGATGACCAGGTTACGAAGATCGAGGTCTTGAGCCGGCAAATCGACCAGTTCAGCGCGGCGACTATAGTAGATTATAATTCCAAAACACAGCTGCTGACGATTAAGGATGTGAGCGGCAAGCCGCATGTTATTCAGCTAGATGATAAAACCAAGCTGGCGTTTGACGGAATCGCTCCGAACCTGACGACAGTTGGACCCAGATTGACTGAGGGCCGCAAGGTAAACATGAAGGCGCTGGGCATGAGGGCTCTATCTCTGGAGCTGCTAACCAAATATGAAGGAACATTGACAGCCGTCAATACCTCCTCCAGAACGATGGTCATTAAGGTCAATGCCGGGGAAAGTCTTACTCTCCCTTATCCGACTTCGGTGGAGCAGTTTGGCAACAGCAACGCTACGATTTCCGATGTGCCCATTGGAAGCGGGGTAACGGCAGCACTGGGTACCAATCAGGACATCATCTCTGTACTAAAAGTGAAATCCGTTCTGCAACTCGAAACTTCGATGGTGAATTCGGGAACGAACCGTATTGCGATTAAGGTCAATGGAAGCAGTAGCGAGATCAACACTGCTCAGTTGCCTTTGAGCAACGAGGCTGGACAAACTGTAAAGCTGACCGAGATGAAGGCAGGAGATTTTGTGAACGTGACCTTTGAAGGTTCGACTCCACTTGCCATTCAGACCGTCAAGCTAACTACAGGCCCGGTTAACGGGGTAGATGCCACTGCGGGAACGCTGACCGTGAAGGATTATTCAGGGGCTGTTCAGACCTTTAACACAAGCAGCGGAATTAAAATTACTAGAGATGGCACAACAACGACGACGCTTGGAAGCTTGACTACTGCTGACCGGATTGAAGTCCGGAAAGATGCTAATGGTTCCATCATCGTACGGGTGCTAACTCAGGCAAGCCGCATCTTCTCACGTTATGAGAGTGCGTCGAACGAAATTGTGGTGAAGCGGGATAACATGAACGATAATTCCAATCGTTTCCGGTTAGCACCTAATGCATATATTCATCAAGGTGACACGACATTATCCGTGCAATCTCTCAAAGAAAATGATAAGATTATAATGTATTTCAATAACGATGTTGCAATAGAAGTTGTGAAACAATAATTGCGAGTGGTGGATTTCTGTGAGAAACACCGTCTTGACGCAAGGGTTTGCCTGCGTCAGGACGTTTTTTTTGAAATATAGCAAGGTATGGTGATCCTTATCTATAGTTATGCATGATCCGTCCTTTCATGAGTTGAAATGTATGGAGAACTGCGCTATAATACATACTTTGTTTATATTTCCTTACATCAAAATGGGAAGCGCTGGCATGTTCAGCGTAAATTGTGAAGCGGAGGGACGCTATGAAGGTTGCAGAAGTCCGCCACATTCTGGATACGATGGGTGACTTGTTTCCTGATGCGCATTGTGAGCTGATTCATAGCAACGCTTTTGAACTAACGATAGCCGTGCTGCTCTCAGCCCAATGTACGGATGCTACGGTGAACAAAGTGACCGTGGATCTGTTCCAAAAGTATAAGACCCCACTAGACTACGTCTCCGTACCTATAGAGGAGCTGGAAGGGGATATCCGGCGCATCGGCCTTTACCGCAACAAGGCGAAGCATATACAGAGCTTATGCTCCATCCTGATTGAGCAATACGGGGGCGAAATTCCCCAGGCTCATGATGAATTAGTTAAGCTGCCAGGTGTTGGCCGCAAGACTGCTAACGTGGTGGTGTCTAATGCTTTTGGTGTGCCTGCGATTGCTGTAGATACGCATGTGGAGCGGGTCGCGAAGCGGCTTGCCCTGGCAGGCTGGAAAGATTCTGTACTGGAAGTGGAGAAGAAGCTGATGAAGGCGGTGCCGAAGGATGAATGGACACTGACGCATCACCGGCTCATATTTTTCGGCAGATATCACTGCAAGGCCCAGAACCCGGGATGTCAGGTTTGTCCGCTTCTTGATGTATGCCGTGAGGGAAAGAAACGTATGAAATCGTCTGTGATCAGGAAAGATAAAGATCATACGCGAAAGAGCAAAGAGTTAGAGATGAAGAAGAGGATGGGATAGAGATGAAGTGCATTTCTGTGTACACTGACAATTTTGAAGTGTTTTCGGATATTTTTGACCGCGTAGTGGATAGCCCACTGGAAGAGAACGAAGAGCAGGAAGTTGAAGGCATTACGATCAGCCATTCCGGCGAAGTGCCTGAACACTACCTGGAGCGTATGTCGCAAAAGCCTGAGGTAGTTGTTATGAGAGACAAATCCCGTGGCTTGACTATTCTTCAGCACGGCAAAGTATTCGAAATTCTGCTGCCTGAATTGGAAAGTGCATAACACATTCGGGATGATCTGTGATGCATCCTTAATAAAGGAGTCTGCCCCCTTGGGCAGGCTCTTTTTCGTATTATCTATATAAGCCAAACAAAAGAAAGTAACAAAAAGCAAGGAGGAGCGAAGGGGGAAGTTTGGAACTGTAAGAGCGACAGCGCGAGCTAAAAAGCATTCCACAGGAAAGCTGGCATCGGAAGTATAAACTTTCCGGATTTCAACCGTAAACAGCGAAACTATGGAAAGAGATCTGGAGACAACAGTGGCCGGAAGTCCAAACATTCGACCGTAGTGGCGTTCTAAAGGGAGGGTGAACAGGGATACTGAAATAGGGATGTCGAGGAAGATTCATCAGATCGCTAAACGTCAGGGCAGTTCTGTCTGTTCGTAAGGGATTATAGGTTATTTTGTAATTAGTGTGTATTTGATTTGTGGCAGACCGGTGATAAAATGGAATTATTCTATTCTTGCAGATTATAACGGGTTTTGCCAAGTATAACGGGAATAAATCATGTTATTTCGGCACTTTAGGTGCAGATTTGATATATAACGGGAATTTCTCCTGTTGTTCCGACATATTTGCTACTATGTGAACCTGTTTGATTGTTTTAACTGCATAAATTCCTGTTATTTGGATGTAAAAGGGAGTTTTCTGCGAATTAGCGGGAGTTTTTCCCGTTAATTCACTCAGTACGATTGGACTATAAGGCTAGAGTAGAGGTGGAGAGCGGATGGGTGCGGAACAAGCCAAGGCAGAGAGAAAAGCCAGTAATGAAACAACAGCAGGGACAACAGCAGAGACAACAAGCGATAGTGAAACCACAGTAGAGCTTTTGGATTTGAAAGAATTGTCCGAACGTTGGGGTGAAGATGAGACCGGGCAGATTTTTGGTGATTTGCTGGAAAAAGAAAAGGCGAATGAACTGACGATTGCTTTTTGCGGACATTTCTCCGCCGGGAAATCCAGTATGATCAACAAACTGTGCGGAAGTACGGTGCTTCCATCGGGTCCTGTTCCTACAAGTGCCAATATTGTATCTATCCGCAGCGGCACCCCGCGTGTACTGATCTATCCTCGAACCGGAGCAGATGGGACTGTGGTACCTTGGGAAACGACCCAGGAGCGATTGCAGGAATACTGTCGTGATGGCGGGGAATATTCAGCGATTGAGGTTTGGGAGGATGCACCATTACTCGGTTCCCATGGAGTCTTGATGGATACACCGGGCGTGGATTCCACGGATGACGGTCACCAGACAGCGACACGTTCGGCACTTCATTTGGCGGATGTTGTGTTCTACGTGATGGATTATAACCATGTACAGTCGGAGAATAATCTAGCCTTTGCCAAAAATCTTAGTGATTGGGGTAAACCGTTATATCTGATCATTAACCAGATTGACAAACACCGCGAACGTGAGATTTCGATCACAGAATATCAGAAGCAACTAGAAAGCGCTTTCCATCACTGGGGGATTAAGCACAGCGGGATGCTGTTTACTTCGTTGAAGGTTAAGGAGCATCCGCTGAATCAATGGGAAGAACTGCTGAAGCTGATTACAAAGCTACTGTCCTCCAGGCAGGAATTGCTGCAATTCAGCCTGTCGCGTTCCATTCATCATACAGGCGAGGCATTGCTGGCATCGTACCGGGAGGAGCAGCGTGAAGAGCGGGAGCAGTGGACACAGCAGCTGGATGGTACGAACCGTGAGACTGTAGAGCGGGAACTGACCTCTCTTGAGCAGGAGAAGAAGGACTTGGAAGACCTTCCTGAGCATTCTAGGCAGCAGCTCCGTTCTGCGCTGGAGAATTTGCTAGGCAATGCGAATCTCATGCCCGCCGATGTACGAGAGGGGGCGGGAGCATATGTTGAGAGCATGAGCCCGGGATTCCGGCGGGGGCTGTTCTTTACCGCTGCCAAGCGGGAGAAGGAGCAGAGCGGTCGGCTTGCTGCCTGGCATGCGCTGCTGACCCGGGAGGTGTCCGCCCAGATCGAGTGGCATACTGGGCCACTTCTTCGTGAATGGGCGGAAGCTCTGGAGCTGTGGAGTGAGGATGATGATACGAAGCTGAAGGAGATTTTCCCGGCGGTAAGCCCGGAATGGCTAGCGGCCTTGGTAAAGCCGGGAAGCGGTCATACGGGTGAGGCGCTGCTCAACCTCTGCCGCAGTCTGGCGGCAGAGATTAAGAGCCGCTACCGCCGCGCGGCGCTGGATTTCGGAGATGAGCTGCTGTCGAAGCTGCCGCCGCTCATGGAGGAGCGGCGCGCAGAGCTTGCGCGCCGCGAAGCAGACCTCGCGCAGCAGGTGGCGGCCGCCGCTGCGCTCGCCGCTCTGGACCGCGCAGCGGAGCAGCGCGCGGCAGAGCTCGCGGCGCTGCTGCCGCCGCGCCGCAGCCTCACCCCCGGCATCCTGCCGGAGGTGAGGACTCCCCAGCACGCGCCTGCCGCAGAGGCGGCGCGTGACACCCGGCCGCCGCTGCGCATAGCGGCCGCTCAAAGCGCCGCCCCAGACTGGGCGGCGGGAGCTGTGTCGCCGGCCGGTGGACGGCGACGGTTGTCCGCAGCCGCCGGCGCACTGGCGGCGGCAAGCGAACTGCTGCGCGGCGAGCCGGCCATGGCCTCAGCCGCGCGCAGCCTGGCGGCGCGGGCGAAGGACCTCGCCGGCGGCCGCTTTACACTGGCGCTGTTCGGAGCGTTCAGCGCCGGCAAATCCTCCTTCGCCAACGCCTTGCTGGGCGAAGAGGTGCTGCCCGTGTCTCCCCATCCCGCCACGGCGGCGGTCAACCGCATTTTGGCGCCGGAAGGGGACTTCCGGCATGCCAGCGCGGTAGTGACCATGAAGTCGCAGGCTGATGTCTGGGATGACATCACCCATTCCTTCAGCGTGCTGGGGCTAGGCGTACCACAGCCCGAATCCTGGAGTGCGGCGTTGTCCAGTCTGCCCCTGGGGGGCATTCATCCCTCCGCACTGCCCCATGCCGGCTTCCTGCGGGCTGCAGCCGCCGGCTGGAAGGAAGCCGAGCCGCTGCTTGGAACTGTACGGACCGTAGGGCTGGAAGAGTACCGGCAGCTGGTTGCAGAGGAGACGCGGGCCTGCTTTGTACAAGGCATCGATCTGTATTATGCCTGCCCGCTGACCGAGAGTGGCATTGTGCTAGTAGATACCCCCGGGGCGGACTCCCTGCATGCACGGCATACCGGCGTTACCTTCGGATATATGAAGGAAGCCGATGCCATCGTATTTGTCACATATTATAATCATGCCTTTTCCAAGGCCGACCGGGGACTGCTGGCACAGCTGGGACGAATCAAGGACAGCTTCGCCCTGGATAAAATGTTCTTCATCATCAATGCCTCTGATCTGGCCTCTGGAGAAGAAGAACTGGAAGAGGTTCGGGGTCATGTGGTCCGAAACTTGCGGGAAGGTGGACTGCATGCACCGCGTATTTATGCGCTGTCGAGCTTGCTGGCGCTGGAGGGGAAAACTTCAGGCGATCGTGACATTTACGAGAGCTCCCGTTTTCAGCATTTTGAGCAGGCCCTTTCTCAATTTGCTGGTGAAGAGCTGCCACAGTTATCGCTTGCTGCTGCACAGGAGAGCCTGGCATCAGTCGTCCACCGTGCGGAGGAATGGCGAGCCCTGGCTTCCCGCGAGGAGAGCCAGCGGGAGGCGGAAGCTATCCTGCTGAAGGAACGAATGGGGCAGGCGGAAGAACGGCTGGTTCTTCTACAGACTGAAACCCGTCCAATTAACAGTCTTCGCCGTGAAGGAGAAGAGCTGCTGTACCATGTGCGGCAACGGATCGGGTTCACCTTCGGCCGTTTCTTCCAGGAATCCTTCCATCCTTCATTGCTGCGTGAAGAAGCCGGGAATCTGAAGGAGATCTTCTCGGCTTGTGGAGCGGAGCTGTGGCGGACAGTGCAGCGTGAACTGGAGCAGGAGCTATGGGCGACGACCCTTCGGCTTGAAGCCGCCGGGAACAGGTTGGTACATGAAGCCGTAGCAGCTGCAACGGCTGAGTTACCTTTTATGGAGGGTGAAGCTCAACTGGTGGATGATGAAGAAATCCGCTGGAGCCCGCCTGCCGAGATGGACTTGCGACTTCAGCCAATACATTGGACTTCCTTATGGGGGATGTTTAAGTCCCCGCGTCAATTCTTCGAAGGCGGTGGGCGGGATAAGGTCAAATCCGCAGTGGAACCGCTGCTGAAGGAAGCCATTACCGTTGCGGTAGCTGCTCAGGAGCCCAAACTGCTGGAACATTACGCGGTGGGCGCCCAGGCAGCCCTGAATATCACCGCGGATCGGCTGCGCGAAAGATTATCCGAACAGGAGGAAGCCATGACGAATCTCCAGAAAGGGGGTGATTCGGCGGAGCGTTGGGGCGAATTGGCCCTCCAATTGCGACGTATTGGAGAAACTTTCGACAATTAAAAGTGAAGATTGTAGTAAATTGTCGAAGAACACTTGCAATCTGACGGATGATGGATGAAAATAAAGAAGTCTGAAAAATACATGGATACTGTCACTTTTACTGAAAATACAGAAAGTGCCAGTCAATTGCCGAAAGAGGTTGAAGTCGACAATGTGGGGAGCTCCTTTTTCAGCTCAAAGCCGCAAGCTGCTGCTGCTGGGCAGTGGTGAACTGGGTAAGGAAGTTATTATTGAAGCTCAACGCCTTGGCGTAGAGACCATAGCAGTAGATCGTTATGAGGATGCTCCGGCCATGGGAGTGGCTCATCGCTCCCATGTGATCGACATGCTGGATGCGGATGCTCTTAAGGCACTGATCCGTATGGAGAAGCCGGATGTCATTGTGCCGGAGATTGAAGCCATTGCGACCCATGCCCTTCAGGAGCTGGAGGATGAAGGCTTTGCAGTCGTGCCGACGGCACGGGCTGCCCGGTTGACGATGGACCGTGAAGGTATTCGCCGCCTTGCCGCTGAAGAACTTGGTCTGCCAACTGCAGATTACCGCTTTGCGGATAGTTTGGACGAGCTACGGCAGGCAATTGCTGAACTTGGTACACCTTGTGTGATCAAGCCGATTATGAGCTCTTCTGGCAAAGGGCAGAGTGTCTGCCGGAATCCGGAGGATGCGGAGCATTGCTGGAATATCGCTTTGGAAGGTGCAAGAGCCAAGGGAACCAGAGTCATCGTAGAAGCTTTTGTGACTTTTGAGAGTGAGATTACCTTGCTGACGGTTCGTTCGGTGTCGGGAACTGTATTTTGCCCGCCCATCGGACATATTCAGAAGGACGGCGACTACGTGGAATCATGGCAGCCTCATCAGATGGACGAAGGTCAGCTAGCGGAAGCGCAAGCCATTGCCAAAGCGGTAACCGATCAGCTAGGAGGCCGCGGTATTTTTGGAGTGGAGCTGTTCCTGACGTCTAAAGGCGTGTTGTTCAGTGAAGTATCACCAAGGCCGCATGATACCGGCATGGTAACCATGGCCACACAGGATTTATCTCAATTTGCAGTACATGTCAGAGCCATTCTGGGATTTCCGCTGGAATGTGTTCAATTACTCACACCCGGAGCATCGGCAACACTAAAAGCCGAGACCGCGGGACAAGCTTTTGCAGTAACCGGACTGGATGAGGCGCTCGCGCTTCCCCGCACGCAGGTCCGGGTGTTCGGTAAGCCGGAAGCCCGGCCCGGACGGAGAATGGCAGTAGCTTTAAGTGCGGCTGAAGATGTGGAAATTGCACGGACGGTCGCCAGGCAGGCAGCGTCTAAGCTTAAAGTGGAGGTATATGAGAATGGACAGTAGTACCCTAGCACCAGTACTGCAAATTCGCAAATGTGGCATGGAAGATCTGGAGAGAATAACAGCCCTACTGCGGGAACTCGGTTATCCGACAACGGTTAATGTAATGAAAGAGAGAATTGAAGGCATGGAGAACAACCCTCTCCAATGTACACTTGTTGCTGAACTAGATAACGAAGTAGTGGGAATGATCGGCCTCAGGCAGGTAAGCTCCTTTTCCAAACAGCAGGAATCCATCACAGAGATTACTGCGCTCATCGTTTCGGAGGAAATCCGCGGCAACGGACTCGGCAAAAGACTAGTAGCTGCTGGAGAAGAATGGGCACGTCATAAAGGCTGCTGCAAGCTGTTTTTGAGAAGCGGCAACCGTGTGGAGCGTGCACCAGCACATGCTTTTTACCAGCACATCGGGTTCGAAAAAACAGCAGGATACCGCTTTAACAAAGCGCTGCTATAATATTTCTGCGTTACCGATCATACCCATCCCGGCTTGCGGGATGGTTTTTTTTTATAATCTACGAAATTTCTCCGCTCATAAAAGGCCACAACATAACTTAACCATAGATTAGACGCAATGAATCAGATAGAATGTACTTACTGCACACCAGCGTTATAAAATAAACTTGAAACAAATCACACCAGTGTGAAAGTAACAGAGGGGAAGGTTTGGAACTGTAGGAGCGAAGCGTTCGCCTTTGTCCCCAGATTTCAACCGCTAGAAGCGGTTTAAAAAGAAGAAATCTGGAGACAACAGCGACCGTAAGTCCAAAATTTCACCGTAGTGACGACCAAGCTTTAAGTGGAAATCTTAAGTTCGTTTTATAGAAGAGGTTTATAAAGAAGAAATCTGGAGACATCAGCGACGGTAAGTCCAAACATTCCCCGGAGTGACGACCAACACCTGTGTGGGCAAACTTCAAGTTTTTTTATAACAAAACCAACCCAAAGAGGGATGATGCATGTACAAATTGATTCTTGCCGAAGATGAGGAAGATGTAAGAGAAGGAATAATCGGACAGATCGACTGGGCGAAGTACGGATTTGAGGTTGTGGATCAGGCGGAGAACGGCCGGGAAGCGGCCGACGCCATTGATCGATTGCTGCCAGACGTCGTGGTGACTGATATTCAAATGCCGTTTATGAACGGACTGCAGTTAGCCGAATGGATACGCAAACGCCATCCGAATACGAAGATCATTATTTTAACCGGGTTCGATGAGTTTGAATATGCACAGCGGGCGATTAAATTGCAAATCGATGAGTATATTTTGAAACCGTTTTCATCACAAGAGTTAATAGATGTGCTGCTGAAGGTGAAGGGGACAATAGAGTCGGAGATTGCGGAGAAAGAGAATATATTCGTGCTAAGTGAACATTACCGGAAGAGTCTGCCCGTCCTCCGCGAGCAGTTCTTGTCCTCGCTAGTTTCGCGCCGTCTGACCCGTGCCGAAATTGAGGAGAAGCGTGCGGAATACGACATTCCTCTGGAAGGCCGACTGTTCCAAGCGTCAGTTATTAGTGTGGATTACATCCGGCACACAGGCAGGGAGAACGCGGAGGAAGGTCGACCAGTATCGCTGCGCGACACAGGCGATCGCAATTTGCAGCTCTTCGCCGTCCTGAATATTGCCGAGGAAATATGTGAGAAGCATAATTTCGGCAAAGTCTTTATCCACCGGGATAATGTGGTTCTGCTATCTGTCAGCCCGGAGCAGGAAGAAGCCGAAATTACAGGCAAGACCTTCACGATTTTAGAGGAGATCGGACAGAATGTACAGCGCTTCCTGAAGTTGACGGTTACTTCGGGCGCGGGTACTGTATGCCGGTCACCGGAGTTATTGTTTAACTCCTTCGGAGATGCCCTGCAGGCACTGGACTATCGCGTGATTCTGGGGAACAACCGGGTGATCTGGATTGAGGATGTAGAGTCGAGATCAACACAAATGCTGGATTATGATGATCTGACTCAGCAGTCCCTGATGCGCACGATCAAGTTGGGAACGGTTCAGGAGCTGAAGACGGTAGTGGACGGTTTGTTCGCCGGGCTGGATATTGCTCAGGTCTCCATGCAGGATTACCAGATTTTTTTGCTGGAGATTATGACGTCCATTCTCCGGCTCGCCAAAGAAGCTGGCAATGAGACCGCGGAGCTTTTTGGCTCAGGGCTCTCATCATTGACGGATATGAACAAGTTCAACAATGTCGAAGAGGCCAAGCAGTGGATCATCAACTTATGTACCCGGATTATGGACTCCATCGCACTGGAGCGGCAGTCGAGCTATAAACAGCTCATTGATCAGGCCAAGGATTATATCCGTGATCATTACGAGGAATCCGAAATCTCCATCGGGAAGGTCTGCCAGCATCTGCATATTAGCACAGGGTATTTCAGCAGTATTTTTAAAAAAGAAATGAAGATGACCTTTGTGAGCTATCTTTTGCAAATCCGCCTGGAGGCCGCCAAGGAGCTGCTTCGCTCCACGGAGCTCAAGGCGTTCGAGATCGCTGAGAAAATCGGCTTTGCCGACCCGAACTATTTCAGCTTTTGTTTCCGTAAGAAATACGGCCTTTCTCCCAAAGAGTACAAGAACAGCGCCAGAGGAGGATAAGGCATGTGCAGGGAGAAACCACATTTCTTCCCGCTGCGTCCGCAGCGGCCCTTAGGAGGCACGATTAAATTATCCTCCAAGCTGCGCAGTATCCAGTTGATTATTACGGTTACATTTACTTTCGTCGCTGTGCTTGTCGCCGTCCTCGTCAGCTTTATGCTGTACAACAAGTTCGCCAAGACCGCAGAAGAGAATGCCAATCTGAACATGCAGCAGATCATCGAGCAGGTGAATTACAACCTGGAGTTGTACGCCAAGGGGATGCGCAATATTTATGAGAAGGCAGAGGCGCAGATCACGCTGACGCCGGATATTGGCGCCCCCATGCTCAAGGAACGAATGTCCACGCTACTGGAATCCCGGGAAGATCTGGTCTCTGTCGCTTTGTTTACACCACAGGGTGAACTGGTCCTGAATGTACCGGGACTTGAAATGCGCCACAATACGCAGCTTGAGAACCAGAGCTGGTATACATCGCCCCGCCGAACCTCAGAAATCTCTTTCTCGGCCCCTCACATCCAGAATCTCTTCAAGAGCAAATACACATGGGTCGTGTCCATGAGCAAGCTTATACAATACCGTGAAGCCGGAGTGCTCAAGACGGGGAACCTTCTGATTGATTTTAACTTCGGCACGATTGATGAACTCAGCAAGCAGGTCAAGCTTGGTAAAAGAGGCTATGCCTACATTCTGGATTCCCTCGGCAATATTGTGTATCATCCGCAGCAGCAGCTAATCTATGCGGGACTGAAATATGAGAATGTGGAGCCTGTTCTGGAGTATGCTTACCGAAGCTATCTGGATGAATCTACTGGTGAGAAACGATTTATTACTGTGCGTACACTGGCCGAGACGGGATGGAAAATTGTCGGGGTGGCTTATTATGACGAGATCGTGACCACGAAGCGGGACCTGAATCAGTTCCTGTCCTGGTTCCTGGCTGTTGTAATCCTATGTGTGATCATCGTCTCGGTCCTGCTGTCTGCCCGGATTTCCAGCCCGATCCGCAAGCTGGAGCGTACGGTCAAGCAGGTGGGGGAAGGTGATCTCAATACCCCTATCAATGTCAGCGGGGCCTATGAGGTGGAGCAGTTATCCAAGCGCTTTAATCTTATGCTTCAGCGTATCCGCCAGTTGATGGAACAGATCATTTACGAGCAGGAAACGAAGCGTAAGGGCGAGCTTGAAGTGCTGCAATCCCAGATCAACCCGCACTTTTTGTATAATACATTGAATTCGGTCATTCGGCTTGCGGAACGGGGAAAGACCGACGAGGTCGTCACGATGATTCATTCCCTCTCGAAGTTTTTTCGCATCAGCCTCAGCAAGGGCAAGAATATCATTACCGTTCAAGAGGAACTGGACCACATCCGTCATTATTTGGTGATCCAAAGCTTTCGCTTCAAGAACAAATTCAAGTATGAGATTCATGCGCAGGATGAAGTATTGCAATGTCAGACCATCAAGCTCATATTGCAGCCCATTGTAGAAAATGCCCTGTACCATGGAATTGAAATGATGCCAGATGAGGGATTGATCTCTATTCGGGCAGAGCTCCAGAACAAGCTGATTGTCATTACTATCATGGACAACGGCCTCGGCATGTCTAAAGAGACGCTAAGTACGATTTTGACGGGTGTATGTAAGTCCGGGACTGGATCGGGTGTTGGTGTGCGAAATGTGAATGAGCGGATCAAGCTCTATTACGGGCGTGAATTCGGCATTTCCTTTGAAAGCGCCATAGAGGAAGGCACTACAGTTACGCTTACTTTCCCTGCGCTGGTGTCTCAAGAACTCGATGAAGAGAAGGAGGGGGGAGCTCAGGAATGATGAACAAACGCTTTTGGCTGATCCTATTCTGCTGTGCTGCGGCAGGGTTCGCGCTCAATTCCTGCATAAGTTCGCCTCCTGATTACATCAGCACAGCCAAGACCCGGAGTGTCCATATGATTGTCAAAATGAGCAGGGGCGATTACTGGAATACCGTGAAGCTGGGAGCAGAGGCAGCGGCCCAGGAATTCAACGTCAAGCTGACGTTTAAAGCCCCGGATTCGGAGAGTGACGTCGACGAACAGATTGCGATGGTGGAAGACGCAATTGACGAAAAAGCAGATGTGATCGTACTGGCGGCCAGCAGTTACATGGGGCTTGCACAGGTAGTGGATAAGGCGGCGGTTTTTAACAAAATCCCCGTGATTTCGGTGGATGCTGAGGTGGGATCAGCCAGAGTCTCCACTTATATTGGCTCTAACGGATATGAGGCTGGACAAAAATCGGCTGAGCGCCTGATCAAGCTGCTGGACGCACATGGAGAGATTGGCATCATCAACTTTACGAGTTCAACCGAGAATGCCCAATCGGTGTCGTCGACCGCGATAGATTATGGGGCGAGGGATGCAGATGAACGGGAAAAGGGTTTTCTGAACTACGCTGCCCGCTATCCCGATATCCATGTTGTCGAGATTGCTTATACGCCCTCCAATATTGCCAATGCAGAGGAATTGACCAGACAAATGCTGAACCAGCACCCCAGATTGAGAGGGATAGCTACCTTGAATGAAACAGGTTCACAGGGAGCGGCCAAGGCGATACAGCAGCTGGGACTGAAGGAGATCAGAATGGTGGCCTTTGACAGCTCTCCATCGATGATGGAGCTGCTTCAGGACGGAACGGTTCAGGCTACGGTAGTGCAGAATCCATTCAGCAACGGGTATTTGGCCATTAAGCACGCTGTGGAAATTCTTGAAGGTATCAAAGTCCCGGAACGGGTGGATACAGGAACCAAAATCATAGATTTGGACAACATGCTATGGCCGGAGAACCAGAAGCTGTTGTTCCCTTTTGTAAGATAATCAGGCTGGTAGCCGGTGCGCATGAATGAGGAGGGCAGGGTTCCCCGAAATGTGGTCACCGGCTTTTTTATGTGCAGACAGATGGCGGGAAATCTTATATCACCAAAATAGGAAGGTGAAGTTCTCCTAGCGCCAAGGGATAAACTTAGTGGACGTAATATAAGAATAAGGAACCCTTTTGTACATGAGAATTTTTATAAAACAGAGTAGTATTTTATATTCGCAACCGTTTTCAAATGAAGCATAATGTAGATATTCCCAGAGTGAGCGGGGAAAATGAAAAAGAAATTAATCAGGAGGTCAATGAATAATGAAAAAAATCACTTCCGTATTACTGGCCAGCGCATTGCTGGGTGCTGCTCTTGCAGGCTGCGGCGGCAATAATAATTCTGCTAGTACAACTAACTCCGGGGCCGGTACCACTAACACAACAAATTCCGGTAACAGCGGAGGAAAAAGCACGGAAACGCCTAAGGTCGGCGTAGCCATTTACAAATTCGATGACACATTCATGACGGGCGTCCGTAACGCGATTCAAAAATCGGCTGAAGGCATCGCCACTGTGGATATTGTAGACAGCCAAAACTCCCAGCCTACCCAGAATGATAAGGTTGACCTCTTCATCACCAAAAAATATAACGGCATGCTGATCAACCCGGTTGACCGCACTGCTGCCGGCGTCATTATCGATAAAGCTAAAACAGCAAATATTCCAGTCGTGTTCCTGAACCGTGAACCGCTTCCGGAAGATATGAAGAAATGGGACAAAGTCTACTATGTAGGCGCTAAAGCCGAAGAATCCGGTACGATGTCCGGCCAACTGATCGTTGACTACTGGAAAGCACACCCTGAGGCTGATAAGAACGGCGATGGCGTGCTCCAATACGTAATGCTTAAAGGTGAGCCTGGACACCAAGATGCTGAGCTCCGTACTACTTACTCCATTCAAGCTGTAGAAGATGCTGGCATTAAGGTTGAAAAGCTGGCTGAAGATACTGCGATGTGGGATCGCGTAAAAGGCCAGGAGAAAATGGCTGCATTCCTCGGTTCCCATGGCGACAAGATTGAAGCTGTGTTCGCGAATAACGATGACATGGCTCTCGGGGCTATCGAAGCGTTGAAAGCTGCCGGTTACTTCTCTGGGGATAAATACATGCCGGTAGTCGGCGTGGATGCTACAGCTCCTGCGGTTCAAGCTCTGCAAGATGGCACGATGCTCGGTACCGTTCTGAACGATGCCAACAACCAAGGTAAAGCTGCGATCACTGTAGCTTCACTGCTTGCCAAAGGCGAAACACCAACGAAAGACAATGTTGGCTTTGACATCACTGACAACCAGTATGTCTGGATCTCCTACAAGAAGATCACCAAAGACAACGTTGCGGATGCGAAGTAATCATTCTATTAGTAACATTCTTAAAAAGATAGACACGGGGAGCGGCTATCCGCTCCCTGATATTCCTTACGGGTAGGGAACAGGATGGAACCGCTGTGCCTCTCATGGAAAAGAAAAAAAGCGTAGGGGGCGTAACAACATGGCTCAAGCCGAGTTTTTGCTGGAAATGAACAATATCTCGAAAGAGTTCCCCGGCGTCAAGGCGCTGGATGATGTCAGCTTGAAGGTTAGACCAGGATCGGTTCATGCTCTGATGGGTGAGAACGGTGCTGGTAAATCTACATTAATGAAGTGTCTCTTCGGAATCTACGCGCCGGATGCCGGTGAAATCTATCTGGATGGCGACAAGGTCTCCATCACAAGCTCCAACGATGCGCTTAAAAATGGAATCTCAATGATTCACCAGGAATTGCATCCTGTGCCGTTCCGCAGTGTGATGGAGAACATCTGGCTGGGACGTTTTCCGACCAAAGGCATCGGACCGATTCAATTCATTGACCACAAAAAGATGTTTACGGATACAGAGAATCTTTTTAAAGATCTGGACATTGACCTGAAGCCCGAGACTTTGGTGGGTAAATTGTCCGTATCCAAAATCCAATCCATTGAAATCGCGAAGGCCGTCTCTTTCCATTCCCGCGTCATTGTGATGGATGAACCTACTTCGTCCCTGACCAGTGTGGAAGTGGAGCACTTGTTCCGGATCATCCGGGATTTGAAAAAAAGAGGCGTAGCTATTATCTATATATCGCACAAAATGGAGGAAATTCTCGAGATCTCCGATGATGTCACCATCATGCGCGACGGTAAAAAGATTGGCACCTGGCCGGCCGCGGAGATGACCACCGATTTGATTATCTCCAAAATGGTAGGCCGTGATTTGACCAATCGCTTCCCTGAGCGCTTCAATGTGCCGGGTGAAGTCTATTTGAAAGTGGAGAGCTTGACCTCAACGGAACAACGCTCGTTCAAGGACATCTCTTTTGAATTGCGGCGCGGTGAAATTCTGGGAATCGGCGGCCTCGTCGGGGCGCAGCGTACGGAAGTTATTGAAGCACTGTTCGGTCTTCGTAACATCAGATCAGGTTCCATTTCGATTAAGGGAAAGCAGGTCAAGATCAACTCGCCTAAAGATGCAAAGAAACATGGCCTTGCACTGTTGACGGAGGAACGGCGTGTTACGGGGATTTTCCCGGTATTATCTGTGCATGAGAACGGAGCCATTGCCAACCTTGACCGCTACCAGAAGCCTTATATGCTGTTGAACGGGAAGAAGAAAAAAGCAGAAGTCGACAAAATGATCGAAAAACTCCGTACCAAAACACCGACGACCAAGACCCAAATTATGAACCTGTCCGGCGGCAATCAGCAAAAGGTATTGCTGGCCAGATGGCTGCTCACCGAACCGGAAGTTCTGCTTCTGGATGAGCCGACACGGGGGATCGACGTAGGTGCAAAGTTCGAAATTTATACGATCATCGCGGATTTGGCGAAGCAGGGCAAGAGCATCATTATGATTTCCTCAGAAATGCCAGAGCTGCTGGGCATGTCCGACCGGGTTATGGTCATGTCTGAAGGGAAACTGACAGGGATATTAGAAGGCGAGCAAGCTACGGAAACGGAAGTTATGCGCCTCGCCGCACAGCACTAGAGTAGGAACAAGTTTAGCTTGTGAAAAGAAGTAAACTTCCTATAACAAGGCATTTGTTGATGGTGAAATTCAACTTCTGGTAACTGATTTATGCTTATCATAAAAACAATTATTCGCATAACAAGGAAATTGTTACGGTTTTGGTTGCGCTGTGCGTAACAGATTATGCTTACGATGAGAGTTACGCTGCGCGTAACAGATTATGCTTACGATGGGAGTTACGCTACGCGTAACTTTAAGGAGGAACATACTAATGAACGTAAAAAAAGCTCAGTCCTTTGTCACCCAAAATGCCATCTACATCGTATTGGTGTTGCTTATTTTGGGAATAGCACTGTATGAACCAAGTTTCATTTCTGTGAATACTCTGCGTGACATTATGATTCAATCATCCACACGGATTATCATCGCGCTTGGCGTTGCTTTCATTCTGATTACAGCGGGTACGGACTTGTCCGCCGGACGGGTTGTTGGTTTCACGGCGGTGATTTCTGCTTCGATGCTGCAGATTCCCGATTATTCGCGTCGCTTCTTCCCCGATCTACCGCAACTGAATGTACTGCTTCCTATTGTGATCGCTATCATCGCAGGTCTTATCTGTGGACTGATAAATGGTCTGGTTGTCTCCAAGCTCAGTGTACCACCGTTTATCGCAACGCTAGGTACAATGGTTATCGTGTACGGTCTTAACTCCCTGTACTTTGATATGGAGCCCAACCAGTCCCAGCCAATCGGCGGTCTGCGTCCCGACTTCACCAAAATTGGTTCCGGCTTCTTTGGAAGCGGCCAATATTCGATACCGTTTATAGTCATCATAGCCCTCGTCGTCGCAGCCATAGTCTGGGTAGTCTTTAACAAAACCAAACTTGGCAAGAACATGTACGCTATCGGGGGGAACATTCAAGCGGCAAAAGTATCCGGTATCGACGTATCCAAGAACTTGATCTACATCTACGCAATTGCGGGTGCCCTCTACGGTCTGGCAGGTGTCCTTGAAGCTGCAAGAACAGGCGGCGCTACCAACAACTATGGCAACATGTATGAACTTGACGCCATCGCAGCCTGCGTAGTCGGCGGTGTATCTACCACAGGCGGTATCGGTACCGTGCCGGGCGTTCTGGTTGGGGTTATCATCTTCACCCTGATCAACTACGGTTTGACCTTTATCGGCATCAGCCCGTACTACCAGCTGATTATCAAAGGTCTGATTATTATCGCGGCAGTGGCGTTTGATATGCGGAAGTATTCATCTAAAAGATAGTCGGGCTTGAGGATAACGTTGTGACTGCGGGGAATGCTTGGACTTTCGGCCGTTGTTGTCTCCAGATTTCTTCGATTGAAACCGCTGAGCGCGGTTGAAATCCGGAGACAGCTTATGCTTCCGATGCTAGCTTTCCTGCGGAAAGCTTTTAGCGGACGCTGTCGCTCCTACAGTTCCAAGCTTCCCCTTCGTCACGCCTCGATCCTCTCGCTGAGGGGGCAGGTTAGTAAAAAGCGTTTGCTACTTCTCGCAAACGCTTTTTGGTATATCGATTGCTTCGCTCCGAAATGAACAATTATGATAGCCATCAAATTCACTTCACAAATCGTTACGAAATGATGTGACTTTAATCACACTGATAGGGGCTTTTCTTTTCATATACTTGACATATTCCAAGTAGATGAAAGCGAGGACTGCTTTATGCTTAGCGAAAAAACAATAAAAATCATACAATCTACGGTTCCGGTTCTAGAAATACACGGGACGGAAATTACCAAGCGGTTCTATCAATTGTTGTTCAGTAGCCATCCTGAACTATTGAATATTTTCAATCACGCGAATCAAAGCCAGGGTAGACAGCAAACAGCCCTTGCCAACGCAATAATCGCCGCGGCTAAACATATTGACAAACTGGAATCGATTCTCCCGGTAGTGAAACAGATTGCCCACAAGCATCGCAGTCTTGGCGTGCAAGCAGAGCATTACCCTATTGTTGGACAAAACTTGCTTACAGCAATTAAAGATGTTCTAGGTGATGGCGCGACAGAGGAGATTCTTCAGGCCTGGGGAGAGGCATATGGAGTCATTGCGGGCGTCTTTATTGAGGTAGAAGCCGAAATGTACGGGCAGGCACAACAACAGCATGGAGGATGGACAGACTTCAGAGCCTTCCGGGTGGAACAAAAAGTGAAAGAGAGTGGCGTTATCACCTCCTTTTATCTAGTACCGCAGGATGGAGGAGAACTAGCCTCCTTTGAGCCGGGACAGTACGTTAGTGTAAAAGTGGAAATCCCAGGTGAGATAAATACACATATTCGTCAGTACAGTCTTTCCGACGCCCCGGGTAAACCGTACTACAGAATTTCCGTTAAGCGTGAGGATGCGGGGGCTGGTCGGCCAGCGGGGAAAGTCTCGGTGTTCTTACATGATCAGGTCAAGACGGGAGATGTGTTATGGTTGTCGGCGCCTGCAGGCGAATTTACACTGGATCAGCAGGATTCCCGTCCGGTCGTGCTCATAAGCGGGGGCGTGGGATTAACACCACTCGTCAGCATGCTAAATACTTTGGCTACTGCGAAGACGGAGCGTCAAGTCACTGTTATCCACGCCGCTTTGAATAGTGATGTGCATGCGCTCAGACGACAGGTAGAGGAGCTCTCCGAGCGCTCTCAGAACATCCATACCTATTTTTGCTATGAAAAGCCGACTGCCCAGGATAGAGAGCAGAAGGCCTTTGATAAAGAGGGATATATCGACTTGCCTTGGTTGAAGCAGGTAGTTCCTACCCAAGACGCAAGCTTTTATTTTTGCGGGCCCGTTCCGTTTATGCGAACTGTAAATGGCCTGTTGAAGGCCTGGGGTGTCCCTGCTGCAGATGTTCATTATGAGTTTTTTGGACCTGCCGGCAGCTTGGAAGGGGATGCAGACAGCTCCAAAGAGGACGTTTCCCTACAGCGTTAATTGGTGGAATGAGACTCTGATTTCATCTGGCTGCGCAGCAGGCGGTTAATCGTCTCACGGCGAAGCCCGATGAATTGGCCGATCTCATCTTGTGTTAGTACATCGGTTAGCGTGGCTGGTGATATATAGACTTGGAACCATGATTGCAATTTCTGAAGTTTTTCCGCGGGAGAGACGGTGGTAAGCTGATCTATTCGCTGTTGCATGATCCGCAGCCTATCCTGCAATTGAATAGCAATTTCCCGATAGCGGTCAGGGTTTTGTTCCAAGTGCTGATACCACTCTATTTCGGGCAAAACTTCAATTTCACAAGTGACAAGCGCAATGGCTGTACCGTAATATGGGTTCGAACTGATCAGGGAGTGATGCGGGATGATTTCTCCCGGCACGATGAGATTGACCAAAATCTGTGATCCATCTTGATGGAGCCGCACGATTTTTAACATGCCACTTTTCAAGTGATACAGTGGTCCGGAGTCGCCTTGCCTGAATAATGTTTCACCTTTATGTAATATCATAATTAACCTCCGTAAAGATAAAGAAGCGAAAATCGGTATAACTGATTTTCGCTTGTATTCTTTTTTAACAGTATAACAGGTTTGAAAGCATCGGGTTCGTTCTGAGTGAAAGAGGAGTTAGAACGCTAAGGTGGAAATAATATACACCTGAACTTTTCAATCAGGCATAATTTTTGCTTAATCTGGAGGAACGTATGCTATGAAACTAGCTGTCCAAATTCGCCACATGTCGGAGGACGATATCAATCTGGTCTATCAAGGCTTGTCTGGCCATGACATTCAAAAGCCACTGGAATATATTCAACAATGCTGGGAAGAGAATGAGAAGGGAGAGAGGGTTACCCTTTTGGCCTTTTATGAGAATGAACTTGCCGGATGGGGACATCTCGTATTTAATCCGCATTATACATATTTTGTTGAAGAGGGTATCCCTGAAATTCAAAACCTTGATGTTATTCCACCGCTCCGCAAGCGAGGCATAGGAGGCTTGTTGATAGATGCGCTCGAAGAGCAAGCTTTTGCCAAGTCGGATAAGGTGGGGATTGGTTTTGGTCTGTACGTGGATTATGGAACCGCACAAAGGTTATATGTGAAGCGTGGATATATCCCTGATGGTAGAGGAATTATGTACGACAACGTACCAGTAGAGCCTGGCTGTCAAGTGCGTGTGGATGATGATTTGGTCTTGTTCTTAATAAAATCAAAATGAAATATATAAGACGAACAAAAGAAAACAAAAAGCGTAGATGAGCGAAGGGGAAGTTTGGAGGAAGTTTGGAACTGTAGGCGCAAAGCACTCGCCTGAAAGCATTCCATAGGAAAACTAGTACCGGAACATAGATTGTCGACAGATTTCAACCTCTAGAAGCGGAAATTCCCCTTGACCAGTCGTCTTAACAGTGAAAAAGAGGGGCCACCTCCCAAACTAACGGCATTTTTGTACCTTATTTTTCTTCAATATAGGCAAATGAGGGAAATAAGGGCGTTTTTGTATCTTATTTTTTGAAAAAGCACGCTGGACAGGGTATTCTGAAAGATTTAAGGTACGATATTGCACTTAATCCCCATTAACCCCTACTTGCAGAGGATTTAAGGTACAAAAATGCCGTTAATTACACTTCGATCCTTTTTATATAAGCTCTTTTTTTCTTGGTTATGCTTGTTTCTGTAATGCGTTCTACATAGATGGCGGTTCAATCCAGAAATGTGAAAACAACAGCGATCGAAGCAACCTCCCGTTCACGGAGCGTCCGCCCAGCCTACTTCCATACGATTAAATGACACACAAACGCCCGCACTCCCATATCCTATAGGCAAATGCCTGTGTTAAAGGGGAGCGACTGAATGCTGAGGATCAAGCTGAATGAGCTGAGGGGCGGCGGGAACGAAGGCAGCTTCATAAAGGCCGATGTGTGGAAATGGGACGGGATTGAGTGGAGCGAGTATATCGTTCAGCAGGAAGAAGAGTTTATTCGGGCGGATGATGATCTGTTCGTTAGTCTTCCGGCTGAACCGGGATTGTACCGTGTGGACTATTCCAGCAAGTCCTTAGAGGCTCCGTTTGAGCAGACTCAGGCGGAGATCAAGGATCATCGGACGACATCCTTGCATCCGGCTCCTTTCAAGCTGAAAGAGGGGACACTTTGGGGGTATATCAACGACGAAGGAACCACGGTGATTGAACCCCGGTACGAGTACGCGGAGGATTTTCAGCCGAATGGGCTAGCTGTGGTGCAGTTGAAAGGCAACAGCGGACTTATAGACAATACTGGACAGGAGCGGGTGAAGCCGGTCTATTCTTTTATCGGGCCTTTTTTAGAGGGCCGGGCCGTCGTCTCCGATGCGAAAGGGTATACCTTTATTGATGAGCAAGGTCATGAAGTGACTTCGGCGCGGGTGGATTATCTGAATTCGCTGCATGAAGGCCGTGCTCTTTTTTCTAAACAGGGGTCAGGCCAGGCATCACGTTACGGCTATTGGGATCGTCAGGGCAAAGAGGTGCTCCCTGCGGTCTATGAGGATGCGAGCGATTTTATGAACGGGACCGCGCTGGTAAAGATCGCAGATGGTGAATACGCGCTCATTGATCCCGATGGACATCGTCTTTACACGTATAAACATCCTTTTGTAGGCAGCCTAGGGGAGGGACTGCTGTCCTATCAGGAGACGGAGAACGGCAGATACGGGTATCTGAACAAGGACGGAAGCGTGGCTATTCAGCCGCAATTTACGGCTGCACTGCCCTTTTACGAGGGCCGGGCGGTAGTGAATACGGCAGAGAACTTCGGTAATGCGTACGGTCTCATTGACAAGCAGGGACGAATGATAATCCCGGCCAAGTATTATGAGCTCCAGCAGCTTGGAGAGGGCCGGGTTGCATTAGGAACGCCGATATATCCCTCACAGCCATATCGTGGTTCCCGCTACGTGATTGCGGACGCAGAGAATGGCCGGATACTTAGTACTCATACCCTGCTCGGCGTGAATAATTACCATGAGGGTCTGGCCTCCGTCTATGACGCCAAAGAAACCTATTTTATTGATAAAAGTGGCAGGAGGGCAGCTCAGCCTCCGGTCATTCCAGGCACGGGAACCCTCAGCTTCAGCGGGCGCCTGATTCGGGCGAATATTGATCAGCGTACATCCTATTATGACCGCAGCGGCAAACAAGTTTGGCGGCAGAACGGCGTTATTCCCCTGCGTGCCCCATACTCTGTACTTGAGAAGAAATATAAGCCGAATTTTGATTATCTGGTGTATTATCCGGTTGTGGAGGGGATCTCCAATAAGGATGTGGCCAGGGAGGTTAACGATAAGCTGCGGAAGCTTTCGAAGGCAGAAGATATCGGCAGTGGCGGTCCCTCG
Organism: Paenibacillus sp. NPDC056722; assembly: GCF_042790635.1. Lineage (NCBI taxonomy): Bacteria > Bacillati > Bacillota > Bacilli > Caryophanales > Paenibacillaceae > Paenibacillus > Paenibacillus sp. NPDC056722. The sequence continues at coordinate 879,424 of NZ_JBHTYV010000001.1, read as the reverse complement.
CAGGATTTTAGTTATACCGGTGACTTTGCGGTAACCTTTTTCCGCAAAAATCTGCTGGTGCTTGAGCTGAACGGCTACCGTTTCCCTTTCGGAGCAGCCCACGGCATGCCGACCAAGATCCATACCCATATCAATCTGCGCAACGGCAGATTTTATACATTGCGTGACTTGTTTAAGCCGGGGAGCAAATATGTAGAGAAACTGAGTGATATTGTCGGAAAACAGATACAAAATGACCCGCAGTACTCGTATGTGTTCCCTGGAACGTACAAAGGGATTACTGCCGACCAGCCGTTCTTTGTAGATGAGGATGCGCTGTCCCTTTATTTTGCACCTTATGAGATTGCTCCTTATTCTGCAGGATTTCCAACCTTCCGTATTCCCTATGCAGAGATCATGGGGCTGATTTCGACAGAAGGCGAATTCTGGCAGTCCTTTCATTGAGATCTTGCAACCATCGAATGCTCGCTAATCAGGCGTGCATTCTTTTTTTATGCCCAGACATACTTCCTATCGCTCGAATATTGTCAGAAATTAGAAACGCACAGCAAAGTGATGTGTGCTACAATGACTGAGGAACTTATTACAGTTTTGTAATTATTGCAGCCACGTTGTCCTGGCATACCGCAAATCACAACACAAGAATAGGGAGATGGCAGAATGAAGAGCAGAACTTTAAGAGCAATGATAGGCGGAAGTGTAGCAGCTGTTATGGCGCTTAGCATTACTCTTCCATTAACGGCCAATGCGGCCAGCAGTGTACAGGTGACTACCACCACCTCAACCATCAGCTATGATGAACTATTGAAATACCTTAGCAATTTAAATATAAAAGGCTTTCCTTTTAATTTTGACAATGTTACCGGGGTGTCCAAGCCTCAAACGACACCAGCGCCTGTAGCGACACCAGCACCAGCTAAACCTGTGGTAACTCCAAAACCGGTTAAACCAGTAGCAACACCAGCGCCTACAGCACCACCGAAAGCTACCCCGGTTCCAGCTAAGCCAGTGCCAACTCAGGCACCAGCTGCGGGACAAGCAGGTACGTATACCCAGCAAATTGTGACACTCGTGAACAAGGAGCGTGCGGCGGCAGGTCTGTCTCCAGTAAGTGCACTGGATAGCTTGAATAAAGTAGCAGCGGCAAAAGCAACGGATATGCGGTCAAATAACTATTTCGATCATACTTCTCCAACTTATGGATCACCATTTGATATGATGAAATCCTTCGGAATTACGTACAGAGCGGCAGGCGAGAACATCGCCATGGGTCAACGCTCTCCGGAAGAAGTAATGACAGCCTGGATGAACAGCCCGGGTCACCGTGCTAACATCCTGAACAAGGATTTTAACTACATCGGTGTTGGTTTTGACAACAACTACTGGGTGCAGGAGTTTATCGGAAAATAGAATGTTAGGTCTAGCACTATATGCATCGTTCTCCCGGCAGAGCCGGGGGGACGATTTTTTTTATGGTTTTGGTCTAAATTGGCGGTTTTTTGTATGCTGTATATTTGCAAATTATGCATAGAAGAATTATGTTTATCTACATAGTTAAGAACTTTGTAAAATGTGGAACAATACAGAATAGTACGGCATACGGAGGGATAGCTTTGAATGATTCCAAATGGACCTGGCGCAGTGTAAGCCTGATCTCCATAGCAACAACTCTTGTTTTGATCACTGGATTTGGATATGCAGTAAGTGACGTCCTCTTTCCAAAGGGTGATATACCGTTGACATCCTTGCCACAGGCGACCCCTGCACCCGAGAATGGGGCAGTGAAGTCCTTTAAAGTGGTAGCTCTGGGGGATTCTCTGGCCAAGGGAACCGGGGACAACACAGGGAACGGTTATGTGAAGAATACCGTAGCAGGGTTGGCTGCAAGTGGAGTGTCGGCTGAGTTACTTGGCAATATGGGGATTAACGGGCTGACAACAGCCGGGCTGCAAAATAAACTTAAGGACGCTGGCATACAGTATTCACTGCGCCAGGCTAATGTGATCCTGCTCTCCATCGGAGGCAATGATCTGTTTCGGGGAGCCGATCTGCTGCAAAATGGCGGCGCCGGGAATACTCCGGCCGGATCTTCCGTAGGGACTACGGGGGAAACGGGAACAGGGACGAAGCCGGGCACTGCTGAAGGAAATCACTCAGGCACAGGAACAACACCCGGTGCTTCCGGGGAAAAAGAAACGAACGACTTGACTCCTGAGTCGCTGCTCGCTGCGCTGCCGGAAGCTGCCGAGAGACTCGGTAAGATTTTGAACACTATATCAGAGATTAACCCGGCAGCACGAATCTATTATGTGGGTCTGTACAATCCGTTCGGCGATGTTCAAGAAATGCTGGTTCCGGGTAATCAGGCGGTAACGGCCTGGAACAATGCTGCTATGGATATCATTAACCGGAATAGCAAGATCACGCTTGTTCCTACCTTTGACCTGTTTAACAACCATTTGGACAAATATCTGTCCTCGGACCATTTTCACCCCAACAGTGACGGATACAAGCGGATCGGGGAGCGGATTGTACAAGCTATTCAATAAAGTAGTTAAACCTTGGGTATAGCACATGAAGCAAGACCGAAATGATGTAATAAGGAGCAGTGTGGCATATGGCAAAAGAGATGAAGGATGGCTCCGGAACAGTGGTTCTCTCGGTTGACGGGGTCCGCAAGAAAATCGGCCGCAAATGGATTATCGATAATGTGACTTTTGATGTGCGTGAAGGTGAAATTTTCGGGTTTCTCGGACCTAACGGAGCCGGGAAAACGACAACCATCCGCATGCTTGTAGATTTGATCCGTCCTAGCGAGGGGAAGATCACGGTTTGCGGCTACAACGTGAATAAAGACCCGGAGAAGGCGCTGCAATATGTGGGCTCCATCGTCGAGAATCCGGAAGTATATACTTATCTGACAGGTTGGGAGAACTTGCAGCATTTTGCCCGGATGCAGCCTGGAGTGGATGAGGCCCGTATTGCCGAGGTAGTAGACACCGTTCGGCTGGATCAGCGTATTCATGATAAGGTCAGTACATATTCGCTTGGGATGAGACAACGTCTCGGAATTGCACAGGCGCTGCTGGGCCGTCCAAGGCTGTTGATTCTGGACGAACCGACCAACGGACTGGACCCCAAGGGAATCAAGGAACTACGGGAATTCATCCGCAACCTTGCCGACGGGGGCCTCGCAGTATTCGTATCCAGCCACCTTCTCAGCGAGATTCAATTGCTGTGCGACCGGGTTGCCATTATCAGCAAGGGCCGTGTGCTTGCAGTGGGCGGAGTGGATGAACTGGTTGCCCGCAACTCCCCATACGTCTTGTGGGAGCTGGAGCCTTTTGACAAAGGAAGAAAGCTGCTGGCCGAACGGCCAGATGTCATATTGGCTGATCCTGCAGAAATTACGCTGGATGACAGTGTTATCGCAGGAATGGGGCCAAACTCATTGATTACGATTATGGATGACAGTCTGATCCCGGAGATTGTGGCTGTGCTTGTCATGGCTGAAGTGGAAGTCCGGGGCGTGCATAAAATCAACCCGACACTGGAACAGCTATTCCTGAAACTGACGGAGGGTGAGACCATTGATTAACCTGTTGCCGCTCATCCGTAATGAGTGTCTGAAGATTATTAAAAAGAAGCGTTTTTATGTCATTTTGTTGATTCTGATCGTGCTCGTGCCGATGTTTACTTATGCTCAAATGCGGATTGCTGAACGCAGCCGTGATAAGTTCAATTCGGACTGGCGGCTGGAAATCCAACAGCAGATTACAGACAATGAAAACTCCCTTGGAAGTGACCGGATTCCGGAGGAGTGGAAATCGTACCGGCGAATCTTTGTGCAGCAATTGCAGTATTATCTGGACCATAATGTGAATCCGAACGAGCCGAGTGGTGTGACGTTTACCCGTCAATTTCTTGACAATTCGGTGTCGTTGTTCATTCCTCTGCTGATTATGGCGATAGCGTCAGATCTTGTATCGGGTGAAAGGACTACAGGAACGATTAAAATGCTGCTGACCCGTCCAGTCAGACGCTGGAAGGTCCTTTTCAGTAAAATGACGGCGCTTTTAATGTTCGTCTCGCTGATCGTATTGTCGACCTTTATCATCAGTTACCTGATTTCAGGTCTGGTGTTCGGGTTCAAGGGTTTTAACGTGCCTGTCTTTACGGGCTTCCAGATTAGCGGCGATACGGTAGACATGTCAGGCGTCCATGCAGTACCGCAGTGGAAATATTTGCTGATGCAGGGTGGATTGATTTGGTACGTCAGTGTAGTTGTTGCGCTGCTGGCCTTCATGGTCTCCGTGCTTGTGAGAAGTACGGCGGCAAGTATTGTCGTGATGATGGCAGCGCTGATCGCAGGGACCATCCTGACGAACATGGCTTCTGCCTGGACGACAGCCAAATACTTGTTTATGGTCAATCTAGGACTAACAGGATATTTGTCCGGAACACCGGCGCCGATTGAGGGGATGAGCCTGTCCTTTTCCTTGATTGTGCTTGCTATTTGGGCCGCTGTTTCTGTGATCATTTCATTCGCCGTCTTTACGAAACGGGATATTTTGAATTAGAATGTACAAAGTGAACGAAAACGTTTGTTTGCATTTACAGGTTAAAGTGAAGTGAAGAGAAGGAGGAGCATGAATGCTCGAACAGATCGATATGTTTGCAAAAGTCTCCAGTGAAGGCGGAACAGGCCCGACTGGATATGATGCTGACGACATTCAGGTGCTCGAAGGTCTGGTTGCGGTCCGCAAACGGCCCGGCATGTATATCGGCAGTACGAGTTCGTCGGGACTGCACCATCTGGTATGGGAAATAGTGGATAATGCCGTAGATGAGCATTTAGCCAAATTTTGTTCCAAGATTGAGATTACCCTGCGCAAGGACGGCTCGGTAACCGTAACGGATAATGGACGGGGCATACCGACAGGAATGCATAAAACAGGTGTGCCCACACCTCAGGTCGTATTTACAATGCTGCATGCGGGCGGCAAGTTCGGTGGCTCCGGTTATAAGAAATCGGGCGGACTGCACGGCGTTGGCGCCTCAGTAACGAATGCATTGTCAGAATGGCTGGAAGTGGAGATCTACCGGGATGGTAAAATCCATCGTCAGCGCTTTGAATATTGGGTGGACGACAGCGGTAAGGAGCATGTCGGTGAGCCGGTGACCGGCCTCGACATTCTGGGCAATACGAACAGAACCGGTTCGAAGATTACATTCAAGCCGGATATTCGTGTCTTCCAGCACGGCATTGCCCTGAATTATGATACGCTCTCCGAGCGGGTACAGGAAATTGCTTTCCTGAACTCCGGGCTAAGAATTATATTGACGGACGAACGCAGCGGTCGCCAGGACGAATTTTTCTACGAAGGCGGCGCTAGTCAATTTGTGCAATACCTGAATGAAGGCAAGGATGTACTGCATGATGTCATCCATTTTAGTGCCGAGAAGGATGATATTGAGGTCGAAATTGCGATTCAATATAATGCAGGCTATACAGAAACTATTGCCTCCTTTGTTAACTCGATTCCGACACGGAGCGGGGGAACGCATGAGACTGGCTTTAAGACAGCTTACACCCGGGTCATGAACGACTATGCCCGCCGCACGCAATTGCTCAAGGAGAAGGACAAGAACCTTGAGGGTAATGATTTGCGTGAAGGTATGATGGTTGTTATTAGCATCAAAATGGCTGAGGTAGAGTTTGTGGGCCAGACGAAGGACCAGCTCGGCAGTTCCTCGGCCCGTAGTGCAGTGGATTATATCGTTGCCGAGAACATGGCGCGTTTTCTGGAAGAGAACCCGCAGGTCGGACAGAGCCTGCTGAAAAAGTCGATTCAGGCCTCCAAGGCACGTGAAGCGGCGCGCAAAGCCCGTGACGAGATCCGCAGCGGCAAGAAACGTAGCGAGAGCTCCAATCTGGGTGGCAAGCTGACTCCGGCGCAATCCAAGGACTTTTCGCGGACCGAATTGTTTATTGTAGAGGGTGATTCTGCGGGCGGTTCGGCCAAGCAGGGCCGGGATTCCAAGATTCAGGCCATCCTTCCGCTGAAAGGCAAGCCGATGAATCCCGAGAAATCCAAGCTGTTGGATATTCTAAAGAACGACGAGTACAAAGCGATCATCGCCGCAATTGGAGCGGGGATTGGTACAGAGTTTGCGGTAGAAGACAGCAATTATTCCAAAATCATCATCATGACCGACGCGGATACGGATGGCGCGCATATCCAGGTACTGCTGCTAACCTTTTTCTACCGTTATATGAAGCCTTTGATTGACGCAGGCAAAGTCTTTATCGCCCAGCCTCCGCTCTACAAGCTGACCCGCAAATCCGGCAAGCTGGAGACTGTACGTTATGCCTGGACTGACGAGCAGCTGCAGAACTACTTGAAGGAATTCGGCAAAAATTTCGAGTTACAGCGTTACAAAGGTCTGGGGGAAATGAACCCTGACCAGCTGTGGGAAACGACGATGAATCCCGAATCCCGCACTTTGCTGCAGGTACAAGTCGACGATACTGCCAAGGCTGAACGCCGGGTATCGACGCTGATGGGTGATAAGGTCGATCCGCGCAAGCGCTGGATTGTTGAGAACGTCGATTTCACCGAGATTGTGGAGTAGTAGATTGAGGAATAGAAGGTGAGTGCCAATGAGTAGTTTATCAGAACAATTTTTGCCGGCTATTCTGGAAGAGGTCGTCGGTGACCGCTTTGGCCGGTATTCCAAATATATCATTCAAGACCGTGCCATTCCCGATGTTCGGGACGGTCTGAAGCCGGTGCAGCGCCGTATCCTGTACGCGATGTACGATTCAGGCAATACACCAGACAAACCCTATCGTAAGTCTGCGAAGACTGTAGGGGACGTAATGGGTAACTATCACCCACACGGTGATTCATCCATCTACGAAGGCATGGTACGCATGGCGCAGCCTTGGAAAATGGGGCATGTACTGGTGGACGGGCACGGCAACTGGGGTTCGATGGACGATGATCCGGCAGCGGCAATGCGTTATACCGAAGCCCGGCTGTCACCGATTGCCATGGAGATGATGCGTGACATTGAGAAGCGTACGGTACTCTTCAAGGACAACTTTGACAATACGGCTAAAGAGCCAGTAGTTGTTCCATCCCGTTATCCTAACCTGTTAGTGAACGGTACTAGCGGAATTTCCGCTGGTTTTGCAACCGAAATTCCGCCGCATAACCTGCGGGAAGTCATTGATGCCTGCATTGCGGTGATGCAAAAGCCGGATATCGCGCTTGAGGATGTTATGACCTTCATCAAAGGGCCGGATTTCCCTACAGGCGGCACCATTATGGGCGGTGAAGGCATCATGGATGCCTACCGGACAGGCAAAGGCCGTATCTATCTTCGCTCCAAGACCGAGATTGAGAACCTGCGCGGCGGCAAGCAGCAGATTGTAATTACCGAGGTTCCATTCCAAGTGGTGAAGTCCCGGCTTGTTACAGCCATGGAGAATATCCGACTTGAGAAAAAGGTAGAGGGCATCGCTGAAGTCCGCGACGAAAGTGGTCGCGAAGGTCTGCGGATCGTGGTCGAGCTGAAGAAGGATGCGGATGCTCAGGGGATTCTGGCTTATTTGCTTAAGAAAACTGATTTGCAGGTTACCTACAATTTTAATATGGTGGCCATCGTAGATAAAGCGCCACAGCAGCTCGGACTTAAAGCCATTTTAGAAGCTTATATCGGTCATCAACGCGAGGTAGTTACGCACCGGACCCAGTTTGATCTGGAACGCGCCGAGGACCGTGCCCATGTATTAGAGGGACTGGTTAAGGCGCTTAATATTCTGGATGAGGTTATCGCCGCGATCAAAGCATCGAAGAACCGCCAAGACGCCCAGAACAACCTGGTCTGGATGTTCGGCTTCACTGAACGTCAGGCAGATGCCATTCTTACGCTCCAATTATATCGTCTGACCAATCTGGAGATCACATCGCTCCAGAAGGAGCTTGATGAGTTGCAGGCACGGATTGAGAAGCTGCGCGGCATTCTGGAGAGCGACAAGAAGCTGATCGCCGTGATCCGTAAGGAGCTGCTGGAGATCCGTGATAAATACGGCATCGACCGCCGTTCCATTATTCAGGAAGAAGTAGAGGAGATCAAGGTCAGCCTTGAGGTCCTGGTTAACGCGGAGGATGTACTGGTAGCCCTTTCGGCGGACGGTTACATCAAGCGGACCAGCCTGTTGTCCTTTACCCGCTCAGGCGGGGAACGTCAGACCTCCGGCGTCAAGGAAGGCGATCATATCGTCAAGCTGCTGGATTTGAACACAAGGGATAACCTGCTCATCTTCACCCGTAAAGGGCAATACTTCCTCTTGCCGGTGCACCAGATTCCAGACTTTAAGTGGAAAGAGCCGGGGACGGCTATTGTCAATGTTATCGGGCTCGCCAAGGGCGATGGTATCGTCAGTGTGTTGCCTGTGAATAACCTGGATGATCCGCTGACCAGTCTCGTCTTCGTTACCCGTAAGGGCCAGGTGAAGCGTACGGAGCTCAAGGAGTACTCTACAAGCCGTTCCGGCGCGGTTGCCGCATGCAAGGTAGGTGCAGGTGATGAAATCCTTACAGTGGCTCCTAGCCGGGGTGAAAAGGAACTGGTGCTGGTCACCCGAGAGGGCATGAGCATTAGGTTCCGTGAGAATGAAGTGAATCCAATGGGCCGAGTCGCTTCTGGTGTACGGGGAATTCAACTGCGCGAAGGCGATGAAGTAGTGTCCTGCTTCTGGGTTAGCGAGGATGAAGGCGAGATTCTGACGATCTCCGACCTGGGGTATGCCAAGCGTTCCCTGCTGCTGGATTATCCGTCGCAAAGCCGTGGCGGCAAAGGCATGCCGACGTTTGAATTCAAGGAAGGCAAGCGTGTCCGTCCGAATGGCAGTCGCTTGGTCGGTGCTTTTTACTGTAAAGAACCAGTGGGACTACTTGCTATTACGCGTGACGGATTGTCACATGTCTTCTCCTCGGAATCAGCACCGCTGGGTGAACGGAAATCGACCGGCAAGCAGATTGTGCCTGTAGAGAAAAAGGATGAGATCATCACCTTGTTCCCGGCCATACAATAATAGATTTATTTAACTTAGGGATTGCAGGTGTGGAAATAAGTCTCTCCCGGGTGAACATAAAGGAAGATACGCTGATTTGATGGTGTATAGATTGAAGGTGTTGCTTTGAAGATGCTTTGAAGATGCTATGAAGAATGCTCTGAAGATGCTTTGACTTAAATATGCTTTGTTTTTTGGTGTCCGACTGCTTTCCTTAAGAAAGCGGTTGGGCACCATTTTTCTTAGAAAGAGGGTGGAAGTTGCGGTTGCTGGGATTATTTATTTTCCAAGTTAGCAGGAAATGGAATCTCTTTCTCGAAAATGTAATATAAACCGGTAGGGAGAACACCAGAACGACAGTAACGCAAGGAAAGGAAGGAATACGTGTGCACGCCACTGAATTCAGTAAGATATGGCATAAGATTCTGAAAGACTATAAGCTTCATATGGACAGCAAGCTCGCTCCGACGCTTACCGATGCCCAATTGACCGTACTGGAACTGCTTCAGGAACGTGATGCGATGAAGCCTTCCGATCTAGCTCCGCATCTGGCAACCAGCCCGGCGGCGGTGACCATGCTGCTGGACCGGATGGAGAAGCATGACCTTATCGCAAGAGAACGTGATGGAGGGGATCGCCGCATTGTCTGGGTCAGCATTACAGAGACAGGTAAGCGCGAGTCTACACGGGGGCTGAAGATCCGCAGCGATTTTTTTGCCGAGGCCCTGGACCCGATCTCATCGCATAACCAGCAGCTACTCCTGTATCTGATGGGCAAAATGGTTGTCGCTCCAACCCCCGCCCCGACACCGGAGGGCTCCACTCCGTAACATCCCGAATTCATAGTTTGGCGAGTTCATTGTATCGCTCAAAGTGAATATGTTATTCGATAATGATCAAAGGAGCATCTTCGAAATAGTAAAGCACAGTAGCTGAGGGATGCATGAGCTGAGGGTTGCACGAACTGAGGGTTGCATGAATTGAGAGTTTCATGAAGTGAGGATGGCATGAACTGAGAGTCACATGAACTTAAGGAATTCATGGCTGAGAAATCCATGTAACTTTCGAAGGGTATTAAAATAACGAGCACTTCAACATTTCGCAAGAACGTACTTTACTTGGAATGATGAATTCCAATAATTATCAGTCTTTTCTGCTGGCGGTTGTTTGTGGATGGAGATCAATGAAGTGAATCAAAACCAATGAAGTAAATCAAAGATCATTAACGGGAAAAACTCCTGTTAATGGAGCGATAATATAGTTATTTTAGAAAATAACAGGAAAAACTCCCGTTAATATGGCTGATAGACTGACTTATTGTGTCAAGTGAGGCTAATAACAGGAGAAAATCCTGTTATTTTTGCTGTGGGCATCGATTTGGATGAATTAACAGGAGAAAATCCTGTTAATGTTTCTTCTTTGGTTTACGGTACTAAGTTTAGTGAGAGTTGCAGCCTTGACAGGCTGCGCAATTAATGTAAGCGCTCAATAAAATTACTATCAGATCACTTTAACCTTACTCTGTCCTCACTGTAGGATCGATACAATCTCACTGTAACCTCGATAGCTGGATTTCTAAGAAGCAGTAGCATCGTTAATAGTGGTGCTAGCAGTACCATCAGTAGCAGTGGTACATAGCAGAAGCAGCAATGGGTGCCAGCAGTAGCATTGGTATAAGCAGAAGCAGCAGTGGTACGTAGTGGTACATAGCAGTAGCAGCGTTAATAGTGGTACCAGCAGTGCCAGCAGTAGCAGTGATACATAGCAGAAGCAGCAATGGGTGCCAGTAGTAGCATTGGTATGAGCAGAAGCAGCAGTGGTACGTAGTAGTACATAGCAGTAGCATCGGCACCAGCATTACCAGTATTACCAGCGGCATAGAACTAGCAGGGTACTAAACACTCAGATCGTCGCCGAGCATCAGCTTACAAAAAAACAGGCCCTCCTTAACGGACGGCCTGTTTTTGCAATTCCTGTGCCCAGAGGTTCCAAGGGAAGCTCTGTGGCGGTAAGGAGATTAGTTCGATTTCATCCTTTGTCACAGGATGCGGGAAGGCAACCACTGACGACCAGAGAGCAATCTGCTGCCCTGGCTTGTTCACGGCAGCGCCGTACTTCTGGTCGCCGTACAGCGGACAGCCGATCGAGCTGAGCTGGACGCGGATCTGATGCGAGCGTCCAGTGAGCAGGTCGATCTTTAGCAGGCTATAGCCCTCTGCGGTGCCGAGCACAGTATAGTCGAGGATGGCTTCTTTGCCCCCCGGTGTGCCTTTACGGACCACCGAGACGGTGTTGGTGGCAGAATCCTTAAGCAGCGTGTCCACGAGCCGTCCGCTAAGAGCCGGAGGCTTCCCATGCACCACCGTAAGGTACACCTTGCGGAAGCTGTGGGTACGAACGCTGTCCGACAATCTGGACGCGGCCTTGGAGGTCTTGGCGAAGATCATCGCGCCGCCAACAGGACGGTCCAGACGGTGAACTAGCCCCATATAGACGTTGCCTGGCTTGTTGAACCGCTTCTTGACATCTTCTTTAAGCAAGGTAAGCACATCGTTATCCCCAGTAGCGTCTTCCTGAACGGGGACGTTTACTGGTTTGACGATCCCTAGCAGATGGTTATCTTCATACAGGATCTCAAAAGCAGAGGAGACGCTGTTAGCGTCGTCCTGCCCGCCTTGTAAATGCGGGGCCATGGCTTAGGACTCCCAGCGGCCCAAGATGCCGCAAGGCAGGTTCAAGCCGGAGGAGGTAATCGGCAAGCCGATTTCACCGGAGGTGATTTTCCCGCCATAGCGTTGTCCCATCGTCATGGACAGCATGTTGCTTAGCACGGTCGGCGAGATACCTGTAGTGTAGGAATTAATGAGCATGAACAGCGGATTGTCGCTCAGAATCTGCATGCAGCTCTCCAGGAACGGATACAGACTCGATTCCAGCTTCCACATTTCACCGCCGGGTCCTCTTCCATAGGATGGCGGGTCCATGATAATGGCATCGTATTTGCTTCCACGGCGTTGTTCACGCTGTACGAATTTGAAGACGTCATCGGTAATGAAGCGAACCGGACGCTCGCCCAGGCCCGACAGCTGTACATTTTCCTTGGCCCATTGGACCATGCCTTTGGCTGCATCGACATGCACAACGGAAGCGCCGGCGCTGGCAGAAGCTACAGTAGCTCCACCGGTGTAGGCAAACAGGTTCAGCACCTGGATAGGTCGATTAGCCGATGAGATCTTGTCCATCATCCAGTTCCAGTTGGCAGCCTGCTCGGGGAACAATCCCGTATGTTTGAAGTTGGTAGGGCGCAGGTTAAACTTCAGATTCCCGTAGCTGATCCGCCAGTTGTCAGGAATGGTCTTCTTCATTTCCCATTGTCCGCCGCCTGCAGAGCTACGGTGATAGTGACCGTGCACATCCCGCCATCGTTGCGTTTCGTTGTTAAGCGGCCAGATGATCTGCGGGTCCGGACGGCGCAGTATCACATCGCCCCAGCGTTCCAGCTTTTCTCCCCCACCAGTATCAATGACTTCGTAGTCTTTCCAATCACTTGCTATATACATTTCTTTATCCATCCTTCAAAAATTCATTTAGCCTTTATTGTACAACATTTCGCCGCATAGCTACAAACAAATTGGCCTGAATTCCTCATGTATTTGCGGTTGTACGCTGGCGCCGGACAAGCGGGTTGTGTATGATCAGGTTAGATTATCCTGTTGCATCCCCTGCACAGACTATTACTCGGCTATCAGGCCGGAAAGGAACGCCTATGTACAACCTCGCACAGCACTATCATCCGATCACGGCAACGCCGGCAATGAGCAATGAAATTCCGCCTTCCAAGCTGCTGGCACCATACATACGTTGCTTCTGGGGCTCGGACGATATGTCAGTGTCATGGACTCCAGCACCGTCTGCCGACTCTGAAATCATCATTCCTGATACATGTATGGACATCATATGGGATTTGGATGAAGATACGGGCCGAAGCAGCACGCTTTTTCATGGCATCAATGATGCGCCTTTCGCAGTACCGGCAGATCGGGTGACAGCGGGGGGTTCCAGGTTTGCGATCCGGTTTTACTTTTGGGGTGTGCATTATTTCGCCGACGATCATCTACGAGATGTTCTAAATGCCCATGTTGATGTCGAAGCTTACTTTGGCACCTTTAGACGCGAGCTGGGGGAGTTGTTGACCCATACAAGCACGATGCCAAGCAGGATTGCAGCTGCCGAAGCTTATTTGTTACGTAGGTTAGAGAATCGATGTAGAACGAATGACAACGTGATGAATGCCGTGAACACAATTCTTCAATCAAGAGGTGTCGTTACTGCTGAGGAGCTGCAGAGAGGTTCAGGACTCAGCCAGCGCCAACTGGAGAGGTTATTCCGTGAATATATAGGGATTACTCCCAAGAAAACCGCGGATCTGGTCCGCTTTCAGAATACATGGCAGGAACTGTATCATCTGACTCGTGAAAAGCTCAATATGCAGGATCTTGTGTATGCGTACCGCTTCAGCGATCAATCTCATTTCAATAACAGTTTTAAAAAATATGCCGGAAGAACGCCCCTTGAGGCACTGGCTGCTGCCGGGCGGTAATGTCGTTTTTTTGCAATACTTCGCTGGGAGAATTGGTTACATTATTGATGAGAGTACAAAAGAAGTCCATAGCATCAACACATATGAAAGGGGAATCTCTTATGATTTCAGCATTCGAAAGTATTAATATCTACACGAAAGACACTGCCGCATTGACGGCATTTTACCGCGATGTACTGGGTATTCCAGTACCCTTCGAGGGGTATGGCAATTTTGACGGAGCCAAAATCGCTTTTGACAGCAGCCAGCCAGGCATTATCGTCTGGGACGAGAACAAATGGGACAAGCTAACTACAGGGCAGGTCAATCTCGTATTTTCCTGTAGCAATCTTGACGAAACTTTTGCCGAGCTGAAGTCCAGAGGGCTGGACTGTAAGCCTCCAGTTGTCATGGAATACGGTGGCAAGGAAATGAATTTCCGCGATCCGGATGGCAATAGCATCACCTTGCTAGAGGGTGCGTACTAACTTTCTTTTTAGGTCGGAATAACACCACCACTGAGTCTTGATAACAGGGTTGTTTTTCAGAAAAATAAGAATGTCGGCTATTCTAACCAGAGATATCTGGGGTGGAATGGCCGGCTTTTTTGGGATTCAGACAACTAGATCTGAAGGGGAAGTATTATTTATAGTTGACACTGATAATCATTATCAAATAGAATGGTTATGAAAATGTTAACCTTATGATTGCAGGAATAGAAATCGAGAAATGTTCACAACCATAGGTGAGTCAGACTATAGGATGTTTACAGCGATAAAGTTGGATTGGGGAGGAACAGATTTATGGCTAAAGTATTAGTAGCGTATGCCAGTCTTACTGGAAATACAGAAGAGATTGCTGAATTGATCGTAGAAGGAATAAAACAGGCAGGCGGAGAGGCTGTATTGAAATCAGTCACCGACTGTAATGCTGATGAGATAAAAGAATATGAGGGTGTATTGCTGGGTGCCTACACATGGGGCGACGGTGAGTTGCCGGATGAATTCCTTGATTTCTATGAAGAAATGGATGAACTGAATCTGTCTGGCTTCAAGGCGGCGGCCTTCGGTAGCGGTGATACCGGGTATGAGATCTATTGCGGTGCCGTAGACACCATTGAGCAGAAGCTGAAGGAACTGGGCGCAGAGATCGTGCAGGAGAGTCTGAAGATCGAATACGGGCCGAGCGCTGCTGAGAAAGATGCCTGCCGGCAGTTCGGGCGCCAATTCATCGAAGCCTGCGCGGCGGTTTCATAGGGATGGGCCGTCTGGCAGGCAGTATGGCAGCAAGCACAGGAGGCGAACCAGTCGCAGAGTACAGCCGTCTGCATGACTACCGGATGGAGCATATTATGCAAGGCGGATCGGTAAAACAGGGCAAAGGCGCTTTAGCGACAGGGCTTCCCCGCTGGCGGCAGCAGGTGCAGTATGCGGTAGGGCATACACTGAACGATTTCTACAGTCTTCAGCCCGAGGTACGCAGAGAGACCCCTGTACAGTTTCTACTGGAACGCCGGTGGCCGCCCAAGGGTGAGGCGTTTCCATCACTGCTGCATTATTGGGACATCAAGACTACCATCGCCGATGAACTGATGCGGATTGTCTCTGTTAATCATTTGCAGGAAATTCCTGTGATGCTCTATGAGCAGTGGTTCGTCCCTGTCCCCGAATTGGAAGTGGACTTGTCGATGATCTTTCAGTTGGCCTGGAATTCCGGGACACCGGGGCGTAGCCTCAGCATACAGAAATTCATGGTCAACGGGAACGAGGACGTGATCACTGGATTTCTACATATGGCCAACGTGTTTTGCAACCAAGCATACGGACAACCGCCAGAAACGGTGGAAATCTATTCGCTGCTGGATGGACGCAAGCATTCCTTCGATGGCGGGGCAGTTTCATATGCGGAATCTCTGGATTATGTGCGCTTGTTGTCGGTGTTTCTGGACCAAGCAGAACTGGCAGACCGAGTCGTTTGCTCCAGTAACCGCAGGAGCGACAAGAATGAGGATGTCTGCGGACGTTACGGATTGATGTAACAGAGCATAAGCGATGTTTCTAATTGAAAAAAACAAAGAACACCCTTTCCTCCGGTCATACAGACCAGACTAGAAAGGGTGTTCTGTTTACATTTTATTCGTTAACAGGCCGTATCAGCACTGACTTAACCGATAAACTGATAATAGTCCTGCTTGTTCAAAATCAGAAAACCGCAGCTTTCATACAGCTTTAGCGCGTTGGGATTATCCAGCGCAACTTCCAGATTGATGCCATTGTAATTACGCTGCTCGCGCTCAATCGTCTGCAGTAAGGCACTGCGACCGATGCCGAGACCCCGCATGGTTTTATCCACAGTAAAGCCATAAATCCAGGTCTCATTATTTTCTGTGTTCAGGCGCATCTTACCTACAGGCCGTCCGTCAAATTCAAGGATGATGTGTTCTTCCGCTGCATCATGCTTGTTCAATTCGGTGGCTTCCTCCAGCGACAGGCCAAAAGCATCGGCATCCAGTTGGTTTAAGAAGGCAGTCTCTTCCGTACGTGCCGGGCGCATATTCACAGAGGCTCTCGCTGAACTGTCACCACCGCTATAGCGCTTGGCAGCTGCGCTGTCCCATTTCATCTGATACTCGGCATGACTAAAGGTCAGCGGCAGTGTAGCAAGAAATCCTGCCCCTGAGGTAGAGGCCCCAGGCGCATTCAGTAGAATCTTCTTGAACTCTTTAGCCTTGATGATATCCAGTGCCTGGTTCCATAACTTTGTGAAAATCCCCCGTCGCCGGTAGCCCGGACGAACCATTCCGCAGATTTCCACCTCGCTGCCAAAAGCATAAAGCCCAATAAATCCGACGAGCAATCCGTCCTCGTAGCTTACAAGCCATTCCGCTCCACCGGGAGCTGAGCCTAAGCGCAATGATTCCCAGTTCAGCTTGAGCGAGATGCCATCATACTGCTCGCATTTTTGTTGCAATTCTTCTATATCTTTCAATGTGTTCTTTGTAGTCAAACCCGTTCCCTCCAAATGTGACGGTATCCCGCCCGATTATAGTAGTTCTGGGGAAACGGGGGCCGACCTTCAGGAAGACCGGCTTCCGTCTCCGCTCAGTACATCCTGATACTCAGGATGCTTCTTGAATTGATGCGCAGCGTAGGAGCATTCCGGTACTATTTTCAAATGCTCTGCACGCGCTTTGTCCACGACAGCCTTAACGAGATCTTCCCCGGCACCTTGGCCGCGCAGCTCTTCAGAGACGAATGTATGGTCAATGACCAGGTCTCCAGTCTTTTCATCAGCTGCATATGTAATCTCGGCAAGGTCTTTGTCGTCACCGGCAACAAAAAAACGACCTTCTCCATGTTGAATTTTCATCTTATAAATCATCCCCCGAAAAGTTAATGCCTATATCTTACTACTTCTGTTTTCAAAAAGCGATAGAAGAGTACTTACAAACCGAATGCTTGCGCGTTCGCCGGGATATACAATAAGATAAAAGCACTAATCTGGCACTGAACAGAAGCTGCAAAAGGAGGAATGCCCATGAATTACGAGGTTGAGGTTCAATTTGAACCTGTCTATGAATTACTGAACAGCGTACATACGTTTATATGCAGGAAGTCCTATAAGAAGATTGATCTGGGCCAGGCTTGGGCGGTGGAAACGCGAAATATGCTGAGCAAGGAACTGCTGAACCTTCTGGACGAGACGGAGCTGAATAATGATTGGAAGACGCTGAACCTGCTCATTTACCAGTGTCCCTGTAAGGAGAGTGTGGAAAGTGTTCTGGACTGGATCGAAGGGTTGACGGTCGGGGAAATTTACGAGACCCTTTCGGAATTTGTCACAGTGTTTCCTGCTCAGATGGAGGCGTTTCGCGGTAAAATGCTCTTTTTACTGAGAGAGTGGAACGCACAGTATTTCAGCCAGCAGAAGCCAGAGGTTACCCGGCGGCTGCAAGGTCATGCGGATCAGAAAAAGGAAGAACTGAAGACGTTGTCCCCGGAAGATTTTATTAATCAGACTACGAACGGCTTTTATTTTAACCCCATAGACGGACTTCAGAAGCTGATACTAATTCCGCAGTTTCATTTCCAGCCAGCTAACATCATCTACCACTATGGCAAAATAACAATCTGTCATTACTCCGCACGGATTTCACTGGCCGAGGAGGAGGAGATGTCCCCGTTCATGTACCGGACGATCCGCAGTTTGGGAGAGAAGAGTCGTCTACGAATTCTGCAATCCCTCAGTGGAGAGCGTAAAACTTTTACCGAAATCGTCAAGGATGCCGGCATCTCCAAGGGAATTGTCCATGATCATATTTTCAACCTGCGCTGCGCGGGTTTGCTGTACGCCTATATTGACGGAGAGAATGTAACGACTTATAGCCTGCGTTTGGACGGGCTGCACAAGATGAACGAGCAATTGCTGGAGTATTTAAAATAACTTCATATTCCATGAACAATAGGGCGCCCTAGGCGCTCTTTTTGTTTATCAGGAAGATATTGAAATATTTAAATTCTTTATAAACAGAAAAATAATAAAGTTCTCTATTTACAGAACACTAATTTCTTTCTATAATGTGAACTATCGGTTTTTAAACATACTTAGTGGGTAGGAATAATAGTTTTTGCTGAAAACTACAGAAAAACAGGGAGATGAGTCCATGAAACAACGATTAATGCTGATCACTACATTGCTGCTTACCGGTTCACTGCTGCTGTCCGCTTGCGGAGGCAACAATGCCAATACGGCCGGAAACGATGCGACTAAAGGGAATACGGGAACAACGAACACAAGTACGGCTCAAAGTCCCGCCACGAATGCTCCGGGAGCGGAAGTTGTACCGGCTGGTGCGCTAAGCGAACCGTTCACAGCCACCGATTTGTCCAAGCTTCCGGCTACCGCGCAGAAGCGTAATGATACGATTATTGTAGGTTTGACCGATCCCAGCGGGGCGTTCACCCCTTATTTTCAACAAAGCGGATATGACGGCAACGTTTCTTCCTTGCTCTATGCCTCACTCGTAACGGTGGATGAAAAAGGTGTGCCAACACCGGAGCTGGCGGAGAGCTGGGATATATCAGAGGATGGACTTACATACACTTTTCACCTTCGCAAAGATCTG
The DNA here is from genome assembly GCF_042790635.1 of Paenibacillus sp. NPDC056722. Classification (NCBI taxonomy): domain Bacteria; kingdom Bacillati; phylum Bacillota; class Bacilli; order Caryophanales; family Paenibacillaceae; genus Paenibacillus; species Paenibacillus sp. NPDC056722. The sequence continues at coordinate 860,635 of NZ_JBHTYV010000001.1, read as the reverse complement.
AAGTTCAGCGACGGCTCACCATTGACTGCAGATGATGTGGCTTTTACCTGGACCATTCAATATGACAAGGCTTATGACGGCGGCTCCCAGCTTCCGACGCTGAATGTGAAGGGTGGCAAAGCATACAAGGAAGGCACTGCTCAAAGCATCGAAGGTATCAAGGTCATTGATCCACAGACGATCTCAGCCACACTTGAAGTACCTAACGCGACAGCGCTGGTGACCTTGGGCTCGAACGTATTGTCGAAAGCCTACTATGGCAAGGACTATAAGTTCGGTCATCTGGAATATATCAAGAAGCTTCATGAACATCCGCTCGGCGATGGTCCTTACAAGCTGGAGAAGTTTATTCCGGGGCAGGAAGTCCGCTTCGTCGCCAACGAGAATTATTTTAAAGGCAAGCCTAAGACGGAACACTTCATCTACAAAACAACTGAAGGCGATGTATGGCAGTTCCTGGAGACCGGAGAAGTGGATTATGCTGCGTTCAGTGCAACAGAAGAGAATATCGAGAAGCTGAAGGGCCTGGGTTTTGTGAACATCATTCCTTATACGCCAAGCACCTATGGTTATATGCAAGTCAATCTGAAGCATGAGCAGGTAAAAGATAAGCTGGTGCGTCAGGCGATTGTATACGGTCTGGACCGGCAAAGTATCTATGTAGATGCCGCCCAAGGTGCAGGGTCAGTAGCCAATATTCCGGCATCGCCGATCTCATGGGCTTATACGGAGGAAGGCATCAATCCATACAAATATGATCCAGAAAAAGCTAAACAACTACTGGATGAAGCAGGCTGGAAGGTAGGGTCTAATGGAATCCGTGAAAAGGACGGCAAGCCGCTGTCGATTCATTACCTGGGCTCGAAGAGCAAGAACACGGATATTTTTATCGCTGTAGCCAAGGAGAACTTTGCAGCGATCGGCATTGATTTCCAGCCGGAAGTGTTCGCTGACTTCAACTCGCTCGTTTCCAAGGTGGAAGGCGGGGATTATGATCTCGTTTCCTTCTCTACCAGCATGCTGACCGATCCATCTGAGGGCTTCATGCAATTCTTTAATGGTGAAATCAAGGATTACGATAATCCAAAATTCATAGAGCTGTATAACAAGGCGCTGGCGACCACGGATATTGAACAGCGCAAGGTGGTTTACAAAGAGCTGTATCAGCTGTTTAACGACGAACTGCCGATTATTTTTACCAACTATAAGAAGACAGTGTATGCCTATAACGGCCGCATCGGCAATCTCACCGTCAGTCCGTACATCGGACTTGCTGGTAGCCTGCCGGAATGGACGCTGAAATAAAACAGCAAACGTCCCCTGCTTGCACGACTCTGGGCAGGGGATGTTTGATAAGGAGCCTGTCATGAGCACTTATTTAACTAAACGATTACTGTACATGATTATTATCCTGTTCGGGGCCTCGCTGCTGATCTTCTGTCTGTATGCCTCGACACCCGGGGATTTCATCACTGGCAACATCAAATTGACGGCAGAACGTAAAGCCGAGCTGCGGGAGATCTACGGTCTTAATAAGCCAGTGCTGGAACGTTATGGGCTCTGGATGAAGAACGCGCTGCACGGTGACTTCGGTTACTCGCTGGCTCAGCAGAAGCCGGTGCTACAACTGTTCAATGATTACATTTGGAATTCATTTCTGCTGGCCGCTGTATCCACGTTTCTAACCTGGGTGATTGCGGTCATTATCGGTGTAGTCTCGGCCTATAAGCAGTATTCCTGGTTCGATACATTGGTGATGGTGGCGATTTTTGCGGCGATGTCGCTCCCGTCCTTCTTTATTGGCCTCTTCCTGATCAAGATTCTGGCCGTGGACCTGAAATGGCTGCCGCCGGGCGGAATCATAACGACAGGCAGCAACGCCACCGGGTGGGAATACATCAAAGAAGTCGTGAGGCATATGGCACTGCCGGTTATCGTCATGACGCTGCTGGGACTCGGCTCACTGACCCGCTATTTCCGCAGCAATATGATTGATGTGCTGAGACAGGATTATATCCGCACAGCCCGGGCCAAAGGCTTAAGGGAACGCAAGGTGCTGTTCACGCATGCACTTCGCAATGCCCTGCTTCCAGCGATTACGCTGGTTGGATTCGAGCTTCCGGCGTTGTTCGGCGGGTCGCTGATTATTGAGAAGATTTTTAATTGGCCAGGCATTGGCCAGCTATACATGCAGTCCTTCGGACTGAGGGATTATCCTCTGCTGATGGGCTTTACGATGTTTATTGCAATACTGACCGTAATCGGAACGCTGCTATCGGACTTGCTCTATCGCATTGCCGATCCGCGGGTCCGGTTGCAATGAGGAGGGACTACATTGGCTGTTAACAGCAGTTTAGCTCCGGTACGCCGGGCAGGGGCAGCAAGCGGGAGGTCCTCGTTATTCAGGCAGTCTGTGCGGAGGCTTCTTCATAACAAGCTGGCGATGTCCGGATTTGTGGTTGTCCTGTTTATGTTTGCGCTGTGTTTTGTGGGCCCGCTATTCTCCCCCTATACAGACAACAAGATCAATATGGCGATGATGAACAAGGCGCCAGGACTGAAGCATTGGCTCGGGACGGATGCCTTGGGAAGAGATATTCTGACCCGTGTAATGCAGGCCGGGCGTATATCCCTTACAGTCGGGCTGGCTTCTATGGTCTTGTCCGTCTTTATTGGTGCTCTACTGGGAGCAGTGGCTGGGTATTATCGTGGCGTCGCTGACCAGATTATCATGCGGGTCGCCGATCTATTGCTTACTGTTCCCGGTCTGCCGTTACTGTTCATCTTCGGTGCGTTGTTGTCGGAGTGGAAAATTCCGACAGATTATCGTATGTATATCGTTATGCTGATGCTCAGTATTGTGAACTGGCCGGGGATGGCCCGGATGGTCAGAGGTCAGATGCTCAGCTTACGCGAGCGTGAATTTATGCAGGCAGCCGTTGTGCTGGGCCTTCGTGACCGGCGTAAGCTGTTCAATCATCTGCTGCCAAATATCATCCCGCTGCTGATTGTAATGGCCACGCTTAATATCGGCGGGGCGATACTCAGTGAATCGGTACTCAGCTTCTTCGGCCTGGGGGTTATGCCGCCTACGCCAACCTGGGGCAACATGATTGATGCGGCAAATAACATGATTGATTTTCAGCAGCGGCCATGGTTGTGGATTCCGCCGGGACTTTCGATTTTTGCTACAGTAATTGCCATTAACATATTCGGGGATGGTCTCAGAGATGTGCTGGACCCGAAACAGAAGAGGTAGGTGACCAGCATCATGAACAACTTAATGCGCATAGACGGTCTCAGCACGCACTTCTTCACGGAAGACGGTGAAGTCAAAGCCGTGGACGATGTCAGCTTCCGGGTGCGGGAAGGGGAGACCGTCTGTATTGTCGGCGAGTCCGGCTGCGGGAAAAGCGTGACTGCAATGTCCATTATGGGGCTTGTCGAGTCACCGGGCGGCAAAGTCACGAGCGGGAGCATTGAGTTTCAGGGAGAAGACCTGCTGCAACTGGATAAGCATACACTGCGCAGTATGCGTGGTCATGAGCTCGCAATGATTTTCCAGGAGCCGATGTCCTCATTGAATCCGGTGATCAAGATCGGGGAACAAATCATGGAACCGCTGCGGGTTCATCTGAAGCTGAACAAGAAGGAGGCACGCGCCAAAGCTATTGAACTGATTAGCCAAGTCGGTATTTCCCGGCCTGAGCAGATTGCAGATAGCTATCCGCATGAACTGAGCGGCGGGATGCTGCAGCGGATTATGATCGCCATCGCGATTTCCTGCGGTCCGAAGCTGCTCATCGCCGACGAACCGACTACAGCGCTGGATGTGACGATTCAAGCGCAGATTCTGGACATGCTGCGACAGTTCAAAGCCGACTCGGGTATGTCCATTCTGCTGATCACACATGATCTTGGCGTGGTAGCGGAGATGGCTGATTATGTGATCGTGATGTACTCCGGCAAGATCGTGGAGGAGGGCGAGGTTGTAGAATTATTCAGCAATCCCAAGCATCCGTACACCCGGGGATTGCTCAAATCGAAGCCAGTGATCAATCAGCGGCAGGAAGAGCTGTACTCGATTCCGGGACAGGTGCCGAATCCCCTGGAGCTTGCACCCTCCTGTTACTTTCATGATCGCTGCGAACATTGCATGCCAGTGTGCCGCAGCAAGGAGCCTGTTCTGCAAGACGTTGGCAATGGACAAAAGGTGTCTTGCTGGCTTTATGAGGAGGCGTTAGTCCATGCCTGAGGCGCTGCTGGAAGTGAATCATTTGAAGAAGTATTTTCCGATTACGAAAGGACTGCTTAACCGCACAGTGGGTCAGGTGAAGGCTGTGGATGACATTAGTATCCGGCTGCAGCCAGGGGAGACCTTCGGGCTGGTCGGAGAATCCGGCAGCGGCAAAAGCACGGTCGGCCGCACCATTCTCCGCCTGACCGAGAAGACGGCTGGCGAAGTGAAGTTCAAGGGTGTGGATATCCACACCCTGCCGCCCGAAGAGCTGCGTGGGCTGCGGCCCAAGATGCAGCTGATCTTCCAGGACCCGTACAGCTCGCTGAATCCGCGGGTACGGGTAGGGGATGCCATCGGCGAAGCGCTACTGGATCACGGGTTATGTCCCCGTAGCGATGTACGAGATCTGGTGCTGGAAACGCTGGAATCCTGCGGATTATCTTCTTACCATATCGACCGTTTCCCGCATGAATTTTCGGGCGGGCAGCGTCAGCGGATTGGCATTGCGCGGGCGTTGATTCTGAATCCTGAGCTGATCATTGCTGACGAGCCGGTCTCTGCGCTGGATGTATCCATTCAGGCCCAGATCATCAACCTGTTCAGCAAGCTGCAGCAAAGCCGTGGACTAACGTATTTGTTCATCTCCCATGATCTCAGTGTGGTTGAGCATTTATGCTCAACCATCGGAGTCATGTACCTTGGCTCTATGGTCGAGACGGCATCCCGGAACGAACTGTTCCGGCATCCGCTGCATCCCTATACCAAGGCGTTGCTGTCAGCGGTGCCGATTCCGATCCCGAAGCTGAAGCGGGAGAGGATTGTGCTGAAGGGTGATATTCCGAGCCCGGCGAATCCGCCATCGGGCTGTAAATTCCATACGCGCTGCCCCTTCGCCGAAGAGGTCTGCCGCTCACAGGTTCCCGTCTTCCGGGATGCCGGAGGCGGACATTTTGTAGCGTGTCATCTGGTTTAGGTGCGCCGAAAAGCTTAACTTTACTCGATAGGGTACTGGAATAACGAGAATGGCTCCTGTTATTTTGCTTCAATTCTCTTCTTTTCTAAAGATAACTGGAAAAACTCCTGTTAATTACCTCATGACTAGAGCATTACGGAGAAAAGAGGTTAGATTATTAAGTTCATACTACGTTAGTTGCCTCAGCCCTGTGAAAAAATGATAAAATGGGTTTTATTACCTAAGAACAGGGGATGGAGAGACATGAGGGTGACACTTGCAAAGGCTGTGGAGTCAGACGCGGAAGCTCTTCACAACATTCAAGTCCAAGCTTTTCTGCCTTCGTTGGAAAAATACAAGGATGAGGATACCAGTCCGGCCAATGAAAACATTGAAAAGGTGATGGGCAGAATTACGAATCCTCAGGGCGGATTTTATAAAATTGTGCTGGATGACGTGCTCGTCGGGGGCATACGCGCGACTTGGAAAGAGGATGAGAGCCGGATGTGGGTGGGGCCACTCTTTATCCTTCCTGAATACCAGGGAAAGGGGATAGCCCAAAGAGCGCTTAATCTGATCATGGAGATGTTCCCGCAGGCGGCTACTTGGGAGCTAGCGACGATTGCACAGGAAGAACGAAACTGCTGGCTGTATGAAAAAATGGGTTTTGCAAAGACGGGGGAGCATAAGGTGTTAAATGATAAAGCAATGCTTGTCTTTTATCGGCGGATAGGATAAATACTTATTGATCAATGGGTCATTTGGGGTTTTGCTCGCGGTAGGATCAAAGTCCCGAACAATTTGATTTATGGATATTTTTATCATTTATGACTTTTTTGACTTGTCCCATCCGCAGTGCTATACTGATTCCAATGCAGCTAAATATGGTTAATAAGAGACTGATTAGACATACATATCTAATCGGTCTTGTTTTTTAAATCCCTACTTAGGAGGAATTGTTATGAATACAACAGTACGTTTGACCGAAAGATCCGGCAAGGCCGCTTCCCAGCGGCGTAAAGGCTTTGTACCGGTCGTTGTCTACGGTGCAGGTTCAGATACTCACTCCTTTTCTGCGGATGCAAAAACGATCAACGAAATTTTGAGCAAGAATCCGCGGGCGATTCTGAAGCTTGAACTACCGGGTGCAGGCGCCAAAAATGCTGTGATTCAAGAAGCGCAGCGCCAGCCGTTATCGCGCAATTTGCTGCATGTGGATTTTCAACAAATTGATATGAAGGCAGAACTGGATACTAAGGTTGCCTTTCATTTTACAGGAGACCCGGCGGGTGTGAAGAATGGGGGCGTACAGCAGGTAGAGTTGTATGAACTGGATATTCGCACACTGCCGGATAAATTGACGGCAACGTTCGATGTGGACATCAGCAGCCTGGAGATTGGTGATCAGCTGCTCGTCTCCGACCTGCCGAAGCATGAGGGCTGGGAGATATTGACACCGGAAGATACGCTAATCATCCGGATCGCACCGCCGGTAGCTGCAGAGGCGCCAGACGCTGAAGAAGCTGGTGAAACGGCTGCAGACGCTGCTGCCGAGGCCAAGACTGAGGAATAAGACAGGCTGCGTTGTGGCGCTGGAACAGGTTTAAATCACAGGAGCAGGCAAATCCCTTTGGGGAATTGTCTGCTCTTTTTTGTCACTATGAATAGGACGATTTATGGATCACTTGGTGCTAAAAGCTTGAATATACTTGTTCAGATCACTCCTGAACTTCCGGAGAATCATAAAATCATAAATAACATGGGTGGGATCAGGATCTGTATCCTGATACAGGTAGTAACTGAAGCATGCTCATTTCTCCTAATTAGAAGTCTGTGACCAATCTGGCTTGCCTAGAAAGGACGTCCCAACATCCGGTAAGATCCTCGCAGTGGTGCATAGCCTAGGCGCCGGTTGATCTTTAGGATCGGAGCATTAGTGGAATCGTTGTCTGTTCGGATATAATCTGCACGAACACGTCTGGCGAGCTGGATGGCTTTGAGTTTAAGTCCCAGCCCGACTTTACGGCCGCGATAGGCACGGCTTACCCCGGTATATTCATGATACATGCCGTTGGTTTGCTGATTGTGCAGCACATTGGATACTCCGACATACTTGTCGCCATCCGCAGCAATAATTACCTGTTCTGGCGCATAACCGTCTACCATCAAGTGCCATTTACGCCATTCTTCAATCACGGGAAAATCGCCTGTATATCCTGGAATATCAAACGCAGTTTCCTTATAAAGCTCATAAAGTTTCTGCTCAGAGACTTCGCCGGGCTCCTCCGCGAGTGTCGTGAAACGCAGGCCAGATTGCTCCAGCGACAAAATGACGCTTTTCTCGTCAAGATTCTCCCAGTCTACCTTCGCTATGTCCAGCACGGATTGAAAAATATGCCGCTCCTGCTCAAAGCCCCGATGTGCAGCAAAGTTAAGAGAATCCGGCTTATCGTCCCAAACCTGGGCCACAAGGGTGGAAGCTCCAAGCTGGCGGCCCCACTCAAGGGCAAGATCCAACAGCTTTTGTCCGATTCCCTGCCGACGGTGCTGCTCGGCTACGACCATCAAATTCACTAGTTGGCCCGGCTCCGTCCAGGGCGCACGCCAGCAATTGACGTACCCGAGAATTTCGTTCCTTTCATTCACCGCAACATAGCGGGTTCGGTCATAGCCTGCAAGCAATCCAAGTTCATCTTTATAGGTATAACCAACTTCGTAAAGTTTGGCATCATCTTCTGCAAGCTGCTCGGCAGTGGTCGGCTCCGCCCACTCCGTATTAAGCAATTCGGCCAGTCCGGTATAATCTTCCGGCAATTGCAAAGGCCGCAGTGTAATCGACATTGTGTTACCCCCTTCATTTCTTCTTTCATTATGGCTGGCCTGAAAACAGGATTATAGGGAAAAAACCGATATAGCAATTTTTGCCCATCTCCCAACCTAGACACCTTAGGGGATGTACTCCTTAGGGAACCATAAAATCATTCTTAGGGCGGAGGCTCCTTCACAGTGTTCTGGTATAGAATCAGAATGGAAAAACGGGAGGAGCCGTGAGCCGTTTAAACATTCAACGTAATGACGACCGAATTTTACGTGAGGGCATTATGCTCGTCCTAAATAGACTTAAATAGATTTAGGTTTAGTTTTAGATTTACAACGTAACAGTGTTATGTTACGATGGTCGCGAGGAGTGATCAATATGGAAGATAATCTGATATCCAAAAAGGATTTGCTGGATTTAACCGGCATATCATACGGCCAGCTCTACCGCTGGAAGCGGAAGCAGCTGATTCCTGAGGAATGGTTTATCCGCAAATCAACCTTTACTGGGCAAGAAACCTTTTTTCCGAGAAAGATGATTCTGGCCCGTATCGATAACATTGTAAGTATGAAAGACGATCTCTCGCTGGATGAACTGGCGGACAAATTATCTTCAGCTCCGCCGATCAGCAAGACAGTAATATCAGGTAAAGAGCTGTTGGAACGTAACATTGTTTCGACATTGGTATTAGAGCGCTTTGGCAAGCCACTGGAAGCAGAGGGGAAATACACGATTGATGAAGTGATGTATCTGTTCGTTATTGACAGCCTACTGAGCAGTGGAGAGATGAACCTTGAAGAAGGTGATCTGCTCTTCCGTACCTTACAGGAGAATTCGGCGAGATTGGAAGGGAAGGCATGGGAACTGTTTTTTATCCGCAAAATGGGTGTGACGTCGTTCCTTATTGCATATGCACCAACTGAGCTGATCTTTGATGCAGGGGTGCGGCTTGTCAACAGGATCACCGTAGGTAGTCTAATGGAGCAGTTAAGAGGAAAGCTTAATTAATGGAGGGAATGAGCATGGTGAAGCAACACGGTGATTTGGTCATTGCTGGCGTAGGGGGAGCTTCAGGAGGCACTTATGATACGGTTAGGCTGGATGGCGTAGCTACCGTTAACGGTTCGGTGGAGGCGCGGATTTTTAAAGGAAATGGTCATGTTCATATGAAGGGTGATCTTCGGGCAGAAGAACTGGAATGCAACGGTAATATGAATGTTAAGGGAAGTCTGAAAATTGGAACGCTCAAGGCGGAAGGTATGGTCCGAATCGGAGGTTCCTTACGGGGAGAATCCTGTGTGCTCAATGGTGTGATCAGTACAAAAGCGGATTGCGAGCTAGAGGAATTAACCGGAGAAGGGGCTTTTACGGTCAATGGCCTGCTGAGCGCGGGGCATGTGGATTTTGTCCTGCATGGACCAGGCAAGGCCAATGAGATTGGTGTCGAGAGTCTCGTGATTCGTCAGAACAATCAAGGGACGTGGAACAGGCTGCTAGGAGGAATGTTCCCTAAACTCAAGCCGGAGCTGAACGCCGGGACTATTGAGGGTGATTTCATTGATTTGGAATACACGAATGCCGATGTTATCAGAGGCAATATTGTGATCATTGGAGAGGGCTGCACGGTTGGAGCCGTGGAATATCGTTCACAGCTAACCGTACATCCGGGAGCCAGAGTAGGAAGGGAGGAGAAGATCGGTGTCTGACAATACTACGCTTAACAACCTCAGTATGGTGGGGACTAGCACTTCAGGGGGAGGTTCCTTTCTGAATGTTAAAGTGACAGGTGAGTGCCAATTCAATGATACTGTAGACTGTCGGAGGTTGAGTCTGACCGGTAATGTAAGGGTGGATGGTGACCTGCGGTTGGAGAAGCTGAAAGTGACAGGTGAACTTGCTGTAGCTGGAGTGCTTACAGGGCAGTCCTTGCGTGGAACCGGAGAGGTTAAAGCCGCCTCAGCTCGAATGGAGCAAATAGACTTTAGTGGAAGTCTTGTGGTACATGGTGATTGTGAAGCTGAGCAGCTGGAGATTTCCGGCGCAGCCGTGGTGGAAGGTCTGCTCAGTGCAGAGCGATTGCAGATCAACTTGTATGGGGCTGGTAAGGCCCGGGAGGTTGGCGGCGGTACCATTGTCATTAAGCAAAACAAGACAGGCAAACTGCTTAACTTAATAAAAGCGAAGCAGGATGTTATTTTCAGAGCAGATCTGATTGAAGGGGATACTATAGAACTGCAATGTACAGTAGCCGATACTGTTCGTGGCGGATCAGTGATCATCGGTCCGGATTGTGTAATTCAAACGGTGGAATACCGGGAGAAGCTGGAGATTCACAAGAATGCCATGGTGAAGCAACAGGTGAAGATCTGACAGGCTGCTCAGAGCAATATAGTGTGATATACAGAAATTAAGGAGTGGAAAAGATGAGTGCAGCCAAATCGCCCAATTTGGGCATAGTCATTGCAGGATTGCTGCTGGGGATATTGATGGCTTCTATGGACAGTACGATTGTTGCAACGGCTATGGGCAATATTGTAGGGGAACTAGGGGGCATGGACAAATTTGTCTGGGTAACCTCCGCCTATCTCGTTGCAGAAATGGCAGGTATGCCGATCTTTGGCAAGCTGTCGGATATGTATGGACGGAAGAAGTTCTTTATCTTTGGAATTATTGTTTTTATGGCAGGTTCAGCCTTGTGCGGAACTGCCAGCACGATTACTGAGCTTGCGGCCTATCGGGCGGTTCAGGGTATTGGCGGTGGCGCGCTCGTTCCTATTGCTTTTGCGATTATGTTCGATGCCGTTCCATTGGAGTCACGCGGCAAGCTGGGCGGTGCTTTTGGCGCGGTATTCGGTTTGTCGAGTGTGTTTGGCCCGCTGCTGGGGGCGTACATTACGGACCATATTGCCTGGCAATGGGTGTTCTACATTAATCTGCCGCTCGGACTGATCGCTTTTGTGATGGTAGTGTTCTTTTACAGAGAATCGCATGAGCACTCCAAGCTGCCGATCGACTGGCTGGGTGCAGGCACATTGCTTGGGGCGGTCATCTCCTTAATGTTCGCGCTGGAGCTTGGCGGCAAGGAGTATGCTTGGGATTCGGCGATGATTCTGGGATTATTCGCAGCGTTCGCCGTGTTGGCAGCAGTATTCCTGTATGTGGAGACGAAGGCTGCTGAGCCAATCATTTCGTTTGCACTGTTCAAAAAGCGGCTGTACGCCTTCAGCATCCTGTGCGCATTGTTTAGCGGAGCGGCATTTATTGTGGCTTCTGTATATATCCCGATCTTTATTCAGGGAGTTATGGGCGGTTCGGCGACGAATTCGGGGATGGTGCTGTTGCCTATGATGGTTGGTTCAGTAGTTACAGCATCAACAGGCGGCTTTTTGATGTCTAAAACAAGCTACCGCAGCCTGCTGATTCCTACACTAGCGCTGCTGGTGGTGGGGACAGGGCTTGTGGCAACACTTACGCCAGATGCTTCACGTCTACTTGTAACTGTGTATATGATCCTGATCGGTCTTGGTATTGGCGCTTCGTTCTCGGTGCTAAGCACAGCTGCTATTCACGGGCTGACCGCTCAGCAGCGTGGCTCAGCCAGCGCAACGCTTAATTTCCTGCGTTCGCTGGGGATGACTGTCGGGATTACCAGTTTTGGTATTATCCAAAGCCATTACTTCACCGGCAGCCTGTCCAGTATGTTCGCCGGAGGCGGGGGCGGAGGAGCTCCAGCCGGAGCGTTGGATTTCAAAGACCCGCATTCCTTGCTGTCACCGGAAGCTAGAGCGATGATTCCACCTGAAATCTTGTCCAAGATTACAGAAGGATTATCCTCTTCCATCACGCATACCTTTGCGTGGGCGCTCGTTCCGGCGGCCTTGGCGCTGCTGGCATCCTTCTTCATGGGCCGGCAGAAGATGGACGCCTCGGCAGCCGGGGACTCGGCGGCGTCCGGGCACTAGGTAGTTCTGGGTATGGAGGGTGAAGGGCGGGTTGCCTTGTTTGGCCTATCCAGTTTGACATAACAGGTGTGGCGTATCGGAATGGTTATCCGGTATGGTTTAGCTGATGTGGCGTATCTGGAATGGTTATCCGGTATGGTTTAGCTGGTGTGGCGTATATGGAATGGTTATCCGGTATGGTTTAGCTGATGCGGCGTATCTGGAATGGTTATCCGGTTGGTTTAGCTGGTGCAGCGTATCTGTAATGGTTATCCGGTTGGTTTATCTGGTGCAGCCTATCTGTAATGGTTATCCGGTATGGTTTTCTGGTTGGCGTATCTGGAATGGTTATCCGGTATGGTTTAGCTGGTGTGGCGTATCTGGTTCGCCTCGTCTGGTTAGTCTTATCCCGTATGTTCATCCAGCATGGTTTATCGTTTTCCCTTACCGTTCTGCCCCAATCGGTTTGGTCCTATTAGTTCCGGTTAACTTTGAATCTGAGGACAGTCTTCAGCTTGTCGGGGCGGGTTCTTCGGGCGTCCGTCAGGTATATTTCCTTATGGGTCTTGGAGGCTCGTATCAACCCATTACGCATGCAGTAGTCCTCCATAGCTGCAAAGCTTTCCGGCTCATCGTCATATGATCCGTAATGGAGCATTTGTACACTTAGGCCATCTTCGACCTTGCCGAAGATGGCCTTTTCCATCAGCACATGCGGCTTGGTGAGCTTCACCATCTTTATAATTTCAGCTGCTAAGTCGGCGGTGACGAACTCAGGCTGTCTAATCATCAGCGTATATAGCAACTCGTCTTTATCCAGAACATCTTTCTGTCTTCCTTCTTCGGTGAGATCCCAGACGCCTTCCAGCGGAAAGACGGAGTAATCGTAATAGCCCTCGGTGAGCAGTCTTCCTTTTTTGGGAAGCATTTTGGCGGCATAGGAGAGGGAATATAGTACGGCTACAGCCTCAGTGAATAAGTCACTGTTGGGATTGCCGCTCCCCTCCAGCATAAAATAATTAAAGCCGGGAACCGTGATCAGCTCTGGTTTCGCTTGTGGCAGGTAGAAGGATTTGTCCTGTTTCTTCCATTCGTATTTCATCTGATTAGCGCCTCCTTTTAAGGTAGAATAGCACAGGCAACTGGACAGCACAGTGTCATGTTTGGAACGTTGTATTCAAATGAAAAAAAGCTCCCGCCTTAGATTCCGGCGGGAGCTTTTTTTCTACGTTAAAATTATATAAAGTGAACTCAAGATTCAAACGTAAAGCTTAGTCGATCCTATGGTGCAATGCTTGGACTTCCAATCGCGATCAATATAGACCGCATAAAAATAACAACTCAAAGCCTAGAAGTTACTCTCAAAGTATATTTAACGGCATTTTTGTACCTTAAGTACTCTGCAACTTAGGTTTAGTGGGAATTAAGTGCAATATTGTACCTTAAATCTTCCTGAATATCCTCTTCAGCGTACTTTTTGCGGAAATTAAGATACAATAATGCCCTTATTTGCTTTTTTTAGCTATAATCAAGGAAAATAAGGTACAAAAATGCACTTAGTTAGGAGGTGGACCATTTTTCGGGGTTAAGAAGACAGCTTAGTTAGGAGGTGGACCATTTTCGCGGTTAAGAAGACAGGGAAGGGGGATCGGAGACTAGCGCCCTGAAGTCGTATCCTAAAGCCCTATCCTAAAGCCCCAGCTTCACCAGAATAACGCCTGAAATCGTAATTCCCTTCGGCACGCAGTCTTCCATTCTTCCATTCTGCCATTCTGACACTCTTCCGTGAGAATCTTAATTTCGCTTAATGCGTTTAAAACCTGGAGAAAGCTTAGAATTCAGATACAAGCTTCCCTAAGGAGAGCTTGCATCTGAGCATCTCGCTCACACAGTCTAAACTTTCCCCGTGCTTCTTCTTACTTCTCGTTACTTTTTTTGTTCAGCTTATGTTGTTTCTTTGTTCCAAGGTGGCACTCTGAAAGTGTTACCTTATTTACTCCCAGTCAGGGCATTAACAACATCGTCGACTTTCAGGCTGTCTGCAATAGGGCCGTTAAGTGCCCAGTGTCGTGCGGATACTTGATGGACGTTACCTTTTTGGACAGCAGGGATGCTTTTCCAGATGCTGAGCTTTTCCACTTCTGCGGCTTGGCGGACCGATTGTTGAAATTCATCTTCACTAGACATAGAAGCACCGTAGTCCATAAAGAGGTAGTCGGCTGACAGTTTCGGAAGCATTTCGAGTGATAACATGGTGCCGCCCCATGTATCCGTAGTGGTGGAGGCAATTTTCAACACTTCTGGATCTGGCTTCAGTCCAAGCTCATTATACAGCACCGAGGTCCATACGTATTCCGGGAAATCCAATTCAACATCTTTGGTGGTCGGACGGATAAAGGCTACAGTTTTGTTCTCTCCGACAGCCTGCTTGATTGTGGCCTGGGCCTGTTGAACCTTGTCCTGATAGGCTTTCAGTACGTTCTTTGCTTCATCTTCTTTATCGAGTGCTTTGCCAATTTCGAGAATACCGGTCTGCCAGTCATCACGGATAAAAGCAATGGTTGGAGCGATTTTGCTCAATTGCTCGTAGCCCTGCTCGTCGGTCATGTATTTATTCATAATGATAAGGTCAGGATCGGCAGCCGTGACGGCTTCCAGATTAATATCGAAGGAACTGTTGATGGCGATTCCTTTGTCCTTGAGCTGCTTGTCCAGATAATAACCATCTGTACTAAAAGCTTGAACCATAGGGACATCAAGGGACAGCAGCATGTCTTCCATTCCTATGGAGACGATCCGTTTAGGGTGAGCAGGGATGACAGATTCACCAAAATCATGTTTGATGGTCTTCGTTTGATCTTTGTCAGTATTCGATCCGGCCGTTTGTTCATTAGTGCTATCTGGTTCCGCAGTGGCTTGAGCCGTAGCTGCAGGTTCGTTATTTCCCTTACTGTCAGCGCTGTTATTCGTATTGGCCCCACAGGCGGTCAGGGTCAGTGTAAATACTAATACCAAAGCAACCCATAATAGGGATACCGGGGGCTTCCGCCGTTTAGGGGTAACTTTACCGGATGTAGATTTTGTAAATAAGCTGTGTTGCATTTGTATTCCTCCACATTCTCATTTGATAATCATTATCATTAATGAGGAGTATATCGTAATCTTTTGCCTCTGTATATTCACTATCGTGCTGTATTCTCAGGAATGGGCGCACAAAAACAAATGGGTGTGATATCCAACAGAATCATAGGTGTTGTTACCCAGCAGAATCATGAGAGCGTTATCTAACAGAATCAAAGTTGTTATTATCCAATAGAATCCTAGGTACGTTATCCAGAAGAAGCTTATGATCCCAGGCCGTATACTCAATCCAGGGAAATACCCAGGAAGAATGACCTGGTAAACTGTGTACTGCTTGATGCTGTACGGCAGCCAGTGTGGTCCAGTGCTCCGACTGTTGGAGATTGTCCCACAGCAGGCGGGACGAAGTGTCATTGTCCACGCTAATCACCAATCTGTCAGCACTATATGTAGCCAATTGCCAGGCCTCGACCGGTTTGAACCATTCAATCTCGTTAACGAGGGGAGCAGGGGTGATTTGCAGATCATCATAGAACACGGTCATGGCTTTTCGTCCCCATACAAATAGCCCGTCCGTGGACACTTTCAGTACCAGAACTTTATCGTCTTTAACGATGGGTTGCACCAGTTCGCGTACAGAGCGTGCTTGACGGTCATATCGTTCAAGCCATTGTTCGCCTTCATGGGTTCGGCCCAAAGCGTTAGCCACCAGCAGCAGGTGACTCCGCCAATCGGCGCTCATCCAAGGAAGTAACAGAACAGGCGCGATCTCCTGCAATCGTTGTTCTTCCTCTGGTGAAATGGTGCTGTCCAGGCCAATGATAAGATCAGGCTGAGCCTGTCTAAGCACGCTGCGATTGAATTCATATTCATGTCCTAGCTGGATGATAACATCGCTGCCGTACCGCCGCCGATAATCATCTGTCCAGTAATGGTCCATCGGAGCGGCATAGGGAATGGTCTGTAACGGAAGCAGATGACCCAGGATTGGCCAGCTGTACGCTGCCACTTTAAATGCCCGGTTGCGTAGATAGGCGGCTGGAGCCATGCCAACTTGCTTCTTGAAGACGGTACGGAAATAAGACTCGCTCTGAAAGCCAACCATTCCGGCAATCTCATGGATGGAATGTTCACGTTTTTGCATGAGCTGTTTGGCATGATGCAGTCGGATTCCGGTGATGTATTCGCCAATACTTTTTCCATAACGTTCCCTGAAAATTCGCATTAAATGGTAGCGGCTGATCCCTGAAGCTACAGCCAAACGCTCAATAGTAATTTCTTCGGAATAATAGCGGTCGATCTCTGCCTTGACTTTGGCGAGCAGCTTCACCGTTTCTTGTCCTTGGTACTCTATGATCAACGCCAGCAATTCATGAAATGTAGCCTGGGCGCGCATCTTATCCGCCAGACCTTCACTGAGCCAACTACGGTGTATTAGGCCACATAAAGCTGGAGCTGCCGGTATCCGGGATTCCTCTTCCAAGTCCCCATTTTGTTGGTTTTCAGTTATAGGGTAATCCATTATTGCAGGACCAACGCTTCCCATTTCAAAATACAACATGTATAGGGGGTGCCCCTCTTCCGAGGTGACGCCAATCTCCACACTTTGCCCGGGCCGGCAGGCCACAACCATGCCTGAATACGTAGCGAGGGCCTGTCCGTCTATCACGATCCTATTCCGTTCACTGCCAGCTACGATCAGCAGATGCCGATCAGTCAGCTCTCTCCGATACGACCAATAGTCTCTGCTATAGCCGACCAAATCTATATTGACCAGCTTGAACCATGTACGGCTTAATAACTCGTCAGGGTCCCCGGCTGTATGATCTTGTTTGGTAAACATATCAGGGCACCTTCCTAATCGAACTTACTTTTATATATGAAGTATTTTAATTGATAATTATTATCATCGTCAAACCTTAAGAAGGGAAGTATAGGTCTGACAGGGGACAGAAAGGGCAGAAAGGCTCAAATTTATGTATTAAAAAGATCTATCGTTCGTGTTTGGAGTGACTTACATGTTATGTTTGCCTTTTTTCTTGCCTGAAACGCAATAATTATGTATAATGGCATTAAATATTGATGTGATTGTACGATATTCTGTTGTTGAAGGTGGTTTCATGGCAGAACTGGACAGTAATGATAACAAGAAGAAGATGTGCCAGATCTACAATGAGCTTTCCAAGGAATTGTTTGGTTTCGGGACGACCCTGCTCCGCGTAACTGTCGATCAGCGGGTCATTACCTTTCACGCCAAACACCGCCGTTCTCCCCGTTCTTCCGCATTGGAAGGCGAGGCGCCGGAGCTTAAACAGGAAGTGGACTTTCGGATGTCGCTCCTGTTCAAGAAGAAGTTCCAGGAAAGGTTAGAGGAAGAGATGGACCTAAAGATTGAGGTTCTGCTGAGAGATTATGATGCGCGAACCCAATGGGCTTTTACGAACATGATTTTGGCTGAAGATTAAAATACCTACATGGATTTTTGCTTTTGATCTATCTTAAGCGAAGACCGTCTTTCTATAACGGGTAGCTCTTTCCTTTGTTTACACGGAGAAAAGTGTTCTTGTTCCTACAAGAATACTTTTCTTTTTTTATGAGGAAAAATGGGAACCATAGAATTTAATTAAGGTTAGGAGGTGCTGTCAACATCGCCGGGTGCCCAAAATGCGGGCTAAAATGACCAATTGTCAACGAGAATGATGAGATTTAAGCCATATTAGCTTTATACACACACATCAGGGAGGTCTATTGGATTATGAAAAAGATTTGGGGAACAGCACTTGCACTTACACTTACTGCGGCACTGACTGCTTGCGGATCATCGGGAAGTAATTCCGCTACTACAGCTAACGGAACGAACAGCGGAACCGCTGGGGACAATGGGAAATCAGGAGCACCCAAGGAACTGGTAATCTCCACCTGGGGCTTCTCAGAAGACTTCTTCAAGGAAGCAGTGTACGCACCTTTTGAGAAAGAACACAACGTCAAGATTGTCGTGGAGATTGGTAACAACGCTGAGCGCCTGAACAAGATTCGTCAGGGTAGCTCGAACGTAGATGTCATTTACCTATCCGATTACTACGCTCAGCAAGGTATTAATGAAGGACTGATCGATACCATCGATACCGCAAAGGTGCCGAATCTCGAACATGTTTATGATATTGCCAAAGCTCCACTGGGTGAGGGCTACGGCCCGGCTTATACGATTGGACGTCTCGGTATCGCCTACAATCCGGCTTTGGTCAAGGGTGAGATCACATCATGGAAAGATCTTTGGACTGCGTTTGATCGCAATCTGACACTACCGGCGATTACAGCGACTGCAGGACCGATGATGGTAGATGCTGCGTCTGTAGTTGCTGGCAGCACTGACTTCAATGAAGATCAAGCCTTTGCGAAGCTGAAAGAAATTAACCCGAACGTGATTAAATACTACAGCCAGACTTCCGAATATGTGAACATGTTCAGCCAGGAGGAAATTGCTGGAGGACCGATCATGGAGATGTACTTCAAGGATCTGCAAGCCGCAGTTCCGGATGCGAAGTTCGTGGCTCCGTCTGAAGGCGCATTTGCTGTCATGAACACAATCAACGTAGTCAAAGGTACGGATAACAAGGAATTGGCCGAAGAGTTCATCAACTGGCAGCTGAGCAAGGAAGTTCAAGAGAAATCCGCTAAGGCCAAGGTTGATTCCCCGGTAAACACTGAAGTTGTTCTGAACGAAGAGGAAGCTAAGGGTGTAACTTACGGTGCAGATGTTGTGGGCAAGCTGCGTAAGCTGGATATGAAATTCGTCAACGATAACATCAAAGCATGGACGGATCGCTGGAACAAAGAGATCGGTGGCTAAGGATGACTATTCGTAAAAAAGTAATTCTCGATGTGGATACCGGCGTGGACGACGCCTTGGCCATCATGCTGGCGGTGAAGAGCGGAGTGCTCGACATCCTTGGGATTACTACGGTCAATGGCAATGTATCGCTGGATCAGGCGACGGAGAACACTTGCAAAATTCTGCAGTTTCTCGGCGTTCAGAACGAGATTCCGGTGTACCGGGGGGCGGACAAGCCGCTGGCCCGCGAGGTACATTTTGAGCATCGGGTGCATGGACGCGACGGCATCGGTGGCGCATTATCGGATATGGTAGTCAATAAGCGTGCGGAGGAAGAATCCGCAGCAGACTTCATCATCCGTCAGGTGATGAGTCAGCCGGGAGAGGTCACGCTGATTATGACCGCTCCCCTGACCAATCTGGCCGAAGTGCTGCAGAAATGTCCGGAGCTGGTGCAGCATACCGCTGAGGTCATCATCATGGGCGGCGTGGTGCGCGGTTCAGGGAATATCACACCTACGGCAGAGTACAACATTTATGTTGATCCCGAAGCTGCCAAGTTGGTGATGGGTGCGGGCTTCCCGCACCTTACTCTGGTGGGGCTGGATGTCACTCGCAAGGCGCTGCTGTCGCAAGAGGATATTGCCAGGCTGACGAATCCCGAGATCGCAGCGTATGTGGAGCAGAGTACGGCTGATTACCGCCAGCGGTATTACGAGCGCAACGGCGTTGCAGCCTGTGCCCTGCATGATCCACTGGCAGTAGGTGTGGCGATTAATCCGGACCTGGTGACAAAACTGGATTATTACGTGGATGTAGAGACCCGGAGCGAGCTGTGCGACGGGCAGACGGTCTGTGATTTTCAGAACCGGCTGAACAAGCCGCATAATGTCAGTGTCTGCCTGGAGGTGGATGGCCCCGCTTTTCTTACGCTATTCACCGGGAGTCTGAACCAAGAGCTGAAGACAGACGGGAGTTAACTCAATGAATAAAAGATATTTATATCTGCTGCTGTTGCCGGGATTTCTGTTCCTGGCAGCATTCATGCTGATCCCTATCATTCTTACAATTGTTTCGACCTTTATGCCGGATGGCAGTCTGACGCTGGAAGGGTATATGACCTTTTTCCGCGACGGGTATTTCAATAAAATCCTGCTCACCACCCTGCGGGTGAGTGTAGTGACAACCTTGGTATGCGTGGTGCTGGGCTATCCAGCCGCCTATTATATTTCTCGTGCGGGCATCCGAAAGAAAAGCATTCTGCTCGCACTGTCCATTTTCCCGCTGCTGACCAGCCCAGTTGTCCGTTCTTTCAGCTGGATGATCATTTTGGGGAAGAAGGGGCTGCTCAATACGTTCCTGATGAACATCGGTTTGATTCAAAAGCCGCTCGAGATTCTCTATACACCGGTGGCTATGATGGTCGGTCTCGTGCATCTCTTCCTGCCGCTGATCATTATCACCTTGCTTGGCGTAATGGAGAATCTGGATTATGAGCTGGTGCGGGCTGCCCGCAGTCTGGGCGCTTCATCGTTCACAGCTTTCCGCAAAATCATCTTCCCGCTCACCGTACCGGGACTGATTATCGGCAGTATTCTCGTGTTTGTCGGCAGCTTGACAGCCTATACGACTCCTGCGCTGCTGGGCGGTAAAGAACGCGTCGTTGCAACGTTCCTGTACCAAAATGCTATGACCTTAAATGATTGGCAGGCGGCGTCCGTCATTGCCGTGATAATGATTGTGATTACATTTGTGGTGGTTGGTCTAATGAATGCCTGGGCGAACCGACTAAATCCGAAGGGGTGAGAAGATGAAGGAAGGAAACCGTGGGCTCTCGCTGTACACGTTGCTGGTGTTTGTGTTTCTGCTAGGCCCGCTCGTGATTATTTCTATTACTTCATTTGAGCCGGGCACTGTCCTGAAATTCCCCCCGGAGGGCTTTTCGCTACGATGGTACCGTAATATTTTTGAAGTAAGTATGTTCATGGAGACATTCAAGACCTCCATTATAGTGTCGATGCTAGGCAATCTGCTGGCGCTGCTGCTGGGTGTGCCGGCGGCTTATGCCCTGAGCCGGTTCGAGTTCCGGGGCCGTGATACGCTTAACGCGTTATTCCTGTCGCCAGTGCTCATTCCCGGTATTGTGCTCGGGTTCACGCTGCTGCGCTATTTGATTGTGGTATACGGACTGCCGATTTATGCCGGTCTTCTGATCGGCCACACGGTGATTATGCTCCCGTTCATTATCAGAGTCATTGCCTCAAGCTTGGCCAATTTCGATTTTGCCGTAGAAGAAGCTGCACAGAGTCTGGGCGCAGGCCGTCTAGAGACCTTTTTCAAAGTGGTGCTGCCCAACATTCGCTCCGGCATTCTGGCTGCGGTACTGATCGCATTCCTGGAATCCTTCAATAACGTGGACATCTCCGTGTTTATGACCGGTCCAGGGGTAAGCACCCTGCCGATTCAAATGCTGACCTATGTGCAGAATTATTTTGACCCTACAATTGCAGCGATTTCGGTCATCCTGATGGTGCTGACGGCAGCGCTGATGTTTATCATCGAGCGGCTGATGGGATTCGCCTATTTTACCAAACGATAACGGAGGCATACGGTAATGGCACTAATAAGTCTAGAACAAGTATCGGTTGCTTACGACAACCGTTTTATATTGGAAGATTTCAATTTGCAGATTGAAAAAGGGAAGCTCCTGTCCCTGCTCGGCCCCAGCGGCTGTGGCAAAACAACTACCCTGCGCTTAATCGCCGGCTTCCTGAATGCCGAGCAGGGCAAGTTCATGTTCGGAGGCAAGGATTACACCAATGTGCCGGTGAACAAGCGGAACTTTGGCTTTGTATTCCAGAGCTATGCCTTGTTCCCGCATATGTCGGTGTACGATAACGTGGCCTTCGGCCTGCGTCTGCGCAAGATGAAGGAAGCGGAAGTGAAGCAGCGGGTAACCCGTATGCTGGAGATCGTTAGCCTGGGCGGATTTGAGAAAAGATTGCCGAAGGCGCTCTCCGGTGGACAACGGCAGCGTGTTGCGATTGCGCGGGCGCTGGTCATCGAGCCGGATCTGCTGCTCTTCGACGAGCCGCTGAGTAACCTTGATGCGAACCTGCGGGTGAATATGCGCGTCGAGATCCGCCGGATTCAACAGGAACTTGGAATTACGACGGTCTACGTCTCCCATGATCAGGAGGAATGCTTCTCCATCTCCGATCAGGTAGCCGTGATGAACAGCGGAAAGATTGAACAGTTGGCTCATCCTACGACTATTTTTAAATATCCGGCTAGTGAATATGTGGCCCGGTTTATCGGATTTGGCAACTTTATTGCCTTCGAGAGCCGCAGCGATGCAGGTGAAGATATCGAGCTGAGCCGGGGATCTTTGAAGTTCCTGGCAGCCAAACGCCCGAATGGGGCAGGTAACCTTGGGATGCTGGGCGCGATCAGGCCGGATGACCTTCAACTGTGGCCTAGCACACAGGAAGCGCCTCTCTCAGGCAATACCCTTTCAGGCAGAGTGCAGGTAAGCACTTATCTGGGACGGAGTTACCAGTATGAAGTAGAGACGGAGCTAGGCGTATTTACGGTCAATCAGGAGATGGATGTACCCTTTGCACAAGGGGAACAGGTTACGATTTATTTTCCAAAAGACAAGCTAGTGCTGGTGCAGTAAGCCGCAGTAAGGAGCATATACGATGGTTACGGATCAACTAATTCTGAATGTGAATGTGTATAACAGTTACTATAAAAGATTTGAGCTGGCCAATGTGGCTGTCAAGGATGGGCGGTTCCTGTATATCGGTGGTCTTGGCGCGGATACATTCACTGCGAATGAGGTCATTGAGGGTCAAGGGAGATATATGGTTCCCGGTCTGATTGACATCCATCTGCATATTGAGAGCACCATGATTACACCGGAGACGTTCTCGTATGGCATTCTGCGTCATGGGGTGACGACGATCGTTCCTGAACCGCATGAGATGGCCAACGTGTTCGGCGTCGAGGGTGTACATGAGATGATTCGGGCTAGTGAAGACTGCACGGTGGACATGTTCTACGCGATTCCAAGCTCTGTACCAGCGACACTGCTGGAAACTACCGGTGGTTCTATAGAGATTGAGGATATCGATCAGCTGATGGCGACCGAGCAGATGATCTGTCTTGGGGAAGTTATGAACTATGTCGATGTCATTCGTGACCCGGATGGCAAAAGCAACCGTATACTCCAGCATATCCGCAGCCGCTATCCGGAGCTGGTGATTGAGGGGCACACCCCGAAGCTGCTGGATCTCGATCTGCATCAGCTGATTTACGCGGGCATTGACTCGGATCATACCCACCAGAGCATTGAAGGGCTGACTGCCCGCATTGCTGCCGGGATGTTCATTGAAATTCAGGAGAAGTCCATGACCCCTGATGTAGTGGACTACCTGATTCAGCATCCTGTCGGTGAGCATTTTTGCTTCGTGACCGATGATGTGATGACGGACTCGCTAGTGGCAACCGGACATCTGGACCATCTGGTGCGCAAAGCGATCAAGATGGGGATGACGCCTGAGGATGCAGTCTATGCAGCAACCTTCACCCCGGCCCGGCGGATGAGAATGCAGGACCGTGGTGTGATTGCACCGAACAAGATCGCTGACTATCTGCTCTTGTCCGATCTGCATTCGTTTGAACTGGATGCGGTCTACAAAGGCGGTAAGCAGGCTTATGATCGCCATCAGCCGCAGTCCCAGCCAGAGTCACAGCCCCGGTTCCCGGCGCATTTTTACCAGAGTGTGAAGCTTAGCCCCGTAACCGCAGCCGACTTTACGGTTGTCTCGGAGAAGACGGATGGACGTTATGGCTGCCGCGTAATGATGGTCAACAACGTATCCACATTCACGGAGGAGAAACATAGCGAAGCGGAAGTACGTAACGGTCTGCTGCAATGGCAGGAGAGCGGCTATGGCCTTATCGCTACCTTTGAGCGATACGGTAAGAACGGCAACCGGGCCTACGGCCTGATTGGCGGCGATACGATCAAGCGTGGCGCGATCGCGACTACTTATTCGCACGATAACCACAATCTGTTGGTGGTCGGCCATAACCCCGGGGATATGGCACTGGCAGCGAACGAAGTTATCGCTGGTCAAGGCGGCTTCTGTGTCGTTTGTGACGGACAGGTGCTCGCCCATCTGGCCCTGCCAGTCGGAGGCATTCTCACTGAGGAGCCACTGGAGATCACTGCCCAGAAGGTGAAGGAGCTACGGTCAGCCATGGAGTCGCTGGGCTATAATCACTACAATCCGATTATGTCCATCAGCACACATTCCCTGCCAGTCAGTCCGGCACTTAAGATCACCGACCTTGGTCTGATCGATGTAGGCAAAGGCGAGGTTGTTCCGCTGCTGTTCGATTTGGATAAATAATAACTATAGATATGAATAGAAAAATAACCTTCAGTCCACTTTCCAGTGGCGCTGAAGGTTATTTTGTTTGGTAAAGCAGTGCTTTGTAAGTGATGCACTGCTTTGCTTGACGAGACTGTACTTTGATTATGGCGTGGTTGTAATTTGACCCACTCCGCCAGCATTGCGCCGCGAAATGGCGTAGCTGAGCCATGCACCGAGGAAGCCCAGAATCGCAAGGGATGCGGACAGCCAAGGAATGGACTCCAGTCCAAAGTGGGTAATCGCAAGCCCGCCGAAGTAGGCGCCACCAGCATTACCAAGATTAAGCGCAGAGTGGCTGGATGTTGTAGCCAGCAAGGGAGCCTTATGCGCCAGATTCATGATGCGCAGCTGAATGCCAGGCATAATGCCGAATGCGGCGATGCCCCAGAAAAAGATATTGATGACGGACAGCACCGGGCTGTCGAGCGTGAGATTAAGGATGGAAATCACAACGGCCAGAACAGCGAAATTAACAATCAGGGAAGGCATTAGCTTCCAGTCTGCGAGTTTACCTCCTACAATGTTGCCGATGGTCACGCCAAGTCCGAACAGTACCAGAATCCAGGTGACACTGTGTTCGGCGAAGCCAGTGATATTCTCCAGCATCGGCGTAATATAGGTGAACAGGGAGAAGAGACTGCCACAGCCGAGTGCTCCTGTCAACAGGATCAGCAGGACCTGCGGATTTATCAGTCCGCGGAACTGCTCGCCCAGGCTGTTGATTTTATCCTGGGTGATTACAGGTATGAAGCGGATAATGCCGAGCAGGGATACAATACCCAGCAGGGTAATGGCGCCGAACGAGGCTCTCCAGCCCAGCTGTTGGCCGATAAAAGTTCCAAACGGTACGCCGATGATATTGGCAACCGTCAATCCCGCCAACACAATTGAGACGGCGCCGGCCCGTTTCTCCGGCCTTACAAGTCTGGCTGCGATAATTGTGCCTACCCCTAAAAAGGTGCCATGCGCGAAAGCGGTGATCACGCGCGCTCCGATCAGCAGGGAGTAGGTTGGGGCGATGACGGATACGGCATTGCCCGCGATGAAGATGAGCATCAGGATGACGAGCAGCTTTTTCTGAGGCAGCTTATGGGTGAATACGGTCAAGATTGGAGCGCCAATAGCAACCCCGAGGGCGTAGCTGGTAATGAGCTGCCCCGCTTGCGGAATCGTTACGCCAAGGTCATGAGCCACATTGGGCAGCAGACCCATAATAATAAACTCTGTCATTCCAATCGCGAAGGCGCCAAGGGTTAGACACAGCAGCGATAAAGGAAAACGCTTCTTTTTCGGCGAGGGTGACGCTTTACTTGATGATGAATTCATGTGGTGTCTTCGCTCCTAATCTATAATGTATGTGTATCCTTTCTGAAATGGTCTGTATTTTCATGCAAGTTTCATTTTAAACGCTCCAGAGTCATTGGGCAAAATGTTTTTTTAAAATTTGTGATAAAATGATCGCATAGATAAATGACGGCCGCTTTTAGTGACCCATGAAGGGAAGAGAATACCATGCCACAGCAGAAAAGAGTGCTGATTCCACTGCCGTCCCAAGACTTTGATACCACAGAAGTGGTGGTACCGTGGTATCTCTGCCGGGAAGCAGGCTTCCAGGTGGACTTTGCCACACCTGACGGGAAGCGCGCCTATACCGATCCCTATTTGTTGACAGGAGTTGTGTTCGGGCAGCTTGGGGCGGACCAAGTGGTTGTGCAGCGGTACCACCAGCAGCTGGAGCTGGACCCTGACTTTCTGCACCCGCTTGTTTACGGGGATATTGATCCTGAGATCTATGACGGCCTCATTCTGCCCGGAGGGCATGCCAAGGGAATGACAGTATACCTGGAGAGTGCTACTTTGCAGAAGAAGGTGCTGCATTTTTGGAAGCTGGGCAGACCGGTTGGCGCGATCTGTCACGGCCCCATCGTTCTGGCCCGGACCATTGATCCTCAGACCGGTCAAGCGGTGGTATACGGAAAAAAGATGACGAGTCTGACCAAGTCCCTGGAACGGACCGCCTATTGGTTAACTGCCTGGGCTCGCGGCCGATACTACCGTACATATCCAGAATATGTTCAGGATGAGGTGACGCGGCATCTGCAGAAGCGGGAGGACTATGTGAAGGGCCCTTCATTTAATAGGCCATTCATCGTGGAGGATGGTCAATTGCTGACCGCCAGATGGCCGAAGGATGCAGCCCTGTTCGCAGAGACGTTTATACGTAAAGTAGGGGTACAAAAGTAAGGTGAAAATTGAACTGATTGTAGATTGAATGGACTTAAAAAAATAACCGCAAGCCATCCGTCATCGCGGACAAGCTTGCGGTTATTTTTAGTGATATGGAGTGAAAATATGGGGAAAGGTTATTCATCTTCCTGGCTAATTCGCTTGAGCAGGGAAATGAGCTGTGTTTCCTCTTCATCCGTCAGATGACGGGAAAGCTTGCGGTTAAGTCCATTCAGAATCTCCTGCAGGGTCGGCGCAAAGTCCATGGCTTTGGGGGTTGGATAGAGCAGGTAGGAGCGGCGGTCATCAGGATCGACTTTCCGCTCGATGTAGCCGGATTGCTCCAATAACTTCACAGCCCTTGCAGTGGTAGCCTTATCGAACTTTAATTCATTCGTTAACTGATCCTGGGTGATGCCCGGCCGCCCCATGATCAGCTTGAGAAAGCTGTGCTGTCCGCCGCTGCCGATTCCATAGGTAACCAGCTGCCTGGACAACGTTTTTTGGTTCTGTCGATGAATCAGGGAGATCAGCTTCCCGATAGGTTCCTTTTTCAACATGCACACCTCTTTGGTTAGATTGCTTGAATGCGAGGTCAGCGCTCAATATGTATAAAAGTGTACAACAATATTGTTGCGCACGCAACTAATATGCTGTACACTGGGAAAGACCCAACTAGTTGCGTGCGCAACTAAAATTCGGCTTGATTCGACAATCCTCTTTTCAGCTCCAACATTCTAAGTTTAATGAGGTGTAATTATGAGTTCAATTCCTGCAACCTATCAGGAGAACAGCGATATTCAGAAAAGGCGCTGGATGATTCTGATTGTGTTGAATCTTTTCACGTTCATGGCCACGCTGGACGGGAGCATTGTCAACATTGCACTCCCGGTATTGTCCAAGAGCCTGGGCCTGCCAATTGCGCAGATTGAGTGGGTGACGACAGGTTACCTGATGGCGATCTGTGCTGCGATTCTGTTCTTCGGAAAGCTAGGGGATATCGCGGGGAAGATCAGAATTTTCAAGATCGGAACTGTGGTATTTATTATTGGTTCTCTACTGTGTGGACTCAGTACTACACTGCCTTTGCTTATAGCGTCACGCGTCATTCAGGCTATCGGCGCTTCGATGACGATGGCCAACAGTCAAGGGATCGTAACCGATATCTTCCCGGCCAGTGAGCGCGGGAAGGCGCTCGGCTTCATCGGTACGTTCGTTTCGCTCGGCAGCATCGCTGGGCCAAGTCTAGGCGGGATTATCGTGTCCTCGCTGGGCTGGGAGTACATCTTCTGGGTCAATGTCCCAATTGGTCTGATTGCTATCATTCTAGGCTGGAAGGTGCTGCCGAAGGATCTGGTCCGGGTTCAGGATAAAATAGACATTCCGGGCAGTACATTGTTCGCTTTCTTTATCGTTCTTTTGTTCGCCGGATTACTGCTTGGACAGCAGATCGGCTATGGTGATACACGAATTGTTATATCATTGGTTGTCGCGGTATGCGCTTTTGCAGCTTTTATTTGGGTTGAAGTACGGAAGCCGCAACCGCTGCTGAATCTGTCCCTGTTCAAAAATCCGCTGTTTTCGGTCAGTATCCTTTGTGGCTTCCTCGTCTTCGCGGCGAATTTTTGCTTCAACATCATCGCTCCGTTCTATGCGCAGAACATGCTGAACTTGTCCCCGTTCGACGCCGGCTTCCTGCTGATGCTGCTGCCGATCTCCATGGTCATTGTGGCGCCGATTAGTGGCGCATTGTCGGATAAGATTGGCTCAGAACTGCTGACCTTTGCTGGTCTTATAGTCATGGTTGTGGCCCAGATTGGTCTGGCGAAGCTACACGCCGGCAGTTCAGTCCTGCTTGTCGGACTGTGGATTGCCATGCTTGGTATCGGCAGCGGCCTGTTCCAGTCGCCGAACAATTCACTGATCATGTCCAAAGTACCGCGCACACAGCTTGGCTCTGCAGGCAGTGTCAATTCACTGATCCGCAATGTCGGGATGGTTGTCGGCATTACGCTGGCGACAACGATTCTGTTCCATGTCATGAGCAACGAGGCAGGATACCGTGTGACCGGATTGATCCCGGGCCGTCCGGATATTTTCCTGGAAGGCATGCATGTAGTTTTCATGACCTCCGCATCCATCTGCTTCGTGGCGGCAGTGCTTACCGGATGGCGGTTAATGGATGCCCGGCGCGTGAAGATGCAGGCGGAAAAAGGCTGAAGTCTCAATTTAATTCCACGAGCAGAGGAACAGCCTCTCGGATCTGTCCGGACATGGACACCGGATCTTCGCGGAGCCAGTCCTCCGAGCCGAGATATACCCGGCGGTTCTGAACAGCAGGCAGGCTATTCCAGATCTCGGATTGCCGGAGCTCACGAAAGTGTTGTTGTGAGACAGGGTCTGGTGAGACTACAACAAACAGATGATCGCCTACATAATGAGGCAGTTCCTGGACCGGAATATTGGATTTGAACGGATGGCCCTTGGTCTTCTGAACGGCAGCTACCGGAGCCGGGGCCTGAAACCCCAGGTCCTGATAAAGAACCTTCATGTCGTAATAGACTTGCACTGTCTCCGGGAGTCCTCTTGTCCAGATAAAAGAGAGAGTATGTCCGGCTTGCAGATGCCATTTCAAAGCATTCCTGGCCTCAAAGGTCTGCTCTTCGTATTGGCTGAGCCATTGCTCAGCCTCTTGTTGTTTGCCGATCAAATCGGCGATAAAACGGAACCGGTCAAAAACCGGCTGGGACCAGGACATATCCAGTGTAGGAGCGATTTTGGCATAAGTATCGTAATGATGGCCGTCAAAGGTAAGAATCACGTCCGGCTTTAAGGTAGCGAGCCTGTCCAAGTATGGTGTCACTACGGATTTGCCGATTTCGGTTATGCCCTCCACATGGCCTTGCAAATAACGACCCTTTAGAAGCTGGGAAGGTGCGCCGACAGGTTTGATGCCCAAGGCGAGTAGTTCCCCAAGATACTGAAGAGAGGCGATCCGGCTGCTATGCTTGCGCAGATTAATGTACAGACGGGGAGAGACCCCCGTGTGCTGCTTAAAGCTGCGGCTGAAGTGAAAGGGATCATGAAATCCCACGCTCCCGGCCACCTCGCCAACCGATACCTCCCGGCTCTGGAGCAGGCGCTTTGCCTTGTTCATTCGGAGTTCGATGAGGTAGTCGATAGGGCTTTTGCCGGTTAGTCCCTTGAAAATCCGCGAATAATGCCGGGTGGAGACCCCGGCCATTTCGGCAAGCTGTCCGTGCGTGAGATCGAAGGCGTAAGCATTCTCCATGAAGGCAATGGTTTTCTGAACCGCACTTGTGGCATCCTGTTCCCTGTTGCATTCGGCGCTCTTCAAGATCATCAAAAGGATCTCTTGGAAAATAAAGTGGCTTTCGTACTCTTCAAGCGGCCCGGACAGATCCCGCCGTTCGTATAGATTGTGCACTAGCCCGGAAAAATGGCTGAATGAGGCCAATTCGATTACACCTGCTGTAATTGGAAGCTGCTCAGCAGAAACCTCCTCGGAAGAGCCCGGCAATCGCAATTCATCAAATTCGATAAGATACAGGCGCAGCGGGCCTGTGCCGGCATTTTGGATGGAAAAATTTTCCTTTGGGTTCAGAATGCCACAGTGGTTCCCGTAGAGAACGTGGCGTTGCTCGTCACTGTATACCTCAGCAGACCCATAAATGGGGACGACAAGCATTTTTTCGGCATGGCTGCAGATCTTCAGTCCCTCAGCACCCTCTTCCAGTGTGTATAAATAAATCTGCGACCAGGTATACATAATAGAGAGACGCGCCGAGCGTCTACTTGGTTGAACCGACATTGCATTCACCTCCCTGTATGAAAGAAAGGAGCTCTTCAGCTAATGCTGAAGAACCCCATATGGTATGAACATACAACCATTTATTTTTTTAACAACTCAACTGCGTTTTCCAACTGCCCCTTAAGGGACATGACGTCATAAGAGAACCATAGTGCTTCATCTACTACGTAGACTTTGTTATTCTTGACGGCTGGAAGGTTATTCCAGAGTCTGCTATTTTCCACTTCTTGCAGGAATTCAGGATCATTTTTAAATTTAACAAGGAATATCCGATCGGCAGAAGCATATTCAGGGAGCTTTTCCAGGGAAATCTTGAGTCCCAGTTCGTGGTCTTTAGTCTCCCATTCGTGCTTAACGAAATCTGTCATTTTAAAGTGAAGGGTATCGTATAAAGTATAACCGACGTTCCCCGGCCCGTACACTCTCAGTTGTCCTTTTTCATAACCACCAATAACGACAGCGCCGAAGGTTTCTCCTTCATGTACAGAAGAGGCCAGCTCTTGACGCGCTTGCTCACTCTTCTTATTAAAATCTGCAATCCATTGGTCAGCTTCCGCACTCTTGCCCAAAACCGCCGCAACATCTGTGAAGTGCTTGAAAGCGTCATTGCCTACCCACTGCACCGCTACTGTTGGAGCAATTTTGTTTAGGTCGTCAATTTTATCTTTATCCATCTCTGTGGCAATGATCAGATCTGGCTGCAAGGATAGTACTTTCTCCATATTAATAGCATTGGCAGGACCAATGTCCTCAATACCACCGATCTGATCCTTGATGGATACAAAGTTATTCAGCAAATGGGTGACTGCGCCAATAGGCTTGGTTCCTGCGGCGATCATTTCCGGCAGATATTGAGTCGTGATGATTCTTTGCGGATGTGCTGGAATAACGACTTCACGTCCCAAACTGTCGGTGTAGTTTATTGTAGCAGCTGAATCCGAAGTTTCAGCAGAGGACTCACTTGGTGCAGTGGTTGCCGCGGGTTCATTGGCTGGAGCAGCCGAGTTAGAATTCCCGCAAGCGGATAGAACCGATAAAACCAACATTAAAGCAGCTAAAAGCAGAAAATTACGGTGACGATGCATTATGAATAACCCCTTCTCTCCATCTAATTGATAATAATAATCATTATTATAGCAGGAATCAAAAAAAGGAGAACATGTTATATTTGGACACGAGCATGCATGATTTGGCCTTTTGAATAATGTGGATTTTTCTATAGGAAAGTTGTCACAAAAAGAATGACTTCTTTGTCTACAGTAATGTTAGACACTTTAAGGAGGATGATTGAGATGAGTTTGAGATTCAATTACAGTAAGGCTAACCCTAAGGCTGCGACAGCGATGATGGGTTTGGAGACATATGCGGGGAACGCTATTAAAGACAAGGTTCTGTATGAACTGATCAAATTACGGGTGTCGCTAATCAACGGCTGCGCCTTTTGTCTCGATATGCACGCGAAGGACCTGCTAAAGCTTGGCGATCACGGCGACCGTATTCTGCTGCTGAGTGTGTGGCATGAAGTACCGCATCTTTTTACAGAGCAGGAGCGGGTTGTATTGGAACTCTCCGAAGCGGTGACAACCATTTCCGAGGGCGGTGTACCGGAAGCTCTGTATGATAAAGTAAGAGAGCATTTCAATGAAGCGGAATATGTAGACCTGATTATGGCCATTAATACGATCAACTGCTGGAACAGGATTGCGATCTCGACAGGGATGTATCCGGGCTGTTTTAATTAATCTCAGGGCAGGAAGTATTGAAGGAGGACGTATTGTGAAAAGCTTGGACAAGGTACAGGATGACAGCCTGCCGACTGAGAATGAGCGGAGCATGGAGGAGTTGTATCTGACGTATAAAGGGTACGCTTTTTCCATCGCCTATCGGATGTTAGGTGTGGTTGCTGATGCCGAAGATGTCGTGCAGGATTGTTTTGCAGAGCTGCAGCGCAAGGACCGGAGTGAGATTCGGAATATGAAGGCATATGTAGCTAAAGGGATTACTAACCGCTGCCTGAATTTTCTGAATTCTCCGCGCAATAAGCGTGAGGCCTACGAGGGAGAATGGCTTCCTGAGCCGATGGCGGAGATTTACGACGGGCCGGAAGCGACGGCTGAACGCAAGGATACCTTGTCCTATGCTTTTCTGGTTCTGCTAGAGCGGCTGACGCCGACTGAGCGTGCAGTATTTGTCCTGCGTGAAGTGTTCCAGTACGAATATGATGATATTGCCGAGATGGTAGATAAGTCGGAAGCCAATTGCCGTAAAATCTTCAGTCGTGCCAAACGGAATCTTCAATCTGTCCCAGCAGGTGAGCGTATGGAGCCGGTGATCAAGCACTCCAGAGAGGCACTTATGAAAAGATTTATTGATGCCTTCGATTCTTATGATATCAACGGAATGCTGGAATTGCTGGGAGATCAACCGGTGCTGATCTCTGACGGCGGTGGCCAGGTGCATACTGTACTCCGGCCAATGATCGGGCGCAAAGGAGTCGCAGCCTTGTTGTCCTCACGCCGGGTGCTTAACAGGCTGCGGGAGTTGGAAGCTTCGTTTGCTAGCGTCAATGGAGAATCCCACATTATTTATCGCCAGCATGGAGAGATTGTAGGTGTGCTCTGCCTGGAGTTGAACCGGTCAGGTGACCGGATTCAAGGACTGTATCTGATGCTTGATCCTGACAAATTAGGTCATGTGAACCCTTAGGATGTCGTAATCGTTGTGGAGGAGAAAGCACAAGCTGTACCCGGATTTCAACCGCTAAGTGGCTTTTTAATCGAAGAAATCTGGAGAATGTATCTGTAGTGACGACCGAGCCTTAAGTGAAGATCTTAAGTTCGTCATATATAGAAGGAGAATTTTCTGTTATTCCATTACGTATAGGTCATATCAAAAAATTAACTGGAATCTCTTCAGTTAATTTTTTTATTTTCAGCGATATTTGGCGAAGACACGAATAATAACAGGAATGGTTGAGGATGGTAACTGCTTATGGATTTCCTTGGAATTGTTGGGGATACTGTTTTTTTCTATGCTTTAGCTCATAGATTCAGTATAATACTGTTCAGCACAGGGACTAAGGTCACCTTTATCATCTGCTGCTGGTCGTGACATGATTTTTATACGATGAGACTAAAGAAAAGGAA
This sequence comes from Paenibacillus sp. NPDC056722, assembly GCF_042790635.1. Classification (NCBI taxonomy): domain Bacteria; kingdom Bacillati; phylum Bacillota; class Bacilli; order Caryophanales; family Paenibacillaceae; genus Paenibacillus; species Paenibacillus sp. NPDC056722. Next base: position 827,123 of record NZ_JBHTYV010000001.1, on the reverse strand, counting down.
AGACAGTACAGTATTTCTGTCAACTAATCAATCCTATGATATCTAAAGCCAATCTTCATACGTTGAAAAAGCATGGACTCATTCTTCTTCTCACGCTTGCTCTGCTGTCTGGGCTGCGGCTGGTATGGTATGCTGTTCAGGCTCCATCGAAAGCTCCGCAAGCAGTGAACGGTGTACTGGACATGAGGGGCTGGAATTTTGAGGGTTCCAAGTCCATTACCTTAAATGGGGAATGGGAGTTCTACCCTGATAAACTGCTGACAGACGGGAAAGGAGAACTGCCGGAGCCAGCAAGATATGTCAAGGTCCCTGGGGATTGGAGGAGCGGGTTCAGCGACACTAAGGCCAACTCCTATGGTATAGGTACATATCGCCTGCGCATTTTGGTCGATCAGCCGCTGAACCAGCCTTACTCGCTATGGATCCGTAAAATCGAGAACAGTTCAGCGATCTTCATCAACGGTGAGCAGCAATCTGCATTCGGAGTGTTTTCGGAACGGAAAGACCAATCCCAATCGCGTGTAAGTTCCTATACGATAACCTACACAGCGAATGGACAACAGGAGCTTGATGTGCTGGTCCAGGCTGCCAACCATGACAATCCGTCTTTGGGTGGAATTCTTAAATCTATAAAATTCGGTTCACAGGCCGCCATTGACAAGGAGCGGCTTTATTCAATCGGATTTCAGCTGGTTATTTTTATTGTGCTGCTACTACACAGCTTGTACGCTGTTATTCTATTCTTCTTTAATCCGAAGGAGAGAAGCTTTATCTATTTTTGTATGCTGCTTATAGTGACAGCACTCTCGATCGCGTCCGATCATGATAATCTGCTCCAGCTATGGCTGCCCATCAATTATACCTGGGGGCTAAAGACCCGGCTGCTGTCCTATAGCTCTATCTCCTTTTTCATGCTCTTACTGACCCGCACCTTCCACAAAGATGTCGAGAACAGCAGAAGGTACCTGTTCCGTACTTACGTAGCTTGTTTTGTCCTTTTTGTCTTATTTATTCTGGTATCACCCGCGAACTGGGTCTTGTACTCCTACCATTTCAAAGTTTTTGGCCTAATCTATTTACTGCCGATGATCGGAGTGGTCTATCTAATTGCCAAGATGGTCATCCAATCCCAGCGTGATGCACTTTTTCTGCTGCTGGCAGCTGGAGGCGTTTCTTCCAGCGTGTTCTGGGGCGTGCTGCAAAACGGGGGAGTTGTGGATAGTATTTTTTATCCGGTCGACATGATTGCTGCCATCATCAGCTTCTGTACATACTGGTTCAAGCGGTATTTCCGCAACGCGGAGGAGAATGTAGAATTGACTGGACAGCTCCGTCAGGCAGATAAGGTGAAGGATGAATTTCTGGCCAATACTTCGCATGAGCTAAGAACGCCACTACATGGCATTATGAACATTGCTCAAACGGTGATCGTTAACGAACAGCAGGGGATGAATCCCAAAAGTATCAAAGATATGGAGCTTCTCATTACTATCACTAAGAGAATGTCTAGCCTCCTTGGCGATCTTCTGGATATCACCAGGCTTCAGGATAACAAAATCGTGCTACGGAAGGAACGACTCCAGATGCAGGCTGTCGTGCCGAGTGTGCTAGCCATGCTGGGTTACTTGCTAGATGGTAAGCCGTTACGTATGGTGATGAAGATCCCTGATGATTTCCCGCCGGTGTATGGTGATGAGAAGAGGCTGATGCAGATCTTAGTCAATCTCCTGCATAATGCCATCAAATACACGGATGCCGGAACGATAACCGTCAGCGCGGAAATTGTGAACGGCAAGGCTATCATTCGTGTGGCAGATACCGGTGCGGGGATGGATGAGGAAACAGTTGCAAGAGTCTTCAAGCCATATGAGCAGGGCGCGCTTGGCATCAATGACGGTGGAGGTTTCGGACTTGGGCTTAGTATCTGCAAGCAGTTTGTAGAGCTGCACGGCGGAATACTTGTTCTGGATTCTGCACCTGGACAGGGCTCCGTGTTCTCGTTCACGCTGCCATTGTATGTGGGTTTAAGCAGCGCTCTCAGTGATGAAGTGGCTGCTGCAGGTGATTCCGAACTACCCGGTACGTCGAATACTTACAGTGTGGCTGCTCTGTCCGCTGAGGGAGATCCGGAGCCGTCTGACCTGAAGTATACCCGGAGCCTGACCGCGCTACCGGTTGTACCGGTATTGCAGGATACAAGCTTGTTCTCTGCCAATGGCAGCCTGAACATTCTAGTGGTAGACGATGATCCTGTCAATCTGCGGGTGCTTGGCGGGATGCTCTCCGATGCCCACTATTATCTGGTACCGGCATTGTCCGGCAAGGAAGCACTGGAACTGCTGGATAGGGGACGCTGGGATATGGTGATCGCCGATGTCATGATGCCCCATATGTCAGGTTATGAACTGACACGGATCATCCGTGAGCGTTACAGCGTATCGGAGCTTCCCGTGCTGCTGCTGACAGCCCGTGCTCAGCCGGAGGATATCTACACCGGATTCCTGGCCGGAGCCAGCGATTATGTGATTAAGCCAGTGGATGGGCTGGAATTGCAATATCGTGTACGCTCGTTGACGATGCTGAAGCAGTCCCTTGATGAACGGCTGCGTATGGAGGCGGCCTACCTTCAGGCACAGATAAGGCCACATTTCCTGTTCAATGCTCTGAACTCTATTCTGGCCCTTAGCAACATTGACTCTGAAAAAATGGCCCGGCTCGGGGAAGCCTTCACGTCATACCTAAGAATTAACTTTGATTTACTGAATGCCGAAGAGCTTGTGCCGCTCTCTCATGAGTTGGAGCTTGTCCGGGCGTATCTCTATATTGAGCAGGAACGGTTCGAGGACAGATTGTCCGTGGAATGGCAGATGGAGGAAGATATGGAGAGCGACAAGGTGAATGGGCCTCAGCTGCCTCCACTAACGATTCAGCCTCTAGTGGAAAATGCGGTCAGACACGGGTTACTTAGTCAGGCCCGTGGGGGTGTGCTAAAGATTTCTATCACCCGCTATGCTAGGGAAATACGAATTGAAGTTACAGATGATGGAAAAGGCATGGAGCCTGATCAGGTTGTATCTTTGCTCGAACCATCCCAGCAGGGCAAAGGCGGGATCGGCCTGCAGAATACGAACCGCCGGCTGAAGCGACTCTATGGCAAGGGGTTGATTATTCAGAGCCAGCCGGGTGCTGGCACGACCGTGTCCTTTGCAATTCCTGATCAACGAGGCGCAGATTTTGGTACCATAACGATAGATTAAGACTGGGTATGGTCGAACATGGCTCGTAGCTCATGACTGTGACTCTGTCGCTCCCGTCGTCACTTGACTGGATGAATGAGCCTCATTGCTCATCGCAGGGGACTTTGTAGCTCATGGCTCCGCCGAACATGGCTCGTAACTCATGGCTCGTAATCGGCGGTACATAGTTCTGCCTCACGGTCTCACGGGTCTTGTACCTCCGTCGCTCGAATTAACTGCAATTCTGTATCTTAATTGCACGCATAATCAATATAATTGGTAAATAAGTGCATTATTGTACTCTAAATCTACCAGTAAAGCTTATTTTCAGGCCAAGTAGGGGAATTAACATACAATTATGTCCTTAAATTACTATATTTCAGTTATTCGCATGAAATAAGGTACATATTTGCATCTATTTCTAATACTCCCGACCTTCCAGACAGGAAATTGATCATGGAAAGAGGATGTAATTCGAATGTCCCAAAAACCATGAACGGGTTGTTTGGGATAGAGGATAGGCTTTGCTTTTGAAGTAGAAACAGTTAGGTTTGAGGTCAGCTGGTTTTCTCATGCTTATAATAGTGTTGAGCAGATCGTAATGGAACAAAAAAGCCAAGCAGCTTCTCAATTACGGGAGAAACGCTGCTTGGCTTATTTTTACGTTATCTAATCGACGGGGTTTTAGTATTATCTAAATTGAAGGCATGCTGTTAATTTCATGAAAATAGAACACTGGTACTGCCCCTGCCAGCATTGCACAGCTTTAGTTCTTGAAGCTGTGAATCGGTGCCGGAATGCGGCCGCCGCGGTTCACAAAGCCCGCACAATTAAAAGAATTGACTGCCATCACGGGCGCATAGCCCAGCAGGCCGCCGAATTCGACCATTTCGCCAACGTCCTTGCCGATGACAGGGATGACGCGAACGGCAGTGGTTTTGTTGTTGACCATACCGATGGCTGCCTCGTCGGCAATGATACCCGAGAGAGTCTCTTTGGAGGTGCTGCCGGGGATTGCAATCATATCCAGGCCCACCGAGCAGACGCAGGTCATGGCTTCCAGCTTCTCAAGCGTCAGTGCGCCGCGCTGAACGGCCTGAATCATGCCATGGTCTTCGCTGACCGGGATGAACGCACCGCTAAGTCCGCCGACGTAGGAGGAGGCCATCACGCCACCTTTTTTAACATTATCATTCAAGATGGCCAGGGCTGCGGTTGTTCCCGGAGCACCAGCTTCTTCTAGCCCCATTACCTGGAAGATTTCCGCAATGGAATCCCCGATCAGTGGCGTAGGTGCCAGGGACAGATCGATGATACCGAATGGAACGCCCATCCGCTTGGAGGCTTCCTGGGCAACGAGCTGCCCAACACGCGTAACTTTGAAGGCCGTCCGCTTGATAGTCTCGCACAGCGTTTCAAAATCCTGCCCTTTGACTTCTTCCAGCGCTCTCTTGATTACACCGGGTCCGCTAACCCCTACATTAATGACGCATTCACGCTCGCCTACCCCGTGAAAGGCTCCCGCCATGAAGGGGTTGTCCTCTACAGCGTTGCAGAAGACAACCAGCTTCGCACAACCGATAGAGTCTCTTTCCTTGGTACGTTCGGCAGTCTGCAGGATAATATCACCCATCAGCTTCACGGCATCCATGTTAATGCCGCTGCGGGATGAGCCCACATTAACCGAGGAGCATACACGCTCCGTCACGGCCAGCGCTTCGGGGATGCTATCGATCAGAATGCGGTCGCCTTTCGTACAGCCTTTCTGCACCAGTGCGGAGAAGCCGCCGATGAAGTTTACGCCAACTTCCTTGGCAGCCCGGTCAAGTGCTTCTGCCACAGGCACGTAACTATCGGTGTGAACCGACCCAGCGGCAATGGCAATTGGAGTGACCGAAATCCGCTTGTTGACAATTGGCACGCCGAATTGTTTTTCCAAATCTTCGCCAGTTTTGACGAGCTTTTCGGCAGAGCGGGTGATTTTGTCATATACGTTCTGGTTAAAGGTCTTCAGATCACTATGTGCGCAGTCCATTAGGCTAATCCCCATGGTGATGGTACGCACATCGAGATTCATTTCCCGGATCATTTTATTCGTTTCCTGTACTTCAACAAGTGAGATCATTGGGCTTACTCCTCCTAAATACGATGCATAATATTGAAGATATCTTCATGCTGAAGCTTGATTTCAACGCCGATTTCGGTACCGATCAGCTGCAGTTCCTCTACAATCACCTCAAAGCTCTTGGTAGCCCCGGTAAGTTCGACGATCATCATCATGTTGAAATAGTCCTGAACAATGGTTTGCGAAATGTCCAGAATATTCAAGTTGTGTTCAGCGAGATAGGTACATACTTTGGCAATAATCCCAACCTTGTCTTTCCCCAATACCGTTATGATCCCCTTCAATCGAAACAGCCTCCCTTTATATGTAAGTGTTCTTCCGCCAACTGGGGGCGAAAATGACCATTTCAATCATTATTGCAAATGATGTTGCAAGCTTCAACCAAAGGTTTTTTGTCAGGTTGATCAACTTTTTAATCCTTACACGTTCTTTACAAAGGATATTAATTGACAACACATTAAAAATATGATGAACTGGAGTTTTGACAGGCTCAAAATTTGGGAATAGCATGATGTGAAATGTCCGTATTTAAAGGAGTTGCTATGACAACACGTAAATATAAAGACCTGGTTGAGCAGAGAACCAGACAGACCTTGGAGGAATGGTCGAAACAGCCTTCCGTGGAGGAAAAGGATATCCATCGCTTCCTGCATAACCTTAAAGGAACTGCCGGAACGGTAGGACTCAAGGAGATTGAGGAGCTGGCAGAGCAAACGCTACCTTTGTTCGGGGATGATAGCCGAAGAGAGTGGCCACCCGCCGAATGGGGACGTTATTTGTATCCGCTACTGACCTTGCTAAATGACAACGCCGTTTCCATTATGAATCCCTCAGGTCTGCCTGATGGGAATAAGACAGAGGATGCCCGCCCGCAGTATGAGATCCTGATCATTGATGATGATGTGCAGCTTGTAGCCTACCTGAAGGAGTCGCTAGAGAAGAATCCCTATTATGTCAGCATCGCATTGTCTGCGGAACGGGGCCTGAAGATCTTTTACGAGAGCAAACCGGATATGATCCTTCTTGATATTATGCTGCCGGACCAAAGCGGGATTGAAGTGCTGAATCAAATTATCGGCAAGGCCAAAAAAGAACGGATTCCGATTATTATGATTAGCGCGGAGCACTCCAAGGAAGTACAGATGCATGCCTATTCCCTTGGCGTTATGGATTTTATCAAGAAGCCGGTGGATATTGATATTTTCCTAACCCTGATCCAAAATCGCTTTGAACTGAAGAGAGAATGGCAGGAGTCGATCATTGTTGATGAGCTGACAGGCGCCTTTAACCGCAAGCATTTCAACCAGACGATGAAGCAGCTACTGTCGGATTACAGACGCACGAACCGGGTATTTTCGCTCGTGCTTATAGATTTAGATCATTTCAAGGCAATTAATGATACATACGGGCATTTGGCCGGGGATGAAGTCCTGCATACATTTTCAGAATTTGTACAGGCTTCGATCCGGGTAGAGGATGTTTTCTGCCGCTACGGCGGTGAGGAATTTGCTCTTTTCCTGCCGAATACGGATGCCTCTTCCGCCAAGCTGGTGGTGGAGAGGATTCAGAGGCGTTTTTCGGCAAAAGAGTTCCGTACCAAGAAGCATACCTTTAATGTGACCTTCTCCAGTGGGATTACGGAAGTTAAAGCTGGGGAAGAGCAGCATTCCGTAAAGCTGGTGGAAGAAGCCGACAAAGCGCTGTATGCCAGCAAGCATGGGGGCCGGAATCAAACAACAATATATACTCAGCAGTTGCTCGCCACTAAATTTGACTCTGTGCTTAATGTGATCATCGTAGATGATGATGCGTTGGTGCGTCGAATTGTGACCAGCGAGTTCGCGGACTGGAAGCCCTCCAACATGGCTAAGGTCAATATTAGCAGCTATTCCAGCGGCCCTGAGTTTTTGCAATCAGACTGGTACAGCAGTGAAGAGAAGTATATTGTTCTGCTGGATGGTATCATGCCAGTGCTGGACGGGATTGAGGTGCTGGAACGGATTCGCGGGAATTACCCGGAGGAGAATATTGTCGTAATTATGTTGACCGGGCGAAATAATCAGGCGGATATTGTTCACGCATTGCAGATGGGTGCCGATGATTATGTAATAAAGCCGTTTGACATGAACGAATTGATGCTGCGGATTGAACGTCTGGCTTTCCGATTCCTGTTCTAGGCAGGTAGCAGGCGATAACAACCAAGAAGCGTAAACAAGTGGAGGTTAGAATGCAAAAAGTACTGGTGGTAGATGACGAAGAAGTATTGCGCATGCTGATTACGGACACGTTGGAGGATCTGGAGGATGTGGAGATCTTCACAGCGGATAACGGTGAGGATGCGCTGGAGAAGCTGGAAGCGGAGACTTATGATCTGGTCATTCTGGATTATATGATGCCGAAGATGACGGGGATCGAAGTGCTTGGACAGGTGGATGATGAGAAGAAAAAGAATACCCCGTTTCTTATGCTGACCGCGAAGGCACAGGAAGTGGACCGCAACCGGGCAATTGAGGCAGGTGTACGCTACTTCATGCCCAAGCCGTTCAGCCCGCTGGAGCTGTTGCAAGTCGTGGAGGGGATACTGAAGTGACCAAAGCCAACCGCTTCGGCAGCACCAGCTTGAAGAACCGATATTTTCGCATTATTGCGAGCGTATTCACACTGATCATTCTGTGTGGCATGGCCTTTTTCCTGTATATCAACAAAGAGCAGGAGAAGCTGAGCCACGACAGGGATACGCTGCACAAGAAGACGCAGACGATCAATCAACTCTCGGATAATCTTAATGAGATCTTTCTTCGGGCCAGAGGATTTATTGCGCTGAAAAATGAAAATGAACTGATGCTGCTGAATCAAGCTCTTCATGATTTTGACGGTGTGTTGAAAGACTATTCCCAGCTTACATTGTCAAAAGAAGAATCGAAGTATCGGGATGACCTGAAGGCTTTTTACACCGAGTACAAATACACACTCCTTCCACGAGCACTTAAACTGGCGGAAGAAGGAAATTATGAGGCGCTGCGGTCAACCTCGGGAGGGGGCACTACGGCTAAAGTCAATGAGTTTCTTGATTACACGAAGGGGTATCAAAAGCGTGCAGACACTGCATTGAATGAGATGGCCAAGGACTCCATACGTAAAGCCAATGAGTTTACAGTAGTCGCTTTCTTGTTCAGTACGGCGATTCTCTTTCTCTTCACCCTGCTGGTGTGGCGTATTCTCAGAAATCTGATTGTTCCCATCCTGAAGCTGGAAGAGGCTACCCACTCCCTGGCGGCCGGAGAACAAATCCTGCTCGGCACCTTGCATCAGAAGGATGAGATTGGGCGTCTGTACAATGCATTCCTGGATATGGCTCATAGCATTCAGGATAAAGAAGAAGAACTGATGATGCAGAATGAAGAACTGCATGCCCAGCAGGATGAGCTTCATGATCAGCAGCATAGATTGCAGCGCTCGCTGAGTGAAATTGAAAGCATGATGAAGGCATTGGATCAATCGGCTGCCGTGGGTATTCTCTCCGCTAAAGGTGTCTTTACTTATGCCAATGACAATCTGAGCAGTTATACGGGCTACCGGAACTCCGAGATTATCGGCTATACGTACAAGCTGTTCGAGATGCCGGATATGTTGGAGCATGATATGCAGCAGATGTACCGTAAGCTGAAGAGTGGCGGTGTCTGGACTCATGAAATCGGGCTGCAAACGAAGTCCGGTGCCACAACCTGGCTGAATTTGACCATTGTTCCTTACCTCAATAGTGAGGGCACAATCTACCAGTATATCTTGATTGCCAGCGATATCACTTCACTGAAGAGTGTTCAGCAGGAGCTGGCGCTGACGCTTAAGGCGACGGAACAGACGAAGACTATGCTGGAGCTCAACAATCAGCTCAATCACGATATTTCCTATACGCTTAACAAAAATGAATTTACTGAAAAGTTCTTGCATTTCATGAACCGGCTATATTCCTTTGATTCAAGCTTCTTCTTGCTTACCAAGGATACAATCTATGCGGCCAAAGGTATTCCCCAGGATCGGATCGAGCGTTATGTGGAAAGAAGTTGCAGCGAAATGCTGCATCGCTTGCAGACAGAAAGCTCCTATGTCATCAAACGGCCGGCAACTGAGGCGGAACAGGGAATCGCGCCGGATCAGATGTACTGCTATGATTTCTATACGAAAGTGGTTAATGCCGAGGATGAGATTTTAGCCGTCTTCTGCGGCAGCCGGATTGGGCTATCTTTCAGTGACGAAGAGCTAAATGAGGTCCAGGGTCTGATGAATCGGGTGTCACTGGCTATTGAGCGGCTGTTCATGTACGAGGAAATCGAGCATGCCCGGAAGCTGAACCAGGATATCGTCAACAATGTGAATGAAGGTATTCAGTTTGTGGATACCGAAGGCACGATGCTCCATGCTAATAAGGCACTGTGTCAAATGACCGATTACAGCAGTTGGACAGAAGGCGGTCATGAATCCAAAGAAGAGTGGATGGCTCATTTCATGCAGGCTGCCAACGAATCAAACGACATCCGCGGTTTCTTCCAGAAGGCACTGGGTGAAGAGGCGGCGGAATCGGCCAGCATGCGGTATTCGATCGGAACCGAGTCTGTGAAGCATATCGATGTATATGCTATACCGGTGTTCCGGCGGGATGCACGGATTGGTACCTTGTTCGTTCACCGTGATATTACAAGGGAATATGAGCTGGATCTGATGAAATCCGAACTGGTTAGCACGGTCAGTCATGAGCTGAGAACACCGCTATCAAGCGTACTGGGATTCACGGAGCTGCTGCTGGCCAGAACGATGAAGCCGGAGAAGCAGCTTAAATATCTGGAGACGATTCACAAGGAAGCGAAGCGATTAACGGAACTGATCAATGATTTCCTGGATCTTCAGCGTATGGAGTCTGGCAAGCAGCAATATACGACGGAATCTGCGAACCTGAGTGAAATCGTGCTGGGTGTACTGGACCAATACAAGCTGGGTTCACATAATGTGCTGCTGGTAGACGAAGCGTTTAATTCTGAAGTGGAAGTGGACAGAGACAAAATCATTCAGGTGCTAACCAATCTGCTGAGTAACGCCATCAAGTTCTCGCCAGACAGCAATGAGGTGAATGTTCATCTGCATAATGAGGAAGACCGTATCGTGGTCAGAATCCAGGATCATGGTCTGGGGATTCCGAAGGATCAGATCGGACACTTATTCCAGAAATTCAGAAGAGTGGACAATAGCGCTTCGAAACGCATTGGCGGAACAGGGCTTGGCCTCGCCATCTGCAAGGAGATTATCGATAAGCAGAAGGGCGAAATCGGCATCGAATCTGTCGAAGGCAAAGGAACTACGGTCTGGTTCAGCCTTCCGAACCTCTACTCCGAGCATAAGCAGTATGAAGAAGACGGGGGCAGATGGAACCCGGACAAAGAATCCAAGCCTAATGTCATGATCGTGGAAGATGATTACAGCCTCTCGCTACTGTTGTCGGAGGAACTGAAGGGTAAGGGCTTCCGGGTCACCCATCACTATCATCCGCAAAAAGCGTTTGACCAGGCGCTGAAGACACCGTTCGTAGCCATCGTAATTGATCTGATGCTTGGAGACGAACTGGACGGCTGGGATCTCATCCGCATGCTCAAGGAAGATCGTCGAACCGAGACGATTCCGCTGGTGATTTCCTCGGCCCTGGACAAATCGGATAAAAACGCACTTAATAACGTTATTCAAAAATATCTTACCAAGCCATACCCGCCTGGCGAACTGTCCCAGACTCTAGAAGAGATTGTGAAGATTAGACAGGCCAGCGGCGAAGTATTATTCCCGGACAATAGTCCGGAGAAGGAAGAAGACAAGCCCTGAGGGGGCTTGTCTTTTTTTTGAAGAAACGGGTGTACCACTCGATGATTGCAATAGATAGTCTAATGGTTGCAAAAATCTAACTCTAATGTGAGTAAAGGCATTGCAATTTGACTAGAAAGTAATGGACAGGCTTGTTTTTTAGGCGAGATGCGATTAGTTTATAGATAGCACATCAGAGTAAAGCCTGGCTATCAATAGAGGTTAAAGAGGAGGCTAACAGCCGGTGATTTTTTATTTGATATCTGCACTCGTCATTCTTGTTGATCAAGTGTCAAAATGGCTGGTGCGCACCCATATGGAGGTAGGGGAGACGATCCCTTTCTCGGCCCATCTCCTGAAATTCACATTCTATGAAAACAGTGGCGCAGCGTTCAGCTCTTTTCAGGGCTTTGGCCGATATTTTGTCATTGTAGCAATAGGATTTGTTGTAGCCATCTTTTATTACCGCCGCAAAGGCGAGATTAGAGGCCATCTGCTGAACGCAGCTGCTGGATTCCTGGTCGGCGGGGCGATTGGCAATGCTATAGACCGCGTGCTGTTCAACAAGGTAACGGATTTTCTGGTCTTCGGCGGTAGCAACGGCATTCTTAATATTGCGGATGTGGCCATCAATGCCGGGGTTGTACTAGTTCTTTGTTATATGATTGTAGGTCAGTTAAAGCGGATTATTTGAACCGAAACGCATTTTAATATCATCAATCAGAGAAGTCACCTGAGCCGATCACAGAATAGATCAGCGGGGGCTTCTCTTTTTTTAATAAAGTTGACAATACATCAACCTGTAACTATAATGATTACAGGTTGATTATTTAGACATTATTCGGGAGGAATAGAGCATGAGTCAAACAAATGAAGCGGTATTAGTTACAGGTGCAAGCGGACAACTCGGGCAATTGGCCATTGAATGGCTGCTTGAGTATCATCAGGGCCCAATCATTGTCACAAGTCGTGATCCGCAGAAGTTATCTAGTCTCACGGAACGTGGAGTGATTGTCCGTCAGGCGGACTTTGACCAGCCGGAGACGCTGCCGGAAGCTTTTGCCGGAGCCAAACGCCTGCTGCTGATTAGCACTGATGGACTTAGTGTTCCCGGCCAGCGTGTGCAGCAGCATCTCAATGCTGTAGATGCAGCGGTCCAAGCGGGTGTGGAGCATTTGGTATATACGTCGTTACCTAGCCCAGAACCGGGTACAGCTTGTCTGCTGGCAGGAGATCATTACGCTACAGAAGAGAAGATCAAGAGCAGTGGCTTGTCTTACACCATTCTCCGCAATAACCTTTATACTCATAGTCTAATTCCTGCGGTGCAGCAAGCGGTAGCCTCCGGACAGTACGCCGCTGCTACCGGTGACGGCGCGACGGCCTATGTTACACGTGAAGACTGTGCCCATGCAGCGGCAGCGGCACTCATAGCTACTGTCTCGGGGAACCAGACGCTGGATGTATCAGGGCCGGAAGCATTGACTGGCAAGGATATCGCAGCAATCGCCAGCGAGTTCACCGGCAGAGCTATAGAATTCGTTCCACTGACAACGGAGCAACTGGTAGGCATTTATGAAGCTGCCGGACTGCCGAATGGCGCAGCGCAGGTTTTTGCTTCGTTCCAGACCGCTTCTTCTAAAGGCGAGTATGGACAAGTCACAACGACTGTAAAAGATTTTACAGGGCAAGCACCGGTTGGGTTGAAAGCAGTACTAGCAGCGAACAAGAGTGCCTTTGCCAGCGCTGAATAATTAACTTGTCCTAACAGATAGGTAACATCAATATAGTTTTCACGAAAAAGGGTAGGCCTCGGCCTATCCTTTTTTATATTTTCGGAGTGTTAACGGATAGATCACTTTATCAATTTATCTAATACAACTTATTACTTATTGTAATGAAGTGAGGGAAAACGGGGTGATTTACTATGATTTCGATCGTTTTTTAGCGATTTATAGACAATATTGCATGATTATACAAAAAATAGCGGAATTACGATTCATTGCCCGTTTCCATTTATTATGTTAGCCTGAATCCATGATGTGAGGATATGAGGCTGCATCAGCCCTATATACGGAGCAAGATTTCTTGTTTAGGAGAGGTGGATATTGTTGCAATTACAAGTCACTAACAGTCCGTTTACCCCGGAGCAGGCAGAGCTTCTTAACCGTCTGTTACCAACCTTGACGCCATCGCAGCAAATATGGCTCAGCGGCTACCTGTCCGCTCTTCAGGCAGCGGTGCCGACAACTGCGGTTTTATCATCCGCACCTGTTCTGGCCGAAGAGAGTGCTACCCCGGTCAGTCAACCGGCCATTTCCCGAGAGGTGACGGTATTGTTCGGCTCCCAGACCGGCAATTGCCAGCGACTAGCCGGTAGCCTGTCCCGCAAGCTGGAGGAGCAAGGGTTTCAGGTCACACAGTCTTCCATGAACAGCTTCAAGCCAAATGGATTGAAGAAAGTGGAGAATTTGCTGATACTGGTCAGTACGCATGGTGAAGGAGATCCGCCGGACAATGCGCGTGCGTTTCATGAATTTCTCTATAGTAAGAGAGCACCGGGACTTGAGCATCTGCGTTTCTCTGTCCTGGCTTTGGGCGATACTTCCTACGAATTCTTCTGCCAGACTGGTAAAGACTTCGACCAGCGCCTGGAGGAACTTGGCGGACAGCGCCTGTACCCGCGTGTAGATTGCGATTTGGATTATGATGAACCAGTGGCGGAATGGATTGAAGGTGTACTGCAATCCTTACAAGAACGTCTTAACCCCTCAGCCATCGCTACGGAAGCCGTAAAGGCAGCTGATAAAGCGCCGGGGCAAGAGACATCAGAATATTCACGAAGCAATCCTTTTCAAGCTGAAATTCTTGAGAATATTAATCTGAACGGACGCGGCTCAGATCGTGAAACACGGCATCTGGAGCTGTCGCTTGCCGGATCTAATCTGCAATTCGAACCAGGAGATTCCCTTGGTGTCTACCCTGAGAATCATCCGCAGCTGGTTGACGAGATTATCGCAGCTTTCGGCTGGAAGCCGGAAGAGAAGGTTCCTTTCAATAAGAAGGGCGAAGAAGGTTCTTTGCTGGATGCGCTCAAGTATCATTATGAGATTACGGTGCTGACCAAGCCGCTACTGGAGCAGGCGGTGCAGTTCTCCACAGGCAGTCAGCTTCAGGAACTGCTGTCGCCGGATCGCCAGCAGGAGCTGAAAGAATATATCCATGGCCGAGACCTGCTGGATCTGGTGCAAGACTTCGGACCTTGGCAGGCACCAGCCCGCAGCTTTGTACCGGTTCTGCGCAAGCTGCCAGCCCGTCTATACTCCATTGCAAGCAGCTATAATGCGAATCCGGACGAGGTTCATTTCACCGTCCGTGCAGTACGATATCAGGCCCACGGCCGTGACCGGTACGGCGTATGCTCTGTTCATTGCGCAGAGCGGGTGCAGCCGGGCGATACTTTGCCGATTTATATTCAAAACAATCCCAATTTCAAGCTTCCGGCTAGTGGCGATTCCCCGATCATCATGATTGGACCGGGTACGGGCGTAGCGCCGTTCCGTTCGTTCCTGGAGGAGCGGGAAGAGCTTGGCGCCGAAGGGAAATCGTGGCTGTTCTATGGAGACCGTCACTTTGTGACAGACTTCCTGTATCAGACCGACTGGCAGCGGATGCTGAAGGATGGTGTGCTGACGAAGCTGGACGTGGCCTTTTCACGTGATACAGAGGAGAAGGTCTATGTTCAGCACCGTTTGCTGGAGAAGAGCCGTGAGCTATATCAATGGCTGCAAGAAGGTGCACATGTCTATGTATGCGGTGACGAGAAGCATATGGCGCACGACGTTCATACGGCACTGATTACGGTCATTCAGCAGGAGGGCGGACTTAGCCCTGAGGATGCTGTCGCTTATCTGGAGCAAATGCAGCAGGAACAACGCTACCAACGCGATGTATATTGAGATATAGGGTCCGCGAGGGCACCGGGATGATCTGCGAGAGGAGATGACAGCATTGGCGAATAAATTATCGGTAACGCCTATTGGCGGTCCGCCAAGCGATGTTGAGCATATAAAGAGTGAGAGTAATTATTTACGGGGCGCCTTGGTGGAGACCCTGCAGAATCCGATAACCGGAGGCTTGCCGGAGGATGATAACCGTTTGTTGAAATTCCACGGCAGCTATATGCAGGATGACCGGGATTTGCGGAATGAGCGGGAGCGCCAGAAGTTGGAGCCGGCCTACCAATTTATGCTGCGGGTCGTAGCTCCTGGCGGGGTGGCGACATCGGCCCAATGGCTGGAGATGGACAGACTGGCCCAGCTATACGGCAATGGCACCCTGCGTATTACGACGAGACAGGCTTTTCAAATGCATGGGGTGCTGAAATGGAACCTGAAAAAGACGATCAAAAGCATCAATGATTCTCTGATGACAACACTTGCGGCATGCGGCGACGTGAACCGTAATGTCATGAGCAACCCCAATCCATATCAGTCGGATGTACACGGTGAGGTTTATGAATGGGCAAGACAGATCAGCGATCATCTGTCGCCGCGCACACCAGCTTATCATGAGATCTGGCTGGATGGGGAAAAGGTAGTGGACAGTCTTGCAGACCAACCAGAGGTAGAACCGATTTACGGTCCGGATTACCTGCCGCGTAAATTCAAGATTGGCCTGGCGGTGCCGCCTTCCAATGATGTGGATGTGTTCTCCCAGGACCTGGGCTTCATCGCTATTATTGAAGATAACAAGCTGGTCGGTTTCAATGTCACTGTGGGCGGCGGGATGGGAATGACCCATGGCGATACCAATACTTATCCGCAGCTTGGCCGGGTCATCGGTTTCTGCAAGCCGGAGCAGTTGATTGATGTCGCCGAGAAGACGGTAACGATCCAGCGTGATTATGGCAACCGTTCTGTACGGAAGAACGCCCGCTTCAAGTACACCATCGACCGTCACGGTATCGAGTGGTTCACTGAAGAGCTGTATGACCGGCTGGGCTGGCAGCTGGAGGCGGCACGCGATTTTTATTTTGAGCACAACGGCGACCGTTATGGTTGGATTAAAGGCAGCAATGGACGCTGGAACCTGACGCTCTACGTTCAGAGCGGACGGATTCATGATCAGGAAGGTTATGAGCTGATGACTGGCCTCCGGGAGATTGCCAAGATCCATACCGGTGATTTCCGCCTGACCCCAAACCAGAATCTGATAATCGCCAACATCACTACAGCGAAGAAACGCAAGATTATGGAGTTGGCTCAGCATTACGGTCTGACTGATGGGGCCCATCATTCGGCACTGCGGAGAAGCTCACTGTCTTGTGTGGCCCTGCCGACATGTGGTCTGGCGATGGCGGAAGCCGAGCGTTATTTGCCGCTGCTGCTGGATAAGCTGGAACTGGTGATCGACGAGGCGGGTCTGCGTGACAAAGAAATCGTTATCCGGATGACTGGCTGCCCGAATGGCTGTGCGCGCCCGGCGCTGGGTGAGATTTCGTTCATCGGCAAGTCACCGGGCAAATACAATATGTACCTGGGCGCAGGCTTCACTGGGGATCGGCTGAATAAGATTTATCGGGAAAATATCGGCGAGGATGAGATTCTTTCGCTACTCACACCGATGCTTCACCGTTATGCCAAAGAGCGTCAATCGGGTGAGCACTTTGGCGACTTTGTCATCCGTGCCGGGTATGTGAAGGCGGTAACTTCAGGACTTAATTTTCACACGGTATAAAAAAGAAAGTTAGAACAGACAGTGGGATTATTAAAGCTCCGGCATTGCGCCGGAGCTTTGTTTTTTTTGTAAATTACAAAGTTGAAAACAAAACAGAGCTGATCCTCGGATCTAGTTAGATCTTTGGACCAGCTTTATTGTTAAAGATTATTGGGATATCAGAGTAATTATTAAAGTATTAGCTGATTGTGACACCTGCTCTAGCATATCCACCAATGGTGTTCAGCAGGCTTAGACCTGAAGCTGTTGCGGAGAAGACCAAGAGCAGGCTCTCTTGGCTTGTAACGGCTATCGATAAACCAGATGACAATCCGTTACTAATCTGACCAATAGGGATAATTCCTGTGAGTGCGGGGGCTAAAGTAACACTCGCTCCAGGGATCGGCGTAAAGGTATTGTTAGGAGTAACTGATCTATATAATTGTGCTGTAATCGTAATCGATGAGCCGACTAATGAAAGACCGGAAGTTGTGCTGAAGAAAGCAGCCATACTCGTAATTGTGCCAGGCCGAGGGCATTGAAATGCAAAGTTGAGTAGGGTGCCTGAAGAACCGGTTAAATCGATGGTTCCACCTGAAGCGCTGACACCTGTTACAGAGTTACCAAAGCCTACAAGGCTTGTTGTTCCGATTAATCCACCAACAATAGTGGTCATAGTGATTGGCACACCTGATGCGTACGGAATGATCGCCCCGGGCCCAGTAGCACCAGTGGTGCCAGTGGGCCCTGTTAAGCCCGTGGCGCCTACGGTACCAGTGGTGCCAGTGGGGCCGGTGAAGCCCGTGGCGCCGACAGTACCCGTGGTGCCAGTGGGGCCGGTGAAGCCCGTGGCGCCGACAGTACCCGTGGTGCCAGTGGGGCCGGTAACGCCCGTGGCGCCGACAGTGCCAGTCGAGCCCGTGGCGCCAGTAGAACCCGTGGCGCCAGTCGAGCCCGTGGCGCCGGTAGAGCCCGTGGCGCCAGTCGAGCCCGTGGGGCCGGTAGAGCCCGTGGTGCCGACAGTGCCAGTCGAGCCCGTGGCGCCAGTCGAGCCCGTGGCGCCAGTCGAGCCTGTCGCGCCAGTAGTACCCGTGGCACCAGTAGTGCCTGTAGCGCCAGTTGAGCCAGTGGCGCCAGTGGTGCCTGTGATGCCAGTCGAGCCCGTGGCGCCAGTCGAGCCCGTGGCACCGGTAGAGCCCGTGGCGCCGGTAGAGCCCGTGGCGCCAGTCGAGCCCGTGGCGCCAGTCGAGCCTGTCGCGCCAGTAGTACCCGTGGCACCAGTAGTGCCTGTAGTGCCAGTTGAGCCCGTGGCGCCAGTGGTGCCTGTGATGCCAGTCGAGCCCGTGGCGCCAGTCGAGCCCGTGGCGCCAGTCGAGCCAGTCGAGCCAGTAGTACCTGTCGCCCCGGTAGCCCCAGTATTACCCGTAGCACCTGTCGCCCCAGTAGCCCCAGTAGCGCCAGTAGCGCCAGTGGCCCCAGTAGCACCTGTCGCCCCTGCAGCCCCCGTGTCTCCAGTAGCACCCGTCGCCCCAGTAGCGCCCGTAGTGCCCGTAGCCCCAGTAGCGCCAGTAGTACCCGTCGCCCCAGTAGCACCTGTCGCCCCTGCAGCCCCCGTGTCTCCAGTAACACCCGTCGCCCCAGTAGCGCCCGTAGTGCCCGTAGCCCCAGTAGCGCCAGTAGTACCCGTCGCCCCAGTATCTCCTGTCGCCCCAGTAGCACCTGTCGCCCCAGTAGCACCCGTCGCGCCTGTCGCGCCCGTAGCGCCCGTAGCGCCCGTCGCCCCAGTATCCCCTGTCGCGCCTGTCGCGCCTGTCGCGCCAGTAGCCCCTATAGCCCCCGTATCACCTGTGGCCCCAGTAGCCCCAGTAGCCCCAGTAGCCCCAGTAGCCCCAGTAGCCCCAGTAGCCCCGGTATCTCCTGTAGCGCCCGTAACCCCAGTAGGCCCAATCGGTCCGCCGGCTGGTCCTGTAGGACCGGTTGGACCAGTTGGGCCAACTAATGAAGGGGCCGCCAAGATGCATTTCATTTTAAACACCAGGAGTATCTCTTTCTTAATGATTTCCTGCATCGTATTTTGAACACTTTCATTAATAGCAATCAGATCGCTTATAGAAGGTGGATTGGTTAATCCAGGTAGGGTTCCAACGGCGTATTGAATTTTTTCTGCTTCGGCATTAATGAGATGACCTAATCCTAATTCTTCAATGGCTATTGAGGATAACAAGAGGTTAAGCGCTTCATCTCTAGTGATGAGGACGGTAGGTGTAATATTAGGAATATCTTCTAGAGGCAAGAGAAACATCCCTTTACTTTTGGATTTTAATATCTTATGTGCTAATCCAAAGAAAGTTCCTCGACCCCTCGTACGATCTAGTTATTCCTTCTACTTAAATAGGAGTTGTTCTAAATGAAATCATAAAAAATTTGGATTTCTTCCGTTTTTCTTTCATAATATAAGGGGAGTACTACTAAACCATATAAAGAGCCATTATGATCAGTAATGGATTCTGTACAAAAAAAGAGGCGAATATATGATAATCATCAAAACGATGGAAGAGATCGAGAAGATGCGGGCTGCCGGCAAGATTCTTGCCGAATGCCATCGGCAGATTGCGCAAATTATTAAACCCGGTATTACTACCTGGGAGATTGATGAGTTTGCAGAGAAGTTCATCCTGTCCCAAGGGGCAACGCCTGAACAAAAAGGCTACCATGGTTACCCTTATGCGACCTGTGCATCAGTCAACGATGTGATTTGCCACGGTTTTCCGAAGAAAGAGCTTTTGAAGGAAGGCGATATTGTGACCATCGATATGGTCGTCAATCTGAACGGTTGGCTGGCTGATTCAGCCTGGTCTTACGGAGTGGGCACTATTAGCGATGAAGCGCAGAAGCTACTGGATACCACGAAAGAATCGTTGTTCCGCGGCATAGAGCAGGCGGTGGCAGGTAATCGGATCGGGGATGTAGCACATGCAATCCAGACTTTTGCTGAATCCAGCGGCTATTCGGTGGTACGTGACTTTATCGGGCATGGCATTGGCTCGGAAATGCACGAAGCGCCAGAGGTGCCGCATTACGGACCAGCAGGGAAGGGACCCAGACTCAAAGAGGGTATGGTATTTACCATTGAACCTATGCTGAATACCGGAAGCTACCGTACGAAGGTGGATGCAGACGGATGGACAGCTCGCACCATTGACGGCGGCTTGTCTGCTCAATACGAGCATACACTGGCGATTACGCCGCAAGGGACAATTATCCTGACAGAGCTTTAATTCCATAACCATACAATACCCCCGGCCCGCCTCACTTTAGTGTGAAGAAGGGCCAGGGGTATTTGTGTTTTAATCTGTGATATTGCTTGTATAGTATTCGATGATATCTTTACGACGGATGATCCCGATGAAAACTTCTTCCTCGTCGATTACAGGAACAAAGTTCTGATCAGCAGCCAGAGTCAGCATATCTTCCATTTGTGCTCTGACAAATACACTTTCGTTGTGCACATGCCTTTGAATATCGCTAATTTGCACCTCGCGCATCGTTTCAAACGTTAGTCCTGGCGTCCGCTTCAGCTTCCACAACAGGTCGCCCTCCGATAGAGTCCCTACATATTTCCCCGCGGCATCAATTATAGGGATCGCTGTGTAATGATGCTGTTCCAATTGCTCCATCGCTTCCAGCATGGACATTGAGGAGGTAATATAGGCAACCTGATCTTTAGGCAACAAAAAAGAGGATATTTCCATCGGTATGAACTCTCCTTTACTGTGGATTAATGGGCAGTGTCTCTTTTATTAAAACATATTCTAGGATGTAAGCGCATTGATTAATTGATTCTCATCTTAAAAACCCATGAAAACTCCCCTCAATCGGGATTCCATGGGTCGTTCGCGGTGATGCTGAAATTTAACGCTTCTGCTCCCAATGCTGAGGATATTTAACAACCGGGTGTTTAACCTTTTGTAGCTTGGAGATGAAGTCTGGGCTTACATTCAGATTGCTCTCCACAAGCTGGTGAGGCGTCAGGGCCATCCATTGATTGAGTGAAACATCCTGGAATCTGTCGCTTTTGAACATTTCCAGAAACCATAGACTCTCTGTACCGGTATTCTGAACATAATGTCCGAAGGCAAAAGGCACGTAACCTACGTCCCCGGCTCTGTAATCGAACGTACGGGCGGCTCCATCGCCTGCAAATACGGTCATCCGGCCTTGCCCCGAGAGGTAATACTGCCACTCATCATTATTAGGATGCCAGTGCAGCTCCCGCATACCGCCCGGTTCAATCTCCACCAGTGCTGCGGCGACGGTTGTGGAGATGGGGAAATTGGAGGAATCCACGATCCGTACACTTCCCCCGGAGGTTTTGAGTGGAGGTTGTGCGAGTAGCTGATGCTTAAAAGACAAAGGGATGGGGCCATACGGAGATTCAACAGCCTGGCTGTTAATAGGGCCTGGAACGGTATCCTGATAAATATATACCTGTTTGTCAGGGATGGATTGAAAGTCGCTTTCCGGAACTCCGAAATTGGCCGATAATACTTCTTTTGGCGTATGCGCGAACCAGTCTGAGATTGAGAGTGTGTTGAGGTCGGAGAAGCTGCCATCATCGAACACAAGCAGGAACTCACAGCCCTCTTCTAGGCCTTGAATGGAGTGAGGAATGCCGGGTGGAAAATACCACAGATCTCCTGGTCCGACATCAGCTATGAAATTTCTGCCGTTCTGGTCCACAGCTGTAATCCGAGCTCGGCCAAGCAGCATATAAGCCCACTCTGCTTGCTGATGCCAGTGCAGTTCGCGGACGCCGCCCGGGGTCAGACTCATATTCACTCCGGCCAGCGTGGTGGCGATCGGAAGCTCCCGCACGGTGATTTCCCGTGACCAACCGCCATGGTTCAACTGCATGTGTGTATCGGAGAACGAAAATCGTAGGTTCGGAACTAGCCCGTTATCCGTAACCGGCGGGACGAACATATCGGGGTTCTGTAAATCCCGTAAAATATCGCGCGGACCATTGTCTACATTCCCCGCACCGTCACTGCGGATCGGTTGGGGAATGTGAGTGGATTCGGAGGGATGCTTATTCATGAACTCATCTTCCTCTCTTTACGAAATGCCGGATGATTGACATACATGAGATTGTTATGAGGTTTTTCGGGCATTTATACGATTTTTGCCAAACAAATACAACTCCCGAGTGTGAATTGTGGGTTGTAAGCTGTTCAATAAGCAGATTGCGCCCTGAATCCGCCTTTTACAATCTCGGTCTTTAAGCCTGATTTCGCGGCCGTCACAACTGCGCTAGCAGGTAGCTGGCTAGTTACTTCGCTATCGGTGCAGAGCAGGAAGCAAAGCGCGGCTGCAGCCAGCAGCAAGAGGGACAGCAAAATCTTTTTAATATCGACGTGAAAATCCATAGCGTGGTATCTCCTTCTGTGTATCGTGTTGAGGCTGAAAATAATCCTGCTCTCCCTATGGAATGTAGGGCCATCTTCTTGATTTGAAGAGAGTTAACGAGCATAAAGCAGACCCCTTGGGGGAAGGGGTCTGTTTGTTCTGCACATTCGATCATTCTATATAAGAGGGGATGTCCGGGAATATCAATGTTTTTATGTGTGAAATGCATAGAGACAATTATTGTTGCGGTTGGGCTTTCTCTGAATCAGTGACTTTAATCTCTGCCTTATATTGCTTCAGAAGCTCAGCAAGGGCGTCCTTGATTTTGGCAGCATCCTTAGTAGCCACAGCTTCGTTCAGATTATTCTGAGCTTTAAAGAATGCATTGTTTTCTATAGAGACTACTGGGAATGCAGCGTCGAGTTTTACAGCTTTTCCTGCCGGAACGCCTTCCAAATCACCGGAAACTTTCACTTCACCGAGGGCTGTTGCCTGAGCTGGAATTGTAACCTCAGTCCATGTCAGCTTTTCCGCTTCTGAATTTTTGGGGCTTACCGCAGCCGTCTGGTTGCTCTTCGTAGTCTCAGACTTGGCCGGCAGCTCGATTTTTACCCCTTCTACGTTTTTAAGCGTGCCTTTTACGGCTTCGCCTTCCTTCAGCGTGGGAAGCGCAGGGATTTCAGAAATATTCTGAGCGGAAGAGGCATCTACTAGAATAGCCATAGGCAGTACTTCTTTGTATTTTTCCAGTACAGCTTCCCATTCGCTTACAGTTTCAGGTGCGTATTTTTTGGCCAGCTCCAAAGGGTTAGCCATTGTAAAGGCTGCAGTAGTGGCTTTCAATGGTTGGACGGCACTTGTTTCATTTTTGGTGTCTTTGAGATTTGCAGCACTGTCGGCGTTGGCAATAACCGGTACCGAGATGGCGGAGATCAGCAGGGCGGACAGGGCGGCATTTTTGAATTTCAAGCTGTAGTTCATTTTTCAACACTCCTTGTGGTTTGGTTTGTCTTACAATGTCCAATTTACAGGAGGAGTGTGGCACAATATTGGTTGATTTGTGGAAAAACAATGGCAACGCTCTTATGCTATATCTACCTTTGGTATACTTACTAAAGAGAAAAGACACAGGAGGACCACTTCATGAATAACAACTATCTCATCGCAGTAGTCGATGATGACGAGAATATCCGGACTTTAATAGAAGCATATCTGCACAAGGAAAATTACCGAACAATTGGCCTCGCGAACGCTGAGGATGCCTGGACATTATATAGAACAAGTCCACCGAGTATGTGGGTAATGGACATCATGCTTCCCGGTATGGATGGCTATGAATTATGCAGGCGCATCCGTAATGAGGGCGAGGTTCCAATTATCATGATTTCGGCCAAGGATAATGAAGTAGATAAAATCCTCGGTCTTGAACTAGGCAGCGACGATTATCTTGTCAAGCCCTTTAGTCCACGCGAACTGGTTGCCCGAATCAAGCGGCAGCTGGAGCGCTGGGTCCGGATCACGAATGCAGAAGAACGGGCAGCCCTTAATGAGACAGCGTCAGCGTCTTCCCGAATCGACATTGGCGAGCTCAGGCTGCTGCTGGAAGAGAGACGGGCAATATGGCATGGCGAAGAAGTGGATCTTACCAGTAAGGAGTTTGCTATGCTTAAAGTATTGGCAGAACATCCGAACCGGGCATTTACGAGGGACGAGCTATTGACGTTCGTCTGGGGAGACGATTACTTCGGCAGTGATCGTGCAGTCGATCATCTAATTAAGCGGATGCGCAAAAAAATAGAGGAATTACCGGTAGAGTCCGTATGGGGACACGGATACCGTATGCGTACAGACAGGAGTGAGACTTGAGATGAAGCTCGTTCACCAGATTAATCTTGCCTTCGGGTTATCATTGGCGCTGATTCTTTCGATCACGGCGGTGTTGATTCATTATGTGCTGCTGGATCATTTCATCGGGGCACAGAAAAGTGATCTCAAGACATTAAGCGCGGCGATGTCGGCGACTTTATCCCAAGCAGAAGAGAATATTACCTCAGCGAACATCCAGGATATGGGTACCCTGCAAAATGTGGCTGGAGTAGTTGTAGAACCGAGCCAGGCGACTAGTGGTACACTCCTTGATGTCACAAGTGCGATTCCAGCTGGTTATGCTGGTGTGGAAGCTATCGTCACCGATCCTAACGGGAAAGTGCTGACAGGTCCACTGCCGTTGAATGCAACGTCTTTGAAAGCAACCGATAGCTCTTTCTCAGCAGTCACGCCCGCACTGCTGCAGGAGGCCAAGCCTGTTACCTCCAGTCTTCAGGAATTATGGAATGGGAAAGATGGACGTTATGTGATGAATGTAAGTGCGATTCCACAGGGCACCCTAACGCTCCTGACTCCAATGAGCAAGATCAAGGCAATCGAGCAGGCGCTCTTGGGACGACTTGTTCTGGTAATCTTCATTGTAGGTGCAATCTTGTTCCTTCTCAGTTTGTTCATTACGAAAAAACTAATCCAGCCGCTAATGAATTTGAAGCAGGAATTGAAGAAGGTGAAGGAGCGGCATTTTACCGATGTACAGCTGGTCAGAGCCGGAGGTGAGATAGGTGCTGTGGCGCAGACCGTATATGAAATGGCCGGAGAGCTGAATCGGTTCAATCAGGTGCAAAAGCAGTTTTTCCAAAATGCATCCCATGAGCTGAAAACGCCTCTGATGTCCATCGCAGGGTATGCGGAGGGCATCCGGGATGGTGTGTTCGAAGGTGAGAGTGTTCGCACGGGCCTGGATGTGATTCTGGAGGAGAGCGGCAGGTTGGGGAAAATCGTAACGGAAATGACGTTGCTGGCGAAATTGGACAGCGAAGAGGATATTTTTAAGCCTTCTGAGGTGAGCCTAAATGAGCTATTGTCAGAAATGGCCGAGCGTGTCAACCCGCTGCTGGTGAAGAAAAATTTGAAGCTCCACATTGACTGTCCGGATAACAAAGCGCTGATCATTATGGCCGACCGTGATAAGCTGCTGCAGGCGTTGCTCAATATCGTAACGAATGCGGCAAGATATGCGAAGGAATACATTCATATCACGGGAAGTATTGAAAAAGGAAAGGTGGAGCTGACCGTCACAGATGATGGCCCCGGCTTCCCGCAGGAACTTCTACCGACCTTGTTTCACCGTTTCGTTAAAGGCAAGGACGGCGATTCCGGGCTCGGTCTAGCCATTGCCCGCGCGATTGTAGAGCGCTGTGGCGGCCTTATACAGGCCGCCAACCTCCAAGAGGGAGGAGCGATAATCACATTCGGCTTCCCTGTATCCAAGGGCATCTGAAGACCTCGGTTCAGATCCTACTCATATGAGAGACCTAAATAACAAACAGCGTGCCGTAATATTCTTGGCACGCTGTTTGCTATTGATTTCGTGTATAGAACTATGTTTGGTTCGTGTTTGGCACTATGTTTGATTCATGTATGATGTTATGTTTGATTTCATGTCTGACTATGACTGCGTTCGATTCTACTTGTATCTTACGTATCTCTCTACGTGTTTCAAAGCATGTTTCTTACCTTACGCAGCGCAGCAATTACTCCGGATTCATTAGCTTTCTTTTTTCTTCAGAATTTTTAAAAGCCTCGAGAATGGAGGATAGCAGCCCAGGGAATCGTATATTCAAATCCTCAGTACGCATGGATACGAGTCTTTGTGTGCCCTGAACGCGTACATTGACAATACCGGATTCACGAAGGGTACGGATATGATGAGATGCTGTAGATTTCACCACAGGTACATTAATGTCTCCGCAGGCGCGTTCACCTACGTTATGGAGTTCAGAAACAATTAATAAACGGATAGGATCGCTTAGGGCATCCAGAACCGTGGACAAATGAATATCTGCCTGATCGGGATGATATAGAAGTTTCACGGGAGTGCCTCCTTTTTTTGCTTATGATTGCATTATAGCACAAGTCGTGATATATTATTTTCAAATTTCGATTATAATCGAACAATAAAAATTGGATGGTGGAGAAAATGAATAAACAACCAGTCCCTGCCGCATCTGGCGGACAGGAATCGGCTGTGATAAATGAACGGGCAGTAGGCATTCTGCTAGGTGTAGCGATCGTGCTAGTCATCATGAATACCATGATGTTCAATTTGGCTCTGCCTGATGTTGCAGAAGCTTTTCATCTGACACCTGCGTTAACTTCGTGGATTGTCACAGGCTATTCGATCGTTTTTGCCGTCTCGTCTATCACGTACAGTCGTCTTGCCGATTTTGTACCGATCCGCAGGCTGTTCATAATAGGTATCTTGTCGCTGAGTCTTGCAGCGATAGTAGGGCTGTTCAGTAATAGCTTTATAATGCTTTTAATTGTGCGGCTCGTTCAAGCCACTGGTGCAAGTTCAATCCTTGCATTGACAATGGTTCTGAACTCCCGCTACATTCCGGTTGAGCGCCGCGGCAAGGCGATGAGTATAACCATGTCCTCCGTCTCGATGGGTCTTGGACTAGGTCCGGTTGCTGGCGGAGCTATTGTTGAGTATTTAGGCTGGCATATGTTGTTTGTAGTTACTGCAGTTACGGTGCTACTGGTACCGCTGTTCGTTATTTTTATTCCAAAAGAGCGTGTGCAGAAGGGGTCTTTCGATTTCCTGGGCGCATTGTTCATTAGTGCGGGCACGACAGGCCTGCTAATCGCCTTAACGAATCATTCCTGGATTGGTCTGGTTGTAGGTCTTGTAGCGCTTGTGTTGTTCGCTGCCCGGATTCGTTCAGCTAAGGAACCGTTTGTCTTACCGTCCTTGTTCCAGAACCGCCGCTATCTGATCCTGTCTGCGGTTGGTATCGCTGCTTATCTTTGCAGCTTTGCGACCTTGTTCCTGATGCCGCAGATTCTGGTGAAACAGTACAGTCTAAGCGCCATCCAGGCGGGAATGGTGATTTTCCCGGGATCGTTCCTGGCCATGGTTGTCTCCCAGCGGGTCGGCCGGTTTATTGATTCTCGCGGTAATAACCCGATTTTGCGTATCATACCGCTGTTCTTCCTGGCAGCCGTTGTCTTGTTTGCATTATTTGAGGGAAGCTCGTATGTAGCCATTATCTTTATTTACATGCTGATGAGCACCTGCTTCACAATTCTGTCGAGTAGCGTATCCAACGAAATCTCCCGTATTCTGCTGCCCGCCGAGATGGGCTCTGGAATGGGTCTGTACCAGCTACTGCAGTTCTGCAGCGGAGCCATGGGGGTTGCTGCTTCTGCCAGTGCACTAGCGATGCAAAAGAGTCTGCCAATGGGCATAGCCTATAGCAATATTTACTGGGGTCTGTCCATCATCGTCATCGTATCCATCGGCTGTGCAGTGCTCTACCTGAGATCGGCCATGCAGCGCCAGCCGCAGGTATAATCCGAATTTTACCTGGAGCTCCATAGCACAAAGGTAAAGGTAAAAAGTCCGAGAATCCTGTGTTTACAGGATATCTTGGACTTTTTATTTATTCAGAGCAGATTTCAAAGGTACCCTATAGCAGTGGGGTTCAGCAATGTCTTCGAGAGGTAGGATTAGACCAATGCGCATAAAAGACCGTTGACAACCCATAAAATAGATGATATTTTAAAAACACAAATTCCAATATAATTACTTTGAATTAATTAAATAACCGACTGTTCAGACAGAGGTGTTGCGCTTAAGTGAAGCGTGATACCTCTGTTTTTTTATTTCAACACCATAATAAGTGCTTACCAGAACAGCCTGCAAAACAAGCTGGGCAGAACAGGGTCATCGAAACAAACTGGATAGAACAGCATCATCGTATCAAGCTGGACCTAACACGTAGGAGCTAACGGACCTCAAAGGCGCTATTTTTCACATGAGGCTGCTCCGGCACATGTAGTGGACTCAGGTGACGCTATTTCGTCCCAAACAACCGATTTTGAGCCAAATTTTTGTCAATAAGATCTCTGGAGTCCTTTATCTTCCGGAATGGTTAAATCCAAAGGAAATAAAGTCTCTGGAGTCCGTTGTTTGAGCAAGTAAGTGCTAATTTTGAGAGGGATTCGTTTTATATACTCGCTTTTAAGGAGGAGCTGGGATGGGAGAGGCGTTATTATCCATAACAAATCTGAATAAACGGTTTGAGACGGCGGGCGGGTCTGTTCAGGCCCTTCACAATGTAGATTTGCAAGTGCAGCAAGGGGAGTTTATTACAGTCATTGGTCCCAGCGGCTGCGGCAAAAGCACCTTACTCCGAATCGTTGCCGGACTAGACAGCGGCTATACGGGCAATGTGACTCTTGAGGGTAGCGAGATTGGCGGCCCCGGAATCGATAAAGGCTTTATATTTCAGGAGCATCGGCTGTTTCCATGGCTGACTGTGGAGAAGAATATCGCTTCCGATTTGTCGCTGAAGAATAAAGAAGTCCGGCAGAGGGTAGATGAGCTGATTGAACTGGTGAAGCTGAAGGGCTTCGAGAAGTCTTATCCGCGTGAGCTGTCCGGCGGGATGGCCCAGCGTGTGGCGATTGCTAGAGCGCTGCTGCGGAGTCCGAAAATTCTGCTGCTGGATGAGCCATTTGGGGCGCTGGATGCCTTCACCCGGGCGCATATGCAATCGGTATTGCTGGACATTTGGCGCACCAACAAGACGACGATGATCTTTGTAACCCACGATATTGATGAGGCTGTTTTCCTGGGTAACCGGGTAGTTATTCTGGAACCGCGGCCAGGCAAAATCCGTCAGATTGTCCCTATAGATCTGCCGTATCCGCGCAAGAAGACGACCTCATCCTTTCAGGAGCTGCGGCTCCGGGTGCTGAATCAGTTCGAGAAGGTGGATGAGCTGGAACTCACGGACGGGGCAGGGATCTGACGCAGGCATTTGAAGCAGAGATTTGTTGCCTCGGTAAAACTAATGAAAAATAGCCAAGGCAATGAAACAGCAGTGATGGAGCAATGTAGAGCGGTAATTAGCGAATTAGAGCAGTATAGAAGTAGAATTAATACAGCATTGAAGCAGCATTAAATCAAAAAATCAGCACTAAAGCAGCACTATAAGTCGACCATACCACTTGGAGACTTCCTGAAGAAATCTTTCGGGAGTCTCTTTTTTTATAGTACAAGAGGTTTGGAAAAGAACAGGAGGAGAGCATTCATGAGCAACCGTACTGCAGCGGTGCACGCAGCAAGAGGACCAGGAAAGGCCGCAACATTAGGGCTGGCCTTGCTACTCCCGGGAAGTGTACTGATTCTGTGGCAGACATTAGGTCATTATGGAATCATCTCCGAGATGCTGTTTCCGACACCGTATACCATTGGCGAGTCTTTCTGGAATCTGGCAGTTTCAGGTGATCTTTGGGTCAATCTGAGAATCAGTGCGGCCCGGGCACTTAGCGGGTTTGTACTTGGCGGGGGGCTTGGACTGCTGTTAGGGCTACTGGTCGGCTTGTTCCGAAGGTCGGAGAAGCTGCTCGACCCGTCGCTGCAGATGATTCGGATGATCCCGAGCCTTGCGGTGGTGCCGCTATTCATCCTTTGGTTCGGTATCGGCGAGGAATCTAAGGTATTACTGATTGCCAAGGGTGCTTTTTTCCCGCTCTATATCAATACATTTGTAGGCATCCGCGGTGTGGACAACAAGCTGTTCGAGGTCACTCGGGTGCTAGGTTACAGTCGGCTGAAACAGATTTCCAGATTGGTGCTGCCCGCAGCACTGCCAAATGTCGTTCTTGGCGTACGCCTGTCGCTTGGATTGTCCTGGCTTGGGCTGGTGGTGGCGGAGCTTATCGCTTCAAGCTCAGGTATCGGCTATATGATGTCGGATGCCCGCCAATTTGCCGACACGCCGGTGGTATTCGTGGGGATTCTGGTCTTCGCAGTAGCCGGGCTGCTGAGTGATACCGTCGTCCGCTTGATCGAGCGCAGGCTATTGAGATGGAAAGACAACTTTCAAGGATAGGAGGAGTGCAGCATGAGCGATGGTGTAGAAATCATTATCAATCAGGCCAAAGCAGTCAGAGAGGCCCATGATTATAGTGGAACGGCACCCATATGGTCCAAAAAGAAGACCAAGACGGCCCCGGTTGTTTGGAGACCATTGCTGTCTGATCTAGGGATTGGTGCCTTGATCCCAGTCGTGACTGTGGCTGTCTGGCAGTTGGCTGGCAGCGCCGGGTGGATCTCGGGTGAGTTCTTACCCACACCGTTATCCATTGCGAGGTCTTTTGTCGAACTGTTCTCCAGCGGCCAACTGCTTCACCATCTAGGGGTGAGTATCGGCAGGGCGGGAATTGGTTTTCTGATCGGCGGTATCCTGGGGCTGTTATTCGGCGTATTAACCGGATTGTTCCGTAGCGCGGAATATGTGTTGGACCCGAGTGTACAGGTGCTGCGCCTTGTTCCACACCTTGCGATAGCGCCGCTAATTATCCTTTGGTTTGGTTTTGGAGAAGTCTCCAAGGTAGCTATTATTATGAGCGGCTCTTTCTTTCCGCTCTACATTAATACATTTGCCGGTATTCGCGGTGTGGATAACAAGCTGTTCGAGGTGGCACGTGTGCTTGGGTTCAGTCCATCTCAAAAGCTGCTACGACTGATTTTACCGGCGGCACTTCCCAGTATTTTGCTTGGCTTACGTCTGTCACTGGCTGTTGCCTGGATTGGTCTCGTCGTTGCCGAATTGATCGGTTCACAATCAGGGGTTGGCTTCCTTATCAATGAAGCGAAGCAGAACTCCCATACGGAAATCATTTTTGTAGGCATTATTATTTTCGCGGTTGTTGGTAAGCTGATTGACTCTCTTTTTAAGGTGATTGAACGGAAATTTCTGTTCTGGCGCGAAAGCTACCAAGGTTAAACAATTTGAGGAGGTCTATGCATATGAGCGTAGTAGCACAAAAAGGATCGTTGTATTTGACGGCAGACGTTCTGGTGATTGGTGGAGGTCCGGCAGGAACCTGGGCGGCGCTTACAGCAGCCGCTAAAGGTGCTAAAGTTGTGCTGGCCGACAAGGGGTACTGCGGATCAAGCGGTGCAACGGCGCCTTCTGGCACCGGCGTTTGGTACGTGAACCCAGACAAAAAGCTGCGTGAAGATGCCAAGACCAGCCGCTTTGAATTGGGTGGACGACTGGCAGAGGACCGCTGGATGAACCGGGTGCTGGATCGTACGTATGAGAATATGAATCGGCTCGGTGTGGCAGGGTATCCTTTCCCGCTAGATGAGCACGGTAACCAGCACCGCCGGAGTCTGCAAGGACCGGAATACATGCGCTTAATGCGGAAGCTGGTCAAGAAGGCCGGGGTCAAGATTCTGGATCATAGTCCGGTTCTGGAACTGCTGGCTGACGGTCATGGCGTTGCCGGTGCGGCTGGTGTGCAGACGCAGACCGGTGAGACCTGGTCTGTGCAAGCAGGGGCAGTGGTGATTGCCACTGGCGGATGCGCGTTTCTGAGTAAGGCGCTGGGCTGCAACGTCCTGACCGGAGACGGGTACCTCTTCGCAGCTGAGGCGGGGGCAGCCCTGTCAGGAATGGAATTTTCGAATGCTTACGCGATCAGCCCTACCTTTTCCTCGGTTACCAAGACGGCTTATTACAACTATGCCAGCTTCTATTATGAGGATGGTAGTGTGATTGAAGGGGCGGGCTCGAAGAAAGGCCGGTCGGTCATTGCCCGCAACCTGCTGGCCGGGCGTCAGGTGTTCGCCAAGCTGGATGGAGCGCCGGAAGATCTGCAGCCGCTTCTACGGGTGGCGCAGACGAACTTTTTCTTGCCCTTTGACCGTCTCGGGATCAATCCCTTCAAGGATGCGTTCCCGGTTACACTGCGGCTGGAAGGCACCGTGCGAGGCACGGGCGGCATCCGCATCACGGATGAGAGCTGTGGCACAGGCGTCCCCGGCCTCTACGCAGCCGGCGATGCGGCTACGCGTGAGTTGATTTGCGGAGGCTTCACTGGCGGCGGCAGCCATAATGCTGCCTGGGCAATGTCCTCCGGTTCTTTTGCCGGGGAAGGTGCTGCTAACCATGCGCTGGGTCTGGGTAGACATGCGGAGGACCGCACGCCATCGGGTCTGTCTTCCTCATCACTGGTGGAGCAGCAGGTGAAGCCGGGAACAGCGGCCCGGACAGCGGAGCTTGTCTCAGCAGTGCAGGCGGAAGTGAAGCCTTATGACATCAATCTTTTCCGGACCGAGAAGGGGCTGACTTCTTCGCTGGAACGTCTGGGAGGATTGTGGAAAGAACAGCGTAATACGGAAATTCAGCGTACACCTGAAGGGGCCAAAGCGCGGGAGGTTCAGGCGATGACGGCGACAGCCCGCTGGATGTATAGCTCTGCACTTGCTCGAACAGAGACGCGCGGAATGCATAAGCGGGAGGATTATCTAAAGATTGATCAACAGCAGCATCATCGCCTCATCAGCGGTGGCCTGGATGACGTATGGGTCAAGCGGGAAGAGGTAGCGAAGGAGAGTGTTCTTCTGTGATTGAAGTCCTCAGTGCAGATAGTTGTATATCATGCAACCAATGTGTAGCGGTCTGTCCGACCAACGTATTCGAACGGGTGGAGGATGGAATCCCCGTCATTGCCCGGCAGAGTGATTGCCAGACCTGCTTCATGTGCGAGTTATACTGCCCGGTGGATGCGCTGTATGTAGATCCTGACGCCGAAGCCGTTTCAGGCGTGACCGAGGCAGAACTGCAGGAGCGGGGACTGCTTGGCGGGTACCGTGAAAAGGTAGGTTGGGGCCGAGGCCGGCAGCCGGTCGCGGGCCATGACTTTATGTATCAACTGTCGCGAAGAGCGGGGTTTTAAAGTTCAAATACAGGGTGAAGTTAAGATTCAAGCAGAAGACGAGAAACCAGAAACCAGGCGTTATTCTGGTGAAGTACCTGTCTTTTTAAGAGTGAAAAAGGGTCCAATCTCCCAACTAACAGCATTATTGCACCTTATTTTTCTTCATTATAGGAAAATCAGGGGAATAAGGGCATTTTTGTACCTTATTTTTCGAAAAATCACGCTGGACGGGTATTCTGGAAGATTTAAGGTACAATATTGCACTTAATCTCCGTTAATCCTTAGATGCAGAATAATTAGGGTGCAAAAATGCCGTTAATTACACTCTGGAAATAGTTTTTAGGCTCTGTTTGTTATTTTTATGCGTTCTATCTAGCTGTAAAGATACACAAAGCTGAAAGCATGTCTGGAAATCGTATCGGCAATATTGTCTTCATATTCATTCCAACATTCAACATCGAGGGGAGAAGCAACAATGGCAAAGGCATTCAGAGAGAATCAAGGGGGACAGGGCAAACGGCTGCGTTTGCTGCTCATCGCAAGTGCAGTCATGGTTATGATGGTGCTTCAGGCGTGCGGCAACAACGCGGGATCAGGTGGTGGCAAGGAAGCATCCGCTCCGGCAGGTGGAGAGAAGGCTGAGGCTGCGAGCGGCGAGGCATCGGGAAATGTGCCTGCGACGCTTAACTTTGGCTATATCGGCTCCAACAAGCTGAATCTTCCAGGCGGAGCAGAAGGCTGGGGCTTTCACAAGGGAATTATCCAGGAAGAGCTGAAGAAACACGGTATTACTGAAGTGAAGCTTACCGGCTTCCCGAACGGACCCGACCAAACGGAATCCCTGATCAGCGGGCGGCTGGATGCCGGAAGCCTTGGTGATACACCTGCCATTATAGCGTATGCCTCTGGAGCAAAGACACGTCTCATCTCCCAATCCTCGGCGCATAGCGTTGGATATCTGATTGGCAAGAAGAATGGTGCCAAGACTGTCAAGGAGCTTCAAGGCAAGACCATCGCCATCCAAAAAGGCTCCTTCATGCACCGCTATATAGCTGGATTGCTGAAGGAAGAGGGAGTGACAGGTGTTAAGCTTGTGCATATGCTGACTCCTGATGGAACAGCTGCCTTGGCCCGCGGAGATGTGGATGCCATCACCAATACAGGTGTGCCTGCACTTAAGCTGATTGATGAAGGCTATACCCTTTTGGACGATGCCACCCAGCACCCAACCCTTCTAGGTACAAGTGCAACCGTAGCGTCTGATGACTACTTGGCGAAGTTCCCTGATTTCCCGAAGGTATGGAATGAAGCGCGCGAGAAAGCCTTGGCTGACTTGAAGCAGCATGAGGACGAATATTATCAATTCCTTGCGGATATCGGTAATACAACGCCAGAGCTGGTGAAGAAAGTGAGTCCGATCAGCGATATCAAGGATACCGCGTTTACGGAGGAAGGCACGAAGCTGCTGGAAGGCACGAAGAACTTCCTGGTGGAAGAGAAGCTTGCTAAAAAAGATTTTAAGATCAGTGATTGGCAGCTGAAATAGCACTCAATAGCACTCAAATAGCACTCAATATCACCAAGAACAGAAGGTCTATGGGACATGGCCTGTAAATAAGGGGGAAACCGAATGTCTCAGCAGGATCAACAGTGGACGGCGGATGTGCTGGTGTTGGGCGGTGGACCGGCGGGAGCCTGGGCAGCTTGGAAAGCCGCCTCGCAAGGAGCAAAGGTCATACTGGCGGACAAAGGCTATCTGGGTACCAGCGGTGCAACCGCGCCTGGTGGAACTACGCTGCTCGTCATTCCGCCGGTGGCAGATTTGCGGGAGCAGGCTGTTCAGGCCCGGCTCCGGGCAGGCGGATATTTATCCGAAAATGCCTGGATTCACCGGGTTCTGGACCAGGTAGAGCATAATCTGGAACTGGTGGCCCAGTGGGGATATCCATTCCCTAAGGATGGGGAGGGCAAGCCGCTCCGGACGCATCTGCACGGGCCGGAATATATGCAAATCATGCGGCGGACGGTGCGCAAGGCTGGGGTTAAAATTATGGACCAGTCTCCAGCGCTGGAACTGCTGCATGACGAGCATGGTGTCGGTGGTGCACGCGGTATCAACCGCTTGACCGGCGAGACTTGGGAGATCCGGGCCAATGCCGTCGTCATGGCTACCGGCGGCTGCGCCTTTCTCAGCAAAGGTCTGGGCTGCAATGTGCTGACCGGGGAAGGGCTGCTGATGTCTGCCGAGACGGGTGCGGAGCTGTCCGGCATGGAATTCAGCCGCCAATATGCACCAAGCTTCGCCGACGGGACCGTCACCCGAGGGCGCATGCTGGCTTGGGCCACGCTGTATGATGCGGGCGGACGGCCGCTGCACAAGGGAGACCGCACCTTTGGCAGCCTGCCGGAGCTGATGCAGCAAGGTCCTGTCTATGCCTGCCTTGATCTGGCCGATACGGCGGAGAAAAGGGAGTTCCTCCGCCGGGCCCACCCGATCTTCTTCATGCCGCTGGAACGGGCCGGGATTGACCCGTTCCGGCACAAGTTCCCGCTAACCCTTCGCTACGAAGGGACCATGCGCGGTACCGGCGGCTTGCGCCTTACGGGCAGCGACTGCGCCACCACTGTCCCCGGCTTATATGCCGCCGGGGATGCCGCCTCGCGCGAGAAGGTCACCGGCGCGATCTCCGGCGGCGGAGCCTACAACGCTTCCTGGGCCATGTGCAGCGGAAGCTGGGCCGGGCAGGGCGCCGCGCAGTATGCGCTGGCCCAGCCAAGAGGCGCAGACAGCCGGCGGCTGATCGCGGCAGGCCGCTATGGTTTGCCGGCTGGCGCCACCCACAGCAGGGCGCTGGACGCAAAGCCGCTGATCGCGGCTGTCCAGCGGGAAATCCTGCCGCTGCGGATTAACTACTTCCGCAGCGTGCCAGTCGTCCAGTCCGCCTTGCAGCGGCTGACGGACCTCATGCCCAGCCTGCACGGGAGAATCGCACCATCGGTGCAAGGAACCGTGCAGTCAAGAGAAGCGGCCGCCATGCTGATCGTCGGCCGCTGGATCTACACCGCTGCACTGGCCCGCAAGGAGAGCCGGGGCTTGCAAAGTCTGGCGGAATATCCCGCCTTGGACCCGCGCCAGACCCACCGGCTGATCCTCTCCGGTATCGAGCAGATACGCACCAGCACAGAGAGCGTGCCTCACGCTCATGAGCTGGGAAGACTTCAGGAGGAGCGGGCGATATGATCGAGCTAGTCAGCAAGGACCGCTGCATCGGGTGCAGCTTATGCGTGAAGGTCTGTCCTACCAATGTATTCGAGATGCAGGGCAAGCTGCCCGTCATCGCCCGGCAGGACGACTGCCAGACCTGCTTCATGTGCGAAGCTTATTGTCCTGTGGATGCGCTATATGTGGCGCCACAGGGTGAGTGTTCCGTCGAGGTGAACGAGGAGGAACTGGTGTCATCCGGGCTTCTGGGAAGCTGGCGGGCCGAAATCGGCTGGAGCCGGGATTCCGTGTCCACGATGGCGGAGCGGGATACGACGCCTTTTTTCGAGACCTTCACGGAGCAATATAGGGGCAGGTAAGAGGCGGACGTCCGCATGCGTTTTTTTCTCCCTTCTTTTCTTCCCCTTCAGGAGCAATATAGGAGCAGGGAAGAGAGGGCAACTGAACGCTTGAGTAATTACTTAAAGGGATTGGAACAGATTCGGCCTGGCCGGAGCTTCCAATCCCTTTTTGTGCTGAATAGATGACGGCAGATATCCTTACACGATCTCTTTTTGCACCTGATTTCGCTCCAGCAGCAGCCATATTTCATCCGCGATCTCTTCAGCGGAATAGGGTATTTCGTTCATAATCCACCATTCCACGACCCCTACAGCGGCTGATGTCAGGAAGCGGACCAGAATTTCTTTGTTGGCGTGCTGATTGATACGATCCATGGAGATCTGGCTGCTGATGCCCTGCATCATCATCTGCTGCATGTTTTGCCAGAAGTAGAACAAGCCTTTGTTATTGAGCATGGAATAATAAAACAAATAATGCTTCTCTATATATTCAAAGGCCCGCAGCAGCGAATCTCTGATCGGTAGATGGTGATCTTCATGATTTTCCGGAACACACAGCCCCCGCAACACCTCGGAGTGCTCCTCAATGCATTTCTCCAGGAGATTATATTTATCCATGTAATGTAAGTATATGGTACCTCGGTTAAGGTTGGCCCGTTCAGAGATTTGGTTAATGGTGATTTCTTCGAACTTCTTTTCGGCCATCAGCTCAATAAATGCCTTTTTAATGGCTGACCGGGTTTTTAGTATGCGCCTGTCCATCTTTAACCTCCAATTTCTATTTCTGATTGATAGATTTTGAACAACAAGCTGTAGTTCTGTTGATTAATAAACAATTCCGCAGACATTAGCGATTGAATCCGGGCAACCCAGCCTTTAGATTTGATTTTATAGAACGGTTGTTTATAAATCAACAATTGTCAATCTAATATCGACTGGAGGAACAACAATGAAAGCTATAATTTTTAATGAATATGGAACCCCGGATGTGCTAAGAGAAGAGGAGGTTGCGATTCCGGTCATCCATGATGATGAAGTGTTGGTAGAGATGTATACCACGTCAGTTAATCCTGTGGACTGTTACATTCGTTCCGGACAGGTGCAGGAGATGTTTCCAGTAGATTTTCCACACATTTTGGGTGTTGATATTGCCGGAATCGTCCAGGCGACAGGGAAGAATGTAGATCACCTACAACCAGGGGATCGGGTCTTCGGGCTTGTGGATTCCGGAAGCTATGCAGCGTATGCAAGAGTAGATAAATCTGCTGTGGTCCGTATCTCTCCCAATATTTCTTTTGCTGAAGCCGGCGCTTTGCCCGCAGTTTCGATTACAGCCTGGCAATCGCTTTTTCACTACGGTCAGCTCCGTAAAGGAGAACGTATATTAATTCACGCCGCAGCTGGTGGTGTAGGGCACATCGCGATACAGTTGGCTAAATGGGCAGGAGCCTATGTCATAGGAACGGCAAGCTCGCGGAATCATGATTTTGTTAGACAGCTCGGTGCAGATGAGGTTATTGATTATACTGCTGTTGATTTTACTGAAGTTGTGCATGCTGTGGATGTCGTCATTGATGGTGTTGGCGGTGAGGTTGAGAATATGAGCTTTAAAGTTCTCAAGGAGGGAGGCAAGCTAATCTCGCTGATTAACCGGGCCATTACGAGAAATGCTTCCCGGAGTGATGTCGAGGCAAGATTTGCGCTCATTCAGCCCCATGCAAGTGATTTTGCGCAGATTGAAGAATGGGTTAGAGAGCATAAACTGAAGGTTCATATTAACGGTGTTGTTCCACTGTCACAGAAGGGAGTGGCCGAGGCGCACCGGAAAAGCGAAAGCCGTCATATCAACGGCAAGTTGGTTATCCAAATCAAGGAATAGGTTATGTGAAAATACTTAACAGGTTTATAAAAGTGCTGCGGCAGTTTTGTAAACCTGTTTTTTTCCTTTCTATTCTCCATTGACACCTAACTCTGATTATATTACTTTAATTAGAGTATTTAAAATAAAGTATAAGGTGGAGCTGGAGTATGAAATCATTTCTGAAGCACAAAGGGATTTTGGGTGGCGTCTTTATGATGATCTTTTATCAGATCATCATGATCGGGATTTTTATGGGCGGGTATAGCTCGATGCCTAAGGATATCGACAAGCTTACTGTGGCCATTGTTAACGAGGATCAGCAGGCTGGGGCAACGTTTGTGAAGGAGATTCAGGCGCAAATGCCTTTTCATGTCGTAACGAATCTGTCACTGGAACAGGCTAAGCAAGAGCTGGAGGATCGCAGCACCCATCTGGTGATGCATATTCCGCAGGATTTTACGCAGAAGCTGTCTGCGCAGGGAGAACAGGTGAAACTGGATTTTTTCATTAACCAGTCTAATCCCGCTACTGTAAGCAGTACCATGCAGAATGTTGTCACCCAGATCACGAACAAGATTAGCACGCAATTACAGACCCAGAGCTTCGATGGTATTCTGCAAGGTATGAAAGTGCCTGAAGCCCAGGCGCAGCAGATGGTTGCTGGTGTAATGAATAAGGTGGATGCCAATGTCGTGACGACCAATCCACAGCCAGCTGGAATGCACAATCAGATGGCTCCAATGTTCCTGACGATGTCTTCCTATGTGGGCGCGATGATTTATTCCATGATGAGTATTGGCGCTTTGAATCAGTTGAGATCCCGCCTTGGCAAATGGAAAGCCTTCTTGTCCCTGCAAGGTGTCAATGTGCTGATATCCTTGATAGCCCCGCTTGTCGGCGTTTCATTGTACTTCGCGGTTCATGGTTATGGTGCAGAGACATTTATGAAAGTGTGGATGGTGCATTCACTGGAAATGTTCGTGGCTATTGAGTTTACGAGTATTTGCTGCCTGCTGCTGGGCCAGGCGGGGATGCTTCTGAATTTACCAATTCTGCTGACCCAGACGATTGCCAACGGTTCCGTGGTTCCACAGGAAATGATGAGCGGAGTGTTCAAGGCTGTCAGCTACATTTCCCCGATGTTCTATACACTGCATCTGGATTACAACTTGCTGTTCGGCGGCGGCAAAACGGGGGTATATCTCACAGGCCTAGTGCTAGTCGGTCTTGGAGCGCTGTTAATTAATACGCTGATCCATCTGTTCAAGACAGTAAAACAGCCTAAAGAAGCAATAGAACCTGCACCGCAGCCGCTTTTCATGTAAAATAACAATAGCGGGCTCAGAAATCTCCTCGTGGGCCCCTTTTAAATATGCATGAAGGAGAGGACACTATTGTCGCTTCAAATATTTATCCTGGGTATGCTGAGTGAGGGTGAGCATCATCCTTATGACATTAAGAAGAACCTCAAACCACTGGACAACACGGTGTCCATCAACGACGGGACGCTGTATTATAACTTCGAGGTGTTGTTGAAGAAGGGGCTTATAAAGAAGCTCAAAGTGGTGCAATCTGACAATCGTCCTGAGAAGACCACCTACGGTATCACGGACAAGGGAAGGATAATTCTGGAAGAGGAAATATATGATGTTTTCAAAAATTTCAGCGATATCCGATCACTGTATTCCTCGTTGCTATTTCTGGATAAGGTCGATCCCCATAAACTTGCTTATGTCATTGAGGAGGCCATCGAGAAGCTGAACAAAAAGGTCAGCCTCATAGAAGAAACCGATCCTGAGCTCACTATTATTCCGGTGGAGAGACGGGAAGCCGTTAGTCTGATTATGGATCATGCGAACCAAACGTATCAAAAGGATATCAACTGGCTCCATAAGGTGCTGACCACTGTCCGTGAGCGCGCCGGGGCTGAATAACAGCACAACAAAGGCTACTTCTAGTTACCGGGAGTGAGAACTGTGAAAATCGCCAGATTCGATCATTTGGTGCTGACTGTCCGCGATGTAGAGGCTTCCTGCCGCTTTTATGGCGAAGTCCTTGGGATGGAGATCATCTCATTCGGACAGGACAGGAAAGCAGCAAAGTTTGGACAACAAAAGATCAATTTCCAGCAGGTTGGCCAGGAGATTGACCCGAAAGCTAAGCGGCCGACGATGGGGTCCGGCGATTTCTGTCTGATTACCAGTGATTCACTGAATGATGTAAAAAAGCATTTGGCAGAGCAGGGTGTCAAGATTGAATTGGGTCCGGTAGAGCGTACAGGCGCACTTGGGCCGATGTACTCCATTTATATCAGGGATCCTGATGAGAATCTGGTTGAAATCTCTTCATATGAACCCTATGTGCGCATGCAAGGGAAATAAAAAGGATTATATTTTTATGCAGACAGCTCCTATTTAAGGGCTGTCTTTTTCCATTTCTAAAGGGAAGACAGGTTTCTTATTTGAATAATGTTTCATAAAAACATATCTTCTTTGGATATTTGTGGAGAGTTGGATTTCGTAGCCTGAGATTGGCAAGTAGACCTTGATCTAACTGGGCAAAAGGGATATCCAGTGTGTTGGAGTTGACTTTTAATCATCGCTATCACCTCTAGGGTGTTAGTTGTATAATCATGGAAGGAGAATGTGGTTATTAAAGTTCAAGGCAGAGATACATAAAGACTATAAAAAGGCGGACTCTTGAATGAATTATGAATTGTTACGAGCTACTAAAAAAGAAAAAGAAATCATAAAAAACTTAATGCAATTTTATATTTATGACTTTTCTGAATTTGTAAAATGTGATGTTGAAGAAGATGGACTTTTTGGGGCTTATCCTTATTTAGACGAATATTGGGAAGAAGTTAATCAACGGTTTCCTTATGTCATTAAACAAGATAAAAAATATGCAGGATTTGTGTTAGTAAGGTTCATTGAATCAGAAGAACGTAATTATTTTTCAATCGCAGAGTTCTTTATTATGAAGAAGTATAGAAAAGAAGGAATTGGTAAAGCAGTAGCCAAACAACTATTCGATTTACACAAGGGCGACTGGGAGGTTTATCAATTAGAAAGTAACCGACCAGCTCAAGCTTTTTGGAACAAAACCATTAACGAATACACTAAAGGGGAATTTAAAGAACGATTCGAAAACGGTCGAAGAATACAAGATTTTAGTAGTTAATTAAAGACCCACAAAGTAGAAAGAGTTGATTGTTCTGAATCATCAATGTCCAATGCGGTTTGACGGAGTGGTATGTAGAAAAACCTGAGAATTTCAAATGAAATCTACGGTAGACGCTTTTAATTTATTCTAAATCCAAGACATGGTAAAAAGCTAAGCTCATCGCCCTCGGTTTAGTCATTGTTGAATAAGGTTAAGGGGCAAAGAGGTTGGCAAATCGGACATTTAACACACAAAGAGGTATCCTCCAGCCATTCACGGCTTGGAGGATACCTCTTTGTTTTATTTTCCAAATAATTAATATTTTTTACCTAATCGTGTCAATAAGAGCCTTCATGCGTACCGGAATCTCTTCGCGCAGTTCTGGCCAGGAGACAAATGTCTCCTCAGGCAAGGGATAGGGAACATATTCGAACGAAGGCTGAAAACTGAAGGTTCGTAAATGCGCTTCGGCTGGGGGATCGATATGTACTCCTGGCTTGAATTCACCACTGAACATGTCCGGTTCCAGCACACCTTCGATTCCCGCTTCTTCCTGGCAGCATCTCTCGACGTTCGGGAGCAGCCGGAACAATTCTTCATGTGCGGCCATGGCGTGTTTACCAGGCTGAACATAGATTTTGATCACACCCTCATCTGTCAAATTGCTGCGGTCGCGCATTAATCCTACCAGAAAATGGCCATGGAAGCTGACTTCAGCGTACTCGATGCCACCGTCATGATTCAGGTATACCCAAACATGCTCCAAGTCATAAATATGTTGAATGTCATAATCGTAATAAATAGCGTACTCAATGACCAGGCTATACTTGCTGGTATCGACATGGACGATCCGGTCAAAAGAAACTGAGGGTGCGGTCGTCTCAAACACAGTGACTCCTACACGATGCGGTTTGAAGGGCTCCCGGCGGTCCAAATATAGTAACGGTGCAACGCGAAGTACAGTGTCCCAGAAGGGACGAAGATGGTCGACAACAGGCATTAGCAAAACCTCCAAGAAATAATGATTGATTTTTTTGTCCTATTCATTGTAACATTGGATTAAGCGCTTTACCTATACAATGAATATAAAATGATTGCATTTACATTTATTTAATTTTGATAAGCGCTTAACTCACAAATAGGGAGGATACAATGACTACTATCCGCTTAACAATGGCACAGGCCCTATTAAGATTTCTGGATCAACAGTACATTTCCTGCGACGGAGTAGAAACAAAATTTGTTGCCGGGGTAATGGGAATCTTTGGTCATGGCAATGTAACCGGTCTTGGTGAGGCCCTGGAGCGAAGCTCAGGCAGCCTGAATTTCATCCAAGGCAAGAACGAACAGGGGATGGCACATGCGGCCACCGCGTTCGCTAAACAACACAATCGCAAACAAATTTATGCCTGCACCACTTCCATTGGTCCCGGTGCTTTGAATATGGTTACTGCAGCCGGAACGGCAACGGTCAACCGCATTCCGCTGCTGCTTCTTCCGGGTGACAACTTTGCTTCCAGACAGCCTGACCCGGTACTACAGCAACTTGAAGCCGGTCATGACTATACTATTTCGGCAGCCGACGCTTTTAAGCCGGTGAGCAGATTTTGGGACCGCATTGTCCGCCCTGAACAACTGATGACTTCGGCACTGAACGCGATCCGCGTGCTTACAGATCCGGCCGAGACTGGCGCGGTTACTCTGGCACTGCCACAGGATGTGCAGGCTGAAGCTTATGATTATCCGGCATCCTTCTTCGAGAAGCGTGTGCATTATGTAGAACGCCAACAACCGGCTCCCCAGACTCTGGAGAGAGCGATTGCCCTTGTGAAGTCCAAACGCAAGCCAATGATCGTCGCCGGTGGAGGCGTTAAATATTCAGAGGCGACGAAAGCGCTTGCTGAATTTGCAGAGAAATTTGGTATTCCGGTATCGGAAACACAGGCAGGCAAGGGCTCCTTGCCTTGGAACCACCCGCTCAACGTTGGTGGAGTTGGCGTGACCGGTGCTTTGGCCGCCAACAAGGTAGCCAAAGAAGCAGATTTGATTATTGGCATCGGCACAAGATATTCCGACTTTACGACCTCATCCAAATCTGCGTTTCATCCGGAAGCGCAGTTCCTGAATATCAACATCAACCGTATGGATGGCGCCAAGCTTGACGGCGTAGCCTTGACGGGAGATGCGAAGACGGTCATCCTTCAGCTCCTGGAAGGCTTGAGTGCTGCAGGTTATAGCAGTTCTTATGCTGACGGGCAGATCACTGCGCTTGGTACCGAGTGGAAGAATGAGGTAGACCGACTGTACGAACTGGAACATCCAGAAGGCTTCGCTCAGACGCGCGCACTTGGCGTCATCAACGAGACGATTGGCGACGAAGCCGTTATTGTCTGTGCGGCAGGCAGCTTGCCGGGCGACCTTCACCGCCTGTGGCGGGTCGGACAGCCAAAGGGCTACCACATGGAATATGGCTTCTCCTGTATGGGATATGAGGTCAGCGGAGCTTTCGGCGTTGCACTTGCAGAGCCGGAACGTGATGTGTACGCCTTTGTCGGAGACGGCAGTTATCTGATGCTCCATTCCGAACTGGTCACAAGCCTCCAGGAAGGGCGCAAGATCACTGTGCTGCTATTCGACAATCATGGTTATCAATGTATTCATAACCTGCAGCGCGGACATGGCAGTGACGGCTTCGGCAACGAGTTCCGTTATCGTGAACAGAGTACAGGCCGCTACACAGGGGCGCCGCTCCCGATTGATTTTGCAGCTCATGCCCGCAGCCTTGGCGCAGCCGCATACAAAGCGACTACACCAGAAGAACTTGAGCAAGCCCTCAAGGCAGCGAAGGAAGAAACACGCACTACATTAATTGAAATTCCGGTTCTTGCCGGTACAAATACCGACGGTTATGAATCCTGGTGGAATGTAGGGGTTCCCGCCGTTTCCTCGAGCACTA
The DNA here is from genome assembly GCF_042790635.1 of Paenibacillus sp. NPDC056722. Lineage (NCBI taxonomy): Bacteria > Bacillati > Bacillota > Bacilli > Caryophanales > Paenibacillaceae > Paenibacillus > Paenibacillus sp. NPDC056722. Next base: position 782,457 of record NZ_JBHTYV010000001.1, on the reverse strand, counting down.
AAGTTACGGATGCGCATCAGGCAATGAACGAGAAGTTATCTCAGGCGAGAGTCTACTAGGAGGACTAAGTGATGACACGGTTTCCATTTCAATTAGGCGTTCACCCTATCAACTGGGTCGGCGAAGATGTTAAAGAGCATGGCAATGATACCACTTACGAGCAGATTTTGGACGATATACATTCCTTGGGTCTTAAGGGTACAGAGATGGGCAGAAAGTTCCCGACGGATCTCGTATTGCTGAAAGAAGAGCTGGCGAAGCGTGATATTCAGCTAGTCTCCCAGTGGAAATCCGTATTGTTCTCCGATCCTGCTTATCGTGAGCAGGAGCTGGAAGCTTTCCGGGAGCATGCCAAATTCCTGCAGAGCATGGGCAGCAAAGTTATAAGCACCTGCGAGGTAGGCGGCTCTTTGCACTTCGATCCGAGACGGACGCCAAATGAGAGTGAAGTCATTCGTCTTGATGAAGCGGGCTGGGCCAGCCTGGTAGAAGGCCTGAACGCTGCGGGCAGAATTGCCCAAGAGTATGGCTTGAAGCTGACTTACCATCATCACGGCGGCACTGCTGTAGAAAGCCCGGAAGAAATCGACAAGCTGATGGAGCTGACAGATCCACAGGCTGTATATCTGCTTTTCGATTCCGGTCATGCATTGTACGGCGGGGCGAATCCGCTGGATGTCCTGCGCAAGCATTATGATCGGGTGGCTTATGTGCATCTGAAGGATGTACGTCCAACGCTGCTGGAGCAGGCTAGAGCAGACGGCGTGGACTTCGTCACCTGCATTCGCAGAGGCGTGTTCACGGTTCCCGGAGATGGTTGCATTGATTTCAAACCGATTATCGGCGAGCTTGTGAGCCGAAACTATACAGGCTGGGCGCTCCTTGAAGGGGAGCAGGACCCAGGCGAGCATCCGGCTCGTGAATATGCAGAGAAGGCACTCCGCTACTTGGAATCTTTACTATAAACGAAGGAGGGTGAACCTATTGTCTTACATTTTTCCTTCCGGAAGGAAGTTTGACTTTACTGCGATTGGCCGCTTGTGCATCGATTTGAATGCGAATGAGATTAACCGGCCTATGGAAGAGACAATGACGTTTACCAAATACGTTGGCGGATCGCCTGCTAACATTGCGATTGGCATGAGCCGATTGGGCCACAAAACAGCATTTATCGGCAAGATTGCCGATGACCAGATGGGACGGTTTATCCAAGGGTACCTGGAGAAAGAAGATATTGATACCAGTAATGTCGTTACAGACAAGACGGGTGCGGTTACAGGACTTGCTTTTACCGAAATCAAGAGCCCGAGCGAATGCAGCATTCTGATGTATCGCGACAATGTAGCTGATCTGAAGCTGGGACCGCTTGAAGTGAATGAGGAACTGATTGCGAACAGTAAGGCTCTGCTTGTATCGGGTACAGCGCTCGCCGCCAGTCCTTCCCGGGAAGCTGTGCTTCTGTCCCTGGACTATGCCCGTAAGCATGGCACCACAGTCATTCTGGATATCGATTATCGTCCTTATACCTGGAATTCTGCCGAAGAAACAGCGGTATATTACAACCTAGCGGCTGAGAAAAGCGACATTATTATTGGCACAAGAGAAGAATTCGACAGCATGGAGCGGTTTGAAAATAATCACGAGCATAGCGACAGCTTCACAGCTTCCAAGTGGTTCAACTACTCTGCCAAACTCGTTATTATCAAACACGGCAAGGAAGGTTCCATCGCTTACACCGCAGAGGGGCTGGAGCAACGGGCTAAATCCTATCCGGCGAAGGTTATCAAGACTTTTGGAGCTGGCGACTCTTATGCCGCAGGCTTCATTCACGGGCTCATGTCCGGTCTGACTATTGAGAAAAGCATGGAATTCGGCAGTGCGGCAGCATGTATCGTCATTTCCAGCCATAGCTGTTCAGATGCCATGCCGACTGTAGCACAAGTTGAAGATTATATTGAACGCTGCAACCGCGGCGAAATCATAGCTGGCTAAGCAAAGCCGCGAAATCTACTATAAGCGAGGGACTACGATGACAACGAAGTTAAAGAACTGGATCGGCGGAGAATGGGTGGAGTCTTCCGCTGCACAATACGATGATGTGTACAACCCTGCTACAGAAGAAGTATTGGCGCAGGTGCCATTGTCTTCCAAGGGTGACGTAGATTCAGCGGTCCAAGCCGCCCGCAAGTCTTTTGAAAGCTGGAGCCGGACACCGGTTCCGCGCCGGGCACGCGTGCTTTTCAAATATCAGCAGTTGCTGGTGGATCACTGGGAAGAGCTGGCTACCCTGATTACGAAGGAAAATGGTAAAAGCTTGGGCGAAGCGCGTGGCGAGGTGCTGCGTGGGATCGAATGCGTCGAGTTTGCTGCAGGTGCACCAAACCTGATGATGGGTAAACAATTGCCGGATATTGCATCCAACATAGAATCGGGTATGTACCGTTATCCTATCGGCGTAATCGGCGGTATCACGCCGTTCAACTTCCCGATGATGGTACCTTGCTGGATGTTCCCGCTGGCGATTGCCGTTGGTAACACCTTTGTATTGAAACCATCCGAACGTACGCCGCTTCTGGCGAATCGTCTGGCTGAGCTGTTCCATGAAGCAGGCTTGCCAGCCGGCGTGCTGAACATCGTACACGGCGCACATGATGTCGTGAACGGTATTCTGGAGCATCCGGAGATTAAGGCAGTATCTTTCGTTGGCTCACAACCAGTTGCAGAGTACGTGTATACAACAGGTACGGCGCATGGCAAACGGGTGCAAGCATTGGCTGGCGCGAAGAACCACTCCATCGTGCTTCCTGACGCGGATCTCGATTTGACGGTTAAAGAAATCGTCAATGCTGCATTTGGCTCTGCTGGCGAACGCTGTATGGCTTGCGCGGTTGTAGTCGCTGTCGGTGATGTTGCCGATGAGCTTGTTGAGCGTCTGTCTGCCGCTGCCGATCAGATTACTATCGGTAACGGGCTGGAAGAAGGAACGTTCCTCGGTCCAGTGATCCGTGGCGGACACAAGGAAAGAACCCTTGGCTACATCGAATCCGGGGAAGCTGAAGGCGGTGTACTGGTTAGAGACGGACGGAAGGATGAAGCTGTTCAAAACTCCGGATACTTCGTAGGGCCGACCATCTTTGACCGGGTGAGCAGTGAAATGAAGATTTGGAAAGATGAAATTTTCGCACCGGTTCTGTCCGTGATGCGTGCAGATACGCTGGAGGATGCAATCGCTATTGCCAATCGTTCAGAGTTTGCGAACGGGGCTTGCTTGTTCACTAGCAACGGAAGCAGTGTGCGTCAATTCCGTGAAACTATCGATGCAGGTATGCTCGGTGTCAATCTCGGCGTACCCGCTCCAATGGCCTTCTTCCCGTTCTCGGGCTGGAAGAAATCGTTCTACGGTGATCTGCATGCCAACGGAACGGATGGCGTGGAATTCTTTACCCGCAAAAAGATGGTTACCGCTCGCTGGTAATCGATAATAGCAGCCTTACAACAACGAAATAGCAAATCCCCGGCTGTGAGCCGGGGAATGATGGAGTGGACTGAATCCATATAGAAGAGAAATCGGAATCGAATTTACACCCCACTACAGAAAGGCTGACGACTATGAAGAAGCTGAAATTCGGTATTATCGGCGCCGGCAGAATCGGAAAAATCCATGCCGACAACTTGATTAGACATCCGCAAGCAGAAATTCTTGCTGTGAGCGACCTGTTCGCAGGTCCGGAACTTGAAGAATGGGCAGCATCCAGAGGCATTGCTATCGTCACTAAGGACAGCGAAGAGATTCTGAACCATCCTGAGATTGACGCTGTATTTATCTGTTCTTCCACAGATACGCATGTCCCTCTGATCAAAAAGGCGGCAGAGCAAGGCAAGCATATTTTCTGTGAAAAGCCGCTCAGTATGGATATCCGTCAGACTGAAGAAGCCATCGAAGCCGTATCTAAGGCAGGCGTACAACTGCAAGTCGGCTTCAACCGCCGGTTCGATCACAACTTTAAACGGGTGCGTGAGCATGTACAGAACGGTGCCATTGGTGACACTCATCTGATCAAGATTACCTCCCGGGATCCGGGGCCACCACCAGAAGCATACATTAAGGTCTCTGGGGGCATCTTCATGGATATGATGATCCATGACTTTGATATGGCGCGTTTCCTCTCGGGCAGTGAAGTTGAAGAAGTATACACACAAGGTAGCGTACTGATTGATCCTGTGTTCGGCCAATATGGCGATGTGGATACAGCGATTGTGACCCTCCGTTTCGCGAACGGTGCGCTTGGCGTCATCGATTGCAGCCGCAAGGCGGCTTACGGTTATGACCAGCGTGTAGAGGTGTTCGGATCGAAAGGCTCTGTAACGGCCGCTAATGATTTCCCGAATACGGCTGTTTTGAGTACAGAAGACGGCATCCAAAGCGACAAGCCGCTGCACTTCTTCCTGGAACGTTATAATGCAGCATATGTAGATGAAACACAGCAATTTATCGATACCCTCCTACTAGGCAAGGCAGTTTCGGTCAATGGAAATGACGGCTGGCAGGCGGAAAGAATTGCCCGGGCAGCGAAGCTTTCTATGCAAGAGAACCGTCCGGTAAAACTCTCGGAATTACAATAAGGAAAGGTTGTGAAAAGCGTGAGCAAGCTGATTGTTAGTCCGGATTCCAAGCGTTCAGGAAATCATCCCGCTCTATCGGTAACACCGGAGTCCGCTGGCTGGACCTATGTAGGCTTTGAGGTCTATCGACTGAGTCCAGGCGAGACGTTAAGCCAGTCTACAGACGGAAACGAGGTATGTCTCGTGCTTCTGAGTGGTAGAGCAGACATCGCGACTGCCAATGCTTCCTGGCTCAATATCGGGCAAAGAATGAGCGTGTTCGAGCAGATTCCACCTTATTCTGTCTACGTCCCGAATGACAACCGTTTCAAGGTAACTGCTGTTACTGAACTGGAGCTTGCGGTATGCAAGGCCCCAGGCCACGGAAACCATGACGCTCGTCTGATCGCGCCTAGCGATGTAGGCGTTGAGGTTAGAGGAGAAGGGTCTACGCAGCGGTTCATCCATAATATTTTACCGGAGCAGGAACCGGCCGACAGTCTGCTGGTGGTCGAGGTATTCACACCGCAGGGGCACTGGTCGAGTTATCCTCCGCATAAGCATGACCGGGATGCGCTCCCTGACGAATCACTACTGGAAGAGACGTACTACTTCCATGTGAAGCCTGAGCAGGGCTTTGCCGTTCAGCGTGTATATACGGATGACCGTTCCCTCGACGAGACGCTGGCTGTCAAAGATAGCGAAGCCGTGCTCGTACCGAAAGGTTATCACCCTGTTTCAGCGCCTCCAGGCTATGATGTATACTACTTGAACGTGATGGCTGGACCAACCCGGATCTGGAAATTCCACAATGATCCAGATCACGAATGGCTCGCACAGCCCCGCACTACTGCTCCAACTGAGAGTGAATGAGTGTTGCAAAAAGAGTATATTCATCGGATAATAACGTGATAGGGGTTTGACCGAAGAGAAACTATCCCTTAACAATCCGATAATAATGAGGCTATGCCATGAAAGCAACCACGATATATGATGTTGCGAAGGAAGCGGGCGTATCGATTGCCACCGTCTCCAACGCAATTAACGGCAAAGGGAAAGTAAGCAAGAAAAGGCGTGAAGAAATTCTGCAGGTGATGGAGCGGCTGAATTATCAGCCCAGTGTCATTGCGTCTGCTTTAATGGGGAAGAAGACCTACACGATAGGTCTTCTGATTCCTGACGTCTCCAACCCCTTTTTCTCTGAGATCGCGAGAACGGTAGAGGACCTGGCACATTCAAGCGGCTACAGTGTCATCGTTTGTAGTACCGACAACAGGGATGAACGTGTGGAGAAATACATCCGGCTGTTGGAGCAAAAGAACGTTGACGGAATTCTGATCGGAACCGGCTTGGAGAATGCGGAAATTCTGGCGCTACTCGCAGAAAAATCCTTTCCGATCGTTATGATTGCGCGGGAGGCCGCGGGCATTTCGGTGCACAGCGTCCTGACGGACGACTTCAGAGGCGGTGAGCTTGCCGCCCGGTATTTGCTAGGTAAGGGCCACAAGCAAGTGGCGGTTCTTTCGGAGAATTTCAAGGTGAGCAGCAGCTTTGAGCGGGTCAGAGGCTTCCGGTTTGGATTATTCGAAGCGGGGATTTCACTGAACCCGGAGGAGATTCTCTCTTGCGAGTCGAATATTAAAGACGGCAAACGGGCAGCCGCTGCGATCATACGGAGATCGGAACGTCCCACGGCTTTGTTCTGCTGCAACGATTTGCTTGCTATCGGCGCTCTGCAAGCTGCTAAGGAAGCGGGTATATCCGTACCGGAGCAGCTCTCGATCATCGGCTTTGACGATACCATACTGTCCACGGTGACGAACCCGACGCTGACAACCATTGCCCAGCCTATGGATCAGATGGTGAAGCTGGCGTTCGATCTGCTGATCGGCAGTCTGGATAACGCAGATGATATAAAGCAGAGAATTGTCATGCAGCCGGAACTGGTCATCCGGGAATCCACAGGCAGTCCGCCAATCGAATGAAGAGGATGGTCATAAAGAATATGGACGACAAGAGGTTAATTATCTTTTTTGACAGCGGCGATACCATTGTAGATGAATCGACCGAGATTCGGGACGAAGAAGGCATCGTTATCAGTGCGGATCTGATCCCTGGTGCAGATATCACGATTCAAACTCTGCATGAGAGAGGCTACACACTGGCCTTGGTGGCCGATGGTGATGCACAATCTTTCAAGAACGTATTCAAGCAGCATGGACTTCACGATTATTTCAGCGCAATGATTATTTCTGAGAATATTAAAGCGATCAAACCTAGCCCTCGGATGTTCAAGGCCGCAATCGGCGCGCTTGACTTGTCTGAGCAAGATTTCTCCCGGACCGTTATGATTGGAAACAACCTGAGCCGCGATATGAAGGGAGCCAACGCACTTGGCATCACCAGCATCTTTCAGAGCTGGACGCCGCGTTATCCTCACGAGCCGGCGGATGAATCCGAACGGCCGACACATACCGTCAGTGAACCGCTGCAATTGCTTGAGCTCATTGAACGGCTGAATGCCGAACTGCAATAATAAGGCTGATTGCCTGTTGTATAGATTGTGCTAGAAAATATCATTCGGGGATAAGGACATCTGTCCTACTTTGAAAATTTGAAATTCAATCTATGCATGCCCTTTGTCCGAAGAATTGGTTATTAACCATCCTTCGGACAAAGGGCTGTTTTTTTTATACTAGAGGTTTGACCACCACCTTGGGCCACGCACCGCGCGCCGGGAGGCGCACGCGGCGCGGAATGTATAGATAACAGGCTTATAAACACAACGCAATTTCGAAAATGACTCGGACGTGTAATTAACAGTCTTTATGTAGCCTAAGGTACAAAATAGAAATGAACCCTTCTGTATGCTTAGTTCACAAGGATTGCACGGCTTCAACTGACAAATGCGCCGAAAAGTTCAATTCACTTGATAGGGCATTGTAATAACGGGAATAACTCCTGTTATTTTGATTAAATTCTCTGCTTTTCTAAAAATAACTGGAAAATGTCCTGTTAATTACCTCATGCCAAGATCATTGAGGAATAAAACAGGTATTTAACTGGAGAAAATCCCTTTATTCACAGAAAATAAGGTGAGAGGGGAAAATTAACGGTATATTTTCCTGTTATCAAATCCTTCCTAAGCTCGAACGTAGACTCAGGCGAATATTCCGGTGAAGTGTGGACTGCGGTTGTTGCTCTCTTATTTTTTCTAGGTGGGGAAGTCCAACATTCACCGTAGTGACAACCGAGCCTTAAGTTCGTATCTAAATTTGTCTAATTTAGCGATAAATGTGGCGGTTCTTGAACAGGATTGTACAATAGCTATATCGAACTATCTTTTTCATGAGAAAATGACTAAAGAAAGATAGCAATACGGAATTGAGGTAGATGCCATACATGGAAGAACAACAACATCAGAAGCCGGATCGGAAGCCGCTTTTATATTTGCAAACTGCTGATTTGGTGCTGGAGGAAATTCGCAAGCGTAAGTTGCAGCCCCATGATCCGGTGCCGTCTGAGGCAGAGCTGGCCAAGCTGTATTCTGTCAGCCGAATGACAGCTAAGCTTGCGCTGCAAATTCTGGAGAAGCAGGGGATTGTATACCGGCTGGCGCGGCGAGGTACCTTTATGTCAGGTGACTATTTGGGACCGGATAGGGAGATTGCAGCGGATCAAATCGAGGAGGGCAAAACGCTGCTTAAGCGGAGAATCGCCCTTTTGATTCCGAACGTGGATGATTATGTGGCTAGAATTATAGCATCCGTTGAGCGGGAAGCCCGCAAGTCCGGTTGCCACCTGCTTATTCGCATGACTACCGATAAAGAGGATGAGAGCACCAGCCTTCAGGAGTTATATGATGACGGAGTTGACGGAATTATTCTATACCCTCGAGGCAGAACACATTGCAGCGAGAAGGTACTGGAGCTTAATTTGCTAAACTATCCGCTGGTGATCATCGATCGAATTTTTCGCGAGGTTAACATTGATTGTGTGTATCATGACCATCATCAAGGCGCCTATAATCTGACGGAATATCTGATTCAGAGAGGGCATCGGGAAATCGGTTATCTCTCAATGCCATTCGACGGAGTGACAAGCCGGGAAGACCGTTATAAAGGATACATGCAGGCCATGCTGGATTATGAGCTACCTGTGAATGGGCGTAATATTAACCTGAACTGCTCAGAGGATTACATGCTGGACCTGAATGGCTCCAATCAGGAGCTGGTTGATTTTATGCAAAATAATCCTGACATGACGGCGGTCCTCTGTGCGGATGATTATCTGGCGACTTCTTGCTTGAATACGGCTCTGTCAATCGGCAAACCGGTACCTGATGAGCTGTCCATCATCGGGTTTTCAGATATCCAGCTCGCCAGTTTGTTGCCGGTCCCGTTGACCACAGCCAGACAAACCACCCAGCAGTTGGGCCACGCGGCAGTCAATCTTCTCTGCAAACGTATGGAGAATTCCAGGGAAGGAGCGGTATCGATTAAGGTAAACACGACCATTATCGAACGGAGCTCTGTACGGGATCTCAATCTCTGAATGTAACAGGGGTTTTCAGTCCTTAAGCCTATATGATCACATGTTCGTGATCGTATAGGCTTTTTATATGTCAGTGACATATGGAATTATTTTTCTTGGATATGGAAAACAAATCTCAGTAGTGTTATCTTCATCCCTAAAAAGTGCGAAAATATTGTAAAATATGGTCAAATACTAAAAAGTATGCTCGAAATAATTTACAAAACAAAGTTGATTTTATTATTGTATATGTCACTGACATGGATTACCCTGAGGGTATAGTTATCTTTAATCATGAAAGGAGGACCTTTTGGAAAGCGTTATCATACATCCTGAACATAGACCTACAGAAGCCTGAAGACATGCATGTTAGCAGAAAATGAAATCATTATTCGAAGAGGAGCCCGAATATGACAATCAAATCTTTGCTTGCAACATCGTTCTTGGCAGTATCTCTTATTTTACCGGTAGCAAAGCCTGCAATGGCAGAAGAAGCTCAGCCAGCGACGGCGGAAGACAACCAGTCAGCGCTGGCGGCAGATAATAATCCGGTAACCGTGTATCGGGATGGTGATTTTGGCGGCAGTTCCCAGCAGTTTGGGATTGGCCTTTACAATGTAAACGAGCTAAATGTCGTCGGCAACGACAAAATTTCTTCAGTTAAGGTAGCATCGGGCTACCGCTTGACCCTGTATCGTGACAAGGACTTCTCTGGTGACACTAAGCAACTAACCAGCGATGCAAGCTGGCTGGATGACTTCAATGACGCTACTTCCAGTCTTAAAGTGGAGAAGATTGGTGGTCCGAACAAGCCGGTGATTGCTTACTCCAATTCTCCTTATGGCGGATTCGAGCAGCAGTTTGATATCGGCAATTACAATGTGGATGATCTGAAGGCTGGAGTGGGGAATGACGCTATTTCTGCAATTCGTATAGCCCCGGGTTATAAGGTTACACTATTCAAAGATTATAACTACTCCGGTGCCTCCAAGGTTCTGACCGCTGATGCGATCTATGTAGGCAGTGACATTAATGATTCGGTATCCAGCTTGAAGGTGGAGGCCATTTCACCACAGGATTCTACAACCAGAGCGGTGCCAGGCAATGCTTACAGCGATACGGCCAAACGTGAGATTTTACAAACCTTTGCGCCAAGGATCTGGTTCGCCCAAGGAGAGACTTACTTCCCGGCTTCTGTAGAGTTCACGCTGCCTCATCTGGACCGCTATATCAATCCTGGCTCTGGACTGTATGAATTCAAAACTAAAACGGAGCTCAACCCTTATACACTAAAGCTCCCTTATTTCTCAGGCGATTTGGCCACTGCTCCAATCTATGCGTTCTGGGTAGAGAAGGAGTATAACAATGTCGATCTGGTATACTTCCAGTACAGCGCCTATGATCTTGGTAAGACCGTATTCGGTACAGAAGTAGGCGATCATGTAGGGGATTGGGAACGTGTAACCGTCAGATTGGCCAAATTCACGGATCAAGGCACGAATTTTATTAAACCGGTTCAAGTTTATTATGGTGCCCATTCCTTCGGCACAACATACAACTGGAATGAAGTAGATAAAGTGAATAATACTCATCCCGTAGCCTATTCTGCTTTCGGCTCCCACGGAATGTGGAAAGATCCAGGCAACCATGTGTATAAAGAGCTGGTCGTTACACAACTGATTGATGTGGCGAACCAAGGAACCGCATGGGATACATGGAACAATATTCAGGCATTCCAGTACTACCCGAACTCATTAACTGGCAATGGCCTCGGCAATGCGTGGCCGTCCTGGCTGGACAGAGATTACAGCAACCCGAACAGTCTCTCGGTGTACAAATTTGGTAATCCTGCCCAAGGCTCCTTCTTTGGACAGCCGCTCCTCGCTGGCGGACCTACCGGCCCGCAAGAAAAAGGCGCGCTTACGAACGATGTAGTTCTTGACTAATTTATTTGAAAAACGGAGGCATACAACCATGACTAGCAGAAAAAAAGTACACGTTGTTTTTAAGACTCACCTCGATATCGGTTTCACCCATCTAGCAGCAAATGTAGTAAAGCAGTACATGGAGGAGTATATTCCAAAAGCAATCGCGCTAGCTGCGGAGCTTGAAGCCAAAGGTGGCAAAGAGCGTTTCGTGTGGACCACAGGCTCCTGGTTGATTCGCTATTACTTGGATCATGCGTCTGAAGAAGGCAAAAAAGCTATGGATGAAGCAATCCGCAAAGGGCACATCGTCTGGCATGGTTTGCCGTTCACAACGCATACCGAACTAATGGACCCGACCTTGTTCCGCTACGGTCTGTCGATCAGTCAAGAACTGGATGCTCAGTTCGGCAAAACGACGATTGCTTCGAAGATGACAGATGTACCCGGTCACACCCTGTCGATGGTGCCATACATGAGCGAAGCAGGCATTCGCTATATGCACCTTGGCGTGAACCCGGCTTCTATGCGCCCAGACGTGCCGAAGCTGTTCAGATGGCAGGCGGCAGACGGCAGCGAGATCATTGTTAACTATGCTGGAACTTACGGTGAAGCTGTAGAGCTCGACGATCTTGACGATATCCTGCTGTTCGCGCATACCGGCGACAACTGTGGACCGCCAAGTGCAGAGGAGATTCGTGAGCAGTTCGAGCATATTCAAGAGCGTTATCCGGATGCTGAGATTATCGCTTCTTCGCTGGATGCTTTTGCTGAAAAATTGCTCACTGTTAGTGATCGACTGCCTGTTGTGCGTGAAGAGCTTGGAGATACCTGGATTCACGGCGGAGCTACTGATCCACTGAAGGTTGCTAAGCTTCGTGAGCTGCAGCGCTTGAGAGATAAGTGGCTGGCTGAGGGCCGGATCGATATCGCAAGCGCCGAGTACAAAGGTTTCAGCGACGCCTTGCTGCTTGTTGTAGAGCATACGTGGGGACTTGATGTGAAGAAATGGCTACCGGATTTCCGCAACTACGCGAAGCCAGACTTCAACAAGGCGAGAGAAGTTGACGATATTGACGTGAATGATATTCCGGCCAAATTCCAATACATCGGTGCATTTGCTATGGACGAGTTCGACAAGCATTCCAGCGGATTGTTTGCTTCCGAGACCAGCCGCCGCACATACTCGATGATCGAGAGCTCTTGGGCGGAGCAGCGTGGATATCTGGACACAGCTGTCGCAGCATTGAGCGAAGATAAGCAAGCGGAAGCACGGGCAGCTTTTGAACAATTGAAGCCAGTGAAGAATGAGCTGTCCGGGTCGTCTGCGTTTGTCAGTCATTCGGCTTACAACAGCGGCGGCTATGAGGTAGCCTTCAATGAGAACGGCGCTCTGATCCAGTTGATCGACGGCAACGGCAAGAACTGGGTGGATGCCCAGCATCCGTTTGGTGAATACGTCTACGAGACTTTCGGCACAGATGATTACAACAGATATTTCCGTACGTACATGCAGAACTTGCCTTTAACGCATCCGTGGGCAGATGCCGACTTCAGCAAGCCTGGTTTTGAGTTCGTGCGTCCGCTGCCAAGTCATGGCATTTACAAGCCAATTGTACGGGAGTTGCAAAAGACTCGTGGTGCGAACGGGGATCAATACTTGCTTCGTCTGTCCATGCCTAAGGAAGCTCATGAAGTATACGGAGCACCAAAGGAATTGGAGCTGATCTACACCTTTGCCGGAGACGGTGGAGTGGACGTTAGTCTGCAGTGGTTCGGAAAAGATGCTAATCGCTTGCCGGAAGCCAGCTGGTTCAGCTGTGGCCTGAAGGTGGATAACCCGAATCTGTGGATGATGGATAAGCTCGGCGGTCCAATCTCGCCACTGAGTGTGGTGAAGGACGGCAACCGTAATCTGCATGCTATAGATCGTGGTGTTTTCTATGAAGGCGCAGACGGCCTGGCTTCGATTGCAGCGCTGGATTCTGCACTTGTTGCGCCTGGTGAGAGAAGACTGCTGCAGTTCGACAATACTTTTGTTTCGCTGGCAGGGGGATGGCACTTCAATCTTCACAACAACAAATGGGGAACAAACTTCCCGATGTGGTACGGGGATGATGCGAAGTTCCGCTTCCGTCTGAACACACATTCCAATCTTAAATAAAAGGAAATAAGCAGGGGTTTTACCGAAATTTGATGATCAGCTAATAATCCTAGTACATTTGAGTCCTATAATAGGACAAGTAAGAGGGATTAGCGGGTTGCAAATAAGGTGAAGCCCTTTTTTATTCATCTTAAAATAATATTGAACATTCTGTTAATTGCGTATTGATTAAGCGCTTAATTCCATGTATTATACAAATAAAGCGTTTTCATTTTGGTATTAACGATATTTAAACCGGTTTAATGTGGGGTAAGTCACAGGCCCATTATTTTTTTAAAGCTCCTATTAAACCGGTTTAATGTCGATTTTACATAGCACTCTATATTTATGTTAAATCGGTTTAATTCCACTTGGGAGGTGGGAGACAACTAGAGCAAGTTCCGCTGGACAAATCGTAAATCTAAACACGGAGGGGTTAACTTGAAAAGGGGAAGCAAATTGTTAATTGGCCTTATCCTTATGACTACGGCCTTGGGAGGATGTTCATTCTCTTCGTCTAACAACGTAGCTGAGAAGGTTAAGGAATCGCCGGATGTGAAAGAAACGATCGTCAAAGAGAATAATAACACTAAAGAGTCGCCTAATCTGGCTAAGCTGGTATCTGAAGGAAAGCTGCCCAAACTGGAAGAGCGTCTTCCGGCTGCCAAGGACATTATGGTTGAGAATGTCGTTGATGAAATCGGAGAGTATGGCGGCGACTGGAAGATGCCCTGGAATGGCGTAGCTGACAAGTGGGGGATTGGTCAACCGACTGAAGAAGCACTGTTCCGCTTCAATCAGGAAGGCAATAAGGTTGAACCAAACGTAGCCAAAGGCTATGAAGTTAACGCGGATTCCACAGTGTTCACCATTCATTTGCGGGAAGGCATGAAATGGTCTGACGGTGTTCCTTTCACAGCCGATGATGTCCTCTTCTATTGGGAGCACATGCTGACCAAAGAGACTTTCGGTAAAAAGATTTACGATGCCTATTATTCCGTCGATCCGGCAACAGGCGATAGAGCGCTGGCAGAAGTCAAGAAGGTGGATGATTACACCTTTACAGTGACTCACAAGTATCCAAGCGTGCTCTTCCTGGAGCGTGTGGCCATTGACAACAAGTGGTTCTTTGCTCCGGCACACTTCCATAAGACGATCCTGCCTGAATTTGTAGGCGATGCGAAGACACTGGAGATCACCAAAGAGTGGGGCTATGAAGATCCGAAAACCTTCCTCATGGAGACCGGGTATACGGACTGGCTGCACTACCAAATCCCGACACTCCGTGCTTGGGTACCAACGAATGATCCTAACGGTGACCAATTCGTGATGGAGCGCAACCCTTACTATTGGAAAACAGATAAAGAAGGTAAGCAGCTACCATACATTGACCGGATTGTAGCAACTAAAATTCAAGATCCAAGCCAAAAGGTGTTAGGTACACTTTCCGGCGATTATAACTTGACCATTTTTGATTCCAAGGACTTCACAGTCCTAAAGGAAAATGAGAAAAAAGGCGACTTCCGCATCATTCCATGGACACAGCCATCCTGGTCCAGTGCCGGTATTCAATTGAACCAGACGACAGAAGATCCGAACCTGCGCAAGCTGTTCCAGGATATTAAATTCCGGGAAGCACTTTCGATTGGGGTTGACCGGAACGAAGTCTCTGAGATCGTAACCAACGGACTCGGCGAGCCGATACAGGCTTCTGTTCCGAAAGGGGTTATGGGGTATCAGGAAGGCTGGGATAAACAGTGGGCTGAATATGATCCGGAACGCGCGAACAAGATCCTCGATGAACTGGGTCTCACCAAGCGTGATAAGAATAATTTCCGTACCAATGCTGACGGTTCGGAACTGACGCTGACCATTGTAGAAAGCAGCACTGACAATGCGCCATTCCTGGAGCTGCTCAAGAAGTACTATGAAGAAATGGGTCTCAGAACGAATGTGAAGATCGTGGATGGTACTACCCAATTCGACATGAAGTACGCCAACCAGATTCCAATGCATACTGAGAACATCTCTGTCGCTAACGTAGCCTTCCGTCCGGATACCCTCGTTCCGCTTCGTGTTATGACGCCATGGCTTGGTCATTATGGACTCTACACGCAATCCGGCGGTAAAGAAGGCGTTAAACCGGAAGGTGATGTAGCGAAGATCTTGGAGTATTGGGATAAAGTGAAATCAAGCAAAACGCTTGAGGATATCAACAATTACAGCAATGAAATCGTGAAGCTGCATCAGAAGAACCAATGGGTGATTGGTTATGCAGGACCAACGCCAGTGCTGATTGTTGCCAACAATAAGATTCACAACATTCCTACCGACGCCATCTGGTGTGACGAATATCGTTCCCTGGGCCAAGGACATCCAGCGCAATTCTTTATCAAGCAATAAGCTTTGAAGCTTTCTTGTGGCAATAGCGGGGGATCACATCCCCGCTATTGTTTCCTTTTGAAATATAAGGATTTATATGTTTTACGTATAAATTATCCTTATATTTTCTCGCTGAAACGGATACCGTCCCTTAGCGGACGGCAAAGCCGTTTCTACTTGTATCATTAAGTGTTGTAGAGGAGAGGATTGCAAAGTGTTTCAATACATTATTAGACGAATTCTTCTGGCGATACCTGTGGTGGTCTTAATCTCCTTCATCGTCTTCTATATCATTCAATTGCCGCCCGGAGATTATGTCTCCTCCTATGCGGCCAAAATGTCCGCTTCCGGCGATATTATGAGCCAGGCGGAAATGGATCAGATGCGGGCAAATCTGGGCCTGGATCGGCCGATCTATGAGCAGTATTTTATGTGGATGAAAAAAATCATTCTGCATGGCGATTTCGGATTTTCGTTCAACTATAACAAGCCGGTTATGGCCGTCATTCAGCAATATATGGGTCTGACGCTGGTTGTCTCCCTAGTTACTATGGCCTTTCATTATATCGTTGCGATTCCCATCGGGATTTACACAGCAGTCAAGCAGTATTCCGTAGGAGATTATTTCTTCTCTGGCTTGAGCTTTATCGGGATGGCTACCCCAAACTTCCTGCTGGCGATTATTCTGATGTTCCTGTCCTATAAATGGTTTGGCAACCCGTTACTCGGCTTATTCTCCCCTGAATACGTAAATGCGCCGTGGTCGATGGACAAAGTTAAAGACTTAATGCAGCATATGGTCATTCCTGTTATCGTCATCGGGCTTTCAGGTACGGCAGATCTGGTCCGCATTATGCGGGGTCAGATGCTTGACGAATTGAATAAACCGAATGTGGTTACTGCCCGCGCCAAAGGCTTGTCAGAGATGCAAATCTTGTTCAAGTATCCGACGCGTGCAGCCCTGAATCCGATTGTGAGTACCTTTGGCTGGTCCTTGTCCTCGATCTTTACGGGCGCGACCATTACAGCAATTGTATTGAACCTGCCGATTCAAGGTCCGGTTATGCATAACGCCCTGTTGGGGCAGGACATGTACCTTGCCGGAACCTTCCTATTGATTATGGCTTTGCTGACAGTACTCGGAACCCTGATTTCCGATATTTTGCTAGCTTGGCTTGATCCAAAAATCCGTACAGAGTTCAGGGGATCTTAATCATGAGAACACTACCGTTATTCAAAGGTCAAAAACCAGCAGCCCCAGTCACCGCGGCACCTAAAGACACGGTTTACAGCTCGCAATGGCGGCTGATTTACCAGAAGTTCAAGAAGCACACACTGGCTCGGATCAGTATGTACATTCTGGGTTTACTATACCTCGTAGCTTTGTTTGCGCAATTCATCGCGCCATACGATCTGCAAAGCTATGACAGTAAATACGTCAATGCTCCGCCTATGGGTCTCCGGTTTGTGGATGCGGAAGGCAAGTTTCACATCAAACCGTTTGTTTATGGGCTGAAGACGGAACGCGACCCGGAAACCTTACGCAAAATGTTTGTTGCGGATACAGAGACTAGACACTCTTTCAAATTCTTCGTGAAAGGACAGGAATATAAATTTCTGGGCCTGATCCCGATGAAGACCCATTTGTTCGCGGTAGAAGAGCCAGGGCGAATCTTCTTGCTCGGTACGGATGGTATGGGCCGAGATTTGTTTTCCCGGATTGTGCTGGGCAGTCAAATCTCGCTCAGCATTCCTTTAGTCGGCGTGGGCATCAGCTTTATTCTGGGATTAATTATCGGCGGCATCTCCGGTTACTTTGGTGGTTGGCTTGATTCCCTAATTCAACGTGTAATCGAAATTATTCGTTCCTTCCCTACCTTGCCGTTATGGATGGCTTTATCTGCTGCAATTCCGCCACGTATTCCGGTGGTGACCATGTATTTGTACATCGTTATCATTTTTGCGTTCATTGGATGGACGGATCTGGCGCGTGTCGTCAGAGGCAAGTTCATCTCGCTCAAGAATGAAGATTATGTGGTAGCGGCAAGAATTGCTGGCGTAGGCAATACGAAGATTATTGTAAAGCATTTACTGCCCGGCTTTATGAGCTATCTGGTCGTAGCGACGACCTTGGCCATCCCCAGCATGATCCTGGGGGAGACAGCCATGAGCTTCCTCGGGCTAGGTGTCCGTTCGCCGGCGACCAGTTGGGGTGTGCTGCTGCAGGAGGCCCAAAAGATCGAGAACGTGGCCTTGTATCCATGGAAGCTGCTTCCACTGGGTGCAGTCATTCTGACCGTATTGACCTATAACTTCATTGGTGACGGCTTGCGCGACGCAGCTGACCCGTACAAAAAATAATGTCACAAATACTAGGCAAGCGAGGGGATAGCATGGCAACTCAAGCGGCTCATAAGGAGCAACCTTTACTGTCCGTTCAGGATTTAAAGATCAAGATCCAGATGGAAAGTGGCATCATGAATGCCGTGGATGGGGTAGACTTCAATATTTACAAAGGTAAAACTCTGGGCCTCGTCGGTGAATCCGGCTGCGGTAAAAGCTTAACCAGCCGTTCTATTATCAGCATTAATCCGAAGGAATGTGAAACGAGCGGAACCATCACTTACAATTCGGAATCAGAGTCGGCGCTGAATGGTCTAAATCTTTTATCCCTTAAGCCCACTGGCAAGCAGATTCGTTCTATCCGAGGCCGGAAAATCTCGATGATCTTCCAGGAGCCGATGACGGCCTTCTCGCCAATGTATACGATCGGGAATCAGATTATGGAAGCGATCCGGACTCACCAGACGAAGGACAAGAAAGAAGCGAAGCGAATCGCGCTGGAGATGCTCAGCAAAGTCGGCATTTCCGACCAGGCGAAACGGTTTGATCAATACCCGCATGAATTCTCGGGAGGGATGCGCCAGCGGGCGATGATCTCAATGGCACTGTCCTGCAACCCGGAGATTCTGATTGCTGACGAGCCGACGACAGCGCTCGATGTGACGATTCAGGCGCAGGTGCTGGAACTCATGAAAAGTCTGCAGGCGGAGTTCGGCATGGCGATTCTGCTGGTGACTCATGACTTAGGAATTATCGCCGAGATGTGCGATGAGGTCGCGGTGATGTACCTTGGGAAAATCGTGGAACAGGCACCGGTGAAAGAAATTTTCAATAATCCGAAGCATCCTTACACCAAAGGCTTGCTCCGATCCATGCCTAGACTAGGCGGGAACAAGAGTAAACGGCTGGATTCCATTGAAGGTTCTGTCCCAATGCCAATAAACATGCCGCCGATGTGCGGATTTTATGACCGTTGCAAAGACCGGATCGAAGGCGTATGTAATGCACAGTCTGCACCGAAAATCACAATTTCTGACGAGCACATGGTTAGATGCTTCCTGTACGCGGACCAGAGAGAAGGAGAAGTACAATGACCAAACCTATCCTTGAAGTCCTCAAGCTGAACAAGAGCTTTCAAGTCAAATCCGACAAAGCGTTGTTCAAAAAGCCAAAGCCTGTTCATATCCTGAATGATATTTCATTCGAATTGCTTGAAGGGGAGACGCTTAGTATTGTCGGAGAATCCGGCTGTGGAAAAACGACGCTTGGGCGGTGTATCGTCAGGGGCGTTAATGCCTCTTCGGGCAGTGTCGTCTATCATGCAGAGGATGAGAAGGCCGTTGATTATCTTAAGCTTGACCGTAAAGGAATCAAGGCTTACCGAAAAGATATTCAGATGATTTTTCAGGACCCGTATTCCTCACTTAGTCCGCGGATGAACGTGTTTGATATTATTGCCGAGCCGCTGATTGCCAATTTTAAGCTGAGCAAGGATGAGGTGGAGGCTAAGGTCACCGAGATTGCCGAGAAAACCGGACTGAATGTAGGTTATTTAAAAAGATATCCCCATGCCTTCTCCGGGGGACAACGGCAGCGGATTGCTATCGCACGCGCGCTGATTACACAGCCTAGGCTGATTGTCTGTGATGAGGCGGTATCCGCGCTCGATGTCTCGATTCAAGCACAGATTATTAACCTGCTCAAAGATTTGCAGGAGCAATACAAGATCACTTATATTTTCATTTCGCATGATCTTTCTATCGTACAGAACATTTCTGACCGGGTAGCCGTAATGCATCTGGGCAGAATCGTGGAGCTGGCGTCAACGGAATCGCTATTCGGACATCCTCAGCATCCCTATACGGAGGCTCTGATGTCGGCTGTACCTCAGCCGAATCCTGAATTCAAGAAGGAGCGGATCATTCTGGAGGGAGAAGTGCCGAATCCAGCTAATCCGCCAAGCGGCTGCCATTTCCACCCCCGCTGTGCTTATAAGACAGAGAAATGTATCCAGGAAGTGCCTGAGCTTCGTGAAGTAGGTTATAATCATTTTGCTGCATGTCATTATGCAGAGAAGCTTCAGCTTCGCGGCGTTCCCATTGAGTCTGCCGAGTTGCAAGTGAACTAGTGTTGAAGAGAGGGTATTCCTAAAATGGCGAAGATTGACGATGTGGCCCGCCTGGCGGGTGTATCCAAAGGAACGGTATCCAACGTATTCAGTCAGAAGAGACCCACGAGCAAGAAGGTAACGGAGAAAGTGCTTCAAGTCTCGAAAGAACTGAATTACGTGCCGAATCATATAGCAAGAAGCCTGGTCACCAAGAAAACAATGGCGATCGGGCTGATGATTCCGCACCGTAAATTCTTTTTTAGCATGTTCCATAATCAATTTATTAACGGGGTGTTGTTGGAAGCCTCCAATTACGGATACCGTGTGCTGCTGGATATGATTCCGACGGGTGAGGTCAAGACGCCTTCGCTAGCCAGCTACCCTATCGATGGGGCGATTGTGCTCGGTCCAACGGAAGAGGATGACCGGATAAATCTCCTGCACCAGAATGAGATTCCGTTCGTCACCGTGGGCAGAATCATCAACGAGGGAATCCAGGATGTGTCTACCGTCAACAATGATAACAAGGGCATCATTCGATATATCTGTGAGTATCTGATCGGTTTGGGTCACCATAATATTATGTTCCTGAATGCTGGGGATCGAATGACCGTGGGGATTGAGCGGATGGAGGAATTTGTACGGGTATTGGAGGAACACGGAATAACTGTACAGCCGGAGATGATCTATAGCAAGCCAGACATTCACTCTGATGAGTATATAAAATATGGGTATGATGAGACGATGCGTACTTTGAAGAATCATCCTGAGCGGGTAACAGCAATCATTGCCGATGATGATCGTTCGGCGCTCAGCGCGCTCAACGCCATCAACGAAGCCGGTCTCTCTGTACCGGAGGATATTTCTTTATTCGTGATCTGCGGCGATTTGACCATGATGCATCAGGTAAGACCTGCTTTGACGGGAATGGATCTGCAACCCTCTGAACTCGGGGTACAGTCGGTAAGACTGCTTATGCATAAACTGGGTGTGCTGGAAGGGGAATATGACAATAACTGGACCGTCCCTAGCAAATTTATTGAAAGAGACTCTTGCGCTCCAGTCAATAAAACGTAACCGGGAGTTCCAGGTTAGCGAGGTAACAAATGACAGCGATTACATCGATTGGCCATGCCGTACCTTTTGAATATTACGTTCGGATTCTGATCAGTGCCGTTCTTGGGCTGCTGATCGGGTTCGACCGGACTCACAAGAACAAGCCGGCAGGTGTGAAGACGTACACATTCGTCACGGTCGCCTCTGCCTTAATTACAATCGTATCTATTGAAAGTGTTGAAGTATACGGCCAGCTGCATAACCGGACGATGATGGACCCCATGCGTCTGGCGGCGCAGATTGTCTCCGGTCTCGGTTTTCTTGGTGCAGGACTGATCATGAAGGCTGGCTTTGAAGTAAAAGGCTTAACGTCTGCGGCGATGATCTTGTTCGCAGGCGGAGTTGGCATTGGAACCGGGGCCGGTTTCTATGGGATTGTAACGTTCTCGATTGTAGTGGCTTTCTTCTTCATCCGTGTAGGCGGGTGGATTGAGAAATGGGAGCACAAGAAGCTGGAATCCAAGGAGGAAAAGAAGGATTTAAGCGCATAGCTGTACCGCTATTCGCGGATAAAATCCGGAGAGCCCATGCTTCCGAAGCGAGCTTTCCTTCGGAAAGCTTTTAGGCGGCCGCTATCGCTCCTTCAGTTCCAACTTTCCCTCCATTCCGTTCCCCTTATTTTTTTGTTCAATCTATATAGCATATTGCTGTAAAAAAACGAGCTGCCCTCATTAATGAGGCAGCTCGTTTCCAATTTCAATTCGAAGTCCAATTCGATTATTCCCAACCCTCGATGCGTGCCAATTCCTTGCGTACAATAGGTGCGACTTTGGTGCCCAGCAATTCAATCGCGTGCATAAGCTCCTCATGTGGCAGTGTACCTGCGCTCAAATGGAGGAAGAAACGGGTAATGCCCAGGTTTTTGCGCAGCAGAATGATTTTCTCTGCGACATATTCCGGGTCGCCGACATACAGGGCGCCGCGCAGGCTGCGGGCGGCGTCGAAGGTCGCCCGGCTATAAGGCTGGCTCCAGCCGCGTTCGCGCCCGATGACATTCATTTGGGCCTGAATCGGCGGGTAGAGCAGCTCAGCAGCCTGCTCAGTCGTATCGCTGACAAAGCCGTGTGAATGGGTGGCGATTTGCAGCTTCGCAGGATCATGCCCGGCCTTTGCGGCAGCCTCTTTGTACAGCCGGACGAGCGGCGCGAACTGCTCTGGCATGCCGCCGATGATCGCGAAGGCGACAGGCAGACCCAGCACGCCCGCACGAATGGCGGACTCCGGGTTACCTCCGGTGCCGATCCAGACCGGCAGCGGGCTCTGAACGGAGCGCGGATAGACACCGAGGTTATGGATGGCCGGGCGATGCCCGCCGCGCCATGTAACCTTCTCGGATTTGCGAATCGCCAACAGCAGCTCCAGGTTCTCTTCGAACAGCTCGTTATAGTCATCCAGGCTGTAGCCGAAGAGCGGGAAGGACTCTGTGAACGAGCCGCGTCCTGCCATAATCTCTGCCCGGCCGTTTGAGAGGCCGTCCAGCGATGAGAAGCCCTGATAGACACGGACCGGGTCGGCCGAGGATAACACGGTCACGGCGCTGGTCAGCCGGATACGTTTCGTTACAGAGGCTGCGGCCGCAAGCACAATCTCTGGAGCGGTGCCCGCATAATCCGCCCGGTGATGCTCCCCGATGCCGTATACATCCAGGCCAACCTGATCGGCCAGCACAATCTCCTCTACAGCGTTGCGCATCCGCTGCGCATGACTCATAATTTCACCCGTTTTCAAATCGGGGGTTGTTTCCAGAAATGTACTAATTCCTATTTCAATGCGGTTTGCTGGTTCAGCCACTGCAATCGCCTCCTTATTTATAATTTTATATTACTATACTTTTTAATGTTTCTCAACTTTAGTAAGTAAGTTTTGTTTTGGTGCATTGGAATATTTGTAGTTATTTACCTGTGAATTCTGGTACAATTGAACCTGCAGCCAAGCAATAGAACACCGGAATTGCTGACAATATAACTGGAGGTTATGTGTATGGCAGTCAAAACCAATGAGCAGATGGTACTCGAATTTCAGTCATTTCTCCCTTTCGTGGAGTCTTTGAAAGAAGCGCCTGAAGCACACTGGACTACACCGATCGGTGAAGGGAAATGGACAGTGAAGGATATTATTTGTCATATTATGCTGTGGGACAAGTACTTTTACGAGGAAGCCATTGAGAAGATCAAGCTGGGCCAGCCCTTAACATCAAGACATCTGGACTTCAATGAATTTAATGCCAATGCTGTTGAGCATGCGAAGTCGCTATCTGCCCTGCAGGTAGCAGAAGATTGTATTTTGCAACGAACCCGCATTCTAGATACTATTACCGGATTAACCGAAGAGGAATACATACAGGAATACAAAGACGGAGACCGCAAGAAGTTCAGCATCCGCAAGCATTTGCGGGGCTTTCTCCCGCATGACAAGCATCACCGGAAGCAGATCGAGACCTTCTTAAAGCAGATATAGATAACGGCTTTATCGACAGCAAGCTGGATTAATTGCGGGGACTGAACTTAGCGTAATCACATAGGTGATTCACAGGCCGGGGCATGATTTTTATGCTTCGGTCTGTTTGTGTTCAGGGGCGTTAAGGTGAGCAGACATATGTCACTGTAAAAGGATGGAATTACAATTACAATGTAAGCGTTATCTTTTGTTTTATAAATAAATTATATCAAAGGAGAACGGTTATGTATTTGAAGAAAATCTCCTTTAACTTGCTCGTATTTTTAGGGCTTGGCCTCCAATACAGTCTGCTACATGTGCTTCCGTCTGGCCCTACACCTACCATTACCACCCTGGAGCTTGTCATCTATATTGCCTACACTATCATCGGTCTTGCAGGATTCTTTTACAAGAGCCGCAAAGTGCGAACGGAAGACATCTCCGGTATGGCAGCGTTCTTCTTCGGCGTACTATGGACCGTGGCGATCACCTCACATTTTCGCAAAGAGAGCTATACCGAAGTACTGACTCTGGTACATTCTGTCGGTATCTTCACAGCGGGGCTGATCCTGCTTACCGAGCTGATCATCCTGTTCAGAGCTTGAGTGGTGACAAGGGTGCCAGCCAGCGGCATAAACAACAAAAAACGACTCTGCCGCAAGTCTGCGGACAGGCCGTTTTCATTTAATTTGTTTTTTTCAAAAAGAAAAGAGCTAGCCTTGAAATTCTCCGTTGTCATAGTTAAACTGCCATTGAATGCCGAATTTATCGGTGAGGTTGCCATAACACTTACTCCAGAACGTTTCCTGCAGTTCCATGCCCACCGTGCCGCCATCCTCCAGTTTACCGAAGAGGGACTTGATCTCCTCGATATTCTTGCTGCTGTAAGACAGGCTGATATTGTTGCCTTGGATGAACGACATTCCTGGGAAGGTGTCGGAGAACATGACGTTGCTGCCATTGATGCTCAATCTTGCGTGCATAACCAGATTTTTTGCTTCCTCCGGAAGAGGGAAGTTCGGATCTGGTGGTGTATCGCCAAAGGTCATAATTTGCGGTTGTCCCGTTTCAAAAGTCTTCGCATAAAACTCTACAGCATCACGGCAATTTCCTTCAAAATTAAGATACACGTCAATGGCCAAAGTTCTTCACTCCTCAGTTTTAAATGGATCGCTCATATTGTATCATTTCAATTCTTGATAATCAAAACTTGTCCTATATAGTAAAATGGCGGGAAGTTTGGTATAGCTTAAATATTATAGTGTTGTTAACTTTCTATTCACAAACCTCTGATAATCTCTAAACATGTTGGAGCGGTTGACCGTCCAATGTATAACGGATCATATGGAGGATAATCATGTTCACAACCCTGAAAAAGAGAATTGTTGCTTGTCTGATCATTTTGGCTGTCCTGGGCAGCGGAATTCTGTCTAGTTTGGCATTTCCACGGATGTCAGTATCGGCAGCAGCCGGGCAGGCCAAGTCATTGGTGCATCAGATCGAAGCCCCAGCCAATCTGGATGATACCACAAGCTTAACTACGTTCGTGGACGGAATCATGGAAGAGGATATGAACCGGCTGCATATCCCGGGCGCAGTTATTTCGATCGTCAAAGACGGTCAGATTATTTTGGCAAAAGGTTATGGAAGCTCTAATCTGGAGAAAGCTGCACCGGTTGATCCCAAGACCAGCATGTTCCGGATCGCCTCAACCACTAAACTGTTCACTTGGACGGCGGTTATGCAACTGGTGGAGGAAGGCAAGATTGATCTGGACACCGATGTGAATACCTATCTGAAAGACTTTAAGGTACCGGATACCTATCCCGAGCCCATCACGATGCGCCATTTGATGACACACACAGCGGGGTTTGAAGAGGGGGGCGTAGGGTATCAGATCACGACGGACCCTGCTAAATTGCCAGGTTCGATCTCGGAAACGCTGGAAAAGCATAGGCTGGCCCGGGTGAGAGCTCCAGGTGAGATGAGCTCCTATTCCAATTACGGCACCGCATTGGCGGGCCTGATCGTGCAAGATGTCAGCGGAATGCCTTATGAAGATTATGTTAAAAAGAATATATTCGATCCGCTGGATATGAAATATGCGACGGTTCAGGAGCCGTTGCCGGAAGCGTTCAAGCCTTACGCAGTTGTGGGTTACAACAGTGAGAACGGCAGCTTTACCCCCGGTACGCCTACATATGAAGCAGGCTTCCGTCCGGCTGGGTCGGGTACTGTTTCGGCAGTGGATATGGCACATTTCATGATTGCTCATTTGCAGAATGGACGGTATGGGGACAAGCAAATCCTTAGCGCCAATACTGCTGGGTTAATGCATGCAACGGCGTACCAATTCGATAAACGTATGCCGGGAGTCACACTTGGGTTTGCTGAGAAGAGCATCAACGGTTTGACCCTTATTACCCATGGCGGTTCTGATCCGATGTTTAATACTGAATTATACCTGGTTCCGGCCAAAAATATAGGTATATTCCTCTCCTATAGCGGAGGTTCGGGAAGTGAGTCGGCAGAAGGTCTGATTCAAGCCTTTTTCAACAAATACTACCCTGCACCCCTTCAAGAGACGCCAGTAGAATCTTCAATTACTGCCGAATCGGTTCAAAAGTATGCGGGTTCCTATGAATTTACACGCCGTAATTTCAGTGATATCGATAAATTTTTCAATTTTCTTGTACAGTTCAATGTCACCATATCCGATAATAAATTGTCCCTGGGAAGCGGCAGTGAACAAGCATTTTACGCCCCTATTGGTGAGAATTTGTTCCAGCATGTCGGGGGCACTGAACAAATCGCCTTCCGCACTGATGATTCCGGCAAGGTCACACATATGATCTTGGGGGCTATCCCGGATATGCCGCTGGAGCGGACGCCGCTAATGGATCAGACCAGTTTCTGGTTCACATTACTTGGAATTTCAGCATTTATGTTCATCACAGCAATACTAGGATTTATCTTTGGCAGACGCAAGATCAAGGCAATGTCTGTTCCAGAGAAGTGGGCGTTCCGACTGTCGGCAGCGGCTTCTGGCTGGGGATTACTCTCCTTCGTTACGCTATTTCTGGTAGTGATGTCAATGGACCTCATGACGAAGCTTAGCGGCATCAGTACCGCGCTTTATCTCAGTTTGGTCATGCCGATCCTATTTGTGGGTCTGACGCTGGCATTATTGGTAGGGGTTATACTAGTCTGGAAGAACAGGTATTGGACAACATTCCGGCGTGTTCACTATACGCTCGTGACACTTTCAGCAGTGACGTTGGTTGTGTTTTTCTATCATTGGAACCTGCTGGGCTGGCAGTTCGGTTAAGGACATTTCTTACCTAGCATAAAACACTTATAATGGAAGCTTGAGAGAGGAGGGATGGTTGTGGCGATTATCCTTATCGCAGATGATGATGACAACATCCGCAAGCTGATGTCTTTGTTTTTACGTAAAGAGGGCTTTGAGATCAAAGAGGCAAATGATGGTGCCAAAGCGCTGTCTATTGTGGAGAACTCACGGGTGGATCTCGTTATTCTCGATATTATGATGCCAGGATTGGACGGCTGGGATCTGTGCAGGGAGATTCGGCGCTGGGATGCCAACCTTCCCCTTCTGATGGTGACAGCTAAATCCGAATCTGCGCATAAAGTAAAAGGCTTCCAACTGGGGACAGATGACTATCTGAGCAAGCCATTTGATCCGCTTGAGCTGGTAATGCGGGTAAAAGCGTTGCTTAAACGTTCGCTGGTGGTTACTTCCCAGTTAGTGCAGGTCGGGAGTGTTGTCCTCAACCGCCGCACGTTTGAGGTTACTCGCGGAGACGAATTGGTCAATATGCCGCTTAAGGAGTTCGAACTTCTGTTTCTGCTGGCGAGCCATCCTGGCCAAATCTTCACGAGGGAACAACTGATACAGCAGATCTGGGGACTTAACTATGATGGAGACGGCCGCACAGTGGATGTACATATCAGCCGACTGAGAGAGAAGTTTACCATTAAGGATGGACCCTTTCAAATTGAAACCGCCCGGGGGCTTGGATACCGGCTGATTCTGCAGTCATGATTAAGACCCTGTATGTGCGTGTGATTATCACGTTCCTGGCCATTATTGTATTCAGCCTGTTATGCTCCTTTTTTATAGGTCTGTATGTTTTTCAACAACAGATCAGTTACGAAGGTCAGAATGAAATGATCAGTGTGGGCAAAGAGATCATTCACCGCTATGATGACGCCAAGCCTGCCGATACGGACGAGTTCCTGAGGAGTATGGTAAAAGTATCTGCCTATCCGATTCATCTGTTTAATCATTCCGGCGGGCATACCTTTTACGGACTTAAGGATAATCCGGCTGTAATCATTAAACCCGAAGCCGTTAAACAAGTGCTGCAAGGACGGTATTACCGCTCCACAACGGAAGATCATGATACGTTCATCGGGATGCCTTTTCTGTTAAAAGGGGAGTGGCAGGCGATGTTCCTGCAGTATTCCGCCGAGAATGAGAATATCATCAACCGGATGATGTTTTTTGTACTACTGCTTGTGCTACTGCTCGGAAGCCTTTGTATTCTCATCGCTGCCAGATATCTGGTGGAGCCAATCAAAGTGTTGACCCGGGCGACAAGAAGGCTGGCCAAGGGTGATTTTGAGGTAGAGCTAAAGGTCAATCGGGTAGACGAAATAGGGGAATTGACCCGAAGCTATGTGGAAATGGCCGGGGAGCTTAAGCAGTTGGAGCAGATGCGGCAAGATTTTGTATCCAATGTCTCGCATGAGATCCAGACTCCGCTTACTTCGATCTCCGGGTTCGCTAAGGCTCTGCAAAGTCATGATCTGATCGTGGAAGAAGAGCGTAATGAATATCTTGAGATTATCATAGCGGAGAGTGGACGGCTGTCACGCCTGAGTGATAATTTACTGAAGCTAGCTTCACTCGACTCCGAGCATCATCCCTTTAATCCGGTGTTCTTTCATCTTGATGAGCAGATCCGCACCATTGTTGTGACTTGTGAGCCGCAATGGTCGTCCAAGGGCATTCTTATTGATCTTGAGTTGCCAGAGGCTGTTACGATCGAGGCGGATGAAGATCAACTGAAGCAGGTCTGGATGAATCTGCTAAGCAATAGCATCAAGTTCACCCCTGAGGGTGGGAATATCCGTATTAGGATTGAAGTTGGTACAGCAGAAATAGCCGTTACCATAAGCGATAGCGGCATCGGGATTTCCCCGGAGGAATTCAGTGCTGTATTCCAAAGATTCTATAAAGTCGACAAGTCGCGGAACGGAAATAACAATGGCAACGGACTGGGGCTTGCGATCGTTAAAAAAATTGTAGCGCTGCATCAGGGGAATATTGAGGTGAATAGTGCAGTGGGAGAGGGCACGACGATCATCGTCAGACTGCCCCTCGCTGTGCCCGGTGTCAGCGGGAATGACGAACACCGAGCATGATGAAATCCTTGAATTGCCGGTCGGTGGTCCGATCCTCTTCCGTAATCTGGCCCCCGCGCTGGCGGGTAATAATCACAGCTTTTTGCAAATACATGAAATACAGGTGGGTGGACTTCAGTAGGATGTCTATCCACTTTGTTTTGTCTTCCGGCGTCACCGGCTCCGTCTCCGGTTGTAGAAGCCTTGCAGACCAGCCCTGCATAGCTTTCTGGAAATCTGGCAACTCAGCGGGATTCTTGGAGAGGGTACTGTAGTAAACTCCGAAAATAGCATCGTAGTAGATCAGTGATTCGTTCTCCTCCCTAAGCGCCAAATATTTGTCCAGGATGGTCTCCAGAGACTGCTCGGGGTGTTCAAAATTAAAGTCAAACAGCAGCTGCCCGAACATCCGCTCCAGATTCTTGACATAGATTTGGACAGCCAATTCTTCCTTATCCTTATAATGATGATACAAGGTTCGCCGGGAGATGCCGGCTTCTTCAGCAATCTGAGCCATATCGGTACGCTCAATGCCTTGGGCATTGAACAGTGTCAGCGCTGCACCCTTGATCATCTCCCGCGTCATTTGCATCTGTTTTTCTCGCAGCTTCATTAGCGTTTCTCTCCTGCCTCTTTCGAGAATACCTTCCTTCCAATCGTACTGGACTTCTTCCTATTTCTCAAGGAACTTGCTGCCGACGGAATAGCGTTTGTGGTGGTTGACGGCATCACCCAGCCAATTTAGTAGTTTGATCCCATCCTGCTCGGCCTGATAGAAGGTGTCTCGGGTGGCAAACGTATGCGAGGTGGTACCTTTTTCCTTATCCAACCCGTAGTCGGTCAGGTAGTAGTAGTAATTCGGCAGGGATGCCGCCAGCGTACGGACAGAGGTCCGCATTTGCTGTGACCATGCATCTATGTTCTGCTGATTTTGCGGTCCTGAGTAATCATTGATTTTGTTCTGAAAGTGAATCAGGACCTCGTCAAACAACGAATAGGACTGCAATAATACTGCATTGGCAGGTAAAAGATGGCCGTTTGCCGTAAAAGCCGCTCCGATGATATCCGGCTCAGCCTTATACCCAAAGGTTTTGGTGAAGTCTGCATGCCACTCCTGATCAACCACATTGGGCCATTTATCCGATTGCAGGAAAGAGCTGTCGGAATACTGATAAATCTCCGAATCCTTATAATGGGAGGCGATTTCCTTAGCCCAGAAGGCGGAGCCGAACCCGCCCGCACTTTCGCCTGCGATCAGCAGTTTACCCGGGTTGTTAACATTGGCATAGATCCAGTCCAGACTGCTCCGTACATTGTTGCTCCCATTATAATGCATCGTGAAGGGAGTGCCGTCCTCTTTACTGTATTCAGCGTTGTGGTTGCCGATATGAAAATCACCGGTTGTATAAGGGAGGTAGACGACATTCCATCCATGAAAGGGATTGGCGGGATTATCGGTATCCATCATTCCTTGCAGCAGACTTAGCATATAGAAGGGGATGCCTGGAAAATAATTACCTGTATCTCCACCTGTTATAAAATTCATCAGTTTGATAGGGTGCGCGGCACTCTTGGCATCCCAACTTGCTCCACCTCCGGAGAAGAAGATAATCCAGTTATTATTCTCACCTTTTTTATTCCATAGAAAATATTCGGAACCGTCACTGGAAATCACGTTTCCGCCCAAATTCATTTTATTCCACTTGTATGGCTTCACATCCGCAAGCTCGGGTATGGTTGTTGGCCGTTTGATCACGAAAGCGCTGATCATCACTACAGCGATCAAAATCAAACCCAGCAACCCAACCCCAGTAAAGATTGTAATTTTGGCCAATTTTCTCATCTGCATCACTCCTCAAAATGAGTATACATTAAGATAATTGGTTGCACAATATGTGTAATTAAAACCGTTAAATCTCCTTTATGCATTATTTTTGAGTGCAACTGCGCCCTGATCACAAAGAAACAGCCGGACAAGGTGGGGATTTCCTCGCTCCGGCTGTTGTATCTTAGATTTTTTATTATGGACGGTTTAGCAGGTTCTGCACATCCTCTGCCACCTTCAGGTTTGCGTTCAGACCCGTGTTAATCCAGTAATCCCGATCCACGCTGAACACATGACCGGCTTTGACGGCCTCAAGATTCTTCCACACGGATGTATCATAGATGGAGGCCAGCTGCTGGTTCTTCAGCGGATCGGCACCGTCTACTTGCATGAGGAAAATATAGTCGGCTTTCAATTCCGGCAGACTCTCGAGGGAGATATCCTTCCAGTCGTTGCCCTGTGCTCCCGGAGGCACCTCTAAGCCAAGACCATCATAGATGACCTTACCGCTATAGGTATTCTCCTGCATCAGCGAGAAGGACTTGTCCGAGATGAGCATGATGGCTGCACTCTTACCGGCTGTTTGGTTCTGGAGTGCGGACTTAATGTCTGCAATTTTGCTGTCGTATGCCTGAAGAGCTTCTTTGGCTTGTGTGGCCCGATTCAATAGATCGCCAAGGGTGAGAAGCGTCTTTCTCCAGTCTTTGGTCGCGTCCTGAAAGACATAGGTCGGAGCGACTTTCGCGTATTTATCATACGCTCCATCTTGTACCCGTACCGCGAACGGCACGATGAACAAGTCCGGTGTGAAGCTCAATACCGCTTCGGGGTCCAGGCTGACAAAGTCCAGCTTAGGTACATCCTGCAGTTGTGGCTGCAGATACTTCAGGAGCAAATCACCCGCTGACCACTGAGCGACTGGCTTGACGCCAAGGGCCAGTAGCGCGTCCTCCAGATAGGGGGCAACAATACGCTGAGGGTTGGCAGGTATGACCACGTTATTGCCCAAGTCGTCCTTGACCGTGCGGGGAGCGTTCTCCGTAGACGAATTGGTTGTTTCCGGGCTAGCTGCTGGTACCGCTGAGGTCGTAGCCTCTGTCTGCGCCGCGGTTTCCTTGGCTGCAGTAGAAGCAGGGTCTGTGTTGCTGCAGCCGTATAACGCCACAGACAAGAGCAGAACCACAGTGGCTAGCTGAAATTTTTTAATATAAAACATGCTTTCCCTCCTGAGACTGAGAATCAATATCACTCAAAACAGCATACCCGCTAACCCTGCCAACTGACCATAGTCAATGTTAGGAATTAGGATGGACGATCCAAGGAAAATAACTTGATTACTGCTCTGAGTATCCGCTCATGTCCCATCGCCGAGTAGTCGAACCATGGGTCCGGCTGGATCTGCTGTACATGTCTATTGCGGACGGCGGTCATGTATTGCCATTCGGGCATTTGGGTAAGGTCTTGCCAAAGCGTTCTGGCTTGTGGATCGGTACCAATAGCTACAAGCAGGCGATCGGGATTAAGAGCAATCAGCTGCTCAATGGACAATATCTCGTAGGCAGGTTCGGCGCTTTGCGAGTCGGGAAGTCTTAAGCCCAGGTCCCCGTAAAGCACAGCACCTAGATTGCGACCGCCGAAGCGGTGGATTGACCCATTCAGTATATGAATCGCCAGAATGCTGCTGTCCCGAAGTCGCTCCTTCAGTTTGCTGCGGATCGTCGCTGCCTTGATCTCGTATTGAGTCAGCCAGCGCTCCGCTTGAACGGTCTCCCCGAGGAACTGGGCAACAATGAGTAAGTGTTGCCGCCAATCCTTCTCCCACCAAGGCACATAAAGTGTAGGAGCAATTCGTTCCAGTTCCCCCCGTCCAGCTTTGGGCAGCCAGTCACCCGCGATGATAAGATCTGGTCTGCCCGCCTGCAGTGCCTCCAGGTTGAAGAGCATATTATTCTCCATGGAAGGGTCCTTGAGGTGAACCGGAATTTGTTGCTCGTATTTGTGTTTATAGAAGAGGCAGAATTCCCGGTCAAGTGGCGCCGCGTAGGGGATGTTCTGCAGTGCCAGCATTTGCCCGGTCATGGGATAGTGGAAGGCTGCGATCCGGTTGCGATCCCGCTCAGCATAGCGGGAGGGAGACATCCCCGTCGCTTGCTTGAATTGGCGGCTGAAATAGAACGGATCTTTGTAACCGACCGTCTCTGCGATCTGATGGGCGGGCGCTTCTGTCTGCTCCATCAGCCGCTTGGCGGCATTGATCCGTACGGAGGTCAAATATTCTATCGGGCTTCTGCCCACAATTTTTTTGAACAACTCCAAATAGTAGGAAGGGCTGATGCCAGCCATTTCGGCAAGGCTTTTGACAGACATGACTTCTGCATAGTGACTCTCCATATACTCTCTCGTATGCTCCACTGCGGTCCTGGCATCGTGAACAGCTTGTCGGTCGATCCGGTACAGCTCATACAAAAGCTCTTGAAAGTATATCTGTCCACGGAATTGCAGCAGTGGATCATTCGCTTCGGATAGCTCTACGACATGTTCACAAAGTCTTATATATGAGGCTGCCGCTGGAAGAGAAATGGACCACTTCACCGGTTTGTCTTCCTGCTCTATTAGAAAAAGGTAACCCTCCAGAGACGCCCCAGCAGATTGAAGCGAGTCGATACTTTGGGTATCTAGTACGGTAAAATTGGCTGTATTCCCTTGCCACCGGGAGGACTGGGATTTGGTAACGACAAGAAGCATGTCGACAGAAGGGTCTTGGGCTGGCAGGTTGCCTGTGATTGCAGCCGGGTCGCCTTCTATTCTGGCAGCACGAAGCAATTTACGTAAGACGGGTGAATAATCAGGCTGTTTTTTCAAGTGAGGGCCCCCTTTCGAGATAAGCTACTAATGAATGATAATATTTCTCAATTAGCCTGTCAAAGTCGAAATTTTGTTGCCCTTGTGCGAAGTGGAATCTTCTTTCGATGAAGGGACTATGAATATATTAATTCCAATGGGAATACTGAAAATAATAATTGACATCCTTATGTCGCGATTATAATATTTTGTTATAATATTCGATTATCACATGATAATAATGTAGAGACTGACCTGACAGATGGAGGTCTCATTTTCCCTACGGTGGGGAGAGTGAGATCTTTTTGTTGTGTATAATTCCGATTATACAAATTAATTTAATGTATTTTGAATAGAAAGGCATGGTGATTGGATATGGGTGTGAAAGTGAATGCGGTGGAATTATTCAAAGAGGTCAGACTACATACGCAGAAAGGCTTACGTCAGCAGAGCAAAGGTGGAATATGAAAATAACTCGAGTAACGGCCAACTATTATTCCTGGCCCCGTACACGGGCAATCTCGAATGGTTCGCATACCTGGAGCGATGTGGTGCGCTGCGTACTCAAGATAGAGACGGATGAAGGCATCACCGGCTATGGCATTGGCAGCGCGTCAGATGGAGAGCGGCAGCTACGTGAAGCGTTCGCCGTACGTCTGATCGGGATGGACCCGCTGATGACGGAGCGAATCTGGTCGACGCTGTGGGACAGTAAACTGTACGGACGGCGGGGTCATGAGACCGCTGCATTGTCCTCTATTGATATGGCATTGTGGGACATTAAGAGCAAGTACGCCGGTCTGCCTTTGCACCGATTGCTTGGCGGCTACACGGACAAGATGCCTGTCTACATCGCCGGTGGCTACTATATGGACGGTGAGGGCATTACAGAATTGCAGCGAGAAATGTTGTCTTATGTTGAGCTGGGTGCACGTGCTGTAAAAATGAAAATCGGGCGCCTGACCATCCGCGAGGATGTCCAGCGTGTACGCGCTGTCCGCGAAGCCATAGGTCCGGATGTTACCCTTATGGTGGATGCTAACGCCTCGTACCGTTATTTCGAAGCCATCCAGATGGCCAAACGTCTTGAAGAATTTGATCTCTTCTGGCTTGAAGAGCCCGTAGCTCCCGACGATTATGCAGGGTATGAAAAGATTGCTGCGCATACGAGCATCACACTGGCTGCCGGGGAACAGGAATATACTAAATACGGCTTTCGGGATTTGATCGAGACCGGCGCAGTTGGCATTCTCCAGCCGGACGCCCGCTGGATGGGTGGAGTTACGGAGTTCAGAAAAGTGGCAGCTATGGCTGAAGCCAGTGGCCTGGCCATTTCGGCGCATGGCGATCACCAGATCAATCTGCCGCTGATGGCCTCGATCCCCTGCGGGATCTGGATGGAATATTATCCGGCCGTGTTCGATCCCATGCTGGCAAGCTTTTATACTGAAGGCGCGGTTCTGAATGCGGATGGTTGTCTTCAAGTGCCGGAGGTTGTCGGCAACGGTTGTACACCGGACGAGACCCGGCTTGCTCCTTATCGGTTGAAGCTGTGAGGTTCTGACGTCTTTGGATATCTATAGGCACGATCGATCAAGATTGCAACAAGGAGGTAGATGACGCGTTACATAGAATGAGTGAATGTATGGGACTGGCATAGAATGGTTAAAATTACGCTTTTGGAGGGTGAGGAAATGAGCAAGACAGCGGCGCACAGGGATCACGAGATTGTCCGTGTGGAACCGATTCTGGCTGATATGCATGCTTTTGTGGAGATTGAGACGGCAAGCGGCTTGGTCGGCGTCGGCGAGATTGGGGTATGGGCACATCTGGAAGCTGCGGCTACACTGGCAGAGAAGGCCGGACGTTACTTGATTGGGCAGAGTGCTGACCGGATTGAATATCACTGGCAAGCGTTAACAAGGTTTGGCAGCTATCATGGCTCCATTCTGATGGGGGTCGTCTCCGCGATTGATATCGCGCTATGGGATCTAAAGGGACAACGACTTGGGGTGCCTGTGCATGAGTTGCTGGGTGGAGCATTGCGCGACCGCGTCAGAGTGTACGGTCAGATCAGAGGAGCAAACCAGGAAGAAGTGATACATAATGTAACAGCGCTTAAGGCGGCAGGCTTCACCGGAGCAGGCCATCTGAATCCGTTCCTGGATGTCTCCTCGGACATTCCGCTGAACGCCACTTATGCCAAGCGGATGTCCTCGGCGCTGGAGGTGCTGAGCGCTGTACGTGAAGCTGTAGGTGATGATCTTGACCTCGGTATCGAGTTACACCGCCGTTTATCGCCTGGAGAAGCGATCAGCTTCGCGCGGTCATTGGAATCCGTGCGACCGCTGTTCCTCGAAGATCCGATCCGGCCCGATTCCATAGAGGCCATGGCCGAGGTCCAGCGCGCGATCGGCGTGCCGATTGCCACTGGAGAGCGGATCTACTCGCTCTATGAGTTTCAGCGGCTGCTTCAGGCAGGCGGTGCCCGCTATATCCGGCCCTGCATCGGATTATGCGGTGGCTTCACCGGACTGCGTAAGATTGCTGCGCTGGCGGAAGCTTACGATGTGCAGATTATTCCGCACAATCCGTTCTCACCGGTTATGCTAAACGCCAATCTGCATGCGGCAGCGGCGCTCCCGAATTTTCTAATCCTTGAATATCCGACGGCAAGCTATATTGACCATACCTTCAGCACGTCTCTGCGCGGCACCTCGATGGTTACTTCTGTTCCAATATTCGATGCTGGGTATGTGACCGTCCCCGTCTCACCAGGACTTGGCACGTCTCTTGCCCCAGATCTTAGGGCAAAGCATCCCCCGAGAGAAATCCCGATCAAGTTGCGTCATCATATCGACGGTTCGCTGGTGGAGCATTAGGGTAGAGGGTAGGCAACCCCTTAGTGGAGAAAGTAGAAAGGAGAAAGGAGAAAGGAGAAAGGAGAAAGGAGAAAGGAGAAAGGAGAAAGGAGAAGGGAGAAAGGGCGTCCAAGCGTGGTATCAGGTCGATATCCTTATCAAGTGAGTGCAGCATAGATTATAGTACGCATTACAATAACAAACAAAGCCTAGTAGCTATTTCCGAAGTGCAATTAAGTGCATTTTTGTACCCTAAATACTCTGCAGCTAAGGATTAATGGGGATTAAGTGCAATATTGTATGTTAAATCCTCTATGATGCCCCTTTTAGCTCTCTTTTTGGAAAATAAGGTACAATATTGTTCTTATTTCCTTTATCCACCTCTTTTTCAGGAATATAAGGTACAAAAATGCTGTTAATTGAGGGGCAGACCATTCTTCATTGTTAAGAAGACTGCATGAATCTTAAATTCACTAATTAAAGACAGGCAAAGACCCATGAGGGGTACGCCTGTCTTTGTCTTTTTACACAGGGACTTGACGAATGTATACCTGCTGTTTATGTTTAAGTCATTTGAGGACGAACAGCCCCGGAACGGAGGACGCCTGCGTGAAATTACAGCAATTCAAATATGCAGTGGAGATTGCGGATAAAAGCTCTTTTAGTGAAGCCGCCAGAAGTCTGTTCATCTCCCAGCCCAGCCTCTCCAACGCCATTAAGGAACTGGAGGAGGAGATTAATCTCCCGATCTTCATCCGTACCCATAAAGGGGTAAGCGTGACGAAGGAGGGAGCAGAGTTCCTGAGCTACGCACGGCAGATGCTGGAGCATTATCAGCTCATGGAAGAGAAATATCTGCATTCCAAGCCAGCCAAGCAGCATTTTTCTGTCTCCACGCAACACTATACTTTCGCTATTAATGCATTTGTGAATCTGATCAAGGACTATGGCGCTGATGAATATGAATTCA
The DNA here is from genome assembly GCF_042790635.1 of Paenibacillus sp. NPDC056722. NCBI lineage: Bacteria > Bacillati > Bacillota > Bacilli > Caryophanales > Paenibacillaceae > Paenibacillus > Paenibacillus sp. NPDC056722. The sequence continues at coordinate 744,940 of NZ_JBHTYV010000001.1, read as the reverse complement.
CGATCAGAGAGACGAAAACCTATGACATTATCGATGATGTCAGAGCCCTTCGCAGCGAGATCGGGGTGTTATATATCAACACTTTTAACGCCCGTATCATCCTAAAACATCTCAAAGAAAATGATCTGGTCTTCTCTGTGTTGTTCACTGCCCGCCCGCATATATTTATCAGCACTCAGAACCCATTGGCCCAACGGACAAGCGTGACAATTGAAGATCTGGAGGAATATCCCTACCTGTCTTTTGAGCAAGGCGACAATAATTCCTTTTACTTCTCGGAAGAGATTCTTAGCAACCTGGAACGCAAAAAGAGCATAAAAGTGACCGACCGGGCCGCGGTTGTCAATCTGCTTATTGGCCTAAACGCGTACACGATTTCGACGGGGATTATTGGTGAGGAGATTCATGGCGATGATTTTATCGCGATCCCACTTGAAGTGGATGAAGAGATACAGATTGGGACCATCAGGCATAAAAATATGAATCTGAGTCGTCTTGGTGAACGATATTTGGAAGAGTTACAGCGTATGGTCAAAGACCTGGTGTAGCGCATGCAGAAAAGTTTAATGGCTATTGTTGCTTCAAGATATAGCTTTTAACTATGGAATCCCATAGTTATTGAGATTTACCCTATAGAGGAAAAGGCCGTCTATAATTTCTTGTACATGAGCAGCAGACTGAAAGAAATCTTTCGGATACTGAGGCTCGGGACGAGAAGGGATGGAACGGCATGAATAGGCAACATAGTGTGAAGGAGAAAAAGCTTGGCGTATGGACCCTTAGCGGTCTGATTATTGGCCCCATTCTGGGCTCGGGTATCCTGATGTTACCCTCTACAATCTACGAACTGGTCGGGGAGTGGGCGATTGTTGCTTGGCTGATCATTATCGGAGTCAGTTTGCTGACGGCATATATTTTCGGGGCGATCAGTATCCGTTATCCCGGCGATGCCGGTATTGCCAATGCGGTGAACCGTGCGTTCGGGGGACAGATCAAGGTGTTGTCTTCTTTGTATTTGATCCTGGGTGTGTCGGTCGGAGCGGCAGCCGTCTTACTGACAGCGAGTGAGTATTTGTCACAGCTTGGGTGGGGAGACCCCTTTTATATCGGATACGCTTTGACTGCGGTATGCGTGCTGCTGCTATTTTGCAGAATTACTGTTGTCGGAAAAATATCGCTGCTGATGTCCACAGTCTCTGCCGTGGTACTGTTCACAGGTTCAGCCGTTAGCCTGTCCAATCATCCTAAGGTTTTCGCTATTATGGATAATTTCCAGCCCCAATCCTTTGGGTATGCGGTGCTGATTCTTTTCTGGGCGGTCTTTGGGTGGGATATTATCGGGAATTACACGGACGAGGTGAAGGATATCCGCAAGACGACCAGCAGAGGGATGATTCTGAGCTTTATCGTTATTGCTGGTGTGTATCTGGTAGTGGCGGCGGCTATGCAGTGGAGTGACCCGGCAGGTGATGGAGGAGGACATTCCCTTGGAGGAATTATGTATCCGTTGTTCGGAGAGCGGGGGCAGCAGATTATTGCAGGGCTTGGCGTCTTCCTCTGTGCCTCTACCTATCTGCTATACGTAGGAGGCATATCGCGGCTGACTGCTTCTTTATCCGGGGAGAGGATTTTGCCGGCTTTTCTTGAACAACGTACGAAGCATAACACCCCTTTTGTCGCCATTAGCGTCATTGGGTTGGTGAATGCAGCGGTTATACTGTTCATGCAGATTGGAGCTTATGATCTTAGCATGCTGGTTCTAGTCGCGAACAGCTTTCTGGGGATGAACGCGCTAATCGGAATTTTGGCAGGGATCAAGCTGCTGAAGAGCAGAGTGGTTGTTATATTGGGAACGATTCTTTCACTGTTCCTGGTGGTTGTCATCGGCATGTATTCCTCCCGTAACCTGTTGTTGATCATTAGTATTCTATGCGTGTTCTTTATCTACAGGGAGTGGCGGAGCAGGAGGGTGCATTCTCAACATTAACCAGGGCATATTCAGGACAAAAACCAGGACATACTCATGACAAAAAAGCGTCCCCGGCAAGCAGATGCTGCCGAAGACGCTTTTTTTCGTTACCTTTTAACCTAACACGTTGAAAACTCCCCCGGAAAGTCCCGTTTGCTCTGCAATTTCCTGGGCAATAGCATTCATCGCAGTCATGTCATGACGAAGGTAAGCTCGTAATCTGCTTTGATAATGTGTCACAGTGAGATGGAGCGTATTCTATTGCTGATCAATCTGAAGTCATTTTATCTGTCCGTTCTGCCAACTTAGTAATTAATTCAACATCTTGATCTGATAATTGATCAAGAAAATATTTGCGTACTGCCTTTGCGTATATGGGACGAGAAGCATCCACTGCTGATTTTCCAGAGGGAGTGATGATGACTTGAACACCATTACCTGTATCTAATGGTTTTCTTAGGACAAGCCCACGTTGTTCCATCCGCGTTAGATGATGGGACAATCGACTCTTCGTCCACTCCATCGAGTCGACTAATTCCTGTTGGCGAAGCACACCATTCCCTAAATCAACTAACCTAACTAATATTCCAAAATCACCCTCTTCTGAGAGTCCTGTTTTCTCGGACATGTCTTTTACTACACGATCCATGATTTTCTTATAGTTGGATTTCCACATATACCATAATTGCATTTCCTCTTCATTTAGCCAGTCCTTATCCATATTCACATATCCTTTTCATTTAGTTTCGTTATTATTCATAGGGAAATTATCACTAGCGTTGCATAAAAGTTGAACGCATGAATTGTCTAAATCTTCTGAAACGAAGGTTTTCTTGATGGACCAAAAGATTAAGCGGACGTTAACAGGTACGAGCAAACGCACCGCAAAGGATTCAGCACATGGACAAGGATACCCTATTTTTTTCATTTGGTAAATGGCTTGTACCTATAGATTGTTGATGTATCAACTTCAAAGTATTATAGTAAACTCACTAGTAAGTTGACGCGTCAACCTTAGGTATGCTATAGTGATCCCATCAACAGGTTGACGTGTCAACTTGATGATGGAGCAGATATATTACTAATATTGCTGATGCAAGAAAGGAAGGTATTACAATGCATAACAAACGTGTCGCCTTGGTTACCGGGGCAAATCAAGGAATCGGTCTTCAGGTCGCAAAGGATCTTGTGGCAAACGGCCTCACTGTACTGGTCGGATCGCGTAATTTCCAGCGAGGAGAGGCTGCAGCCAAGGAGATCGGGCCGGGCGCCATTGCGCTCCAACTGGATGTGACAGATCAGGCCTCAATCACCGCAGCAGCAGAGCGCATTCGCAAGGAGATTGGCCGTCTCGATGTGCTCGTCCAAAACGCAGCGATCTCAAACACAAGACAGGGCTCCATGTCTGTTCAGGAGTACGCTAAATTGACGCTTGCGAGTAACGTGTCACTAGATGAAGTGCGGGCAGTGTGGGAAACCAACGTGTTCGGCGTCCTTGCCGTTTACCAGGCGATGCTGCCGCTCCTGCGCGAGGCACCGCATGCAAGCATAGTCAACGTATCAAGTGGTGTTGGCTCGCTGACGAGTAACTCGGATCCATCCTATGCTTACCGTACGTACTTCCGCCCTGGCTACCCTGCTTCGAAGACGGCTCTCAACGCTATGACGCTCGCTATGGCGATCGAGCTGGAGTCGACCGGAATCAAGGTCAACGCAGTCTCCCCGGGCTTTACCAAGACGGCTCTTAATGGAGCGGGTACGCAGACTGTCGAGGATGGCGCGTCTGAGATCGTGCGCGTTGCGCTACTCGGCCCGGACGGACCGACAGGTATGTTCACGAGCGCAACATTTGGAACGATTCCGTGGTAATTGGTAAAGCCTAAACCTCACAAAGCTAGAATTCACTAGAACGAATCGTAGTGTGAGCATGAAGTTAGGAGAAGGTCAGGGGAGTAGCGAGATAAGGCTCCAAAATGTACAAAAAATCTTGGATTATCCTGTGTGTGTAATCACACCTTCACTCTTGGCGCTCTGGTACGCTGAAACGGACGATTGATTATCTATCAAGGAGGATAACGATATGTTTTGTTATCAGTGTGAACAGACGCCGGACGGCGGATGTACCGTAGTTGGAGTGTGCGGCAAGAACGAGACGATTGCGAGCCTGCAGGACACGATGATTTTTGCATTAAAAGGCATTGCTGCCTATGCGACACATGCAAGACAGCTGGGATATACCGATCCTGAGGTGGATCGCATCACTCATGAAGCGTTGTATATGACCTTGACCAATTCCAACTTTAATGTGCAGGAGCATCTGGAAATGGCGATGAAGGTTGGCAATGCCGCGGTTCGAATTATGGATGTGCTGGACCGCGCGCATACGGATCGGTTTGGCATCCCTCAGCCGATTACAGTTAGCCAGAACAAGATTGAGGGCCATTGCATCGTAGTGACAGGCCATAACCTGTATGCTCTCGAAGAGCTGCTGCGGCAAACAGAGGGCAAGGGGATCAACATCTATACCCACTCTGAAATGCTGCCTGCCCACGGCTATCCGGCACTGAAGAAATATAGCCATCTGAAAGGAAATATCGGTAAAGCCTGGTATGATCAGCGCCGATTGTTCGAGAAGTTTCCCGGCGCCATCCTTGCGACTACGAACTGTGTGATGCCGATTAAAGGGACGTATGCAGACCGCTTTTTCTCATATGAAGTAGCAGGGCTGGAAGGTGTGGAGAAGATCATAGGGGAGGATTTCACCCCGCTGATTGAGCGTGCGCTGTCGCTACCTGTGGCAGACATAGAGTCGGATCTTGTGCTTACCACAGGGTATCATCATGAGACAGTGCTGGGGCTTGCACCTGAAATTATTCAGGCGGTCAAGGACGGTCATATCCGCCGCTTCTTCGTGATTGCAGGTTGTGATGCACCAGGCAAAGGGGGAGAGTATTACCGTGAGCTGGCTACCTCTCTGCCGAATGATACAGTTATTCTAACCACTTCCTGTGGCAAGTTCCGCTTCAACGACGTAGATTACGGGACTGTAGGGAACACGGGAATTCCGCGTTATATCGATCTTGGGCAATGCAATAATTCGGGCTCCACTGTAAAAATTGCACTGGCCCTCGCCGATGCCTTCGGCTGTACCGTGAACGAGCTTCCGGTCAGTATCGTACTGTCCTGGTTTGAGCAAAAGGCCGTAGCCATTCTGCTTGGACTGTTCAGTTTAGGCATACAGGATATTCGCATCGGGCCGAAGCCGCCTGAATTCATCTCAGAGGGTGTGCTGGAGGTGCTTGTTGAAATGTTTGGGCTGAAGCTGATTACAACGGCCGAGGCAGATATGAATGCTATGCTGGCGCTATCGTAATCGTACTCCGTCAGTTCGGCTAGGCAAATTAAGCACAGAATAAGGAGTTGCTTCGCACTTTAGGGTGCGCGGCAGCTCTTTTTTGCGAAAGAATTTATGATTTCCATGACCAGCATGCGGGATGCCGTTATAATAGTAGAAGATTCAAGAGACAGAGGAGCGAGATTAACACATGACAGAGAAAACAGAGAATAAAACACAATTCCAGCAGGTACGAGAGTTTCACCTTGGCTTTAACTGCCCGGCCCCTGAGGCACCGGAAAAGCTATCGGACAAGCTTGCGGTTAACCGTGCTTCTTTTATTATGGAAGAGGTAATCGAGCTGCTGCATGCTACTGCCGGTAATGACGAGCGCTTTGCCGCCTTTTACGAGGATCTTATGACCCGGGCCGCTGAGTCTTATCGCAAGCAACTGCAGAAATCCTATCCTGACGACCAGTTGATCGGGCAGATGGATGCGTTCACGGATATTTTATACTTCGCCAATGGCGGATTCGTAGAAGCGGGCGTGGAGCCCGAACCGATCTTTAACATCGTCCACGCTGCTAATATGGGCAAAATTTTCCCGGACGGCAAACCGCATTACAATGAAGTCGGAAAGGTCATTAAACCAGATAACTGGGAGCGCGACCACGCACCAGAACCTAAAATCCAGGCCGAAATCAACCGTCAAATTGAGCTGGGTGGAAAACGGTTCGAGTAGAGAGCGGATTGCATGTAACATTGTGTTAACAACCGCATAGTATGCTTAGTTCCCAATAATACAACCATGTATATTTTAGTGGGAGAGGGTGTTGTATGCCACAAATCAAACGTGTGCTCAGAAATCGTTGGTTTCAATGGATAGCTGGTTTTTTTCTAATGCTGATTATCGCTTTTTCCACAGTATCTTTTCTACTAGTGAACTCCGTTTCTGCTGCTTATACAAAGGGAAGTATTGAGGAGAAATATGCTTTACCCGGAACGTATTCAGTCCAAACGGCGGAGATCAAGGGGAGTAAGGGAGAAAAGCTGTACAAAGTCTACTACCCGGAGTCCAAGAATACCAGACATCCTTTGATTGCGTGGGGTAACGGAACGGGAGCATTGCCCAAACAATACGATGCACTTTTCCGCCACCTCGCTGGCTGGGGATTTATTGTCATTGACAGTTACAGCACAACGACCGGAACAGGGAAAGAAATCCTGGCCTCGATTGAGTATATGCTGACTGCGAACAATGATCCCAAAAGTCAGTTCTATCACAGGGTTCAGCCTGATCGAATAGGTGCGGCGGGTCATTCCCAAGGCTCCACGGGTGTCATTAATGCCCATACGAATTATGAGCGTGGAAATGTGATCAAAACCGTTGTATCCATCGCGCTTCCGAAGCTGGAATTTTGCGAACCAAAGGATGCTTATGATACATCTGCGCTGAAGGTGCCATTTTTAGTGCTGAGCGGCACCCGTGATTTTATCATCTCACCGGCCTCCTCCAACAAGCTGGAGATCAGCAAAGCTAAGCCGACCCTTCCGGTAATGATGGCGATGGCTAAAGGGGCTGCGCATACAGCGATTGAACAGGATGGCGGACAGCACAGAGGATACCTGACAGCCTGGATGAGATACCAGCTGATGAATGATGTTGAGGCCAAGCGCGCATTTATCGGAAAGGATGCGGAGATTGTCACGAATAGCAATTGGAAGGATGTCACTTCGGCCAATATGCAGAAATGATTCAACTGGGCACGAAAAACAGAATTACGGAATATAAGAACGGAGAGACCTAGTCTGACATGACATAGGTATCTCCGTTTTTTGTTAGTGCAACGCTAGTGATTCGAAAGAAAAGGCAGATTCTCTTCTAGTAATTTCCCGACTTGTCTGGCTATATGTTCACAGTCAGAATTGATTTCATCCATAACAAAGGATTCCACAATACCTATAACGGCTGTGCTCAGAAAACGAATCTTAAGGTCCCGATCTTGCGTGATATCTCCAATAGGAATTTCTCCACCGATTTGTTCCATGAGACAATTGAGAAGTTGTTTTCTAAAAGATACAGTGCTTTCACTTTTAAATAAGGCATAGAAAAAATCTTTCTTTTGTTCAAAGTAATGAAACCAAACGATTGTACTTTCTATAAAATCAGTTGCTTTGCTTTCGGCGCAAGTAGATTTGAGTTCTCTGATTTGTTCTTGAACGATCGCATCTAATAAGTCATTTTTATCAGTAAAGTGCAAGTAGAAGGTTTTTCTGCTGATATCAGCTTTTTCAGTAAGAGTCTTCACAGTAATACTATCAAATCCATCATGAAGTAGAAGTGTCAAAAAAGTGGATTGAATTGCTTTTCTGGACTTTTTGGTTCTCCGATCTAATTTTTCTTCCATATCAAGCTCCGTTTCATACACAGTTTAGAATAAATGAGTATTACTACATGAATTAGTGAATGTGGTAATTGTTTTGTCCATCATTCTATTTTAAATTAAATATACAGGAGAGTATTAATACACACAAGGATCGAAATTGATTTTTGTAAAAGATACTTATTCTATTATAAAAACAGTAATGATAAGGAGAGGAAAATATGAATAGACCTCATGTTATTTGCCACATGATGACATCCTTGGACGGGAAAATAGACGGGGATTATATGAACACAGAAGAAGCACAATCTTTGTATTTGAAATATGTAGAAATCCAGGAAAGCTATAATCCTAAGGCCTGGATGTGCGGCAGGGTGACTATGGAGGGGAATTTTGCCTTTGGAGAAAAGGTGGAATTTAAGGGAGGTATCACCTTATCAGTACCTAGAACAGATTTTATTGCTGATTCTCATGCTGGAAGATATGTAATTGCAGTAGATCCTAAAGGAAAATTAAGATGGACTCAAAACACAATACCGACATCGTTTCAGTTAAAAGTGGAATCACATATTGTAGTGGTACTCACTGAGGATGTAGCAGATGAATACTTAACATATTTACGCGATTTAGGGATTTCTTATATTTTTGGCGGTAAAGATCAACTGGATTTGCATGAAGTATTAAGAAAGATTAATACCTTATTAGGTGTCCAGGAAATGATGTTGGACGGGGGAGCTTATTTGAACGGTACTTTTCTAAATGAGGGACTCGTTGATGAATTAAGCTTATTAATTACTCCAACAGCCGATGGGGATACAAGTACACAAGCATTATTTGCCAAACCAGATTCTCTGGTGAAACAACCAGCGGCACGATTTACATTAAGAGAAGTTCGCAAATTAGAGTCTAACGGCATATATTTGAATTACACAATTAATAGATAAAATTCATAGCAAAAATCCACTTGAGGAGAGACTTAAGTGGATTTTTTTGCGTTAGAGTATAAAAAAATTGAAATTATCGGAAGCTTGAAAAAATTGTTAGTGTAGATGATACTTATTTTGATCCTTATCGACATGAAAGGACGGAAAATCAAATGCTTAAATTAGTTTCCTTTATATTTGAATTACTCCGGTTATGTATTTTACTTGCTTTGACGCTGCTGGTTTTAGGGGGATTGGAAAAGGTCATATATCAATGGATATTTGGCCAGCCGCTTTATCATTGGAGTATGACATTGGGGAATATGATTTTATTTCTAGTGTTATACCGAAATTATTTTCAATTTAAAGGCTGGTATAAATCAGAGAATAATAAAAAATTAAATAAGATCTCGACAAGGAGTTTAACTTTAATCTCAATAGGGCTATTATTAATACCAATTTGGATAACCCAGTAGGGAACGGGGAGATTGGCACAGTAACTTAGAAGGCATATTTTTAATAAAAGTTTCTGCGATCCTTCCATGTTAATATAGTAAAAGAAAGGGGCAGTATAGACTTATGAAACTGAGGAATATAATGATTTTCGTCAACGATATGATATAGGCAAGATGGTTTTATTCTGAATTGTTGGGTTTGCAAATACTGTCGGAGGAAGAAAATAAGTTTGTTTTTGCCCTTGATGGAGGGATTCAATTTTTACATGATGAACCTACTCAAGGGCAATATGCTGCATTCGTTGATCCGTTTGGTAATGTGCATGAAATCGCTGAATTGTCCCATTGAGCGCAGTTATCTTTGATACAGACCCAAAGGAAGTGTTAAACGATGGATTTTGAAATGGTAATGCAGGAGCTTGAAGACCTTGGCAAGGAACGAACTAAGAAGATTTACCAATCGAATGGCGCACATGAACCGCTTTTTGGTGTGGCTACAGGCCAAATGAAGCCCATTTTCCGAAAAACAAAAATAAATCAAGCATTGGCTGAGCAACTTTATGCAACCGGGAACTACGACGCCATGTATTTTGCCGGGATTATTGCCGACCCCAAGGCGATGACCGTAGCAGACTTTGAACGTTGGATCGACGGCGCTTATTTTTATATGCTGTCTGATTTTGTGGTGGCGGTAACGTTGGCAGAGGCAGATATTGCCCAGGAAGTGGCTGACAATTGGATCGCAAGCGGCGATGAACTAAGGATGTCTGGGGGCTGGAGCTGCTACTGCTGGCTTTTGGGGAATCGCCCGGACGCTGAATTCTCCGAAAGTAAAATTGCCGACATGCTTGATCTTGTGAAAAATACGATCCATGATGCTCCCGAGCGTGCAAAATATTCTATGAATAACTTTATCTACACAGTTGGGGTGTCCTATGTGCCTCTCCATGATAAAGCGATTGAAACTGCTAAAGCAGTAGGTCCGGTTGAAGTTGACGTTGATAAGAAAAAAAGTAAATTTCTGATCGCTTCTGAACGCATTCAAACCGCAGTAGACAAAGGGCAGACTGGTTTTAAACGCAAGCATGTACGGTGTTAAGTGCTTTATGAATCTCTAGCTACACCAATTAGAAGATGCCAGGAATCTCCTGTGCGTCTTCTTTGTAGTTTCTTTGGAATCATTCCCTTGACATGGAGTTAACTCCACGAATTACGATACAACAGCAAGGACAAGATATAAGGGAGGATACAACAATGAAATATCGGATTCTGGGAGCAACAGGCATATCCGTTAGCGAAATGACACTCGGTACAATGATGTTCGGTGCGATGGGAAATACCGATCATGATGATTCTATACGTATCATTCATAAGGCTTTGGATGCAGGAATTAACTTTATTGATACGGCAGATGTCTACTCCAGGGGCGAGTCGGAAGAAATTGTTGCCAAGGCACTCAAGGGCCGCCGGGAGAACGTCATCCTCGCGACGAAATTTGGTTTTCCAATGGGCGCGGATGTTAATCAGCAAGGCGGATCAGCGAGATGGATTAAGCGGGCTGCTGAAGATAGTCTTCGGCGATTGGGTACAGACTATATCGATTTGTACCAGATTCATCGCCCGGATTACAATACGGATATTAGCGAGACGCTGTCAGCCCTCTCTGACCTGATTCATGAGGGGAAAGTGCGGGCGATTGGATCTTCAACATTCCCTGCGGAAGCTATCGTCGAGTCACAATGGGCGGCACAGCGTGGAGGACATCACCGTTTTCTCACGGAGCAGCCGATGTACTCCATCTTTACTAGAAAGCTGGAAGGTGCCGTGCTGCCAACCGCGCAGCGTTACGGAATAGGCATTCTCTCGTATAGTCCGCTGAACGGGGGATGGCTGTCAGGGCGTTCCAATCCTAATGCCAGCCATCGGGCAGCGGGCAGACCATCGATGTATGACACGACAATTCCGGCTCTCCAGCCTAAGGTAGAGGCTCTAAGAAAACTTACTGCGCTTGCGGAGGAGACGGGCATTTCACTGCCGCATCTCGCTCTTGCGTTCGTCCGGTCGCATTCGGCTGTGAGCTCGGTAATCATTGGGCCGCGAAAGATGGAGCAGTTGGACAGTCTTTTGGATGGCGCAGGCATTGAACTCAGTGAAGAAATTCTTGACCGTATTGATGAGATCGTCCCGCCAGATACAGATGTCAATTCGGCAGATAACTATGCTGCTGATCATCCGGCCCTTGCCAATAAGAGCTTGCGTCGCCGATAATTTGTGGACAACCTGCGGTTGGATGTTAAAAGAGCTGTATCTCTATTGTCAGACAAGACAAACCGCGGAGATGCAGCTCTTTTTATATACATTTAATTTACAGGGTATACTGTCATATTCGCGCACTAGAAATGTCATTCATAAAGAGGATGGTGAAAAAGATGCCGACGTTTACAATTTCTGAAATTTCCAAGAAGACAGGATTCAGCTATGACACCATACGTTATTACGAAAAAATAGGGCTGATCTCACGGACAAAACGTAAGGACAACGGCCAACTTGAATTCGATGGGCACGCTCTGGAGCGGTTAATTTTTATTAACTGTCTGAAACGCACCGAAATGCCTCTCAAGGAAATTCAACGGTATATGAATCTGGTAGACGAACAAAACTTAGAGAGCTGTTATGTCATGCTGGAGGGCCATAAACAAAATATTGAGTCGCAGATTGAAGAAAGGCACGAGACGCTGAGAAAAATTCAATTCAAACTGGATAACTTTAATAGGTTAAAAAACAATCGGGATTTGGACGAACTGGTACGTCTCAACAAAAGTATAGATGCCTAGCGAAATTCATGTTCATTAGTCAAACATAGATAAGCTCAGCCATAATGCACATTTAATCGGGCTTTATAAATACCCCGGCAGCAGCTCTGCATTTACGTAATTTTTAATGAAAAGCTTGACATAAATGACCATCTTGTCTATGAAACTTATTAGAGTATTGTTCAGCTCAATAAAGTGAGATCCCTAAACTCTAAAGGAGAAAAACAGATGACTATAATCGACAAATTAGCAACCTCACTCAACCGCAAAGACGAAGGTCCTAATCAGGAGCTGGCGAAATATATTGCCGACCGAGAGGATAAGGAAGCTGTGAAAGAACTCGTTGATAATTTGCATAACAGAGATAAGAATATTCAAAGCGATTGTATTAAAGTTCTCTATGAAATCGGAGTTATAAAACCGTCTTTAGTTGTTGAATACAGCAAAGAGTTCGTAACATTACTTGATCATAGGAACAATCGACTTGTCTGGGGGGCTATGACAGCACTAGATATGATAACTCTTGAAAACCCGGAAACCATTTATTTATCACTTGTAAAAATTGTTGAAATTGCTGACAGAGGATCGGTGATCACCAAAGATCATGCAGTAAACATTCTGATTAAGCTTTGTTCTGTCGAACAATATGCTGAGCATGCATTCAGCTTACTTATTGAACAGCTTAAGAAATGCCCGACAAATCAACTCCCAATGTATGCGGAGAATGCAATGTCCATCATTAACGATAACAACAAAGCCGTATTCATAAAGACGTTGATCTCACGACTTGACGACATTGAAAAAGACACAAAGCGGAAACGAGTCGAGAATTTGATTAAGAAATTGAGCTGATTTTACCATGTATTTAAAAAACATAGCTAAGAAAAAAGAGCTTTTATAAGAAGTATTGAATTGTAATTAACGGCATTTTTGTACCTTAAATCGTCTGAAGCTAAGGGTTAGCGAAGATTAAGTGCAATATTGTACCTTAATTCTTCCATAATACCCCATCCAGTGTGCTTTTTCGAAAAATAAGATACAATAATGTCCTTATTTCCCTCATTTGGCTATATTGAAGAAAAATAAGGTACAAAAATGCTGTTAGTTGGGAGGTTGCCCTCTTGTTCACTGTTAAGACGACTGGTGAAGGGGATTTAATGCTTCTAGTGGTTTAAATCTGCCGACAGTTTATGTTTTCGGTGCTAGCCTTCTTACGTAAAGCTTTAAGGTGAGCGCTTTGCGTCTACAGTTCCAAACCTCCCTTTCGCTCATTTTCGCTTTATGACTAGCAGCAGGATCAGCGGACCCCTCTACTTCTTCTTGAACCAACTAATCATCGACAACAGCAGCGATAACACGATGAACATGATAGAGATTGCCCAAGGATGCAGGATGAACACATGAGACTGCCAAGGCCACAGGTATCCACTCATAATGCTGTCCCTGCTTTCTTGCGAATCCAGGCCACCATCAAGAGAATAGCTGGAATCACGATAAAGAGGGGAATCCATAAGTTGTAAGGAAGGATTCGGGTCCCCACGAAGATGTGGTCAGTCACATTCCGTGCCATATTGCTGCCAATCCATAGTGTGGTCACGGTGACGATAAGAATCGGCAGACGTAGTGATTTGGCGGAGGTAAGCTTCTGGATAGCCAGAACAGCAGTTATCAGATGAAGGGATATTTTTAAAAAGATAGTCGTCATAAAGTACATCACGCCCAGAGCATCGAGGTTATCCAGGAAATCACTGATACTTAGTTGCCTCAACAACACCAGTAGAGGATAGATATTGCGTTGGAAGACGCCTTCGCCCAGCACCATAATCGCTAACATATCAAACACGGCGATAGTAACGCCGGTGACCAGCACGGCAATGATATTTATTCCAGCCAATTGTCCCGGTTTTCTCAGAAAGGACCACAACATAGCGAATTCAATGGTTTCGCCAAAGGTCTGCAGAATGCCAAAGGGCCAGACGGCCTTCCAGACTCGCCCCCAGCCTTCGCCCAAGAGGGGCTGAAGATTGTCGAAATGCACATTTCTGGAACCCAGTAGTAGAAGGATCTCCGCAACGAAGAGAAAGAATATAATCGGGAAAAGCAGCCCCGCGAACCTAAAGATAACTTCGACTCCACTGGATAGAAAATACATAATCACGAGCATCATGGAGCCTAGGATGACCCATGTAGGCGTACCTGGCAGCAGGGTGAGCGGGACAAGCTCCTTTAGATCGCTGATTCCCCGTCCTGCGTCATAAATAAACAGCAATGGATAGAACCAGGCAATGGGGATACCCAGCCAAGGGCCAAATTGCTTGGGGAACCATTCAACCAAGGATAAGCCCGGCATCATGTTCATAAGAGCGGTGTAGCCCAGGATCATAAACATTCCAATGAAGGCTGAGAGCAGCATCGCAATCCAGGCATCACGCCCGGCGGGAGAGGCGAACCCGAAGATCACTGTCGTTCCAAGCTGAAACAACACCGTAGTCGCAAAGAGCTGATAACCCGATACCCTGACCATCCTGATTCCTCCCTTTCAGCCGCTTACTCAAGCTCTATGGATTTATTGGTTAACCCTACCTGCGTTATTGTAATGTGTGGAGTAATGTTTATCGGTACTTCGGGAAATAGCTTCTCCCATTCCTTGGCATAGCTCTTGTTCCATTGCTTGGGGTGCTGGCGGTAGATGATATGTCCGAACCCTAGAATATCTTTTTTATAACCTTGTTGTGCCTCACGGCAGACCAATTCAATTCTGGCCTTAACATCTTCCGTAACCAAAGTTCTGACATACTCCAGATCTTTGGGACTACTCATGTCCAGCTTAGAAGTGTTCTCAAAGATAGAAATCTCCGCGTAGGGATCTACCGTTATCCTAATTCCTTTAGTGCCTGCAAGTGTATGGTATTTCGTGCTCGCTGTATGCACTTGTGCGCTGATTCGGCCGCCGCCCTTTTCCACCGGAACTTCGGCAGTTGTTACCGCATCCTTCATCCGGTTCTTCAGCCACATGGCTCCTCTGGTCTCTGTCTCATTCAGCCAGCCGATCAGCTGATCCTTGTGGAACACAGCCGCACCTCTGACGGATAGACTGCTAATCTTGGATATGCCTGGATCAGACTCGCCGCTATTTTTATCTGTCTGAGCGGGGATTAGCTGTACACGGGCTGCCATGGGCGTATTTCCCGGCGACACCAACATGTCCATAAATTGCAGGAGACGGACGCTTACATTCTTTTTGGATTTCGCTTCTTCGCGCATGATTTCAGAGGACAGCTTTTCGAATACTGGATTATACTCTAAGATATCTACCGCTTTGCCCTTGGCAAACAGAATATGGCTCTTGATTTGCGATTGCTTGTACCGTTCAAAGAAATCCAGGACTGGCAGTACGCCGCTGCGCGCCAGCTTCTCACCGATAACAATGACCTTACTGTGGTAAAAAACAATCTTCCGCTGTACCTTCTGCTGAATGTACCTGTAGGCCTCCAGAATGGTCTCCCCCTCTGCGGACAGGATCCAGCCTGCTTTGGCCTCCAGCTTTTCGCCTCCGGATTGGTTGGTCACACCTAACAATCGGGGGACGGCGAGTTCCAGCGAGAGCTGGATTTTTCCTTTATCCGTCTTGTCGAGACCGACGGCAGTAACGATAGCGACATCATTTACTTCCACTTTGCTCCAGCAGCCCGTCAATAGAGGGAGAATCAGGAAGAACATCATTGACAGGATCACTGGTTTCACCTGCATTTTTCTCACCCCTCATCTTATTGTTGAACGAAGCTTATGAATGGCATCAGAACAGAGTGCATGGTCTTGTTCTTATTCGCCAATTCCTCTGCGGCGATGAATGAGATTCCTCCAAGGTACCCGGAAGAGTGTATCCTTAAGATTATTCAAGGATAGGGGAGCTACGGGCGAAAGATAAGGTACGCCAAAGGAGCGGAGCCTAAGCAGATGGATGCATATGACCAGCAGCCCCAGGAGAATTCCGTACAGCCCCAGAGTTCCGGCCAGGAACATTAACGGAAAGCGCAGCAACCGTGCAGCGATCCCCAGGCTATAAGAAGGGAAAATAAAGGAGGCAATTCCCGTGAACGATACAATAATCACGAGGATCGCCGAGACAATGCCCGCCTGCACAGCGGCTTGTCCAATGACTAATGCACCTACGATGCTTACGGCCTGTCCAACAGGGCGGGGCATTCGGATACCTGCTTCCCGTAATCCTTCAAAGGTAATCTCCATGAGAAGCGCTTCGATAATGGCCGGAAAGGGGACTGCTTCTCGTGAGGATGCAATACTAAGCAGCAGGTTGGTCGGCACCATTTCCTGATGAAAGGTTGTTACAGCAATATAAAGAGAGGGAAAGGTCAGGGCGATGAACGCTAGCCAGTATCGTAGCCACCGGGTGGCTGTCGAGATCATGTACCGCTGATAATAATCCTCCGGCGATTGCATCAGTCCCAAAAAAGTGATAGGCAACACCAAAGCGAACGGCGTATTGTCAATCAGTAAAGAGACTTTACCTTCTAGCAGAGCTGCAGCGACCCGGTCCGGGCGTTCTGTACTAAGGACTTGCGGAAACGGCGAATAGGTATTATCCTCGATCAATTCTTCAATATATCCGCTCTCCAGAATCGCATCGATTTTTATGCGGCCAAGCCGTGTACGCACTTCATCCAATAGCTCTGTCTTGGCGACTCCGTCCAGGTACACTAGGACAATGTCTGTATTGGACACATCGCCAATGGTTAGTGGCTCCATTTTGAGTTTATTCGTCTTAAGCCTGGTGCGCAGAAGACTCGTATTGGTACGTAGCTTTTCGGTAAAACCTTCCCGGGGTCCACGAATGGTAGGCTCAGAGGCCGCTTCTTCGACCGCTCGTGCTTCACGCTCTTTCATATCGAAGATCAGAGCTTCGGAAGAACCCTCCAGAATGAGTATGGTGTCACCGTTCGTTATGGCAGATGCGATGATACGCATCTCACTCTCTAGCTTGCTCTGGCAGGCAGATACAATGCTTTTTTGCAAGATCGCTTGGACATTGTGATGCTTGACTTGTTCATTCAGCTTGAGTTCCAATTGGCTGCGACCGTGCAGCAAGGGAGTAATGATGTGCATGTCCACAAGAGATACATCCACTAATCCGTCTATGAAAATAATAATGCCGCGGTAACCATCGCAGACCAGCAGTTCCTTGAATACGATGTCGCTTGAACGGTCAAAGTTCTCTCTGAAGAACGCCAAGTCGGCTTCGAAATTACCGCTTAGTGTAGAGCCCACCGGGGAATTCCCCCTGGATAACTGTGGGGTTGGCAGCTTTTTTTGTGATTTACGATCTCTTAAGAGCCATTTGAGCATATTTACATCCTTAGATGGGTCTGACTTGATAGTTCTATGCTATTATGCGCAATTTTCATGGAATTATATTCTTGGATAAAAAGGCGCCATAATACTCAATGAATAGCAGTAACGGGTCGATGTATTTTAGCTAAAATATGGCGAATTTTTTTTAACTCATTCTTTACAATCCATAAATTGCCACCTGTCGTTATACTAAATAAAGATAACTGTTGGAGGAATTTATAATGATTACAGAGTTAAGAACTCAAGAATTCTATAAAATAAAACATCTGACGGACCCCTGCAACAACATAGAGGTAAGGGCTGTTGCCGAAGGTATCAACCCTGGACGGGTATACATCGATCATCCTGATGAACCCGAAGCGGCTTTAATCTGGATTCAGGGCCAGTCAGATTTTCAGATTGTCGGAAATCCGCGAAGCCAAGGCTTTTTACAGGGTCTTGATTCTTATATGAGAACCTATCTTGAGCCTGAACTGGTAAAACAAAATATTCATGGGGTAGAGATTGTGCCGGAGAACAGAGAGTGGGGGGAGACGATCCGGGCGATCTTTCATCCGCGCCATCTCTCCCATGATATTCAGTATGTGTTCGGGCTCATAGAGGATAATGTACCTCCGGCACTGGAAGCTGTATTATCATCACCGTTAATCATCACCAGAATGGACAAGGAGACATTAAGACCCGGAAGGTATAAGAATTATGCTTTTCTGGAGCACAAGATTCTTCACTACTGGAACTCCATAGAGGAGTTTTTGCAGCATGGCATTGGATATATTGCGGAGTGTAACGAGAAGGTGGCCAGTGTGTGTTTTTCTGGTTTCGTAGCCGGGAGTACCCATGCGGCGGATGTAGAGACTGTGGAAGAGTTCCGGGGACAGTATTATGCTGCTGGGGCAGTCAGGGCTTTTGTTAAGGAATGCTGTCGGTGTAATTTCCAACCCTATTGGGATTGCTCTCGTGATAACATGGGCTCGATTCGGCTCGCTGAAGGTGCGGGTTTGTCTTTAGATTTTAGCTACCCTATATTCTGGTACAATCTTGCCCCAAGTAAGGAGGAATCTGAGTTCATGGAAATTCACGGAGAACAGGTGCTACTGTCGAGTCTAGCCGTTGATGATTTGGACTTTATGAGCAGTACATTATGCAACAAAAATTTGTGGTATTACGAAGAGAGTGTAGAAGAGAACAAGGCGGAAGTACGCGAGAAGTATCGGAGCAGGATTCAAGATGCCGGGAATAAGGATCATTATGATTTTGTGATTCGCAGAGCGACTGATCCTGAGAGAACACCAATTGGGATTATAAAGCTTTGGAGTTATGTTGGTTTCCGCAGCAGTTGGGAGCTTGGTTATGCTCTGCTTCCGGAATACAGTGGGAATGGATACGGGATTGAGGCCGTGCGATTACTGCTGCAATTCGCTTTTGAACAGTTGAAAGCCCATAAGGTAGTAGGAATGTGCAATAGTCATAATGAGCGATCAGCCGCGCTGATGGAGCGAAGCGGGATGGTTAGGGAAGGGGTTTTTAAGGAAGAGTTGAATTGGCAGGGGCGCTGGGTCGACCAGTATTTTTATGCGATCTTGGAGAAGGAATTCATACATAGCTAGTGAGGACTCCTCTTTTGTAGTGGATGATTGGACAATCTCATCCTCAGCAAAGGAGGTTTTTTTCTGCCCTTGTGTATAACTAATAACATATGATACTATTAACATAAGTTATTTGGTAAAGGGTGAATTGTAATGTCAATCAAACTGGCGATTTTGGGCATCCTGAGCTGGAAGCCATCCACTGGATATGACCTGAAAAAAATTATCGAGGATTCCTCGGCAATGTATTGGTCAGGCAACAACAATCAAATTTACAAGACATTGGTGCAACTTCTTGGAGAAGAACTCGTTACGAATGAAGTGCAGCATCAAGAAAGCTCACCTTCAAAGAAGATTTATACGATTACTGAAAAGGGCAGGGCTGAATTGAAAAGCTGGGTGCTCTCACCACCGGAGCTGCCGGAAATCAAGAAAGGGTTCCTGACCCAATTGGCGTGGGCCGATCAGTTAAGTCCTGCAGAGCTGGAAGAGCTACTGTCAGGATATGAGCAAGAGCTCATTCTGCAGATCAGTCTGGAGCAGGAGAAGATGCGTAGAGGACTCTTTTCCCCTAATCGCACATCCCGTGAAACGTATATCTGGAAAATGATTGATAAGAATATCATCGCCTCCTATGAGCAGGAGCTGCAGTGGGTGCAGCAATTACGCCAAGGTTTGACAGAACAGGCTTCAGAATACGAACAAGCAAAGGAGAGAACAGAATGAATTATCAAGTGATCAGCAACAACAATGTAGCCTATGTATCAGTCCTGTCCGCCGAGACGCCGCTGAGCAGAGAACAGGATGCATTGGACCTCATTGCCTTATGCTCAGAGCATGACACCAAACTGCTGATGCTACACAATGCAGTGCTGTCTGCAGATTTCTTCAACCTCAGAACAGGGCTGGCCGGCGGAATGATGCAGAAGCTCATTAATTATCATGTGAAAACTGCGTTGATTTTGGATGAAATGATTACAGAAGGCAGATTCAAGGAACTCGCTTCCGAATTGAATAAAGGAGACCAATTCAGAATGTTTGATAACACGGATGAGGCCGAGCAATGGCTTCTCCAGCAAGCTTAGTATGGACATAAAAAAGAATCTTCAAGCCCGCGTAAAGTCGCAGGGCTGAAGATTCTTTTTTTCATAAGTTATGCTTCTGAGGCAGCAGGATAAGGATTTCTGTCCCTTGGCCTAATGTTGAGCGTACCTTGATTTCACCACCATGCGCATCGACAATTGCCTTGGCAATGCTCATCCCGATCCCCGAGCCTGCAGTGGATTCTTCTGTATTGGTACCCCGGTAATAGCGTTTGAACAGATTTTGCTGAGTGATTTCATCCATTCCGGTTCCATTGTCCGCTACCTTGATGTAAGGGTCTTTATTCATTATACCTACGGTGACGTTAACCGTAATACCAGGCGGATTATGCTTCACCGCATTGGATAACAGGTTGTCCATCAGCCGCTGCAGCCAATTGTCATCTGCCTGAACATATAAGGCCTGATCTGTGCCCTCATATGTAAAATCACAGTCTGACATCGTTGCATCATTCACATATTTCAGGACAGCACGGCGTACCAGCTCTTCCAGGTCCAGCTTGTGGACTTTCATGAGCGAAGCCCCATGCTTGAGCTGATTAATGAGTGAGAAGTCGGTGATCAGCTCAAGCATATAGTCGCCTTTTTCGCGGATCATCGTGCCCATGACTTGAAGCTCCTCCTGATCCCATTGTCCAGGCTGGTTCGCCAGCATGTAGCCATACCCCTGAATAGTAGCCAGTGGTGTGCGCAGGTCGTGTGATATGCCGGACATCCATTCTTCCTGCGCGTTCTCCAGTCGTTTGCGTTCTTTCTCCGTGTGTGCCATTTGTTCAGCCATATGGTAGAACGTCTGAATAACCTCGCTGTATAGCTTGTAGCTGATTTTCAATTTACCGTTTCGCTTGAAGACTTTGCGCCTGTCCTTCTCCGTCAGCACTTGATCATAATGCCCTTGGCTCAATCGTTGGAACCAACTGACGAAGAGGATCAGTGGCTGACCATAGCGGTAGCCGTGCCAGACAGAGACGGCCAATGAGAAGACAAAGATGAATACAGCCAGCCAGTAGATCGCGCGGACAAGACTCTGGACGACAGGCTGCTTAGGGATGTTCTCCACCGCATTTGGTGAGTATAACATCCAGGTTTTTGCTGTGTGCGGATCCCGGTAGAGTGCAATATTCCTATCCGTATTGGCTGGAGCCTGCTGCATTTCCAGAATTTCCAGCGTAGCCTTGTTTGGATAAAAAGCGCTGCTCTTCCCGGCACTCTGAACGGTTGTCCCGGCTTCGTCAGTGATTTGCAAATACCTTCCGCTTTCCATCAACTGAGTGGATAGTTCGGAGAGCTTGGAGCTACTAACCAGCCCATTGTTCTGATAGCTGTTGAACAGATTGATGAGCAGATCCAGATCAGGATTCTTATAACCAAGGAGAAAAAGCTGGGTCTGTGAAAGATTAAAATCCATTTGAGAATGCACCGAGTAATCTTCGTACTTGCCTGATTCCTGTATGTTTAACAATTGGGCCACAGAGTAGGAGGAGGGAAGCGATGGGACAATGGCCGAGTTAATGTCATAGATCACATTCCCTTCCTTATTGATAATCTGCAGCCACATCCCCCGCTCTTTGAGCAGATTAATCCAGTGTGAGGGGACCTTGATCTCACCGTTACGCATTGAGACTTCTGTTGTGATGCTGGTCAAGGCCCCGTTTGGAAAATTGCGGCGTAAGTCATCGTCAATCGTTTTTTGCAGAAACATAAAGAGCAAGAACAGACCAATGGCCTGTATAAGCAGGGCATATAAAATAAACTGATAGGTAAGATGGAAGGCAATACGCCGTCTGATTTTCATGACTCCTGCGGCCCCTTTGCCAGCTTATAACCGAGACCGCGGATGGTCAGTAGATATTTGGGGTTTCCAGGGTCTTGCTCAATCCGCTCCCGGATCCGCCGGATATGCACGGGTACTGTGGAGTCATCCCCCAATCCGTCAATCCCCCATACCGCTTCATAGAGCTGGGTGCGCGTAAAGACGATCCCCGGATGCTTGCAGAAATGGAGAAGCAACTGGAAGACCTGCGCCGGGCAGGAGACGGGTTGTCCGTCTACCAGCAGCTCGCCTTCTGCTTCGTTGACGACGAAATGTCCGAACTCGTACTTCACAGCTTCAGAGCGGGGGGGAATAAGCATCACCGATGAATTCTCGGCATCCTGACGGCGCAAACGAGCTTTAATCCGGGCCACGATTTCGAGAGGATTGAAAGGCTTGGTGATATAATCATCCCCGCCCATGGCAAAGCCGGTCAGCACATCCAGGTCTGAAGCTCTTGCCGTTAGAAAAAGGATATGAGGATTGCCGTATTCTCGAATACGTGAGCAAATATCCAGCCCGCTGCCGTCAGGGAGCATGATGTCGAGCAGTACGATCTCAGGACGGACACGCCGGGCGACCTCAAGCGCCTCCCGGCAGGAAGCGGCAGTATAGATGTGCTGGAACCCTTCCTTGCGCAGCACCATTTGAAGCATAGTGATAATTGAAGATTCATCGTCTACGATGACTATTTTTATATCGTTCATTATTGTCATATATTCTTCACCCACTCTCATCGTACCATATTAACTTTAACAGAACTTGAACAGTATAGGAAAAGTAAGTACGATCGTTAATCGGACAGCTAAGCAGGGATGAGGCAATAATTATCAAGCTGCTCAGGAGCGTGTTCCAGAGTCACACTAATGGAAGTTTGTCCCAAACTCCAGAAAGCTATTGCTAAAGGATCATGAACCTGATATATTGAACTCAACTCATACGTATGAGTGAACGGCAAGCAGGACAACACGAGATGAAAGCGCTAAATCACCTGCAGTATCAGTCTTGAGCAGAATGGACGGTGCAGCCTGGCTGGCCATCCCGTGATTGCGTGTAAGGAGGCAGATATGCTTAACAAGCATGACAGTGTCCCACTGTACATCCAACTGCAGAACATTATCCGCAGCGATATCATCAATGGGAAGTTCAAAGAAGGGGGGATGATTCCTTCTGAGACGGAAATGATGAAGCTGTATCAGGTCACAAGGACCACGATCCGTAAGGCAATTGACGGTCTCGTCGATGAAGCCCTTCTGGTGAAGATGCACGGCAAGGGCACGATGGTGTGCCTGCGGGAGATGAAGCATAATATCTGGAACTTCAGCGGGTTTACCGAATCAGCGCGGAAGAAGAATGAAATTCCCGTCTCGCGTGTGCTGAAGAAGGAGATTATCAGCCTGGAAGGCAGCTCTTACATGCATTTGGTTCGGCTCCGCGGGACGCGCAGGGAGAGCAGTATTAAGTGGCTGACCTTAGACACTTCCTATGTTCCGTTGGCTCTATTTCCGGATATCGATCAATATGATTTCTCCGAGCAGTCCCTGTACCAGATTATGAATCAACGCTACAGTATTTACCCGCAGAATGCAGCCCTGGCCATTCATCCCATTAACAGCAGCAAGCGAACAAGACAGCTGTTTGAATATGAGGGGGATTTCCCGTTGATCATGACCAAGGGAAGCGTATTGGATGAGAAGGGAATCGAAGTGGAAAAGGTAGAGGTTATCTACGGGCCGAGTGTCGAGTTCAAAGTGGTTACCCATATTTAATCGCCGAGTGATCTCGGCTTTATTTTAAGATCGACTCATACGTACAACCGTATGTGTATAAATTTAAAGATAGGAGACAGATTTTATGAAGAACAAAATTCTAGGTGCATTATACGGGATGGCTATTGGTGATGCGATGGGGATGCCGTCGGAGCTGTGGGGCAGAAACAAGGTGAAGGCGTATTTTGGAACCATAACGGATTTTCTGGATGGCCCTAAGGAAAATGATGTGGCGTGCAACTTTACCCGTGGTCAATTTACGGATGACACCTCACAGGCCTTGCTAATCCTGGATGCTCTTATTGAAAGCGATTTCGTCCCGGAGAGGGCTGTGATTGGCCGGCACTTGCTGGAATGGGCCGACAGGCTGAATGCTTTTGAGAACAACATTCTTGGGCCAAGCTCCAAGGCTGCGCTGCTCGCCCTAAAGGCAGGTAAGGATGCGACGGAGTTCACTTCCAAAGCCGAAACGAATGGGGCCGCGATGCGGATTGCTCCGATCGGAGGACTATTCTTGCCAGCAGAGGTTCAGAAGTTATCCAAATTCGTGTACGACATCAGCAAGGTGACGCATTCTACGGATGTAGCTGTAGGTGGAGCGGCAATGGTTGCCGCAGCAGTAGGAGCCGCCATAGTCGACAAGTCCTGGGAGGATATTATGGCCCATGCGGTATTGGCCTACCTGGAAACGAAGGATTATGGTGCAGAGACGTACAGCGCATCGCTCCCTGCGCGGCTGAAGCTCGCACTGGAATACGCGGAGAAGTACGAAGGTCAGGACGAAAGATTCCTGCAGGTCATTTACGATGTCATCGGCAGCGGCGTAATCACCAGCGAATCAGTTCCAGCAGCGCTTGCTATTGCGTATTACGCCAAGGAACCGCAACGATGCAGCCTATTGTGTGCAAATTTGGGTGGTGATACAGATACCATCGGTGCGATGGCAACTGCCATCTGTGGTGCCAAATCGGGAGCAGATGCCATTGATCCCTCATGGAGAGCATTGATCGACGAGGCCAATGGTGTGAATCTCAGTCAGTATGCCGATCATATTCTTGCGTTCAGAACACAGCATTAATTCATTCTGATTCATTATAGGGGGAAGAAGAACATGTCCAATTCGAAGTCTGAACTGTTTATCCCGTCTGATGAAAGAACCGGAAGTCCCAAGGAACTTTTTTTCATCTGGTTTGCTGGCAATATTGGAATTCTGGGTGTAGTTTATGGCGCACTTATTGTTAGTTATCATCTTAGCTTTATCCAGTCCGTACTGGCGGCAGCCGCAGGTGCATTGTCGTTTGCACTTGTGGGTTATCTAAGTCTGTCAGGTCTCAAGTCAGGCGGAACCACCTTCGTGCTGTCTAGAGCAGTCTTTGGCGTCAAGGGAAACTATATTCCGAATCTGCTCGGTTGGCTTAGTCTAATAGGCTGGCTAGCAGTGAACGTGATTACGGGAACACTTACCCTAATGTCACTGTTCGGGCTGTTTGGTATCGGTCAATCAGCAGTATTGACAGTGATAAGTCTGGCGTTGTTTGTGGTGCTGATTCTAACTTCGAATCTCTTTGGGCAAAATGTCCTGGTCAAAGTACAGACCTTCTTCACCTATGTGTTCGGGGCATTAACCTTCCTGATCCTGGTTATTCTCATTCCGCAGACAGACTGGACAGCGTTGTTCAAGATGAGCAACGGTAACTGGCTGAATGGTTTTCTGCCGGCGCTCTCCATCATCATTGCAGGAACGGGAATCAGTTGGTCCATTGCTTCCGCTGACTACAGCGCTTATCAGAACCCGGCCAATTCCGGCAAAAAGGTATTCGCAGGTGTGACTATCGGCGCCTTTATACCACTGTTCTTCATCATGGGCGTGGGGATTCTGCTCAGTACTTCTGTGCCGGATCTGGTATCCGCTTCCAACCCAATCCAGGCCATTGGAAATGCGCTTCCGAAATGGATGACAGTCGTCTACTTCATTACAGCGCTTGGCGGCCTGATTCCGCAATGTATCATCAGCTTGAAATCGGCTCGTGTCAACATGGAGACGCTGAACATCAAGGTTAGCGATAAAACCGCTATCGCGATTCACGCGCTAATTATGATCCTCATTCCGGTCTACGTCCTGTTTATTTCAGAGGATTTCCTGATGAACTTCCAGCTGTTCCTCGGTATTCTCGGCATTGGCCTGGCAGCCTGGGCGGCGACCTTTATGTTCGACTATGTGCTGCTGAGAAGCAAGACTGGCTATGATGCAGGATTGCTGGACAATGCTACAGGCAGGGCATTTAATTATAATGGCGTAATCAGCTGGATTATCGGTGTAGTTACAGGTTTTCTGTTCACTAACTCTCCGTTCTTAAGCGGCCCGTTTGCCACAGGAATTTTTAAGGATAGCAGCCTAGGTGTGCTGCTGGCCTTTGCGGCAAGTGCCGTGACAACCATCATCTTGAGTCAGGCGAATAGAAAGTCCATGCAAGGAGGAGTATCCCATGAGTGAAAATATTCTGGATCGTGTAAAATCCGATAAAAGCCGCAGAATCCTCGTGATCGGCGCAGCTGTAGTGGATGTGATCATCCAGCTTGACAGACTGCCAAGAACGGCTGAGGATGTCATGGCCGAGCATAAAGAAACTATTGTAGGCGGCTGCGCCTACAATGTGTCCAATATCCTGAACCAGCTACATGTGAATTACAGTCTGTTCGCCCCGGTGGGACAAGGAAGCTATGGCGATATCGTCAAGGCCCAGCTGCAAAAGGACGGCGTACCCGTGCTCCTGGAGGACTTGTCCGGAGATAACGGTTGGAACCTTTCCATCGTAGAGCATGATGGTGAGCGGACTTTCATCACTATTCCTGGAATTGAAACACGATGGGCTGCACACTGGTTCGAGACAATTGATCTCGCTAGCTATGACTATATCTACGTTAGCGGTTACGAATTGGAAGGACCATCAGGCCCTATTATTTTGGACGCTCTGAGCCAGCGCAAGTCAACCGGGAAGATTGTCTTCGATCCAGGTCCGCGCGGTGAATTCCTGGAGCCATCGATTCTGGAAAGAATCTTTAGCATGGGTACGATTGTGCATGCTAATAAGAACGAGATCCAGGCCATCATGCAGGAGAATGATGTTAAGGAAGCAGCAGCCAAGCTGACCCAGCGGACTGGTGAGGCGGTTGTCGTCACCTTGGGTGGAGAAGGCACCCTGTACTGTTCACGTGACGAAGAGGGGATCGCCGAGACGGAGCCGGTGAAGGTTGTGGATACGATCGGTGCAGGCGATTCGCATACCGGCGCTTTTATCGCGGGACTTGCCAGAGGCTATTCTCTACAGCAGGCCTGTGAGCTGGGGAATGTCATAGCCGGTAAAGTAGTCCAGCAGCAGGGCGGGCGGCTGCAATTGTAAAGGCTGAACACCGCGCGCCGGGAGCCGCATGCGATGCGGAAAAACATCTTTGAAAAATCCGGCTGGAGCCTATCGCTGATCCAGTCGGATTTTTACGTATATAGCGTTACTTTTCCATGTACAATTGGGTAAACTTTAAGTACAAGGCTTGTTTATCATTCGCATATAACTGGGCAAAGGAGGGCGAAGATGAGAAATGTAGTAGCGATCTGGGCGGGGAATTTCAATTCTGAAGATGAACTTATGGCCTATTCAGAGGGTTCCTCTGGTGATGGGGTGACCGGGGGTAATTTTATAGACGAAGCAGGAATAGAGGGTCTGGATCAGGATTTTATGGAACGGCATTTTGTGAGAAACGGGGAAGAGCGGCGGAGTTTGGTGACCTACTTGCGGCATGAGTACATAGAGGATAGTGAGTTCGCGGAACAATTGCCAGCTGACCTGGAAGCCCGCCTCGCCCCTTACAATTCGGTGGTGATGGTTTACGGCAATGATTCTCCCTATGGTCCAGTGAATGAGATGCTGCTGGACAACGTCTCTTCGAATACTATTGCAGCATCGTTTCCGATGATTCTCATAGCCCGTGTGGAGTATGAGTCACTTGGGAGGTAGCAATGAAAAACAGGCTTGCCGCGGGTCTCGTTACCCGACGGGAAGCCTGTTACGTTATTCCTGTGAACAATCGTTCAGATGATTATTTCTTTGCTTTAAGGCCCATGGAATCCATCAGCTTGTGGAATACTTCAGTATTCTCGTAGATGCCTGTGAAGAGATTCGCATTTCTGCCCATAGCTGTGATAGGGATATCTACCGCTGTGTGTCCAGAGGTTGTCCAGTCTACGACAAAGTTTGCTTTGGAATTGGCAATAGCGAATGGTCCATCTTCCTTGGAGATGCCATCGCCGGACTCGTCGCCGTCGTTCACTTCTTCAATCGAGAAACCGCCGGTTTCATGATCAGCCAGGACCAAGACTAATGTGTCAGGGTTCTTCTTGGCGAAATCCTTGGCAACCTGAACGGCTTTATCCAGCTCTTGACCAGATTTAATCGTCATTTTCGCATTGTTTTGGTGTGCAAATTCATCCGTGCCTTCTTCCTCGACCATCAGGAAGAAGCCATTTTTATTCTTAGAAAGGGTGTCAATGGCTTTCGTAGTCATTTCTTTAAGGGAGACTACAGGGTTATAGATATCGCCTTCACCCTCAGGCTTTTGCTGGAACATTTCTTCATTAGCGAACAGTCCAAGCAGCTTGCCACCCTTTGCTTGTTGCAGTTCTGTTTTGGAAGAGACGTGGTTATAGCCCAATTGCTTAGCTTTTTCTACAAGATTACCTTGAGTTCCTTTGCTTTTCTCGGAAGGGTCTTCTGCAGGCTCATCCTGGAATTTACCCGGGTTGCCCGCTGGATACCAGAAATCCTCGCCTCCACCAAGCAATACATCGACTTTACTCTTCGTCAGTAGTTGCAGTGCGATGTCGCTTTGCTTCGAACGGTCTTCCACGTGCGCGCCAAAAGCAGCTCCGGTGGCATCCGTAATCTGACTGGTCGTAACCACGCCAGTGGATTTACCAGCTTCTTTAGCATATTCCATAATAGTAGGTACCGATTTCTTGTTGGCATCCATGCCGATGGCACCGTTGTAAGTCTTCACACCACTGGCATAAGCTGTGGCAGACGCCGCCGAATCCGTAACCGGAACGGTGGAGCTTGTATGGATCAGACCCGCGTAGGGCATGGAATCCATAGCAAGGTTGCCTTTTTCACCAACAGTGGCTAACCGGATGGCATTTCGTTGTGCTGTCCCCATTCCGTCACCGACAAACAGAATAACATTTTTAGTCTTGGAAGGAGCGGCGTCCGCACGATTGGTGACTTGTGCAGTTATTACGCTTGAAGCGAACAGGGCAGTTGCCGCGGTAGCAACAACGGCAGTCTTGATTCCATACTTTTTCGGTGATTTCATATGTTCCCTCCTAAAATGTTTGTACTACCAAACAAATCATAAAGAACTTTGATTATGGGAGTGTTTTCGGAATATACAAAAAGTATTAACTTCCATAGGAAGGCTAGCACCGGAACATAGACGGTCGATAGATTTCAATAATAGCGGTATATGTATTCACCAGTCCTCTTAATATTTAAAGAAGAGGGGACACCTCCTCAACTAACGGCATTTTTGTACCTTATTTTTCTTTTAAATAAGAAAATGAGGTAAATAAGGACATTGTTGTATCTTATTTTTCGAAAAAACACACTTAGTGGGGTATTTTGGAAGATTAAGGTACAATATTGCACTTAATCTCCACTAACCCTCAGTTGCAAAAGATTTAAGATACAAAAATGCCGTTAATTAGGCTTCGATGCTACTTATATAGGCACATGTTCAGAAATCGAATGATGTGAAAAATTCTTCAACTACAAGTGTACGTTCAGTATAATAAAAGAAACTATTATCTTTTTTTGCAGGAAGGGAAGAACAACGTGAGCAGACAACAGGTGTTTACAGGTTCCCCTTGGGAACCGGTCGTAGGATATTGCCGCGCCATTCGTGTGGGTAACATGATTGAGGTCGCAGGCACAACAGCGATGCAAGATGGGGAAGTTATCGGCCTAGGAGATCCTTATGCACAAACGAAGTTTATTTTGGAAACCATTGAAAAGGCTTTGAACGAGTTGGGAGCTGACCTAACGCATGTAGTACGAACCCGAATGTTTGTTACGGACATCTCCAGATGGGAAGAAATCGGGAAAGCGCACGGTGAATTCTTTAAAGAGATTCAGCCGGTAGCAAGCATGCTGGAGGTAAAGGCGTTAATAGACCCGCGTCTCCTGATCGAAATAGAAGCGGAAGCCATCATTGATTAGAATCGGGCCAAGGGATTTGAAAAAAACGATGATATTAAACATAGGGGCTATTCCGGAAGTAGATTTTTCTACGGAGGGATAAGCCCCTGTTTTTTTAAATAGTATGATAGTAGTCCCTCTTTGCTAACGGTTGACATTATTTGGATCAAGGTGTAATCTATTATAGACCGACGGTCGGTCTACATAGTGAATGGAGGAATCATCCAATGAGAATTACGAAAGAACCTGAAGAGCGTAGAAATGAAATTCTGGATACGGCGGAGAAGCTTTTTTATACCAAAGGATACGCCGGAACGACAGTGAACGATATATTGCAGGAAATCGGGATCGCCAAAGGCACCTTTTATTATTATTTTAAATCCAAGGAAGAGGTTATGGATGCTGTGGTTATGCGTTTCATCGAGGCAGGGGTGACATCAGCCAAGCAGATTGCGAGCAATCCTGATCTGACTGTCCATGAGAAGCTATTGTCCATTATTATGGCCCAGAAGCCAGATGATGACCGAAAGGAACATATGATTGAGCAGTTCCACCAACCGGACAATGCCCAGATACACCAGAAAAGCCTGGCCCAGACCATTCTTCACCTGACACCTGTGTTGACAGAGGTCATAGAGCAAGGAATACGAGAGGAGCTGTTCCGTACACCGTATCCCAAGGAATCGGTAGAGTTCCTATTGACCACCTCGGAGTTTCTGTTCGATGAAGGGATCTTCCGCTGGCAGCCGGAGGAGATCGCGCAGAAGATTGGAGCGTTCATCTATATCATGGAGACGATGCTGGGGGCGGATAAAGGCAGCTTCTCTTATGTAGCGCAGATGTTTGCACAACGGCCCAAAGGATGAGGAGATGAGAAAGTATGGGGAGAGCAAGCCATAAGTCGTTTAGACCCTTTCTGATCCTGTGGACGGGGGAGTGGATTTCCAGTATTGGCAGCGGTCTGACTGCCTTTGCACTCGGTGTTTATGTCTATCAAATGACTGGTACAGCCACCAGTGTAGCGTTGGTGACGCTTTGTGCTTTTCTCCCGTCTATCTTGCTTGGACCGATCGGCGGGGTGCTCGCAGACCGATTTGACCGCAGACTGCTCATGTTGCTGGGCGATCTGTTCTCTGCTGTTGGCCTTGTCTTTATTCTAGTGGCGATGCTGGTGGGTGATCCGCCGCTATGGCAGATCTGTGTGGGTGTAGCCTTTAGTTCAATCTTTGTTTCTCTGCTTGATCCCGCTTACAAAGCGACGATCACGGACCTTTTGACCGAAGAGCAATTTGCCAAGGCCAGTGGTCTGGTCCAGCTTGCGGCATCCTCCAAGTATCTTCTTTCCCCGGTGATCGCCGGAATTCTACTGTCTCTGTTTGACATCAAGGTCGTGCTGTTGATCGACATCTTCACGTTTCTAGTGACGTTTCTGACGATACTGGCTGTGAAAAGAACCCTCGGGACAACTCTCCATGTCAAGGAACCATCGTCTTTTGTCAAGGAACTGAAGGAGGGATGGAGTGTCTTGACTTCCACCAAGGGCGTGCTCTCTCTGACCTTTATTCTGTCGATGGTAACCTTCTACATTGGTTTTCTCCAGACTTTATTTACTCCCATGCTTTTACCTCTCACAGATTCAGGAACACTTGGTACGGTAATGTCTGTAAGTGCCATCGGAATGCTGGTCGGAAGTCTGATCATCGGTATCTTCAGTATGAAGAGCAACTATATCCAGCTGCTGGGGATCGGGCTGGGGATAGCCGGGTGGTTCTATGCTGCGGTGGGTTTGACGACGAATATTTATTTTATTGCTGGAGCGGCCTTTCTCTTCTTCACAGTTATTCCCTTCATTAATACAAGTGCTGATGTAATGATCCGCTCCAATATTCCGAATGAAGCTCAGGGCAGGGCCTGGGGAATTATTGGCATCTTGTCCCAGCTAGGTTATGTGGCAGCATACGCACTGGCCGGGGTGCTTGCGGATCGTATCTTCAACCCGATGTTACGGGAAGGGGGATTCCTGGTTACTACGGTCGGGAGAGTGATAGGTATTGGGGAAGGACGGGGGATCGGTCTGTTATTTATCGTGTGCGGCTTGCTGATTGTCGTCCTTGCCTTCTTGATTCCCAGTATTAAATCTATCACTTCACTGGAGAAGCCATAGCTGATTTTATTCAAAGAGAGGAGGGGATATGGAGACATGCTGTTGAAGATTGCGATAAAAGATTTTCAGCGTAATAAAATTGTGACGATCGGACTCTTCCTGTTCATTATGCTATCGGCCTTACTTGTGGCCAGTGCTTCCCATATCATCATGGAGTTATCGGGGTCTTTGAACCATTTGCTGCTTAAATCGAACGCTCCCCACTTTGTTCAGATGCACCAAGGTCCAATCAATCACAGAGTGATCCAAAGATTCGTATCGGCCAATCCTATAGTGAAGAAACAGCAGACGGTAGAGATGCTGCGTATAGACGGCTCGAATATCATGCTAGGCAATCAATCCAAGACAGAACTCAATAGTGTGATGGATATTGGCTTTGTGAGACAGAATCTATCGTTTGATTTCTTGCTCAATTTGGAGAATGAGGTGATTCAGCTGTCAGAGGGCGAAATCGCTGTTCCCATCTACTACAGACAGCAGAACCATTTGAGCATTGGAGATCCCGTCACCATAACTGCTGGGACCAGGGAGTATACGTTCACCATCGTTGATTTTGTTCGTGATGTTCAGATGAATCCGGCCCTTGTCAGCTCCAAGCGTTTTGTGGTGAGTGACAGAGACTATACAGTTCTTAAGCAATCGTTCAAGGATTCTGAATATTTGATCGAGTTCCAACTCACGGATCGAAGCAGACTCAGCGAATTTCGCAGTGCTTATGAGGCTTCAGGCCTACCTGCTAAAGGTCCGACGGTGGACTATGCATTATTCAAGACGCTGAATGCCTTGACCGATGGCGTCATTGCACTCGTTATTATTTTAGCCAGTATTTTGCTAATGATTATTGCCCTGCTATGCCTCAGGTTCACGATGATTGCCGCACTAGAAGAGGATTACAGGGAGCTTGGTGTCATGAAAGCGATCGGGATTCCACAGTCTGAGATCAGAGCTATCTATATGGCAAAATACATCGTCATGGCAGCATCGTCTTCGCTGCTGGGATATTTGGCCTCTTTAGCTGTGATACGGATTTTTACGGCCAACATCAGCCTGTATCTGGGAACAGCTTCACCAAGCTTGCTGCAGTATCTTGTGCCTGTTCTGGCAGTCGGTCTTGTATTTGCCACAGTCGTGTTCTTCTGTAAGCTAATGCTAGGAAGACTGAACCATATCACGGCGGTCGAGGCACTACGGTCCGGCACTGCCGGGGCGACGAAGCTTAACACCAGTGTGATTTCGCTCCATCGGTGCAAATGGATGAACGTGAATACTTTTCTCGGGATCAAGGATGTTGTGGGACGCTTCAAAATGTACGGATTATTGCTGTCTATTCTTATGATCTGTACGTTCATCATTATTGTACCGGTGAATATGCTGCACACGCTGCAATCCCCGCAGTTCATTACTTATATGGGAATAGGGAAGAGTGATATTCGAATTGACCTGCAGCAATCGGGGTCTACCGAGCGCAAGTTTGAATCTATGCTAAGAACGCTTGAAAAGGATCAAGACATCGAGAAGTTTTCTCCACTGGTGACCTCACGTTTTAAGGTGCTGGGTAGTGATGGAGTATGGGAGAGCTTAAATGTTGAGAGTGGGGATTTCTCTATTTTCCCGTTGTCATACATTGAAGGTACGGCTCCCGAAAAGAGTAATGAAATTGCACTTTCGGATCTGAATGCCAGAGACCTGAACAAAAGGTTAGGGGAAGAGCTGCTATTGGCCGCGGGTGGAACCCAGCTAAAAATGAAAGTCAGCGGAGTCTATCAGGATATCACGAACGGTGGCCGAACGGCAAAAGCGCGACTGCCCTACGATCCTAAGACTGCTATGTGGTATGTAGTGGCTATAGATGTCAAGCCGGGTGTTGGGGTGAGCGCGAAGGTGGATCAATATGCCAAACTCTTTTACCCTGCTAAAATCACGCATCTGGACAGTTATCTGTCCCAGACTCTAGGGAGTATGATCACACAACTGCGGCTCGCAACTATCCTGATTATTGCCGTTTCCTTAGCCATTGCGATGCTGATTACCTCACTGTTTCTAAAAATGCTGTTGGCAAAAGATGCCTCACAAATTTCCATTCTGCGGAGTATTGGGTTCTCTCTCGGGGATATTCGTCGTCAGTATCTGGTGCGCATGCTTCTAATAGCTGGGCTGGGTATTACTCTGGGAACTATTGCGGCAGGGAGCCTTGGACAAGGTGTGGTTCGGGTGATTGGATCGATGATGGGGGCTTCAAAGATTCAGTTTGTGATTCAACCTATGACAGTGTATGGGTGGCTTCCGCTAGTCTTTGTTCTGGTTGTCGAAGTGACAACATTCGTGAGCACAATGTTCATCAGAAAATCCAGTATTGCGGTACAGATGAGTGAATGAGAGGAATAGCGGGATGTACAGGATGAGAGGATAGCGGGCGTACAGTATGAGAGGGGATGGCGAGATGTACATATTAGAAGCCAGCGGATTATCTAAAGCGTATTCCTCAGGACAAGGTGCCAAGCAATTGGTGTTGCGAGAGATCCAGCTTCAGATAGCGCAGGGGGAATTCGTGGCGGTTATGGGGCCTTCCGGGTCAGGCAAATCCACGTTACTGTATACGATCAGCGGCATGGATGGAATCAGTGCGGGACGGGTGGTTTTTAAGGGGCGGGAGATCAGTCGACTTGCCGAGGAGGAGCTAGCGGAACTCCGGCTGCACGAGATGGGATTTATTTTTCAGCAGATGCATCTGTTAAAAAACCTGAATATCCGTGATAATATCATCCTGCCTGCTTACCGGGCGAACAAAAATAGACGTGCAAGTATCAATAAAAAAGCCGCTGATTTAATGAAAAGATCCGGCATTGCCGCACTGGCAGAACGCGATATCACGCAGGTGTCAGGAGGTCAGATGCAGCGGGCAGCCATCTGCCGGGCCCTGATCAACGAACCGGATATCCTCTTCGGCGATGAGCCAACAGGTGCGCTGAACTCCAAGGCAGCCGCAGAGATTATGGAGATTATCGCCGAGATCCATCGGAGAGGAACAACGATTCTACTGGTCACGCATGATACCAAGGTTGCTGCCGAGGCAGAACGAGTACTGTATATGCTCGATGGCAGCATTGCCGCAGAACACCGGCTTGGCAGGTACGAAAAGAGGAATAATGACCTTAAGGGGAGGGAAGAGAAGCTGACTGCTTGGCTGATGAACATGGGCTTTTGAACATTTGATTATTGCAGAAAATCATGGAGGGGCGCTAAGGTAGGTGGAATGGAGGGGACTTTGAACTGTAGCGACCGGGCTTTATTCCGCTTTGAAAATACTCTGCCTATCAATATTGAGCTGTGCAGAGGTGAGATGAATCGCGCCTTCCTCCACTGATGATAGCACCCCGGCTATACATACTGGCCAGAATACCATTGGATTCTGCAGGATGAGGTAGAGTGGCGGTGCTAGAAAAAGAAGCCCCCCAGTCAGCTTGTTTCCCCACGTATGCAACATAACCCATGAATGATATTTGTAAGCTGCGATGATGGCGTTTGCTATACGAATCAGGGCGATGATAATAATCCATGGCAAAAAGACCAGCGTGCCCTGACCAAGCCGGATTGCGGTAAATACGATGATCAATGTATAAAACAGCAAATCCGCTACCGTATCCAAACGGGCTCCAAATTCACTTTGGGTGCCTGTTTGGCGTGCGATATATCCATCAAGCACATCACTCAGCCCGCAAAGCAGATACAACAACGTGAAGAGCCATACGTGGCTGAAGGAGAACAACATGCACAGCGTGAGAACTATCCGACTTAGTGAAATGAGATTAGCAGTATGCTTCATGCCGCTTAACCTCCTTTTTGGAGAATATGGTTAAGTAACCAACCGGGACCGTTCGAATTATTCTATTTCATGGTCACACGGTTGTCTTCGTAATGATCCTGTGAAGCAGATGAAATTCCAACGTTAAATAGACAAATCTCCACCTGGAAAATCTCATTCTCATAGGAGATATTCCATATCCCGCCGCTTTCATCCACCATCTTTTTAACACTTTTCAAGCCCAGCCCATGGAGTTGCTTGTCCTTTTTAGTGGTTGTCAGTTCTCCGAATTGATTTTGTCGTATTTGATGTTGATATGGATTTTGAATTCTAATGAACAATGTCTCATTCAAATAGTGCAGCTGGAATTTGATATAGGGCTTCGTCACACCTTGCTGCTTGGCGGCTTCAATGGCATTGTCGAGCGTATTTCCCAAAATAATGCTGAGCGTGTTGGTCTCCAAATCCAGATGGGGCGGAATGCGGATGTCGGGTTCAAAAGCAATGCCCAGCTTCTCGGCTACTTGCTGTTTGTAATTGACAATGGAGTCGATCAGGATGGTCCCGGTGTTGCAGCATCCGGGTGTATCTTCTATGCGCTCCAGAAGCTTTTCTACCTCGCTGAGTCCTGCTCTTTTCTCCCCGGATTGCAGCTGCGACCGTAGGCCCAGTAAAATATTTTTGAAGTCATGTTGAAAGGCAAAGACTTCTTCCTGTCGTTCTTTTGTAAGCAGATACTGATTGATATAATAAATATTTAGTTGTTCCAGTAGCGAGTTTTTGTGTTGCGCCGATTGAATGGTGAGCACCCTATCGCATAAAAGGATCATCAAGAACTGAATGGCCAGCATGCCACTGGAAAAAATCGAGTACAAGACAGGGGAGCCGTGGTAGGTCAGGTTACTCGTCAATCCCGTAATTCCAAGGATACCAATGAATGGGAAACAGAATAGTCCGACCCAATACCAGGGACTTAGATCGCCCTTGCCAAAAGCTCTAGTAAAGTGAAGCGTCATCCGGACCAATAAAAACATCATCATTTTCGACAGAAACAGCGAGAGGATATAACCACCCGAATTCTGAATGACACCTATGGCAACATCCGTAAGTAGAATGAGGGAGACGATGAATAAACCGGCGCCGATGCGCCATTTTGCCTGACCATGGTAGAGAAAGGACAGAAGTATAATAGAGCCTGCATTGAGTGCAAGCATCCAGATGCCGGGTAATGAACTGAAGTGCAGCAGAGTTACGAAAATATAATAGATTGTGTAAATCGCAGCGAGGTACAGCTTGGATTCCACGCGGCAGGTGAAGTAGTGGCTGTAAAAATAATGAATAATAAACGGGAGAGCGATCAGCGTAATTTCATAAAAAAACTCATCCAGAACGATACTATTCAATCAGACTCCCCCTGAACTTCAAATAGCTCTTTTTCACTGCGGCAGCTTGTTTTTCGCTAATGGGTAATTCTTCTCCGCTGGTTAAGATCATTCTTCTAGCCAGGATTTGCTTTACATAAAAGAAATTCACAAGATACGACTGGTGTATGCGAACGAACTGCTCGGAGGGAAGCTTACTTTCTTCTAGGGATAATGTACTGTAGTATTCCAATTGTTCGTCGGTGGTACGCAGAATAACTTTGCGGCGATCACTTGCCAGATACATGATATTACGGATCGGAACGAGCGTTTCAATCCCTTTTTGGTTAATAGGCAGCAATCTTGGCTTACTTCGCTGGCGTTTGCGCTTGATGTTCTGAATAAGGGAGATCAGCTTCTGTTCGAAGGACGCTTGGTGCAAGGGCTTCTTGAGAAAGCCTGAGGGCTGTACATCAAACAGCTGCACATGATACTCTTCGTGGCTGGAGACATAAACAAGCTGCACCCTGTCGTTATCACAATCTGCCCGCAAAATATGCCCCGCAGTAACTCCGCTAATCCCTTCCATTTCGATATCCATAAATACAAGATCAAAGTGACAGCTGTGTTGAATGGCTTTCGTGAAGCTTTCACCTGAATAGAAGATGGTGACATCGAGCTTTTCGGTTCGATATATGGAGCTATTAAGGATCATGTCCTCCAGCTGTTCCGTTGTTGGTTTGTCATCATCACAGATGGCGATATGTATCATGTAACTCTTCCCCTTTGGCTATATACGTTAATCATACATTATTTAGGAGATCAGGCAACGGCAGAAGTTACAATAACTCTCCTGTTTGTTACGTCTGCCGTTGGATAGCACACTAAACATGGTAGATTCATATCCATGCGCAGCAGACGAAACCACAGAGGAGCGAAGGAATGAATACTACTATCTTTCAAGCGGAAGGATTAACCAAGCATTATGGGAATGCAGCGGCACTCGAGAATATCAACATGGTAATTGCAGAGGGTGACATCTACGGATTTGTTGGTGAGAATGGGGCCGGTAAAACTACTCTAATGAAAGTGATCAGCGGATTAATCCATCCGACTCAGGGGTCTATTACGCTGATGGGGCGAAGCAAAAGGAGGGAGCTGGCGCAGGCCCGAAAACAAATAGGCGTTCTGATTGAGCACCCGGCTCTTTATCCACATATGAATGGTGAAGAGAACTTGAGCTTCTATAGCAGGATTCATGGAATATCGGATGCTCATAGAGTTGAAGAGGTGTTGGGTCTGGTCGGATTGACTGACAATCGTAAGAAGAACACCTCAGAATACTCTCTTGGAATGAAGCAGCGGCTGGGGCTGGCTGTCGCGTTGCTTCACGCACCGAAATTTCTGATGCTGGACGAGCCAATGAATGGGCTTGATCCTGGCGGAATCGTTGAGATGAGACACGTATTAACGAGACTAGTTAAGGAGCAAGGCGTAACGATCCTGATCTCCAGTCATATTCTGAGCGAACTGCAGCTGATCGCTACCAAATTCGGGTTTATACATAAAGGCAGACTAATTAAGGAGGTCTTAGCTGAAGAGCTTTTGCAATCGGCGAAGACAGAGATATGTATTCAAACTCCAGAGGCAGACGCTGCAATACATGTGCTGGAAAATGAGCTAAATATCCATTCATTCATACGGTCGGGTGCTAACGAAATCCGGGTTCCCAAGTCTGCTGCGGATCTGGAGCAGCTCATGACGGTATTCATAGAGCAAGGGATACCCATTGAGGGAATCCACTTGTCTGCTGCGAGTCTTGAGCATTATTACATGGATCTGATAGGAGGATGAATCGATGCTGAATTTTCTGAAGGCACAAGCTTATTTTATAAAAAAGGATACGATGTTCCGCGGAATTTCTCTACTGTTCTTTATTGCAAGCGCTGTGCTGGCGTTCTGGGTGGGCGGCAAAAATAACTTCGAGATCATCAACCTTGCACAGCCATTGATCCTGTTAACGCAATTATCGCTCTTTCTTTATTTTGTCATTCCTACTTATGTCTGCTTCTTAGCGACTGAAGGATATGAATATGGTTCCATAAAGCTTGTCCTTGCTTCAGGCCAGAGTCGATTTGCTTACATTACGGGAAAATATATCTCTGCGCTAAACTTCATCTTTGTGTGGGTCATTCAGTTTTTTGGTGTTTATTATGTGTGTTATATGTCGGCTGCCTTGATCTCGGGAAGCGTCATCGGCAATGGCGGATTGAAAACGGACGCGATTCAGGTTATCCGTGTGCTGGGGCTGAATGTGCTATACTTGTCCGCTTATGCGGTTCTAATCATCATGGTTGGGATATTTATTAGAAGAACAGCCTCGGCGGTAGTGGCTACTTTTCTTGTTATCTTCGGTGACTTTCTTATCACCGGCTACTGCCGAGAGGCTTCTTCTGCATTGGTACGTGAGTTATCGGGATATACGCTGACGACCCAAATTATGAAATTCTCGGGTGTCTACGTTGTCAATTCAGAGCGTGTTATCCTGTCAGGGACGAAGAGTGTTGTTGAAGTGCTTGTCATTCCATTGGTGATCATCGCCATCTGTATGTCTATTACCTATTTTTCGTTCGGGAGAAGAGATATTCATGCGTAAATCAAACAAGACCCTTATGATCGTGGGCGCAGTCGTCATAGCTGTCTTTTGTGTGCTGTTTGTTGGTATCGATATAGGGTGAGCGGGGTCGAAGCAAGCCAGGTCTAAAAAAGCTACGGCAACATTGTTGTCGGGGGATTTTAAAGATAGAAATATTACGATAAGTATAACGCCGCTCCTTTCCCCAGTGCAAACGGGAAATAGAGCGGCGTTAGTCAACTGTTCATTTTTTACGTTAAGAAACTTATTTCACCAGGGCCTTGAGCGTATCTTCTAAATTCAACTGGTTGGCAATCAGTCCATTATTCATCCAGTGGTTCCAACTGATCTCATGTACCCGTCCTTCCTTGACAGCAGGAAGACCCTTCCATACCTTACTGGTCATCAATTGTCCTGATTCTGTATCGTTATATTGTGTGATCAGGAAAATATGACCTTTGCCGATCTCCGGCAGCTTCTCAAGCGAAATATCCTGGAAGCTTTGTCCGTGGGCAAGAGCAGGCTCCTTGATACCCAGTTCATCATAGAGCAGCTTACCACTGTAGTCCTGAGCGCTGAGCAGGAAGAGATTCTTGCCGCTCGGCCACAGCAGAGCAACCTCCTGGTCCCCGATCGCTCCTTTGATTTTCTCCTTGGCATCAGCAACCTTGCTGTCAAAAGCCTTAATCTCCTGTTCTGCTTTATCCGTTTGACCGAGCAAATCTCCGAGTGTGCGCAGTGTTTTTCGCCAATCGGTCATGCCGTTCTCGAACACATAGGTCGGTGCGATTTTGGAATAGGACTCGTACATCCCTTTATCGGCCCACTCCTTAAAGATCAGAATAATCAGATCCGGCTGCTGGGCAGCTGCTTGTTCGGGAACCAGGCCGCCTGCTGAGAAGTCTACCTTTGGCAACCCGGCCAGCTCGTTCTGCAGATACTCCTGAACGATATCGCCGTTGGCCCATTGTGCGACTGGCTTAATGCCAAGCACGGTTAGCGGATCTTCCAAGTATGGAGCAAGCACATGCTTTGGATGTGCGGGAATTTGCAGCTCATGTCCAAGGTCATCCTTGATCGTTCTCGTGCCTGCTACAGTAGTATCTTCTGAATTGTTGGACGATGGAGTAGCTTCAGAAGTGGCTGACGCCTGAGCGTTATCTGGGGCCGGAGAAGAAGACTGCTGTGTTGCTGTGTTAGTGTTGTTTCCCTGTCCGCATGCCGTCAACGCCATAATCAATATGAATACACACAAGCTGACGAGTATTTTATTTCGGTTCATTGGGTATACCGCTCCTTTGATGATTGATATTCATTCTCAATAGAGATTATCATATACGGCTCATTTCCGGTTGAGAATGGACTAGATGTCGATTTGGGCGGTATTCTGCTCAAATTCAGGAAGATCGGCGGGAGCGGAATCGCTGAACAGCATCCTGGAGCTGTGCCGAGATCGCACGTGGCTCATAGAATTTCCAGATGGTATCGGAGACCTGATAGACAGTGTTATTTTGCACAGCACGTAGTTCTTGCCATTCGGACTGACTTGTTATGTTGCCGTAAAAAGCCTGAGAGCTAGGGTCATCACCGACCGACACAAAAAGATGATCTCCCGCATAAGATTTGATCTTATCTAGAGTAAGCGATAGTGGAGTGAAGTATTTGTTCCCATCCATTAAGAGGGATACAGCAGGCGGCGGCTTCAGTCCGAGCGTCTGATACAAGACATGACCGAATTCTTTTCCGGCCCAAAGACCGATGTGTCCGTCCACAATCCTTAGGAGCGACACAGTCTCACTAAAATCGATATAAGGTTGAAGCTCCGCTTTGGCCAGCGCTGAATGCTCACCGTGCCGGTTGATCCAGGCTTCCGCCTCCTGATC
This sequence comes from Paenibacillus sp. NPDC056722, assembly GCF_042790635.1. Lineage (NCBI taxonomy): Bacteria > Bacillati > Bacillota > Bacilli > Caryophanales > Paenibacillaceae > Paenibacillus > Paenibacillus sp. NPDC056722. The sequence goes on along the minus strand of NZ_JBHTYV010000001.1, from coordinate 703,331 downwards.
TTTGTCGAGTATTCCGGCGATTTGCCGGAGGTGACCGAACACATCCTGATTATCCCAGGGAATGATGGCAAGCGGCGCCATTCGTTTCAGACGAAGACGATAATCTTCCAGATGCGGCAGCTCCTGTGCGGTCACAATGAGGTCGGGGGAGAACGCAGCTACGGCGTCAAGATCAATCCGGTAAAAGTCACCGATATCCGCAATGCCCGCCTTTAAGGAGTCAACCGCCCGATTCGCCAGGTGCTGGCGCGGAGCTCCTAGCGGCTTCACGCCAAGGGCAAGCAATTGCCCTGTATAACTAAGAGCAATAATATTCATCGAACTTCTTTTGATATGTACATAGGCGGCGGGTGAAATGCCTACACGCTGTTTGAACCGGCGGCTAAAGTAATACTCATCTGTGAATCCGACCTGTTGAGCGGTTTCTTTTACATTTAAACCATTACAGTGCAGATGTTGCTTCGCATGACGAATCCGGATGTCAGATAAATAATCCATAGGCCGCAGTCCGGTTTGCTTGCGAAAAGCATAAGAGAAATGTGAGGCTGTCATGTTTGCGATTCTGGATAGGTCTTGCTGGCGGATGTTGGCCGTATAGGCATGCTCCATATATTGAATGGTACGGGTGATGGCATTTGGGGAGCCTTCACGAGCTTGCCGTTCCTTTTTCAGGAGAAGCTCCAGAAATTCTTTAAGCAGATGGTTCAGCGTGGACAAATCAACTTCTGCTAGTCGATTCCATTGTTTTAACAAATCGTTTGTGAACTCAATAGCCTGCATATTTATAGTGGGCGACTTTAGCACAGATTCCTTGCCCCGTAAGGCTTTATATAACGCTTCAGTTTCTGTCCCCTCGTCTTCGGGCAGAGGAAACTGAAAGTCAACTTGGATGATGCGCAGGTTCTGTTGTGAATCTATAACCCATTTTTCGTTCCCAACAGGCACTCTAAGCCATACAGATCCAGGACTGAGCGGCAGTAGTCTGTGATCTGGTGCTGATTGTGTCATCGAACCGAATCCCTCAAGCACAGCAAAAAGCGAATATTCGGTTGTCTGGTCAACTCCGTCCATTTGATCAGGCGAGTAGGGCAGTGAGGGCTGCACAACTCTTTTTATCATCAAAAAACGTTCTTCGGGTAAATTCATTTCCTACACCTCAATCATGAAATCATAAATGAGAACCATTATCATTCAATATTGTACTCTATCTATGACGGGCGGACAATCGTTGTTCATGTCAGCTGGCTTAGAGCGCAGTTTCTGGAGAGCTTGAGTATTTGATCGAAAGAACTAGATATTCTGCTTGTCACCCGTGACCTGAAGGTCGCCGTGCGTGCCCATTCATCCACAACACAAACAATCTCCGGCAACAGGGTTGTCCGGAGATTGTTCATCTTTCTGGTCTGTTATCTCATCAATCCATTAAGCGCGGCAAAAGCAATGTTCGCTGCTTCTTCATCATTAAGTGGAGCATGTCCGCTCATCAGGCGGAAAATAAGCGGGCCGAACAGGATATCGGTTGCCGTCTCCACATCAATATTGGCTTTGACTTCTCCGCGGGCCAACGCGCGCTCCCACAGCTCCCGGATAGCTGCCCGTCTTCCGCTAAGAAAGAATTCGCGGAAGAACGCGCCGGATTCAGGGTTAAATACGCCATCGGCAAGCAGTTGGGCAAAGATCGTACCGGCGTGGCTGGCATAAAAGAGGCTGACCAGCCGGACTTGCTCTGTGAAGTCGCCTACGGCGGTGCCGGTGTCGGGCAGGGGAATCGCTTCAGCCATCTGCTGTCCGAAGGCCTCCGCCGCAATAGCTGTGCGGTTAGGCCAATGCTTATACAGCGTGGCCTTGCTTACACCCGATCGTTCGCTGATAGCATCGACTGTCGCCACCGTAAGGCCGCCTTCTTCGAGAAGCTCGGACGCGGCTAGCAAGGCAGCATCATGGGCACGCTGGCTACGGGGATTACGGCGCTTGCTCAAGGCGGCGCTGTCTGCGGTATCTGTACTCTTAACCAACCTGTGCATCTCCATAATCTGTGGAGAGTGCGAGCTCACGCCACTGATTCAGTTCATTCTGTACATAGTGAAGCTTGGCCTCTACACGGGAAATACAGTCTGAACCGAGCTGAAGGCGGAGCGGAGGTTCCTGTTCCCTCGCAACCTTCAATATTGCCTGTGCTGCTTTGACCGGATCACCAGGCTGATTATGATTCATCTTGCCTGCATAGCTGCGCATTTTGCCGGAAGTTTCACTATAGTCCTCGATGATGTTGCTTTCTGTATGGAGGCTGGATGAATCCAGAAAGTCTGTCCGGAAATAGCCTGGCTCGACGATAGTCACCTTGATGCCTACGGGAGCTAATTCGGCATGCATCGCTTCCGAGAACCCTTCAAGTGCGAACTTGGTAGCACCATAGATCCCCCAACCTGCGCTTTGGGCGAATCCGCCTACGGAACTAATGTTGAACACATGCCCCGAACGCTGTGCCCGCATGACCGGAAGGACAGCACGGTTCACATTCAGGACACCAAATACGTTGGTGTCAAAGACCAGCCTGGCGGCAGCATCGGAGGCTTCCTCAACAGCGCTGAGCAGCCCGCGTCCCGCATTGTTAACCAGTACGTCAATACGGCCGAATCGTTCAACCGTGGTCTCCACAGCCGCCTGAATTTGTTCCTCGTTCGTAACATCCACTTGTACGGCCAATAAACGGTTGCCCGCATCGGCATACAGCGCTGCGATAGCATCGGGATTTCGTACTGCAGCCACAACCTGATGGCCATGGTCTATCGCTTCACGCAGAATTTCTGCGCCGAGGCCGCGCGATGCTCCTGTAATAAACCAAACGCTCATATAATCCTCTCCCATGAATTTCTGTGCTCTCTAGGTGTCGATTAAGTCATTAAACGATGTTGGATAGTGTGGTGAAATCTTCCTCGCTCAATTGGATGGCAGCCGCAGCAATGTTTTCTTCGAGATGCTTGACGGAAGAGGTGCCCGGAATAGGGAGCATCACCGGGGAACGCTTCAGCAACCAGGCAAGTGCGAGCTGCGAAGGCTGTGCATCATGCTTGGCAGCCAGGGCGGCCAGCGGTCCGCCTGCTTTGGCCAGTTCTCCTGTTGCCAGCGGGAACCAAGGAATGAAGGCAATATTGTTAGCTTCAGCATAGGTCAGTACGGCTTCTGATTTGCGTTCAATGAGATTGTACAGATTCTGAACAGAATCGATTTTGGCAATCTGGCCAGCCTCTTGCAACTGCTCCACGGTCACTTCACTTAGTCCGATCTTGCGGATTTTCCCTTCCTGTTGCAGTAAAGCCAGCTCACCGATCTGCTCAGCGAGGGGAACCTTAGGATCGATCCGGTGCAGTTGGAAAAGATCGATCTGATCCAGCCCGAAATGCCGCAAACTAAGCTCTAATTGCTGCCGTAAATATTCAGGACGCCCAACCGGGCGCCAGTCGTTCGGGCCTGAGCGGGTCAACCCGGCTTTGGTGGCGATGACGAGATCCTTAGGATATGGATAAAGGGCCTTGCGGATCAGATGATCGGCTACAAAAGGGCCGTAGGAATCGGCAGTATCAATGAAATTAACGCCAAGCTCTACTGATCTTTGGAGTACGCGCAGCGCTTCTTCCGGATCGCGCGGATCTCCCCAGACACCCGGTCCGGTTAACTGCATGGCTCCATATCCGAGCCGGTTAACGTGTAGCTCGCCGCCAATGGCGTATGAGCCAGATAATGCTGCATTGGTATGTGAAATAGACATATGAGTAAGCCTCCTGTTAAATTATTAAGTGAACTATACGTTTAGTTTACATCTAGGTTTTGTAAATGCAATACTCAAATTCTATTGTTTTCAGAGAGGTGTAGTTTTATGAACCTTTAAAGATTCAATCCTGTAACTGCCGGGTAATACATCGGGTTAAGGTACATTTCATTATGGTCTGCGGGAGTTTTTTACCGAGCGGGACCCTCTAAGTGTAGATGACGAAAACCAGTGGTGGAGCGCCTGTGTTGGAACAATTGGAGGACGGACTGCTCGGATGACGGACTGATCGGATGACGAACGAAGTGAAAATGAAGGAGATGGCTGTCATGCACTATTCGAAGGGGACGGCCAAGTTAGTGCTGGAGCAGTTGAATCTGCCATTCGCTGTGATGCGAATATTTGAAGCTGGGGGTCGCTCGGTACATTCCAACTTGTCCGATTATAAAGATCCAGCTTACCTAACCTATACATAAGTAGCAGTTCAGTCGAGATTTGGTACAAACACAAAGGAGCCCGAAGGGGCTCCTTTGTCATACTTGGACGGTCAGCCCATCGCGCTTTGCAGCAGATAGGCTCTTTTTTGTGAGGTTTCGTTGCTGACCGCCGCAGCTGGCAGGCGAAGATGGTCGGAACGGATGTGCCCGCGTTCGGCGAGCAGCCATTTCAAGGGAGCGGGATTCGGCTCCGTAATCAGGAATTGGATCAGCGGCAGCAGATGCTCGAACCGCTGGTGAGCCTGCTCGATTTTGCCGGCCCGAAACGACTCATACACCTCTACAAACTGCTCACTATCCAAGTTGGCGCTGGCCAGAATGCCCCCTTTAGCGCCGCAGGACAGGGAAGCGAACAGAAGCTCATCCTCCCCGCAGAGAATCGGCTTGGACGAGAAGCGTGAAAGCTTGAACACCCGCCGGATGTTGCCGGTGCTTTCTTTTAAGCCAATCACATGGTCCAGCTCCAGAATGGCCTGTACGGCTGCAAGTTCCAGCGGGACTCCGGCGCGATGCGGCCGGTCCAACACAATGATGGGCAGCTCCGCCCCAGCCAAAGTCTCAAAATAGCGGACAATGCTTTGTTGAGAAGAGCGGCTGGAGGCTGGGGCGGCCACAAGAGCGGCGTCGGCTCCGAGTAATTTGGCCCAGGATATCCTTCTGGCTGCGGCAGTAGGGCTGGTGGCGTGAATGCCAACAATGAGCGGGATGTTTCCTATCGCTGTACGCGCAGTCAGGAGCATTGTTTTCAACTCGTCCGTTCTGATGGCAGGAGCTTCCCCGGTTATTCCATTAATAACAAGCCCGTGGATGCCTTTGCTGGCCAGGCGCTCAATCAACTCTGCAAAGGACTGCCGGTCCAGATTGCCCTGTTCATCGAACGGTGTAATAACGGGGACGATAATGCCATGCAGGCTCTGTTCTGTAAGCACAGCGTTCAACTCCTGTCTTCCGGGTCTGTATATCTTTAGACGGCAAGCGTCCTAACATTCATGATTCAAAATAGCGGACAATTCCTTAATCAAAGCAGCATTTTCCCTCCGTGTCCCTACGGAGATGCGAAGATAATCCGGCAGCTGCCAAATCACTCCGAATCGTACAATAATCCCTCGTTTCAGCAGATTCTCGTACACACTCCGCGCTTCAGGTCCGATGTGCACCCATACGAAGTTACTCATACTCTGGATATAATCCAAACCCATGTTGTTAAAAGCCTGATATAACTGCTGTTTGCCCTTTGAATTGACCTCCAGTGACAAGCGGACATGATCACTGTCGCCAAGTGCGGCTACGGCAGCGGCCTGGGCGAGGGCGTTCACATTAAAAGGTTCCTTCACTTTGGATAGAAGCTGGATCATGCTTCCAGATGCAATCCCATAGCCGACTCGGAGTCCGGCCAGTCCATAAATTTTGGAGAACGTCTGAAGAACAATGACCGGATATCCGGCCCGGACAAATTCCACACCATCGGTGTAGTCGTCAGCCGAAGCATATTGACAGTAAGCCGCATCCAGCAGTACAACGACATGCTGAGGCAAGAGATCCAGCAGCTGATGCAGCTCTTCCCGCGGAATATAGGTGCCGGTAGGGTTATTGGGCGAACATAGGCACAACAGCTTCGTTCGGTCCGTTACCGCTTCAGCTATAGCATGGACATTTATGAGAAAATCCCCGTCAAGCTGAACCTTTACTACGCTTGCCCCCATTAAATGCGCTCCAAATTCATATTCGCTAAAAGAAGGCGAGCAGACGATCACTTCATCCTCCGGTTCAAGAAAAGTCTCGGCGATAAGAGTAATCAACTCATCACCCCCATTACTAATGATGAATTGCTCCGGGCTCATCTTCAGTGTGGCAGCGAGAGCTTGTTTTAGACGGGTGGTGCCAGCGTCCGGATAACGATGAATCGTGGGTAACGCATAGCCGGCTGCTTCAAGGGCTTTGGGCGATGGTCCCAGCGGATTCTCGTTCGAGGCCAATTTGATGATGCCAGTCAATCCCATTTCCTGTTCAAGCTCCCAGATCGGCTTCCCTGGGGAATAGGGCGATATCTTGTTCAATGTCCTCCGTGCCTTGATCTTCGATTCTTCCATGTTTTCATCCCCTCTTACTCTTTAAAAATGACAACGTTGATGTTGAATATAGGATGATTTCCCGGAAAAGTAACCAGCCATTTGCCTCTTTTTTTGAGCAAACCGCTTTTTTATATTGAGTGATTCTTAAGTTCAGCTTATCTAGGGCAAAATCGGCTGGTATTTAAAATTTAAGAAATGGATGGTTACGTGCTCCGGCAGAACCGTTATATTCGGATTTGATTTACAGCGAGGAAGGGGAGAGTCAGAGATTAACAGGAAGTTAGAGAAGGGCTGGAAGGCTGATAGAGGCCCATGGTTCCGAGTTTGGTGGAGGGCGGGGGAGAAATGATATCAAGGCAATACCGCATTCTGGCCTGGAGTACGTTCGTGGGCATGCTGTTTGTTTTGCTGGCGGGAGCCATTGTGACCCAGACCGGCTCTGGCCGGGGCTGTGGAAGCGATTGGCCCTTATGCCACGGGAAATTCATTCCGGCTTATACACTGGAATCTATGATTGAGTATTCCCATCGTATGATTACGGGGATTGTCGGGTTGCTGGTGCTGTTGACCTTCATTCTGACATGGTTCCATCGCAGGGAGCACCGCGAAGCATACGCTTATGCGGGTGGCACGCTGCTATTTACAGTTATTCAGGCGCTGATGGGCGCAGCGGCAGTAAAATGGCCGCAACAGCCGGCCGTGATGGCTCTGCATTTTGGCATTTCGCTGCTTGCGGTGGCAAGCAGTATGATGCTGGTCTTATGGATCTACCGCATGAAACAGACGGACCGTCAAAGCGTGCAGACACCGCCGGGCTTTGCAGTTTGGGCCTGGGGAATTTGGGTGTTCACTTATGGTGTCATTTATCTGGGTGCCTTCATCCGGCACAGAGAAGCGGCAGGTGGCTGCATAGGCTGGCCGCTTTGTAATGGCAGGCTGGTCCCTGACTTTAACGAAGTCGCGGGTGTTGTATTTGCACATCGTTTGGCCGCCGTTCTTTTGTTCATTCTGACAGCTATCTGGGCATTACTCGTACGGCGGGCAGAACGCAGAAATCAGGCTTCCGGGATGGGAACGGCCGTCTCTTATCTGCTGCTGTGCATTCTCTTTCAAATTATGAGTGGTGCCTGGCTCACAGCTGCGCTTGATCGGGGGGACGAGCTTCTGTTCGTCAGTCTCCTTCATAACATCATTGCGACGATACTATTCAGTCTGCTGACGGATATTGCCATTCGATCATGGATCTATCGGCGAAAATAGACCTCACATCACTGAATTGTGTCTAAATCATGTCAAACTGAACACAGGAGTTGAAACAATGAATGTACCCAAAACGCTGCGCTGGTTGTCATCATTATCCGTGTTAATAGCTTTGCTGCTGACCGCAACCGGCTGCTCTGACGTCAGCGTTCTTCACCCGAAAGGACCCATTGCGGCGCAGCAGCGGGATCTGATGTTTATTTCAACCGCGCTTTGCGCCATTATCATTATTCCCGTTCTGATACTTGCGGCTATTATTATCTGGCGCTATCGGGATAGAGAAGGCAGAAAAGCCCCGTATACACCGAATTGGGCGCACAGCACACGACTGGAAGTCATTTGGTGGGGGATTCCGATCCTCATTATTGTGGCGATTGCAGCCATCACCGTCCGATACACTTATGCGCTGGAGCCGTCCAAGCCGCTGAAATCAGAGGTTAAGCCATTAACCGTACAGGTCACCTCACTGAACTGGAAGTGGCTGTTCCAATATCCCGAGCAGGGAATTGCCACGGTGAATGTACTGAAAATCCCGCAAGGGGTACCTGTCCGGTTCGAGATTACGGCTGATTCTCCGATGAATTCCTTCTGGATTCCCCAGCTTGGCGGGCAAATCTATGCTATGTCCGGCATGGCGATGACGTTGTATTTGCAGGCTGATGAGGTAGGTAAATACTGGGGCTCTGGAGCTAATTTTACCGGTACTGACTTTGCAAAGATGTATTTTGACGTGGATGCTGTAACCCCGGAGCAATTTAAGGAATGGGTAGCTGGTGTTAAAGGAGACTCCCCTGCACTAACGCAAGCTGGCTATAATGCATTGGCCGAGCCTTCGGCATCTGAAGTGCTGACGTATTCTTCTTTCCCGGAAGGGTTGTTCCAACGAACGGTTACCAAATATGCAGCATCCCATCAGCATGGGAAGCAGGCGCAGGGTACGGAGGAATCGGATACAACCATTGGAGGTGCACGAGAAACGAACGTGCAACACACAGACATGCAAGGCATGGATATGCAAAATACGGATATGCAAAACATGGATATGGAGGATATGCATAGTCACAAGTAGATTCCCAGGAAAGGAGCAAATAGCATCATGATGGACAAGATCAAAGACTTCGCCTCCGACTTTTTCGTCACCGGTGATCCAATGATTTATGGGGCGGATGTCAGCATCGGTCTGGCGCTTGTCGGCATTCTATTTACACTGACTTATTTCAAAAAATGGAGGTGGCTGTGGAGGGAATGGCTGACGACCGTCGATCATAAGAAAATCGGCATTCTGTATATTCTGTCGGCCTTTCTGATGCTGTTCCGCGGCGGAGTAGACGCGCTGCTGATGCGTGCGCAGCTCGCTGTGCCGGAATTCCAGTTCCTGCAGCCGGATCACTACAATGAGATTTTCACCACCCATGGCGTAATTATGATTCTGTTCATGGCGATGCCGTTCATGTTCGGGTTGTTCAATGTCGTGGTGCCGCTACAGATCGGGGCGCGGGATGTGGCCTATCCGTTCCTGAATGCACTCAGCTTCTGGCTGTTCTTCTCCGGGGCCATGCTGTTCAACCTGAGCTTTGTCATCGGCGGCTCGCCGGATGCGGGCTGGCTTGCTTATCCGCCGTATTCGGAGCTGATGTATAATCCGGGCGTCGGACAGGACTTCTATATCTGGGGCATCCAGATTTCCGGGATCGGCAGTCTGATGACTGGGATCAACTTCATCGTCACCATTCTGAAAATGCGTGCGCCAGGGATGAAGCTGATGAAAATGCCAATGTTCCCCTGGTCTGTGCTGTCGAGCTGTATCGCTATTATCTTCTCGTTCCCGATCCTGACAGCGACACTGGCTCTGCTATTCCTGGATCGTTACGCGGGCGCTCACTTCTTCACGCTGGACGGGGGCGGGAACCCGATGATGTACATCAACCTGATCTGGATGTGGGGTCACCCTGAGGTGTACATTATTGTACTGCCTGCCTTCGGTATTTTCTCCGAAGTGGTGGCGACCTTTTCCAAGAAAAAGTTGTTTGGCTATAAATCAATGGTGTACGCGATGATGATTATCAGTATTTTGTCCTTTCTGGTGTGGGCGCATCACTTCTTCACCATGGGCTCTGGAGCGGACGTCAACGCCTTCTTCGCGCTGACTACGATGCTGATTGCCATCCCGACAGGGGTGAAGATCTTCAACTGGCTGTTCACTATGTTCCGGGGCAAAATTACGTTCGAGACACCGATGCTGTGGACGGTGGGCTTTATTCCGTGTTTTGTGCTCGGGGGGATGACCGGGGTGCTGCTGTCCGTGGCCCCAGCGGACTTCCAATACCATAACAGCTACTTCCTGATTGCGCATTTCCATCAGGTGATTATCGGCGGTGTCGTCTTTGGCTACTTCGCCGGTCTGTATTACTGGTGGCCGAAGCTGTTCGGCTTCAAGCTGAATGAGCGGCTTGGCAAGTGGGCATTCTGGTTCTGGAATATCGGCTTCTATGTCTGCTTTATGCCGCAATATGCGCTTGGTCTCATGGGCATGACGCGGCGTGTAGTTACGTACAGCTGGGACAAAGGCTGGTGGGAGCTTAACCTGGTATCCACGGTTGGAGCAGTGCTGATGGGTATCGCATTTGTGTTCCAGGTGTGGCAGATCGTGCATGGTATCAAGCATCACCGGAAGAATCTTGACACCACGGGCGATCCATGGAATGGACGCACGCTGGAATGGTCGATTCCTTCACCAGCACCATTGTATAACTTTGCTGTGCTTCCGCAGGTGTCGGAGATGGACGATTGGTGGGCAAGCAAGGAACGCAAGGGCAAAGGTACCTCTGTACCAGACACCACAGCAATACTGGAGCCGATTCATATGCCCAAAAACTCCGGCATCCCGATCATTATGGCGGGCTTCTGGTTCCTGGCGGGCTTTGGCTTCGTATTCCATTGGCTCTGGCTGATCATACCGGGACTAGCGGGTGTCGCCGCATGTATGATCGTCCATTCCTTCAACTATGACACGGATTATTATATTCCCGTAGACGAAATCAGCCGTGTGGAAGCGGCCGCAAGGAGGGTAACCTTATCATGAGTTCAACTCATTTGACTGATGATACAAAGGCAAGTCATCATGGTCATCCCGATCTTGAGGAGATGCGAACCTTCGGATTCTGGATTTATCTCATGACGGATATCATGATCTTCGGCACATTTTTTGCCACATATATTGTACTGCGCGGCAGCACCAATGGCGGCCCGGGGCCCGCTGATTTATTCGAGCTTGGCGGTGTGATCGCCAGCACATTTATTCTCTTGGCCAGCAGCTATACCTGCGGCTTGGCGGTACTGGCGATGAACAAGGGCAGACATCGCGCCCTGATCGGCTGGCTTGGCGTGACAGCCCTGCTGGGAGCTGTCTTTATCGGGCTGGAGGTCAACGAGTTCGCCCATATGGTGAATGAAGGTGCAACAATGAGCACTAGCGCATTTTTGTCTGCTTTTTACACACTAGTGGGTACGCATGGTCTGCACGTGACGGTTGGATTGGTCTGGATGATTGCGTTAATGATTCAATTGAAACGCAGGGGGATTACGCCTGTAACGAAACGCAAAGTTCAGATCGTCAGCCTGTTCTGGCACTTTCTGGACGTGGTCTGGATCTTTGTTTTTACTGTAGTTTATTTAATGGGGGTGAGCTAAGATGTCACATGTGGAATCCGCTCATACCGGAGAAGAAACCCATGGCTCGCTGCGGTCCTATACCCTTGGGTTTCTCTGCTCCATCATTCTGACGATCATTCCGGTTGCCATCGTCATGGGAGGCTGGCTGGAGGGACGGACCAAAGCTGTGGTGTTAATGGCAGCGGGCGTCTTGCAGTTGATCGTTCAGTTGTTTTTCTTCATGCACCTGAAGGAAGAGAAGAAGCCGCGCTACAATCTGATCTCTCTGATTCTCGGTCTGATCATTCTGCTTATCATCGTTGCTGGATCGATGTGGATTATGCTCTACAATATGGTGGCTACATGAGCCAGCAGTCGTTCTACAGGGACTGGATTGGATTGACCAAGCCCCGGATTTTGCAATTGAATCTTTTTGCTGCATTTGGGGGCTACTGGCTGGCCTCACAGTGGACCGTTGAGTGGAGTGTGCTGCTCTGGGCGCTGCTGGGAACCACCTTTACGATGGCTTCCTCCTGTGTCCTGAACAACATTTGGGACTATCAGCTGGATCTGAAAATGAGCCGCACGCAGTATCGGCCGCTGGGCACAGGAAGAATCAAGCGCTCTAGCGCATGGATCTTCGCATGTCTGCTGGGGATTACGGGAGAGACGATCCTCTTCTGGAAAGTAAACAGCCTGTGCGGCTGGCTCGGTCTCATCGGGATGTTCGTGTATATGGTCATTTATACGATGTGGTTAAAACGGACCTCTACGTGGAGCACCTCTATTGGCGGGATTTCCGGCGCGATGCCGCCGGTGATCGGTTATTGTGCCTATACTAATGAGATGGATGCGGGGGCGTTGCTGTTATTCGCACTATTGTTTCTATGGCAGCCTGCACATTTCTGGTCACTGGCGATCCGGCGGGTGGAAGAATACAGGGCGGCAGGCTATCCGCTGCTCCCTGTCCGTAAAGGCATCCGGCGCACCAAACTGCAGATGATTCCATATGTGCTGCTGTTGTTCCCTACAGTCATTCTGCTCTATTCACTGAATTACGCTGGGATTGTCTTTCTGACCGTATCCTTGCTGGCTACTGCGGCTTGGGGCTGGCACACGCTGCGTGGGACGACAACCAGCAACCATGAGTCCTGGGCCAAAGCCAATTTTCTGTTCTCGGTCAATTACTTGATGCTTGTGTTTCTAATGATGATTCTGGACACGTCAGGACGTCCGTTTTGGTAAAGCTGTAAGAGCAGATAGGATTGGTCTTTTTGTTTGCGGATAAAATCAAAATCCAGACACTAAGGTAAGACGCTCCTGCTCTTACAGTTCCAACTGTTTTTTCGTTATTAATGAATCCTATCTATAAAAAATAACCGCTGAAGCTTACGCTCAGCGGTTGTTTGCATGTTATAGAGGAGTCGACTGGCAGCCGGCACTCAATGGATTAACCCCCGCAGCGCTTCGGCGAACTTGGCAATGCCGGGACCGATATCTTCGGTTTTGGCCCTGGCATACGTGAAGCGCACGAAGCCGGCGTCTGAACCGTAAACGCTCCCGGGTACAAAGACGATACCCCGCTTGATTGATTCTTCCAGCAGTCTGCCATCAGAGACCTCGTGATGCAGCTTGCACCACAAATGCAGTCCGCCCCGGGGAGCTGTGAACGTAACAAGTCCCGGCAACTCCTTTTGCAAGGCTTCAATCACGAGGTCCCGTTTGAAATGCAGCTCCGCCTGCAGGCGTTCCAGATGGGGCTGGAAGTAGGACGATTTGATAAACTGCGCAGCTACCTGCTGGGGAATGATACTCAGTCCGAAATCCATCTGCTGCCGGGCATCGGCCAGCCGCTCGACAATGGAGTTAGGGGCAACCATCCAGCCGACGCGTAGTCCTGAAGCAGCGATCTTGGAGAAAGAGCCGATGTAGAGGATGGAGCCGTTCGTATCCTCGGATTTGAGCGGGAACGGAGGGGCTCCTTCGTACGCTGTCAGACTGAACGGATCATCCTCTACGACGGGCAGTCCCAATTCGCTAGTGACGGCAAACAGCTGTTTGCGCCGCTCGTTACTTAGAACAGCACCCGTAGGGTTTTGAAAATTAGGATTCATGAACACCATCTTAATGCGGTGCTTTTTGTATAATGCACGAATATCTTCGGGGCGGATGCCCTCCTGATCTACCGGAAGCCGGAACAACCGGAGTCCTGCGGATTGGAACATAGGCAGTGAATAACAATAAGAAGGATCTTCTATAGCTACTGCATCTCCCGGCGACAGCAAGCACTGCGTGATCAAATACAATGATTGCTGTGAACCGGAGGTAATTAATATAGAAGATTCGGTCGTCTGAATCCCCCGGTAGGTCTCCAGGTAAGAGACCAATGCCTCTCTCAGCGGAGTATAGCCTTGCGGGCTGTCATAGCCCAGATAAGAGGTGTAATGATGTTTTTGCATAAGTGCTGTAATTTCTTCAATGGGCGCCAAATTCGGGGCCAGCTCTCCGCTTGCAAAATCAATCAAAGAAGGATGCTGGGCCAGGGCTTCGCGGATTTTGCGCATAAAAGGTAAGTTCGGCAGGAAGCTGCCGCCTTCTGCATATCGGCTCCAGTTCGGCGTATGCTTCGGCAGTGCCCCCCACTTCGTTCGGCTGACCCGAGTCCCACTGCCTGTACGACTTTCAATGATGCCCATGGACCGCAGCTCTGCAAAAGCCAGAATGACGGTGCTTCGATTCACACCGAGCTGCTCTGCCAGTTTTCGTTCCGAGGGAAGCAGGCTCCCTGGGGGATATTCTCCATATGAAATGCTCCGCTCCAGATGATCGGCAATTTGTTCATATAAGGGTTGTTTCGTTTGTCGGTCGGGTTTCCACATGATTATCACCACTCTCAATTTGTGCGTCGGAAAAATATTGTGATTTTTATCATACCACCGAATTTTAAAATTAAATCTGCCCATGATTCCTTAACCATGACAATTGTTTATCGATTCCTTGAACATGGATGGTGTGTATGCTGCACTAATTGGATGGCTCCCCAAAGTGGCTGGCTGAGAAACCACAGGATTGGTTGGTTACCGGTGGTGATCCCAATGTTATCATGACCCTAAGCTTCTATCATTAATGAAATGAGGGACGAGCTATGAATGAAATTAAGACGATTGTCAAAGACATTAACGACATGCCCTGGGATGAACTGGTGAGTGAACGTACGGGCAAAAAGATGATAGAAAAGAAGCTGCTGAATGATCCGGACACAGGCATGCTGATTAATTACTGCCATTACCCGGAAGGCTTCGTTACGCCATGGCATATTCATCATGATCTTGCTCACGGTATCTATGTGCTGGAAGGAACGTTATATACGCATGAGGGTTCTTACGGTCCAGGCAGCTTTGTCTGGTTCCCTGAGGGCATTGTGGCTGAACACGGTGCAGTTGCTGAAGGCGGAGCTACGGTTTTGTTTATTACCAACAAACCATTTAACATAGAGTATATCGATAAAGAATAAGGACAGCGACCAGGACGGGAGAGGATGGAATGAATCAGAGTCAACCGCAAGTGAAGGTAGCTGTCGTTCAAGCAGCCCCGGTCTTATTCGATAAAGCATCGGCGATGGACAAGATTGCTGTAACAGCCAAGGAAGCTGCCGCCCAAGGTGCTAAGCTGATCATTTATCCCGAGGTATTCATTCCGGGTTACCCGCGCGGCTTGAGCTTTGGCGCAAGAGTGGGCAGTCGGACAGTAGACGGCAGGAAGGACTGGGAACGATACTGGGCCAGCGCCATTGACATTCCCGGTCCTGACACGCAAGTTCTCTGCGATCTGGCCCGGGAACTGGGCGTGTATCTGGTGATTGGTGCGGTAGAGCGGGATCAGGAGTTCAGCCGGAGCACCTTGTATAACTCCATGATCTACATCGGACCAGATGGAGAACTGCTGGGCAAGCACCGCAAGCTTGTGCCTACGGGTTCCGAACGGCTCTTATGGGGAGTAGGGGACGGCAGCACCCTGCCCGTCATTGATACCCCTTTTGGCAGAATCGGCGGATTGATCTGTTGGGAGAACTATATGCCGCTAGCCCGCATGTCCATGTATGCACAGGGCGTTGATATATACATTGCACCTACAGCGGATGCGCGGGAGACGTGGCAGTCCACGATTCGGCATATTGCCTGCGAAGGCCGCTGCTATGTCATCTCCTGCAATCAATTCGCTACTAAAGCTTCTTATCCTGCCGATCTCGCCGATCACGAAGACCTCAAGGAAGATGCCGAGATTCTTAGCCGGGGTGGAAGTGCCATCGTCGGTCCGCTTGGCGAGTATGTAACAGAGCCGCTATATGATGAAGAAGGCATACTATATGCAACGCTCGACCTGGCGCAAGTGGTACAGAG
Organism: Paenibacillus sp. NPDC056722; assembly: GCF_042790635.1. NCBI lineage: Bacteria > Bacillati > Bacillota > Bacilli > Caryophanales > Paenibacillaceae > Paenibacillus > Paenibacillus sp. NPDC056722. The sequence goes on along the minus strand of NZ_JBHTYV010000001.1, from coordinate 687,682 downwards.
CAGGTTTGACCTGGATGTGGTAGGGCATTACAACCGTCCGGATGTTTTTCAACTGACCGTCAACACGCAAAAACAAGAGGCCGTCCGGTCCATTAAGTTATAAATTAACGACCGTGCAGCATTTGTTGCTTCGTTCTTAGATTATCTTACCCTAATACGATAACAGCCTGACATTGCAATCTGTATAAACCATAAAGAGCGGCCTGAAGCTGGCCATCTTTATGGTTTTCGTGATTCTATTTTATAGTAGAATAATTTAATTTTTGTATTCACACATTTGTGAATTTTATCACGTAGTTATGATTAATTTTTAATATATAATTAATTCATAATAAGAAACAGGGGGAATTGAAATGAAAATTGTGAAAAGTTTGTTGGTAGCAGGGGTAGCGGCTGTATTGTTGGCGGGTTGTGGAGCGAAAGAAGAGACGGCGGTCAATAAACCGGCTGCTGAACAAACTGATGCGGTGACTACCGCTTCGATCGTTGATGAAGGTGCAGCATTCACGAAGGCTGTGAGCAAGGACGGCAATTGGATTATTGCTATTTTAAAAGATGTAGCTATTGATCAAGATGTTGTAGTAGCTGGTGAATTCCGTGATAAAGGCGCCGCTGACGGCAAAATCTACCGCAAGATCGCTCTGTATGCACAAGATGCAGATCATAATATTACAGCCAACTACACACTTACAGTGCCTAAGTTCACTGTGCAAAGTGAGAATTTGAGAGTGCAAGGCGGTACAATCAAAGGCGATGTATATGTAGAAGCCAACGGATTTAACTTGCATGAGTCGGCAACCATTGATGGTAATCTGTACTTTGCCAGCGAAGATGTAAAAGCATCGGCTGCTATTGACGGTAAAGTGACTGGAGCTACCGAAGTTAAATAAATTCCGTAATTGCATGAATAATGTTATCTCTCCTGAGCCTGTAGACTAAAGCCCGTTAAGGTCTTTGTTTACAGGCTTTTTTAATTGGGAACGAACAGTAAAAATAATTCTTTACCGATTGTTCCCGATGTGATAATATCATTTTTGAGAGGAGGCAGGCGAGAGATAACTAAAGAAAATATAAAAAATTTTACTATATATGAGAATGATCATTCCCGATAAAAACAGTATTCATCTTGAAACTACACATACACAAAGGAGCGAATAATAATGGGTAAATTAGATGGAAAAGTAGCATTGATCACAGGTGGAAATAGCGGTATTGGATTGGCTACGGCAAAACTGTTTATCGCAGAAGGAGCCAAAGTTGTAATCACCGGCCGCAATCAGGCCACATTGGACGCAGCGGCAGCAGAGCTAGGTGCAAATAGCTTGGCCGTTCAGGCGGATGCAGCGGATCCAATAAGTGGCGAGCAAGCAGTAGCAGCAGCAGTGAAGAAATTTGGCCAATTGGATATTGTATTCGCTAACGCCGGTATCACCGCGCAAACACCAACAGGTGGGACCGAACTCTCCGTCTTTGAAGAGGTACTAAAGGTTAACGTTACGGGGGTCTTTTTTACCGTTCAAGCGGCTGTACCTCACCTAAAAGATGGGTCTTCCATCATCTTGAATAGTTCCGTGCTTGCTACAGCCGGAAGTCCTGGATATGCTGCATACGCAGCCAGCAAAGGGGCAGTAAGCAGCCTGGCAAGAGTGTTGGCCTCCGAATTGTCACCACGCGGAATTCGCGTGAATACCATTGCTCCAGGTGCGACACGTACACCAATCTGGGGACAATCTACTGCAGAGGGGATGGCACAACTGGAATCGGTACTTTCCCGCACAATTCCACTGAACCGCTTGGGTGAGCCACAGGAAATCGCCAACGTTGCTTTGTTTCTGGCTTCTGACGACTCCTCTTTCATCCAGGGTACGGAAATCAGCGTAGATGGCGGCGCAGCTGGTTCACCGTTCGGCGCCCCAATCTATCTGAAAAAGTAAGGACCGCTTCATCTGGACTCACAATTTGACTAAGGCTGTTTCCTTGTTTACAGGGAAGCAGCCTTTTTGCTTTAGATGCTGAGATAAGCGAAATGAGGGCGAAAGTAGCATCTATAATTTAGGGGGGGAAATCTCGTGATTGACCTGTCGGTAGGCTGGGGCCTTTTGGCATGTTTTTGTAGTTCTGATGTTGGATTTTCCCGGGGTGTCTTTCAATTATTGTTAGCGTTATCAATGCTTGATTTACCTGGGTTTTTCTCGAAATAATCGGCAGGAAAAGATCGCAAAACCCGCTAAAAAGCAGGTTAAAAATTAAAAATTGAGTCCGATATTAGTATAGCCAAATAATTTTTTTGGTGGGATATATTACTAGAATAGAGGAGAGAAGTTATGTTGTATTCTTATCACAGGAAGAGGAAAAGCACTTTGAAAAAGGCGGTCTGTGCAGGGTTGATCAGTGTGCTCGCAGTTACAGGCTCCTTCGATCTTCAGCCACACCTAGTGCAGGCACAAGCAGTACATAAGCAAGTAGAGCAGGCGGATTATCTCATGTCATTAAACCGTCCTGTATATGCCTCTTCATCATCAGGTGCTCACACGCCTGATCTGGCTGTTGACGGCGACAAGGACTCCAGATGGGAAAGTATCTGGGGTGTGGACCCGCAGTGGATCTACATAGACCTTGGGGCAAGCGCTTCGATCTCCCGTGTCACCATAGACTGGGAGGGCGCTTATTCCAAAGCATTTGAAATTCAGGTATCTGATGATGAGAAGACCTGGACACCTGTCTATTCCACTAAGAACAATCAGAGTACAAAGACGGATGAGTCCTTCTCTGCCAAGGGACGTTATGTGCGCTTATTCAGCACAGAGCGGTCACAACCGGCCTATGGTATTTCGATTTTCGAATTCCAGGTATACGGAACGGGTGGAGTCAATTTACCTCCCAAGCCTGCTGCACCCAATATTGCTCTTAACAAACCGGTAACGGTATCCTCGGAAGAGAATGTTGAGAAGGGCAAGGAGGGTTTGCCAGAGAAAGATTACCTGAAGAATAATGCAACCGACGGGAGCCGTGATACACGCTGGTCTTCCAAGCATACGGACACGGAATGGATCTACGTGGATCTGGGTCAGAAAAGTGAAATCGGCAGCGTCGTTCTGGATTGGGAAGGAGCTTCCGGACGCGCATATGACATTCAGGTGAGCGATGATGCGAATAACTGGACCACCATCTACCGTCAGATGAATGGTTTCGGCGGCAAGGAAACGATTGACCTCTATGCCGATGCACGTTATGTGAGAATGCTTGGGCATGCCCGCTCTACAGAGTTTGGCTACTCACTGTTTGAATTCGAGGTGCATGCATACCGCGAAGGGGACTCCAAACCGGTGCATGAGATTCCCGAGATTCTGGCTCCATCGGCCGTCAAGGTAGGTGCGGGAAGCTACGAGATTAACGATATTACACAATTGTCGCCAAAATCTCCGAAATACCGCACAGCTGATATCCAGTCACCAATCCCGTCTAACGGCTGGTGGCAGAGTATTCTGATCTCTAATCTAGGCGATGGCAACAGCCTCATTACGCTTCCTTTTAAGAACAATTACACGAAGCAGGGCTTGGCGATTTTGAATCCTGGTGCCGGATTTACTTCTAGCGATGGTGGCTCGATGAATGCGGACGGGGATCCGGATCTCTATCTCAGCACCAACAACATCAGCCCGGCGAATATGAAGACCAAAATCTCCGGCTACGGTGATTATTCGGCGAGCGTGATTCTGAGTGATGACGAAACGGCCAAAATCAAAACAACCTTCGTCAAAGGTTCGCCTTATATTTACAACACTTTCGAGAACCCGGATGCAGTTATTCTTCAGTCCCCGGCAATTACAGGTCTGTTCGATGACCAGGGTCAGCCGCTGCAAGTGGAAGACGGCGAGAGCTGGACTGCTGATCATATCGGGATTACTGTGACTAACAAAGATAAGGCGCCTAAGCCGCAGACTTTTGTCCGTAATTATGGTGTCTTCGTTCCTCCGGGCACGACATTTACGAAAATCGGCAGCATGCTGAAAATCAAGCTTGGCGAAGGAGATTACTTGTCTCTCGCTACACTGCCTTCCGCAAGTGACCTCAATTTGTACTATCAGCATGGTTATGCATTTGTCACCGATACACAGGTAGATTATAACTATGATCAAAATCAAGCGCTTGTGAACACCAGCTTCACTGCGGTGACTGAGTTGAAACGTCCTGGTTTCTCTAACGAGACACTTGAAGCACTGCTGCCTCATCAATGGAAAATCACGAACTCGCCGCTTACCGACTTGTCCTATCCTTCCATTCGAGGCGAACTGAAGGTGCATAAGGGCAATGTCTTTACAACGACAGATCGATTTAACGGGATTGTGCCGCAATTTGCGGAGCCGGATGGTTCTGGCTATTCCCGTTCGGAGCTTATTGCTTATCTGGATATGCTGGATGCAGATATGGCCGGAGGCCTGATGCTGCTCGATCCTTACTGGCAGGGCAAGAAACTTCACCCGCTGGCAGTCGGAGCGTTGATCAGTGACCAGATTGGCGATACCGAGAGAAGAGATCGTTATTTGGGCTGGATCAAAACGATTCTGACGGATTGGTATACGTACTCCGAGGATGAACCGAAGCATTCCTACTACTTCCACTATTCACCAGAGTGGGGCGCGCTCATGCCTTACCACAGCGGATTCGGAATGAATGTAGGCTTAACGGATCATCACTTTACTTATGGATATTACGTCTTTGCATCTGCGGTCCTGGGACAATTTGATAAGGAATTCGTAAGTGATTATGGTCCGATGGTAGAGACACTGATCCGTGACTACGCGAACCCTTCGCGTACAGACAGTGATTTCCCATGGTTCCGTAACTTTGATCCGTATGAAGGTCACTCCTGGGCAGGCGGCTATGCCGATAACAAGAGTGGTAACAACCTCGAAGCCGGCGGAGAGTCGCTGTTCGGCTGGGTTGGTGAATATATGTGGGGCGAGGTTACCGGCAACGATACTTATCGTAATGCGGGAATTTGGGGCTTTACCACTGAAGAGAAAGCAGTAGAGCAATACTGGTTCAACTATGATAAAGACATTTGGTTGTCGGATTATCCGCATCATATTGTAGGGCAAGTCTATGGTAGCTCTTACTTGTATGGAACCTTCTTCTCTGGAAATCCGCAGCATATTTACGGTATTCACTGGCTGCCGACCGCAGAGTGGATGACTTATTATGGCCGCGAGCCGGAAAAAGCAAAAGCGCTGTATGATGGTCTGGTAATTGACAACAACGGACCTGAGGACGTCTGGCAGCATCTCATTTGGCCATTCCAAAGTCTGAGCGAGCCGCAAGCCGTTCTGGCAAAATGGAATCCGAAAGATATGCAGAAGAATGAAGTATTCAATACCTATTGGTTCGTTAATAGCATGGCAACGCTCGGAAACCGTTCCACAGATATCTGGGCTGATGATCCGGCAGCAACCGTATACTACGACGGAACCAAGTATACTGCGCAAGTGTGGAATCCATCTGGAGTGGACAAGACAGTCAACTTCTATAATGCAACTGGAAAAGTGGGCACGGCAACCGTGTATCCTTCTGCCATCGTTTCTGTAGACCCAACCAAAGTAACCAAGCTTACTGGTCCTGAAGCCGGTGCTGGTGTTCGTTACCTCGACCGTTCAGCCTGGACAGCTAAGGCATCCAACAGTGCAGGCGGTGAAGGGCCTGAGAATATGCTGGATGGCAAGCTGGATACCCGTTGGACCAGTGGTACGGCTCAAAGCGACAAGATGTGGATTCAAGTCGATATGGGACAAACGGAACAGTTCGATACTCTGTTCGTTAACTCAGGTACTAACTATGGCGATTATGCTAACAGCTATGTAGTTTATGCTTCCGAGGACGGAGAGGATTGGGGCGAGCCAATCGCCAGCGGTGTGGGTACAGCACCAAGTATGGCTTTGTCTTTCCCACTGCAGACTGCAAGATATGTTAAAGTAGCCTTGAATGACTCTTCCAGCAATTGGTGGTCCGTTTCCGAAATTTCGGCTGCTCAACTTAATAAAGGGCAAGAACCCTTGAAGAAGGCTCTAACCAAGCCTCTAGAAGATCGTTCACAATGGAAGATTACGGCTTCTTCCAGCAACGGTGCAGATGTGACAGCCAATCTGGTTGACGGTAGTAATGCTACCCGCTGGAGCACCGGAAAAAAGCAGACTAATGGACAGTGGTTGAGCGTTGATCTGGGGCAGACACAGACTTTTAATACGCTCTTGCTGGATTCCGGCAATTCCACCTCAGATTACGCCCAAGGGTATCAAATCTATGTATCGAACGATGGTGTTAATTGGGGCCAGCCTGTAGCTAACAGAAAAGGAACCGAAGCTTATCAACGTATAACACTGCCAGAGCAAAAGGCACGTTACATCAAGATCGTTCAAACTGGACAAGCCAGCAACTGGTGGTCTGTCGCAGAACTTGAAATTCATCATTATGGAATTGACAAGCAACAAGGTCTGCCACTAGAGGCTCCAGAGAATGACGCGCCTATCGTCCTGGACCGTGCGAACTGGACGGTTACAGGCTCTACTTATGGAGATTCAGACCTGCTGAATATTATTGACGCGGATAAGCATACTAGCTGGACCACTGGTGCTCCGCAAGCAGACGGCCAATGGCTCCAAGTAGATCTGGGCAGCAGCACAAGCTTCAAGCAAATTGAGCTGGACTCTTCTTCCAGACCAGACGATTATGCTGCTGCTTATCGGGTATATGCTTCCCAAGATACCAAGGAGTGGACAGAAATCACTTCCGGAACAGGCAGCACTGCTGTTCAACGCTTGAGCTTCCCGGAGCAGCAGGCGAGATACTTCAGAATCGAGCTCACTGGTCCTTCGAATTACTGGTGGTCGATCTCTGAGCTGAATGTTTATAATTAAGACTGACTAAATCTATTGGCAAGTAAGTATTGAAAGTAAAAAAGAAACCTCTCTTTTGAAATGGTTAGCTCTTGCTTCCATTTTCTAAAAGAAAGGTTTCTTTTTTTATTATTGAAGAATCTAAACCGCTATAAGCGGTTTAATCGAAGAAATCTGGGGACAACAGCGACCGAAAGTCCAAACATTCCACCGTAGTGACGACCGAGCCTTACGTCCGTATCCTAAGTTTGTCTTACAACCACTCTTGGAACTTGCGGATGTACCATTTCTTAACGAGTTGAGTCACCACGCAGTATGCCAGCAGAGTAGCAATCAGCCAAGGGAAGTAGGCGAATGGCAGCGGCTGAAGACCGATGCTGGCGCCGAATCCGCTGAAGGGCAGATAGATACCGAGCGCCATAATGATGCTGGTCAAGATGATGACAGGCGCGCTGGCCCGGCTTTGGATAAACGGTATTTTTTCGGTGCGGATCATGTGTACGATCAGTGTCTGCGAGAGCAGGCCTTCGATAAACCAGCCGGATTGGAACAGGGTCTGATGATCCACGGAATTCGCCGAGAAGACATACCACATTAAAGCATAAGTCGAAATATCGAAAATGGAGCTGATCGGGCCAATAAACACCATGAATCTGCTGACGGATTTAGCATCCCATTTTTGCGGTTTGCGCAGATATTCTTTATCCATCTTGTCCCATGGAATGGAGAGCTGCGAAACATCATAGAACAGATTTTGGATCAGCAGGTGAATGGGCAGCATTGGCAAAAACGGCAGGAAAGCGCTGGCTACCAGTACACTGAACATGTTGCCAAAGTTGGAGCTGGCCGTCATCTTAATATATTTAATCATATTGCCGAAGGTAATCCGGCCTTGAATGACACCTTGCTCCAGTACCATCAGACTCTTTTCAAGCAAAATAATATCTGCGGATTCTTTGGCAATATCGACTGCTGTATCGACAGAAATACCGACATCTGCTTCTTTCAGGGAAATGGCATCGTTGATGCCGTCACCCATGAAGCCTACGGTGTGACCATTACTTTTCAGCACACGTACAATGCGAGCCTTTTGCATAGGATTCACCTTAGCGAACACACTTGTTTTCTCGGCGATTGCACCTAATTGCTCATCCGTCATGTCATCAATAAAGCTGCCGAGCAGAATATCATTAACCTTGATGCCGACATCCTTACAGACTTTCCCGGTTACGGCAGCATTGTCGCCGGTAATTACCTTGACGTCTACGCCGCTTTCCTTTAGCGCACGGATGGCAGTTTTAGCTGTTTCTTTTGGTGGATCAAGGAAAGCCAGATATCCGACGAGCGTAAGCTCCTGCTCATCAGCGATTCCGTAAAGTTCCTCTTTAGCTTCATTTTCCTTAATCGCCACGGCAAGCACTCGCAGGCCATCTTCGTTCATCTGCTGCACTAGTGATTGTACTTCTTCAATAAGCTCTGCTGTGAGAGGGATTTTACCTTTAGTGCTATCCGAGACATGAGTACAAATGCTGAGCATCTCTTCCATTGCACCCTTGCTGATCAGAAGGTGATTATTCTTCGTTGTTTCGAGAACTACAGACATGCGCCGGCGATTGAAATCGAAGGGGATCTCGTCGACCTTACGATAGTTTTGCTCTGCGCCTAGTGTAGGTGTTAGCTCGGCATGTTCGAGAACGGCAACATCCAGCAGGTTTTTAAGTCCGGTCTGATGATAGCTGTTCAAGTAGGCGTATTCCAGCACCTTGCTGTTTTCTTGACCATGCACATCGAGGTGTTTCTCAAGAATAATTTTGTCCTGAGTTAGCGTTCCCGTCTTGTCGGTACACAGAATATCCATGGCTCCGAAGTTTTGAATCGCATTCAGACGTTTGACCACAACCTTGTTGCGAGCCATAGTTGCAGCACCCTTGGCCAGGTTACCGGCTACAACGACTGGAAGCATCTCAGGAGTCAGGCCGACGGCAACAGACAGACCGAACAGTAAAGCTTCCCACCAGTCTCCCTTGGTAAAGCCATTAACCACAAAGATTATCGGTACCATAATCAGCATGAAGCGGATCAGCACAAAAGTAATACTTTTCACACCTTTATCAAAGCTGGTAAGAGGTGATTTGCCAAGCAGCGTGCCAGCCATGGAGCCAAAATAAGTGTCGGAGCCTGTCGCTACAACCACAGCTGAAGCAGTACCACTGATGACATTGGTGCCCATGTAACACATGTTTCTTAGTTCCAGCGCATTCAGAGGTTTATTCTGCTTACGTGACTGTGAAATAGATCCACGGGGAAGGATGTCAAGCTTCTCCACTGGCATGGCTTCGCCGGTTAGGGCAGATTCACCAACATGCAGATCTTTTGAAGCAATCAGTCTTACATCTGCCGGAACCATATCACCTGCTGAAAGATGAATAATGTCGCCAGGCACTAGCAGCTCCATATTAATATCTTTCTGCTCAGATTTACGGGTTACCGTGGCGGTCGTTTTGACCATCGCTTTGAGTTTCTCGGCGGTTCGTGAGGAGCGGAATTCCTGTGTAAAGGTGATTATTGTACTAACAGTAACCATAGTAACGATGATAATAACGGCTTGAACATCATTGTCGACAAAATAGGAAAAGGCAGCGAGTGAGAGCAAAATCAATATAAACGGATTCTTGAAGCAGGCCAGCAGTTGGATGTACCAGGCAGGTGTTTTGTCATGAGCAATCTGATTTTGCCCGTATTTCTCCAGTCTGCGCTTCGCTTCATCTTCCGTAAGTCCTTGCTGATGTGTGCTGTAATCCTCCATAAGATCCTCTTGTGAGGAGATGGAAGCTTGAATGAGACGTTCTGCAATGGTTTGATTCATTTGGTCTTTGTTTTTGATGTTTTTGAACATGTGAAATTCCTCCTTGCGCAAACAGTTACGGCTTGCGTCTTGTAGCGGTATGAAATGCAAAAAAAGCTCTCCCTGATGTCAGAGAGAGCTGTGGATACACCGCTTCTTTTTACACTCACATGTCAAAAACGCATACTTAAACAAACCCGGCGGGGATACTTTTTTCGCAGGGAATGAAGCAGAGTAATGATTGGAGCGTAAAGAGAACGCGGTTCTCTCTCTGTACAAACTTTGAATTTACAACGATTATCCTACAACTCGGACTGCCATCCATGCGGTATCCCCCCTTATTTAGTCAAATGAAAAACCCTCTAGACGAACTAGAGGGTTAAAAAAACGCGCAAAAAAACAGCGTATTCCCCCTAGTCGAGTTTTGGCACTATACAACGTAAAGAGTGATAACACTCTTAGCCACATTATGAAAAGCCTTAATCCGGCAATCCCTGTTCTACCCATGGGCATCTTTCGATATTTCTGGGCAGTGGCCTATGTTCATATAGGAGCCTCACCTAACGAGGACATATTCAATTCCTCTGCAATAGTAAGCCTTGTAATGTATTAAAGTCAAGAGGTTTTTTTGAAACATTGCGCTATATATGTATGAGTTAGCAGCACCGTGTGTGATTACTATTTTGATAGTGAAATACCTATTGACAACCTGACCCTGCCAGCGTAAAATCCACCTAGTAATCTAATAGTCCTCGTTAGGCGAGGCTCCTATACAAACACAGGCTGCTGCCCGGGAACATCGAAAGATGCCTACGGGTAGAACAGGGATTGTCGGCATAAGGCTTTCCATAAGGCAGCTAAGAAATGATGGTATTTCTTTACGTTGTATAGTGCCAAAACTCAACCAGGGGGAGCCGGAATCTTTTTTGCGTGCTTACGCTTATGCAGCCCTCTAGTTGATCTAGAGGGTTTTTTATTTATGAAAGGGGGGAATATCACATGGACAGTAGCAGGTTTTCAGGAGCAGTTTATATGAATCATTACTTGGTTTTAAGAAGAAAAAAGACTGGCTGTTTACTAGCGCTGCGTTCATGTGCCCTTGGTTGGTTCGAGCTTTTCGTTTCATGGAACGAAAGGAAAGTACCGTGCTGACAGGTTTATTTGGTATGCAAATCTAGTGAATATCGTATGGCCGTTCGAAGCTCTTCTTAACTGAAGGGCTTTTTTTGTTTTCCCATAAAATAAGTACAAGAGGAAGTGAAAATCATGATGATGGAACTGGAAATGATGATGAAGCTTGGCCTGGCGCTGCTATTTGGAATGCTTATTGGTATAGACAGACAGATCAAGCACAAACAACTGGGTTTGCGGCCTAGCATGGTAATCTGTATTGCGAGCTGCCTAATCACCATTGTATCTAATCAGGCATTTAGCAAATTTGGCGGCCCGAACCATCCCAATATGGACCCGATGAGACTGGCCGCGCAGGTGGTAAGCGGTGTTGGTTTTATCGGAGCCGGCGTTATTCTTCGCAGAAGCAATGAGGTCATTTCCGGTCTGACTTCGGCAGCGTTGATCTGGTCGGCCTCAGGTTTGGGGATTGCTATTGGGGCGGGATTTTATGCAGAAGCTTTTGCAGGCGTGCTGTTGCTTATTCTTGCGGTCAATGTCATTCCCATGCTGATCAAATCCGTCGGTCCGGAAGCGCTGAGCCGGCATGATGTGGGGGTCAAAATTGTAGTCGAGCCCAACTACCGCATGACCGAATTGATCCAGATGATAGAAGGCAAGGACCAAGAGTCCTTGTCAGCAAAACGCGAATTCAAAATCCGTTATATGAAGCTGAAGGATCTCGATAATCAATGCCAACTGATTGATCTGACGCTGTCTGTGCCCGATAAGCAGTACACTACGGAAATCTATTACTTCATTAAGAAGATCGATCATGTACAAAGCGTCGAAGTAGAACAATTGTAAGCGAAAAGGAGGAATGAACATGCTCAAGCTGCATCAATACAAATTCCGTGAGGAATATACTTATTACATGCTTCAAGCGCTGAAAGAGGGCGAACGGGAAGGATTTCGCAAGGATTTTTTGAATTTGCATCCCTCAGATCAGACCGATTTCTTTCTCACCCTGGATCTTCAGAGACGTCAGCGGATCTACACGCTACTATCACCTGCTGAGTTTGGAGAAATCTTCAGTGAACTGGCGCCAGTGCGGCAAAAGAACATCATTCAGGAGCTGGATCAAACGTACGCTGTCGAGATGCTGAACGATTTGCCTTCGGATGACGCTACCGATTTCTTCGGTCTGCTGTCGCATAAACAAGCGGACTTTTTCCTTGAGCGCATGGAGAAAGAAGAAGCAGAGGACATTAAGCACCTGCTTGCCTATCCGAAAGGTTCTGCGGGTTCCTTGATGACAACCGATATCTATACAATTGACGGCGCGGATACAGTAACGAAGGTATTGAATGATTTGCGACTAATGACAAGTGATGCAGAAACGATTTATTACCTGTATGTCACGGATCATAACAAACGATTGCTGGGTGTAGTTTCCTTGCGGCAACTAATCGTTGCTTCTGCGGAGCAGTTGATTCTGGATCTTATGAGCTCCAAGCTGATCACGGCTTCCCCGGATGCACCTCGCACAGAGATAGTGGAGATAATTAAAAGATACGGTCTGCTCGCCGTTCCTGTGGTAACGCCTGACAACGTGCTTATGGGCATTGTCACATTTGATGATGTGGTATAATTTTCATATTAAACCATAATTACAGAGAAGGGGTTTTAAATGAAAATAATGATTATTGGTTCCAATGGTTCAGGTAAATCAACGTTTTCAAGAGAACTGGGAGAAATATTGCAGCTGCCTGTGTACCATTTAGATTTGTACTTTTGGAAGCCGGGATGGGTTCAGATACCAAATGAAGAGTGGGTTGACCTGATCAAAGGTCTGGTGGAACGAGAGGAATGGATCATCGATGGTTATTATGGAAGAACGCTAGATATTAGAATGCAGGCAGCGGATGTCATCGTATTATTTGATTTGTCTCCATGGATCACTACCTACAGAGTGATTAAGCGGAGGATCCAATATCATGGCAAGAGCAGGCCGGATTTGAATGAAGAATGTCCGGAGTCGATCGATTGGCAATTTATAAAATATGGCTGGAATTTCAGGAAAGAACGGCTGCCCGGAATCATGGATAAGCTTCAAAACTACTCCGATCAAACTCGAATTATTATCATAAAAACGCCTAAAGAAGCGGTAAAGGTGTTAGATGAATTTAGAAGCAAAGGTAGGGGAGCTTCAAGATGTTCACGAAATTAAAGCAATGGTTAAAATCGTCCAGTAAAACTACCAGTCCAAAGCCACAGAAATCATCCAACCCAAAAGCATCCACAAGATCAAATGCGCCAAAAACCCGGAGCATCGAAGCCTCCAGAATAGGTGAACTAGGGGAATATAAGATCAACATTCAACTGGATCAGCTGCCCAAAGACACGAAATACATTAGCGATATTATGATCCCAAATCCTAAATCTCAGACTGGATACTCGCAAATTGACCATGTGGTTATTTCACCGTACGGCCTTTTCGTCATCGAGACTAAAAATTATAATGGCGAGATTAAAGGAACCCGGTCTGACAAGTATTGGCGCGTAAGCAACAGATTCAACATGTATAACCCCTTGAGGCAGAATTATGGACACATAAAGGCTTTAGAGTTGGTCTTGCACGGATTTCCCGGGTTAACTTACATATCTATGATTTCCTTTACCATGCGCTGCCGATTTAGCATTGATCCGGAATTGCGTAAGATTGAGTCCAATGAGCTGATTGTATATGATACAGAGCTGTCCGAGTTTATTCAGCGAAAGATCAATCGGCTGCGGCTGACATCGGCTACACCCGTACTCACAACGGATCAGATTCAGAAGATTTACGATAGTATTGCTAATGCCAATATTCAAGATCCTGCATTAAGAGCAGCCCATATTGGAAAGATAAAACAGTCTCAATAATAGACTGACCAACTCATCTCAAATAAAAAAATGCCTAAAAACAACCGACCCTCATGCAGGCCTTTGTAATCACAAGGGTCTGCATGAGGGTCGAAGTTGTAGTTGGATAGGTACTCACATGAAAATAAGGAGTAATATGCCGGCTACGAAGCAGTAATATGAGAAGTATTTCAAATTCCCTTTGGCCATAATTCCCATAAACCAACGCATGGAGAAATAAGTCACAATTAGCGTAGTAATAAACGCGATTATGTAGGGAATAGCCAACGCTGAGCGGTTCGGATCATGGGCAATATCGGATACACCCAGCACCAGTCCGCCTAAACTAACAGGAATATAGAGCATGAACGAAAATCTTAATGCGGTTTCCTGCTTCATCCCTACAGCGATGGAGGAGATGACGGTTGCCCCAGAGCGGCTAATGCCCGGAATAAGAGCGACTGCTTGAGCAAGACCAACCAGAACCGCATCCCGTGCTTTTAAATCACCATCTTGTTTGCGGCCACGAAGATTACGAATTAGCCACAGTGCTACACCCGTAACGAGCAATGCGATGGAAACCGTGTGCACGGAGGAGAATATTTCCTCAATTTGATCTTTGAACAATGCGGCCACGATTACCGCTGGCAGGGTACCGATAACGACATACAAAGAAAAGAGGAAATCCGACTTGTATTCTGGTTTGCGGGTGCGAATGAATCCAAAGAATCCACCGATGAGTCTTGCAATATCTTTTCGGAAAATAAAGCAAATCGCGATCAGTGAAGCAGTGTTCGTCAAGATTTCAAATGACAATCCGTTCTGTTTTAATCCTAGTAGTTTTTGTGCGATAATCAGATGTCCACTTGAAGAAACGGGGATGGGCTCTGTTGCCCCTTGAACAATTCCTAGAAACAAGTATTTTAGCCACAGTATAATATCTTCCATTTTACCTCCCAATATATTTGTAATCTTTGTCATCATATCGTACTTGTTGGGGGGATGACAATAGAACCTTAGTGCCACATGACAGTCCATCAGCGTCAATGGAGGGAATTATGAAGATCAATAATCTCTTTTTTCACATTCATTATTGCAATTCCAGGAAAGGAAATGAACCCAATAGAACGTTTCGCAAGAAAACGAGAACCCTTAACCATCATGAGCTAATTCTAGTGACTGGAGGGAATGGGCAGATTAAAATTGGAAAAAAAGAGTTTCAGATCAAAGAAGGCATGCTCTTCTATATTGGTTCTGGAGTCTTGCAAACTATAGTGTTAGATGCTGATGATCCCTTCTGCTTTATGTCTGTACATTTCAGCTATGCTCACGTGGGCTTTGATGAAGATATCTGGACGATTGGTGATGCGAAGAGCATGCTCCCCCTGCAAGAAGGACAACATTTACAGGATTATTATCAAATTGAAGATGCTTTTAAAAAATTGGTGGAAAGCTGGAATGCGAAACTGCCGCGATATGAGTTTATGACCAAGACGCTGTTCCAGCAATTGTTAATTAATATTTATCAGAGCACCGGTAAGCATCATCAGAATTATGCGACTTCCTTGAAAGTAGAAAAAATCATTACCTTTATGCATCAAAATATAAATTCCAGGGTAACATTGGGTCAACTGTCAGATTTGGTCCAGCTATCCCCAACCTATTTATCCAGAACGTTCAAGGAAATTACCGGATATTCGATTATAGAGTTCTTTAATAAGCTGAAAATCGACAAGGCTAAAGAAATGATTCTAGAGGGTGACAGAAAGATCAGAGAGGTTGCGCAGTGTCTTGGGTTCACGGATGAATTCTATTTCAGCAGAATATTCAAAAAACTCGAAGGGATCAGTCCCTCAGAATATTACAGCAAAAAAGTCCATGTGATCTAAAATAATGCATGGTGGAAAGCCAATCCGACTGTTAATATGAGGTCATTATTGTAAAGCGGACTTTCACAATAGTTGCAGTTCAGACAGAAGGAAGGCCTATCATCATGCCAATTTGGAAAAGAAATCTGTGGGTATGCTGGTTCGGAATGTTCGTCACCGGCGTGGGGATGAGTCAGATTGCCCCGGTATTGCCGCTCTACATCAAGCATCTTGGGGTTCACAATCCCGATGCCATTGCACAATATTCCGGGCTTGCGTTCGGGATTACTTTCATTGTTTCCGCCATTTTCTCCCCGATCTGGGGGAAGGCCGCCGACAAGTTCGGGCGCAAACCGATGCTTCTGCGGGCGAGTCTCGGAATGGCGATTGTTGTGGGCTGCATGGGTTTTGCTCACCATGTCTATGTATTGATTGGACTGCGCTTATTGCAGGGAACAATAACTGGCTACAGCACCGCTTGTACGACATTAATTGCTACCCAAACTGACAAGGAGCATGCAGGCTGGGCGCTGGGTACACTTTCAACAGCCAGTATTGCAGGCTCATTGATTGGGCCGACGATCGGCGGTTTTATCGCGGAGAATTTTGGTTTGCAGGACTCTTTTTTCATAACCGGTGCTCTCATGGTTGTAGCCTTTATAACGACGGCTTTATTCGTGAAAGAATCCTTCCAGCGCGAGGACAAAGCGACGCTTGGGATGAAGGAAGTCTGGCGCGCCGTGCCTGAGAAAAGCCTAACCCTTACGTTGTTCGTGACGTTCTTTGTGTTGACGGTGGCCCTGTATTCTGTCGAGCCAATCATAACCGTGTACATCACGCATCTTTCCGGTAATGGTGCACATATCGCACTCCTGGCTGGGCTGACGTTCTCAGCCTCGGGATTGGCGAACATCGTTGCCGCCCCAAGACTTGGGAAGCTATCGGATAAGATCGGTGCCCACAAGGTGATATTGGTAGCCTTAGTTGCGGCAGGCCTGATTTTTATCCCACAGGCGTTTGTCACGACCCCCTGGCAGTTGATGGTGCTTCGTTTCTTATTGGGATTAGCCGCTGGGGGACTGGTTCCCTCCGTCAATATCCTGGTTAAGAAGATCACACCATCTGCACTGACAGGCAGAGTGTTCGGTTTTAATATGTCGGCAGGGTATTTGGGAACGTTCGGTGGTGCTGTTCTGGGGGGTCAGGTGGCAGCTTGGTTTGGTATTCATTATGTCTTTTTCGTGACCAGTTCCTTGCTCTTGATCAATGCCGTATGGGTGTATTTCAAGCTGTATCGTGTGTTAAACAAGCGAGGGAACAGAGCACAGACGGTGTAGATATGACAGGATCGTTGTCCAATTGAAGAAACGGTCCAGTAAAATGGATGAGGCTCCTGCCATGTGCAGGAGTTTTTTTATTAAAGGCTTAATTGAACCAGTTGGCAGGGGATTGTAATATTCATCCAGAATTAGTGAGGTGGGGTGAATATAACAATGAAAGATCAACAAATTGAGACGTTATGTAGTAGTTTACAGCTTGGGGAGATCGTGAATGGCCCTGTGGCGTTGTCAGGCGGGTTGATGCACCGTATGTTTGAGATTGTAACGACAACCGGGAAATATGTTATTAAAGCTTTGAACCCGGAAATCATGCGCAGACCAACGGCTATGCAGAATTATGTGAGATCAGAACACATTGCTAACGCTGCCGCCGCAGCTCAAATCCCGGGACTTCCAGCTAAACAATACCATGGAACTTCTATTCAGCAAGTGGATCAACAGTTCTACCTTGTATTTGATTGGATACCGGGCAGGAGCCTGAGGCCTGATGAAATACAAATAGGCCATTGTGAGAAAATAGGTTCCATACTGGCAGATATACATAGAACTGATTTTTCAGCGCTGAATCTCGGGGACAACAACTCAGAGGTACGGCAGTTAGTAGATTGGAAATTCTACTTGGATAAAGGACAGGAGAGTCATTCAGAATGGGTTGGCCTCCTGCTGGAAACCCTCGATAAGCTTAAAGCTTGGGATAATTTAGCCATCGAATCTGCCAAACTTCTTACGCAAAGTATGGTTGTTAGTCATGGGGATTTAGACTCCAAAAACGTGTTGTGGAACCAAGATCAACCCGTCCTGATTGATTGGGAATCAGCAGGCTATAGAAACCCTATGCAAGATTTAATTGAAACGGCTTTGTATTGGTCTGAAGATGAGCATGGGGAGGTAGATAAGCAAAGATTCTTTGCTTTTTTAAGCGGCTATAGAAGGAAGGGCGGAACACTGCAAGCCAATTGGAGCACGGTTTTAGCGAACGGTTTTTTAGGAAAATTAGACTGGCTGGAATATAGCTTGAAGCGGTCGTTATGGATAGAATGTACGGATGAAAGAGAACAGCAGTTAGGAACTGAACAGGTCTCGGGAACGATCAACGCGATTAAACGATACTCGGAAAAGATAGATGAAATTGAGCAATGGCTACAGCATCCTTAATTAGGCTTGGTCTAAGAAGAAAAAAGACACTCCTGCAAGAAGCGTCTTTTTAGTGGATCACAATTAGCTATGGGGAACAGTTTTCACCGTTAAAGTAACGTTGCCAGAACCTCCCTGTCCATTAGCTTTTACGTTAAATGTATCACCAGATCTTGAAGAATTATAAGCTCCTGAATATGTTCTGGATTTACCAGCCTGAACATTTGAGAACCATGTAACCACTTGTCCGGTTGTAATATTGTTTAAGCTGAAGTTAACACGATCCATTGTGCCTGATGAATATTCTATGTACAAATCAGGTTCACTACCTGTAAATGAAAAATCCGCACCAAGTTTAACACCCTGAGTTTCGTTAGTGTTCTTAGGTACGCCCTTTGTTCCGTTAAAAATATCAGTGCCAGTGGATGATACTAATGAAGAAGCTGTTTCTTCATTAGTATTATCACCATAAACTACACTGAAATTTGGTGATAAGGTGTAGCCATCCGGCGTAAATCTATTTTTCATAGTTATCAATAGATTTCCATATTTGTCATAAACATTTCCATTCACTACCTTATACCCTTTGTCTAAAGTGTTAGCTTGTTTTGGTTTTACGGAATTTTTGTAAATCATACCATTAGCAGAGGCGACAGCACTGATTCCTAAGGTTAATACACCAGCAAGTAAAATGACACTGATTTTTTTTAGTTTCATAAGAGTAACCTCCTAATTAAGAATTAACTTTATCAACCATTAATCTCCTCATACCGGATAGCGATCCGCTCCCCGTTTGTCTTGACCAGATTAATGCTCATTGGAGCAAGATCTGTGCTTCCACCGCTAAGCAATAAATGACTTCCGCCTTCCACTTCATATTTACGGATGTATAACCCGGAACCGATATCTTCAAAAGGGTAACCCTCGAAATCCGACCACGTTAAATGCTCTCCTTTTTGGGCCAACGTATGCAGCTTATGCAGGGAGATTACATTATCGTTGCTTGGTTCACGTTTGTGGCTATAGGTCGAAAAGATAAACATAACAGCCAAAAGTGCCGCAATCCCCAAGAGATATTTCTTGTTCATGTGAAAGAACCCCCCTTCTTTGACAAGATCTATTTCCATTATTTTACCATACTCCTTCTCAAGGGTGTTGTTTCGGTTGCGGGCTTAATCATATATAATCAGGTAGAATTATGACTATGGAACCTTTCAGGAGAATGATAGAGATGAATAAGAAGATACTGATCGTTGAAGACGATGTTCATATATCCAAAATAATCAAGATGAACCTCAATCTAGTGAACTATGCCACAACGGAGGTGTATGACGGGCTCGCAGCGCTGAACGTGCTCAAGCAGGAGAAGTTCGATCTTGTATTACTGGATGTGATGATTCCCCATCTGGACGGGTTTGAGCTGATGGAGAGAATCAAGCCTTACGGGATTCCTGTAATCTTTTTGACGGCGAAAAACTCGGTCTACGATAAAGTGAACGGTCTGAAGCTAGGTGCTGATGATTATATGGTCAAGCCCTTTGAAGCCATTGAACTACTGGCCCGTATTGAGACGGTGCTGCGCAGATATGGTCATGAAGACAGGATGATGGAGTTTCAGCACGTTCAAGTGGATCTTGATAAAAGAGAAGTAGTGATTCAAGGAGCGCCTGTGGAACTGACACCGAAGGAGTATGATCTGCTGGTGGTTCTGCTCAAGAACAAGAATATCGCGCTGACACGGGAACAATTCCTGGATAAGGTATGGGGCGGGGATTATTACGGGGAAACCCGAACGGTCGATATGCATATTAAATCGTTGCGCAAAAAGCTGAATTTACAGGAGCAGATCAAGACCATCTACAAAATCGGGTACCGGTTGGAGGACTGATGGATGAAGTTTTGGCAGAAAATATATCTGTTCTCGATTCTAGTGTTTGTCATTATTTTTAACGTCGCTTCCATTATGGTAATTGAACGTAGTCACAATAAGATGCTGGGACAAGCGATCAACGTGGCCCTAAGTCAGAATATGAGCATTCATTCCAGCGTGGATGCCATCGTGCCGATTCTGCGAATCTATGATTCGATTGATTATGAGAAGACGGTCTTAACGCGTATTGCTAATGAATTTGTGGACAAGAACAGTGATCAGGGCATTTATATGGATATTACAGATGATTCGCAGCGTACGGTGTTTAACAACTCCGATTTTCCAATGCCTGTGGAACGAAGCGAACTGAATAATCTGGATGATGACAGCATTCATTATATTTTGCGGGAGATCGATGCCCGGACGATACTATTTACCTCGAACATTACAGATATTAATCATAAAAAATATGTATTCACCTATATGAAGGATGTTACTCCGGTATATCAGGACCGCATAGATCAGTACAGCTTTTTTGCCAAGGTCGATTTGGCCGCCTGTCTTCTATTTATGGCCATTATGTTCTTCGTGAGCAGAGGACTGACAAGATCCATTGACCGCCTGAACCGCACCGCGAAAGTCATTGCCCAGGGGGATTTCTCGGAGCGTGTCACTTTGAAATCGAGGGATGAGATCGGCATTCTCGGGTCTAATTTCAATGAGATGGCCGAGGTCGTCGAAGATAAAATCAACGAGCTGGAGCGTAATAACGAGGAGAAACAACGGTTCATCAATAATTTTACACATGAGCTAAAAACACCGTTGACCTCAATTATCGGGTATGCCAATTTTTTGCGGACTACCAAATACAATGAGGAGCTGTTCGTGGACGGCCTGAATGTGATTTATTCGGAAGGGAAGCGGCTGGAGTCGCTGTCGCTGAAGCTGATGGATTTGATTTTGCTACAGAAGGAACAGTTTCAGATGGTACTTCAGGATCTCGGTGAGATTCTTACGGAGATCAAGCCGGCGCTAGAGATCATGGCTAAGGAGAAGGATGTAGAGATAGTACTGGATTGTGAAAAAGGGGAGCTGCCGCTGGAGCGCGATCTAATTAAGGTGTTGATTTTTAATCTTGTGGATAATGCTCTTAAAGCCTCTTCACCGGAACAGACAATTTCACTGCGTGCGTATTGGCAGGACAAGAGTTACATTCTTGCTGTTATTGATCAGGGTATCGGAATTGCCGATGAGGATCAGGACAAAATTTTCGAACCCTTTTACATGGCGGATAAATCCAGAACCAGAAGCAACAACGGCGCAGGTCTGGGGCTGGCGATCTGTCAAAATGTTGCAGGTATCCATGGAGCCGTCATTCGGGTGAAAAGTAATGTACAGCAAGGGACAACGGTGGAGGTTGTATTTGCGTCAAACCCTGTTGCGGAAAGCGAGTTACGACCATGAGAAAATCTATGATAATTATGCTGTATTCGACCTTACTGGTGCTGATGACAGGTTGTCAAAGCTGGTTCAACAGTATTCCCAAGGATACCGTGATGGTCAAAAAAATAGTGCAGGAGCATAAGAACACTGAGATCGAGTACGAAGGGGTTCTATCCCAGGATGCGGTGAAGACACTGAGCGTACAAGCGGTGAATAAGTTTTTAGGCAAAAAGCTGACCTTGGATCATGCGCAGTTTGAGATTATGGCAGTCGATCAGAACAAGCTGAAAGAACTGTTGAAAGAGACTAGCCATGTGCCAGGGCCGGCGGTCATGGATGGAGGCAGGGCACAGCAAACAATGCAATTCACCAGCGATATCCAGGCGATTACCGGGGGCTTGTATTATGTGACATTGACGTCATCGGAGGTTCCTGAGGATTCTTATGATATTGTATTGAATGCCAAGGATGGCGACGTGTTGAAGATTCTGCGATCTTACCGGGAAAGCAGAGCCATGCCGCGTAATTCGGAAGAAAAGGTATTCGATATTGCCGACCGTTACGTGGAAGAACACGGCAGTTATCCGTTGTCGGAGTTAACTCAGCAGCTTGATCTGACCCGTTGGGGCTCCAATGTGGAGTTGTATTATACGAGTAAAGATAACAAGACCCTGAAGTATTCTGTTGTGATTAATTTCAGCAGCAATGAAGTCGTAGGCTTCAGCAAGGATGTCATGACGCTGCTAAGTTATAATTCCAAACGGTAGAGGGATTAAACTGGAGACAATAGAGGCAGAGTAACGAAGGAAAAGTTTGAAACTGTAGGAGCGGTGGCGACCGCCTAAAAGCTTTCCAGAGGAAAGCTCTCATCGGAAGCATAGGCTGTTTCCGGATTTCTAACGCGGATCGCGGTACAATTGAAAGAAATCTGGGGACAACAGCGGCCGGAAGTTCAAACATTTTCCGTAGTTATGGCTGTACTCATTGATAATCCAGAGTTTAATCTACATAGAAGGCTGGTTCATTTGAATCAGCCTTTTTTTGCGTGCGTCCGCCCGTATTTCAAACTTTACAACTTCTATATAACTCTATCTCACTTATGATATATCGTCTCTTTATACTGTTAGAGTACCCGGCACAGGGTAGCCAAGAAGTGAGAATACAATCAAAGAATCGGAAGGAAGTCTACGTTATGAAAAAAGTCATGTTGATGATATTTACAGCGATGTTCGTATTAACCCTCTCTGCTTGCAGTACAGGCACTGAAAATCCTAAGGGGAGTGCTAATGGAAGTAACGGGGGAGCCAGTAGCACAGGAAACAGTAACGCCCCCGGTAGCGAGGTGAAGTCGGGTCAGCAGCCAACGGATCAATCGACATCCGCATCAGGTCAGACGGGAGGATTGGGCGCGCCATCCATTACGGAGAAGAAAACAGTGGTGTTCTCTACCTTTTTTCCGAGTGATTACTTTAAAGAAGCGAAGAAGAAATATGAAGCCAAGCATCCCAACATTACGATTGAGCTGAAATCGATTGAGACGGATGATACGCATTTGGAAGAGAATCTGGAGAAATTTGTGAAGACAACAGGGACTGCGATGCTCTCGGGACAAGGCCCAGACTTGATCGAGATGGATCAGCTGCCATCAGGGGACTATGTGAAGCGAAAGATGCTGGCCAATCTGGGCGACATCATGGACCACGATCCTGATTTTAAAAAAGAACAGTATTTCACCAATATCCTGGACGGGATGAAGGTTAACGGTGGGATGTATGGCTTGCCGATCGGGTTCTTTATCTATGGCCTGGTAGGCAATGAAGATGCCATTAAGAAGAGTGGCGTGACTTTTGATGACAGCAAATGGAACTGGGAGCAATTTATCACGACAGCCAAGGCGATGACTAAAGGAGCCGACAAGGACCATCAATATGCTTTGGGCAGAAGCATGCCTGAGTACATGACGACACAATTTGTGAACGAACGATATGCGGCCTTCATCAATCAGGAGCAGGGAACCGCCAATTTTGTATCCAGCGACTTTACGGGCCTGCTTCAACAGGTAAAAACATTGTTCGATGAAAATGTAGTCGGTACAGATGCACGTTTCCCGTTGTTCAACACAGCTCAAATCAACTCGCCAACTGATTACATTCGAGAGTTACGAATGAGTGAATTCATTCCTGGTGGCAATGCCTATACCTCGAAGCTTTATTTGAGTCCAAATGTGGATCCGCAGCATCCAGGTGGTTCCTTCCGGACCTACCAGACGATTGGGCTGAATGAACGCTCAGCTGTAAAAGCCGAGGCGTGGGATTTCCTAAAGTTTCTGCTCTCGGAAGAAATGCAGAGTAAACCCGACGGTACCGGATTTCCGCTGAATAAAGCTGCGTATGCGAAAAAAGCGCAAGCGCTGGTTCAAAAAGGGTCCATCCTGTCTGATCAACCGATCGGGCCAATGAAAGGCAAAAGCTTTAAAATTACGCAGCAGGATATTAATGATCTGGACAAATTCCTGAACGGGGCGACGTACCCGCTACAATTCAAGACCTCTAAGATTGATGAGATCATCACCGCAGAGGCGCAGGCTTTTTTCACCGGTCAGAAGTCGGCTGACGAAGTAGCCAAGCTCATTCAGAACAGAGTTACTACTTATCTGAATGAGTAGCTATCTGAATGAGTAGCAAGAGGAAAGGGGGAGTGACAGATGACAGGAAAGCGTGAGGGGAACAGTGGCATCATGCTGCTACGCAAAGAATGGGTCGCTGCGCTGCTTTTCCTGGCACCTAGCTTGATCGGATTTTCCGTATTTTATCTCATTCCGTTTGCCATGGGGCTGCTTTACTCCTTCCAGGATAGTACCATCGACGGTACGTTTGTAGGCTTCGACAACTATCACGCAGTGTTATCCAGTGGCTCATTCCGCAAGGCGGCCGCCAATACGCTGCTTTTTACGGGAGTAAGTGTTCCGCTCATTATTGCGCTGTCCCTATGCTTTGCGCATTTGCTCAATCGGCGCTTGTTTATCCGGAACTGGCTCCAGACTGCTTTTGTACTGCCGCTGGTGGTTCCGGTAGCCTCGATCGTGATGATGTGGCAGATCCTGTTCGATTGGAACGGAACCTTGAATGTGTGGCTGCAGCATCTGCATATGGGGCGGATCGATTGGATGAAGTCGGAGTGGTCGATGGTGGTACTGGTGGCGGTGTATATATGGAAGAACATCGGTTACAACATTATTTTGTTTCTCGCAGGCCTGCAAAGTATTCCCAAGGATTATTATGAGACTGCGGATATAGAAGGCGCGGGTAGTCTGCACAAGTGGCTGCATATTACATGGGTATATCTGACGCCAACGATGTTCTTTGTGGCCCTGATGTCGATCATTAACTCCTTCAAAGTGTTCCGGGAGACGTACCTGATTGCTGGCGATTATCCGCATGACCGTATTTATATGCTTCAGCATTATATGAATAACATGTTCATGTCACTGGATGTGCAAAAGCTGACAGCGGCAGCGACGCTTATGGTCGGCGGTATCCTCCTCTTCGTGAGTATCATGCTGATGATGGAGCGCCGCTTTCGGAGCTTTATGGAATAAGGAAGGACCGTGGGCATAATGATTTTGTTTCGCAAAGTGGTGTTGACGTTGATGATGAGCATCTTCGCACTGGCTATGCTGTTTCCAATCTTAATCACGTTTTCGAACTCTTTAATGACAGAGAGCGAAATTGACTATAACTATCATCTTATTGGGAAAATGGTCAACGTTGCAGCAGGCGAGAAGAATGGTTTCATTAACTTAAAGCTAATTCCCGACTGGGTTTCTTTGAGCCAATATGGGGAAGTGCTGGTGCATAAACCGTTATTCCTGCATATGTTCTGGAATTCTGTCTTCATAGTGCTGCCGATTATCATCGGGCAGGTAGTTGTAGCATCATTGGCAGCCTATGCCTTTGCCAAGCTCCGCTTCTGGGGAAGGGAGAAACTGTTCGTCGTGTACTTAATGACGATGCTGATGCCATTTCAGGTGACACTGGTTCCCAATTACATTATTGCGGACAAGCTGGGGCTGATGAATAGCACGGCTGCGATTATTTTACCGGGAATATTCAGTGCGTTCGGTGTATTCATGCTGAGGCAGTTCATGCTGCATATTCCGTATTCGTACCTTGAGGCAGCTAAGATGGACGGGGCCGGGCAGCTGAGGATTTTCTATTCCATCATGCTTCCGCTTATCAAGCCGGGTATGGCGGCCTTGACGGTACTACTGTTCGTGGACAACTGGAACATGGTGGAGCAGCCGTTGATCTTTTTAGAGGATGTCTTCAAGCAGCCATTGTCCTTATACTTGTCACGCATTAATGAGGGCGCCCGCGGCGTGGCATTTGCTGCATCGGTATTGTATATGACTCCTATGGTGCTGTTGTTTTTATATGCGGAGTCGTATTTTATTGAAGGTATTCAATTATCGGGCATTAAAGGGTAGTTCATTTATGGGGTGATCACATTTGGAAGTGCAATATGCAAGGCGCAAGAAAACAATTGCTGTGATCTCTGGTGTGTTCCTTGGGCTGTTGATCTTACTCACCTTGTTCAGCAATACGTTAATGTCTTTGACCTTGCCAAAGGTAGCGCTGGTCACGTTGAGCCGTGGTGATCTGAGCCATGAATTTCAGAGCACCGGCGTATTGAAATGGAAGGCGGAGACTGAAATAAGCAGTACCTCGGGCTGGAAAGTGAAGAAGGTAGCGGTCAAGAAAGGCGATGTGGTGCAAAAAGGGCAAACGCTTATCACATATGACAGCAAGGACATCAAGCAGCAGATTCAGGACGAGCAAGGCAGTCTTGCCAAAATAAAGCTGTCCACGGCCAGTTTGCAATATGCCTTAATGGAGGCTATGCAAGGCGGGGATGAAAAAACAATCAATGACGCAACGAACGCTTACAAAAGTCATGAGATCGATACCGAAACCCAGCAGCGGCGTATTCAGAAACTACAGGATAGCCTAAAGGATAATTCGATGCTGGTCGCTCCCTTTGCAGGTATAGTAACTAAAGTTAACGCACTGGAAGGTTTCCCTTCCAGCGGACCGGATGTGACGATATCTAATCAAAGTCTGGGTCTCTCATTAGAGGTATCGCTGCCTGCTCCGGCAGTTGCCCAACTCAAGTCCGGGGATGAGCTGGATGTGCAGGTGAATGACAAGGAAGCCAGGCAAGTGAAGGGGAAGATCGAGATCATTCAGGATAGTGATCCTGTGAATTCAGATTCTGGTGAAAATGCAACCGGGAATTCCATGGTACCTATGAAGAAGCTTTTGCTCTCTATTCAAGACCCTGCCGCTAAGGAAGGGGAAGCAGCTCAGGTAGATCTGACCCAAACGCTAGAGGATGTGGTGCTCATACCTAATGCGGCGATTCATGATGAAGGTGACAAGAAATATGTATTTGGCATTGAGCAGAAGGATGGGCCGCTTGGCAATGCCTTCTATGTTCGTAAAGTGTATATCACGGTTGAGGATGCTAATGGGTCGCAATCTGCCGTCACAGGCGGGCTATTTGATCAGGAATCTATCATTATAGAGAGCAGTGAACCCTTGCAGGAGGGCGACAAGATTCGCATGTAGACATCCTAGAATATCATGACAATGAAAATGAGGAATCGCAACAATGAGAAAATACACTCTTAGTATAGTTATATTGTGCCTGATTCTTCTATCTGGTTGCAGCAGGGGTCTTTCTATTAATACTCCCGCTGTTGAACCAGAGGCTGCGCTAGGCAATGCCCCCTCGATGGAGGCTTCAAGTTCGAATCATTCAGATCCTGAAGCTGATGCTTCCGTGAAAGATGGTAATCATGAGGGGGAACAGACGACAGACAGCACCGCGAAGAACATGCCGCTACTTGCGCCAGCGCCGCCCAAGCAAAAGCCAGGTCAGAAGATCATTTATCTGACTTTTGATGATGGTCCTACTATGGCAACAAAGGATATTCTGGATACGTTGCAGAATTATGATGCACAGGCGACATTTTTTATGCTGGAGCCTAAAATGAAAGAGTCACCAAGTATGGTCAAAAGAATCGTCACAGAGGGTCATAGCGCAGGGTTGCATGGTGTCACCCATGATAAATATAAGTTCTACCAGTCACCACAAACGTCAATAAATGAGATGACCCAGGCTCAACAGACACTCGAGAAGCTTACCGGCGTCCACTCCACGATCATCCGCACCCCATATGGTAGTGTCCCTTTCCTGACGGATTCGTTCCGGACAGCGCTGGACAAGCAGGGCTTCACATTATGGGATTGGAACGTAGACAGCAGCGACTGGTCGAACGGTCAATATCTCTCGACAACGATTCATCAGATTCAAAAACAGATCTCGGCCGGAATCATCCCAATTGTGCTCATGCATGACAAGCCGGAGACAGCCAAGCATTTGCCCGCGCTGCTTAAGTTCTTATCTCAGAACGGATTTATGACGAAGACGATTGGATCAGACACCCAGCCGTACAGCTTCAACTGCTATAATCGCTGCCATCCTGTCAATCCCGTGAAGAAACCGCAGATGGCCGAGAATGAGCAGACTCCAATCTGGAAAGAGAGTTTGACAAGATGAGCAAACAAATGGGTCTTATAATTTGCAGTATGTTATTACTAGTGATTTTGTCTGCTTGTAGTAGCAGTAATCACACAGAATCCAGTGGAACAAATATAGGTAGAGGTAGTAACACCGGGGCACCGGTCAGTTCAGAAATGATGGATACCAAGAGAATCACCGACATCGGGCAGACCGTTAACAAACCAGGGAAAGTATATAAAGTGGTAATTGACCCGGGCCATGGCGGCGAAGATCCGGGCGCTACTGCTGTTAATGGTCACTTTGAGAAGGAGTTCACGTTAAGCATGTCTAAGGCCATTGCTAATGTACTGGAGCAAGACCCGGAAATACAGGTCGAGTTGACCCGAACGGATGATACATTTATATCCACTCAGGAGCTGTACAGGCCTAAGTTGGCTAATGAGCTGAACGCCGATCTGTTCATCTCGATTCACGGCAATACCTTCGATGATTCTACGGTGTCTGGCACGGAATCCTTCTATTATCATGACGAATCTCTAGCATTTGCTGAAGTCATTCACAAGCATGTTGCACAGGCCACGGGCTTCAAGGATCGCGGGGTCAAGAAAGCAAGCTATTTTGTGCTAAGAGAAACGCATATGCCTGCAGCACTATTAGAGCTGGGATATTTGACAAACCCGGAGAATGAGGGAATGATGTGGACCGCTGCCTTCCAGCAATCGGTTGCTGCTGCTATTCATGCAGGGATCAGGGAATATTTGCAGCTGGATTGATACGGGATAAGGAATATGGTGATGAAGAGCGGTTGGTACAAATCATGATTAACCTGCTGCATATTCACCCCACAAGAATTCGAAGCAAAAAAGAAGCAAATTCTTGGTTTATAGAAATCTTTTTAGCGAGAAGGTATCTTTGTAGATCACAAAGGTGCCTTTTTTTGATTTAAGTGGAAAGACCTCTAAAGAGTATTTGTGTATTTCTTCATATTATAATAACGTTACCTGGCATTAAAATGGAAATAAATTGAATAAAGGGAGGGAGAGCTGTGTTTCATCCATGGAGTCTTGTGATACCGCTGCTGATATTATTGCCCAATCTTCTGTTCTTTAAATTTGAGCCACGAAACATGCCCAGTGAAAAGAATTCAAACCTGTTTTTTACGATAGCAGAAGGGATTGGTAGGTTTGGGGTGATCTTAGTCCCTCTATTTTTCACAATACATCTTCAAGAAACTTATGAAATCATTGCATTGATGGGGATGATATTGTCCCTTTTACTGTACTATTTTGGGTGGGGGAGGTACTTTAGAAATGACAGAGAGTATAAGCTGCTCTATTCGCCAATACTGGGTATTCTTGTACCGTTAGCGATTAGTCCAATCGTTTATTTTCTATGCGCTTCCGTGGTTCTGCACTCTGTATATATGCTGATCTTCAGTGTTATTATGGCGGTAGGGCATATTCCGAGTAGTATCCGGGAGTGGGAGCGGAGTGGAATTATGTAAGCGAGCCCTTAGAATGACTATTAGGGCTCAAGGAATAGTCAAGCTTCAAATCCGGTGTTCTCTACGACGCATCACTTTACCGGCTGCGCTGTTTTCACCTCAGGAACTGGACAGAAGCCTTGGTTGGTCACACATAACTCTTCAGTGAATTGAGGTTGGAGCTTGGAGATTTCTGCGAAATAGCTGCTGATAATATGGTTTTCCCCCACGGAACCGTTCTGGAAAGACAACGAGTCTAGAGTCTGAACATGCTGGTAGTAATACTTTCTTTCCTGCTTGGGCAGCTTGAAGACGGTAGGTGGGGCGTAAGTAACGACATCGAAGAGATTGGCATAGCGGGAGCTTTTTCGCACATATTGCGTAAAAGCCTTCACGAACTCAGGATCACCTACACGGGGAGACCCGTATGTAAACAGGTTGGGGCTGGTGTGATTCGTGTTAGCTGCAACATCTATAACACACAACGTCGCTAGTGCTCCACCGAGGCTGTGGCCGGTAATGTATAATATCTTTTCTGGTGACAGCCTACCCAGGGTAGAGAGAATCCCCTCGCGGGCCGAAGAATAGATGTTAGTGAAGCCGCGATGTGTCAGACAGTCTTCCTTAATGAAATCGGGCTTTATTTGCATGGCCATGGCATTTGAAATCCAATTGGTCGTCGAAATGGTGCCACGAAAGGCAACAATAATCTCTTGCGCCGACTCCAGAATAAACCCGAAACGTTCCCAGGCATTGCTGATAGACTTCGCCTGAATCGTATCCACGACCGTGTAATTCAATGGAACGACGAAGGAACCGTCCGGATTAGTGTACTGGGCATAGGCCTGTTCGCAGATTGCAGCCAGAAAGATCGCCCATTGCTCCTGAATATTCATGTAACCCATCAGCTTCCCACCTTTCTTTCCTACACTATATTAGCGGGATGAAAGATAGGTGCCTATGTTGATTCCATTAAATGTTTTTGCTTCCACAGGGCAGCCTCAAGGCTGTCTTTTTTAGTATGGAAAAATGGGGGGCTAAGCGGATGTAATGCTACATCGAGGTCGGTCTGATCCTTCCTTGGTCCATCTCCAGATGGAGTAGTGAAATCAATCTGTGGATGGACTTTAAGCTAGTAGCATTCCGTTACAATCAGTGCATAGCTTGTCGTTGTTCAGTTTAGAATTTCTTAAATTCAACATAATGATGAAGAGAAGGGTAGAAAGGAAGATGAAGTGAATGAAACGAGTAAAAAAGCTACTATTGATTCTACTTTCCATAGTTTGTGTACTGCTGCTCGGCGGAGTTATTTATGCGGCAACGCCGCTTTCATCCTGCCAATTTAATGATCATGTGGTCTCCGACGTATCCTCTGAGGGTGTGGGGGGAACCGGATCGACAACCGGGAATCGGTTAATGAACGAACATGTCCAGTATGTAGAGGCCAGTGATCATGTGCGGTTAGCCTATCGCAAATATGCCCCGGTTAAACCGGAGGCGGTAGTGATTTTTTACCATGGATCAGGAGCTAACAGTGCGGCAGGTTATGAACCGATCGGAGAAGGACTTAGTACGAAGTATGGAGTAGCGGCTTATTTGCCAGATATCCGGGGACATGGACTGTCCGGGGGGCCAAGAGGGGATACGCCTAGTCTACAGCAGGTATACGATGATGTGAGTCTGCTGATTAATAACGCACATAAAGAATTTCCCGGAGTGCCTGTCTACTTAGGTGGTCACTCTGCTGGTGCAGGATTAATCATCAACTACATTAATTCTCCTGAACACCAGTCGGTGAACGGCTATGTGTTTGTTGCGCCAGACTTTGGACTGCGATCGAAGACAACATATGAGGGGAATGGTAACTTCGCAACGGTATGTACTAAAGCTTATATTGTTAATGGGCTTACAGGTGGATTGTTTAAGGGACATGCTGTAGGGGTGCGCTACAACTACTCTGAAGAGCAATTGAAATCAGACATTGGACTGGTGCAAAATAACACCGTGAATATGTCACTGGCATTGAATCCTCGCCATCCTTCGGAAGAGGTCGCGGCAATTGACAAGCCTTTCGGTTTGTGGGTTGGGGCAGACGATGAGATTATGAATCCGCAGAAGATTGTTGATTTTGCAGGCAATGCCAAGCAGGTGAAGGACCAGTCGTCAACGCAGATTGTGCCCGGCGAAAAACATTTGACCATCCTGAATGATACGGCAGATCTGATAGGCCCTTGGGTGCTTAAAGAACACTAAAGATTATGGAAAAGCGAACCGTAAGCGTGTTGTCCGGATTTTGGAGTTCCCGCATAAATAGACAAGTAGCCGTTATAGCGGCTGCTTGTTCCCTCTTTTCAAATGAAATCGAATGAACGTGACCCCCAGAATCAGGAGAAACGGCAGAGCATAAGCCAGGTTGTTAAGCAGTGGCCATGTGAGATTAACGAGTTCCTCGAGTTCAGACTCCTTAGTGTATGTTGTTACAGATAGCAGCAGGCAAATGAAAGCAACAGGGAGAGCGATAAGGCGTTCATTTTTCAATCCAAGAAGGTCTTTAAGGGTTTTTATTAGGATCAGCATGAGAATCGAGGCTTTGAAATAAAAACCGATGATTAGCGCAAAGCCAATAACAGACTCAATCCGTTCAATAATCTCCTGAAAATAAATCAGTCTGGCCAGTTGATATAATGAATATTTCAAATCCCCGGAAAGAGGGCCTAGTACCATAATGCTGCTAAGGACTGACACAATCAACGTTATGGCATTGACAATGAGCGCAAGGTACATATGCTTGCTCAGCTTGGGTTTGTCTTCACTTTTCACAAACGGTAAGATGATGGAGAAGACAACAAGCTCGGAATAGGGAAATCCATAGACGACATAGGCAGCGTTGAGGATCGGTCTGATTCCATCGGGCATCACAGGGAGCAGGTATTCCGGATGATACAAGCCAGCAACCAGAACCCAGACCAGGACGATGCAGCCAAACATCAGTGTGAAGAAAAGGGTAGCCATGCGTGCGATCACTTCGATTCCGGCCAAAGCCGTTAAAGCAATCGTCACAAAGAACATCGAATTGACGGCATACGTAGGGGTTTCCTTCAGCATCGTACTCTTAAAGAAGGTTCCGATCTCCAGCACAATCCCCGCTATATTCCAGAATAATACACACGTGAACGGAATCAATAACAGGAGGGTCGGAATGTTCCCGAGTACGGAACGGCTTTGTTCCACAAGTGACAGATCTGGCGCCCGTCGATTTAAGTAAAGAATACCGGAGAGCAGAATCATCCCCATAGTGGAAGCAATCAGAAGAGAGATCCATGCTCCATTGCCGGCAATGTTAGTGAGTGGTG
Organism: Paenibacillus sp. NPDC056722; assembly: GCF_042790635.1. Taxonomy (NCBI): domain Bacteria; kingdom Bacillati; phylum Bacillota; class Bacilli; order Caryophanales; family Paenibacillaceae; genus Paenibacillus; species Paenibacillus sp. NPDC056722. Next base: position 654,857 of record NZ_JBHTYV010000001.1, on the reverse strand, counting down.
CAGGGACGATAACGATGGAGGAGCCTGTCATGAAGAAGAGGAACAGCATGGACATTTGCAAAGAGCTGACACGTTCTTGTTTTCTCATACGTTCCTCCTGATCCTATAAGCTCATGAATTAACAGGGTTTAGCCAGTGTATGAACTGCTGGGCCGGTCCCCTAAGTACATTGAAGATCGAGTCCAAATTGGGCCATGATCTCGCCGTTACAAATATAAATGCCAGATACAGCAAAGGCACAAGAAAGGCTCCATAGACAAGCCGATCGCGAGAGCGGGCCTTTCTGAATTTTGGAAGGTCATGCGCAATCATAGCGGAAGCTAATAACAAGACAGTGATGAATTTCCCTGTCACCTCTATTTCTCCTTTGTCCCGAAGATGGTACCTGTATTCATACCGGTACTTAATACTTTGACATTGACTTTGGTCTTAAATTGCATTTGCGCGAGCTTTTGGTCCCAGGTTGGTTCTAGCCGGTTCCAGAGCTTAGGATTCCTCCTGTAAATCTGATTGCCAATCCCGAGTGCATCCACTTTGTTCGTCTTGAAGGAAGTGAGGGTATGTTCCAGTTGCTTCTCAACCTGCTCTTTAATGGCCTGCTCGAAGCGGCTCATATCTTTAATCGTCTTCAAGTGTGAGCAGCGCAGCTCCCCGATCGTCCCTTCGAATGCAACATCTACGTCGACAAAGACGTGATCGTCCTTCACTGTTGGGGTAAGCTTGCTGCTGAAAGTAAGAACTTCAAGGGTTTCTTTTTTGCTTAGCTTTTTGCTCGCATGATCCATACAAGGGAATTCCAGTACCCCATACCTGTATTTGCCCGTCAGCATCATGAACGTTTCTGTTTCCTGCTCCCTCAGAAGGCCCACCATTTTACCGTCCTGAATTAAAGCGACCCCGGAGATTTTGGCTTCATCATCTAAACTGCTCTTATGCAGGTAGGGAATGGCCGAAGTTTTGGAGGGGCTGCTCAATTGCATAGCCAGATCATACAGTGGAATATCGGAGGTTTTGGCGGAATAATGGGCGCTGGTCGTCTCCATCTTTTTATACTGTTGACCAATGGTGTTTTCAATAAACGGCTTAATGTTTAAAAATGGGGCGGCTGACTGCTCGGCAATAAGGGGAAGGATCGTACCACGCGGTTCATGGTCCCTGGAGAAAAAATCAAGGACTTCCCGGATACTTAAGCTTTTGGCCAATTGCTCTCCGATAAGAATCACGCGCATATGATCCCATTTGGCCTTTCTCCCGAACTTCGCAGGAATCTCCCGTATGGCCTCAAAAAAAGTCTCTCCGCTGGTACGAATATTAGTTCCCTTGGATGCAGCACTAGCCGTATCGCCAGCCGCCATTTTGCTGGAAGGATTATAGAAATGGGTCGTTATCTCAATGCGATTGTCTTCGCTCTGGTCAATAGCTATCGCTTGGACGTATCCATACTCATCCAACTCGTTATTATCCCAGCATCCGCTAGTCAGGCTGAGTACAATAAGGGACAGTAGTATGGAAGAGAGCCGTCTCACGTGATCTTGTTCTTTCCCGAAGTCTTTTTATAGAAGTGCCGACTTCGTGGCGAATGCACCAACAGGCGTCTAGGCACCACGAAAATGGCATCGCGCAGTCTCTTGAGGTCTAGCGGAGCCACTGTGTCCAGGTACGGCTCCCCCAAAGAGCGTAGTGTCGTCAGGTGGAGATAGATCAGGATAAATCCGACCATGATGCCAAGTCCACCGAACGTTGCGGCGAGAAACATCAACGGAAAGCGCAGAATCCGCAGGGCGATTGCCATATTGTATTGAGGAAGCGCGAAAGAAGCAATGCCTGTCAAGGCAACCACAATGACCATAACCGGTGAAGCGATCTGCGATTGAATGGCTGCTTGTCCGATAACCAGTGCGCCGACGATGCTGACGGCCGAGCCGATCGGCCTTGGCAAGCGAATCCCCGCCTCCCTCAGAAGCTCGAAGAAGAACTCCATGATGAGTGCTTCAATCAGCGCAGGAAAAGGAATACCTTCACGCGTGTTAAGAATGGCCAATAGAAGAACAGTAGGGATAAGTTCGGAGTGGAAGGTTGACAGTGCGATATAGGTGCTGGGCAACATGAGCGCTATGATGAAGGCAGCGACCCTGATCAACCGGATTAACGACGAAAAAATCGTTCGATAGTAGTAATCCTCGCTGACGGTAAAGAATTCAATAAAATTTCCCGGGCAGATCAGAATAGAGGGGCTACCGTTCACCATTGCGATGATCTTACCATCAAGCAGTGCGTTAACAGCAGTATCTGGACGTTCCGTATATCGAACCTGCGGAAAAGGGGAGTAGAGGGAATCGTTGATCCACTCCTCAAGATAAGAGACCTCGATAATTTCTTCCTTGACGATGCCGTCAATGCGTTGTTTGAATTCAGTTAACGTTTCAGGTTTAACCACGCCCTCCAAATAGCCGTAGGACACCGTTCTTTGAACCTGCTCGCCAGATGTGAACATCTCGAATTTGAGATTTGGGGATTTAATCAGACTTCGGATGACACCGATATTGCGTTCCAGACTTTCTATAAAACTCACATGAGGACCTTGTACAGTTGATTCTGTGATGGGCTCAGAGGCCTGACGCTGTTCTACATCAAGAGCATAGTACGCGATTGCTCTGGGCCAGCCGTTGAAAAAAATGACGACTTTTCCATCCAGTATGCCGCTAACGACTTGCTGGAAATCATCCATAAGTTCAACGTATGGCGAAGCTACACCCTTGTTCTCGAAAAAATCGATGACATCGTCAATGGTCACCGCCCTGGCAGGCCCGAGCTCGTGAGGAACGAGATTTTGCAGAGTGTCCTTCACAAAATGGTTCAGTGTAGACTTGGTTAACGTGTCGAAATATACGGAGATGGCCGCTTGCTCCAGCCCCGGTCCATAGTTCCAAGTGAGGATTTTTAAATCAGTGCAGTTTGTAAAAGAGTCTTCTATTGTCTTCAAATTCTCTTCCAAGATTGAAGAAATGGCAGGGGACGATGAATCACTGGATGAATGCACACCTTCAGCAGAAGTGGGTGATGAACGATTGGTTGAAGGGATTGTCTGGGTAGTCAGTTTCCGCATGCTGTTCTCCTATCAGAAATAAGATGTTGAAGCATTTACATCTTTTCCCTAAGGGGAGGAAACTATGCGGAAAGGCTCTGACAGGAGACGGCTTATACAGGAAATACTTCGTTTTTCTCATATAGTTTGCGGACTTGCTCAGCCATAAACTGTGGGGAATGAGGCATGTCGTTGGTAATCCACCATTCCAGTATGCCAATGAACGCAGAAGCCATAAATTCCGCGTTCAGCTCCGTGTCGATCCCCGATTGCAGATTCTGCTTGGCGAGCTTCTCCTTAAGGTTGGCAGACATAAAGTGCTGCAGGCGCCCCGGAAATACGGAAGTTCGATGATTGGTTAGCATAGCAGAGAAGAACAGATAGTTTTCTGCAAAATAATGAAATACAGGTGTCAGGTCGGTCACCAGGAATGTTATGCCTTGACCCGATTCATTCGTACTGCAAAAGTTGATCAGTCGGAGCAAATGCTCCTCAATGCATTTATCCAGCAGATCATATTTGTCACTATAGTGCAGATAGATCGTTCCACGGTTGACGTTGGCTCGCTCTGCGATATCGTTTATGGTGATTTGCTCCAGCTCTTTCTCGGAAAAAAGCTCCAGAAATGCCTTGTTAATGGCTTCTTTTGTCCTAACAATCCGGCGGTCTGTTTTGGTTGTTGTCTCCATTCTTCTTGTATCTCCTCCAGTTAATCAACAATTTCAAGGTACCTGTTGTATATCGTACAAAAACGCATGTATTAGCGATTGAATGAATGATTCTTCTCTATATAATATTATTCAACGGCCGTTAATTAATCAACAAGTATTCAATAAAATACATTCGTTCAATATGAGGAGAGATCACCAATGGAAAATACAAAAGGCAAAGTAGTTATCATTACAGGAGCTTCTAGCGGTATCGGAGAAGCCACTGCCCGGTTGTTGGCTGAAAAAGGAGCAAAGCTGGTTCTGGCTGCCAGAAGAGAAGAGCGTCTGCAGGACATTGTGCAAGAAATTAAAGGTGCAGGTGGGGAAGCTGTTTATCTCAAAGCAGATGTTGTCTCCACTGAGGATATGCAGAAGCTGGCACAGTTTGCCTTGGAACAATATGGCCGGATTGATGTACTGGTGAATAATGCCGGGGTGATGCCGGTTTCCCGGCTTAATGAACTGAGAACCTCTGAATGGGATCAGATGATCGATGTGAATATTAAAGGTGTGCTGTACGGCATCGCAGCAGTCCTGCCGGTCATGAGAGAGCAGCAAGCCGGGCATATTATCAACATTTCATCCGTTGCGGGCTATGAGATCAGTCCCACTTCATCAGTTTATAGTGCCACCAAGTTTGCGGTCCGAGCCATTACAGAGGGATTGCGTCAAGAGGAATCTCCATCTTCCCATATCCGTACCACAATCATTGCTCCGGGAATGACGGAAACGGAACTGCTCCATACAGTGAATAGTCCAGAGGTTCAAGCCATGGCATCGCATATCTCGAATTTGGCTATTTCGCCCTACAGTATCGCCAGAGCGATTGCTTATGCCATCGATGAACCCGAGGATACTGGAGTCAACGAGATCGTAATCAGACCCACTGCACAGCCATAATTTATTTGTATCTGTGCATACAAAACGATCACCCTCTTCATGTTCGGCATGAGAGGGTGATCGTTTTTTGTTCTTATAAAACTATTCGCCTTAATTACTCTTTCCAATACTTCTTCTTGTCTTCTTCAGTGATGGACCGGATGACCCGACAAGGATTTCCTGCAGCAATCACCCCTGATGGGATATCCCGGTTGACTACACTGCCAGCTCCAATGACAGTGTTATCACCGATGGTTACACCCGGCAAGACCACGACATTGCCACCAAACCACACGTTGTTACCCACGGTAATCGGGTAGGCATACTCTAATCCTTGGTTACGCTGCTCAACATCCAGTGGATGCCCGGCGGTATAGAAGCCGCAGTTCGGAGCAATAAACACGTTATCTCCAAACGTTACTTTGGCTGCATCCAAAATAACGCAGTTATGGTTAACATAGAAATTCTCACCAATCTCAATGTTGTACCCGTAATCACACACAAATGGCTGTTCAATATGAAAGCTCTTGCTGGTTTTACCCATCAGCTTCTCAATGAGCGCTTTACGTTCAGTCATGTTCGAGGGACGTAAATGATTGTAATCATGACAGAGATCCTTAGCCCATGTGCGTTCCTCCATCAATGCAGCATCATAGTTCGCATCGTACAATAACCCGTTTTTTGCTTTTTCCTTTTCGTTCATAAGGTCCTCCTGATTCAAAGAATGCTCTGATTTTTAGATAATGCCCCAATTTAATCTTGACTTTAAAGGGCACTCTTATTATATTTCTATTATTACAACACTTTTTAAAAATAGTTTAAAAAGGTTCGTTACTATGATAACTGCATTTGATAATACTCGCAAGTAAAATAATAAGAGACAAGGAGATCTCAATGATGACAACGAAAAGAATGGATTGGGATGCAGGGACGTGGCTCAATGCACCACAGTCTGCCCGGAGAGAAGGAGAATTCCTGAAGGTTGTACCTGAGAAGGGAAAGGACTTCTGGAAGAAGACTTTATATGGCTTTGAATTTGAAGATGGGGCTGCTTTGTTGGAGGAGTGGGATAACAACACCGCGGTAGAAGTGTCGTTTCAACTCGGCTCCTTTACGGAACTATACGATCAGGCAGGCATCCTGTTGTACCATGGCCCGGAGCAATGGATAAAAGCGGGAATCGAATTCAATGATGGCATTCCTCAGCTATCCGCAGTGGTAACCGATGGCTATTCCGACTGGTCGCTCGCTGCTGTACCGGAGTGGGCTGGGGAAGAGGTCACATTGCGCGCTTCGATTATGAAGGATGCTGTAATTATCCGGGCACGGACGGAGAACCACGGATGGCGTACGATTCGTGTAGCCCGTTTTCCATACGAATCCGGGAATCAGGCCGGTCCTTACACCTGTTCGCCAACCCGTGCGGGCTTTGAGGTCACGTTCACTCGTTGGGACTTCACAACACCGGATCAAGACCTTCATGTCGATCCTCCCCTGGAGAGTGGACACTAAATGAGATTACCGATAAGTGAAGCACGTTGGTATTCTTATCCTGGGATGGTGGCGATCGTCACCTCACGTTACAACGGGCAGCAGAATATTATGGCCTCCGGCTGGCATACGTACATAGGATCATCACCAGGAATCTACGGAATCTCCATTCGCAAGGAGACCTATACGTATCAGCTGATCGAACAGAGTGGCGTCTTTGGTGTACATTTTATGCCGGCGAGATGTTCAGAGATGATCCAGGCTGTTGGCACATTCAGTGGACGGGATATGGACAAGTTCGATAAGTTCAACATTGCTTATGAGGAAGGTCTCAAAGCAGATATACCAGTGCTGACTGAGGCATACTTTGCCTATGAATGCAAAACTATGAATATTACAACCTACGGAGATCATGAATGGATCGCAGGGGAAATCATGCAGACCTATCAGGACAAGGATTGTTTCTTGGAAAATGGGCTGCCTGACCTTACGAAGCTGGAAATCCCACTCTATGTAGGACGCTCTAGCTATCGAACTTTAAACCAAACAGTGGATGAGAAAAACCATCCGTTCTATTTACAAAACTAAACAAAAGAATGGACCGGAAGTCATCCCGCTCCATTCTTTTTTAACATTCCGAGGATTAACTCGCTCTATAATGAGCATGACTCAGTTGATCCAGCAAGAGGTTCAAGATTCCGCCTGTCTACAATATCCCCGTCATAAAGTATCGGATGACAAGACGGCAGTTTCATTAAGGTTACGAACTTGTCGCTTGGCCGCCATTCACATGTAGCACCTGTCCGGTCACAAACCGGGAGTCATCCGATGCCAGATAGACAAAAGTCGGAGCGACCTCGAACGGCTGCGCTGGACGTTGCATTGGATTGGACGCGGCAAAAGAGGCTACTCTGTCTGCGGTAAAGCTCGCCGCGATAATTGGCGTCCACACTGGCCCAGGGGCAATAGCATTAACGCGAATGCCCTGCTTCGCGACATTGTGTGCAAGGGCGCGTGTAAATCCGACATTTGCTCCTTTGGTTGCGGAATAATCAATCATCAGCGTTTCCCCATTGTAAGCAACGACAGAAGAGGTATTAATGATCGAACTGCCAGGCTTCAAGTGCGGCAGCGCAGCTCGTGTAGTATAGAAATGCGAATAAATATTGACTTTAAAGGTGTCATCGAACTGTTCATCGGTAATGTCGAGCAGGCTGTTCTGTTGAAACTGAATGCCGACATGATTGCACAGAATATCCAGCTTGCCAAAAAAATTCACCGTCTGCTCGACAATAGCCGCGCAATGCCGCTTATCTCTTAAATCCCCCGGTAACACCAAGCAGCGTCGACCGAGCTGCTCAACCCTTGTCTGTGTTCGCTTTGCATCCTCATGTTCATCCAGATAGGAAATCGCGACATCAGCACCTTCTTTGGCAAAAGCAATGGCCGCTGCCGCCCCCATACCACTATCTCCCCCAGTGATGAGGGCAACCTTATCTAACAGCTTGTCGCTGCCTTTATAATTAGGGTTCTCCACCAGCGGCATGGGTACCATCAGTCGCTCCACACCTGGCTGACGAAACTGTCGCTGCTCCGGCATATTGAGCGGTACCTCTTCATATTTCGTGATCCTTCCGTAATTTGGGAACAGAGGGTAGGGCTCTGTTTTTAAGTGATCCACAAAATACTGCTGTGACTGCTCCAATTGCTCCATCTTCTGTTTATTGTCCATCTTTGCCTCCCGAATGAATTCATACGTTATCTTATGTGCAATAGGCATTTGTGGTGATTTCAGCCCATTGTTTAAAATGTTCACAGTACTGGCTCAGATCGGGCAGCGCCTACGTACATTGGTAACAAAAAGCATACCAGGAGGCCCTATGATCCCTTATTATTTTAGCCCGCAGGTGTATTATTTGCTTATACCGCATGACAATGGATACGTGGATATGCACTATGCTTCGAACCATTCATGGCCAGCACCAGTCATCGAGCTTAGACCGCCGTATTACACAAATCCGCAAATCGTACTTAATTACCCGTTGATCTGAGCGCCTGGCGCAGTAATTCAAGCAAAAGGAGTTCTCTGCATCGCACAAAAAATAGCCTGATTCAGCTACGATACTTCTCGTGCCGAATCAGGTTATTTTTTTGGTGATTTTAAAGCACGCTATTGAAATCTAAATATAAAAATCTTTACAAGAAGTAAGGTTAACCGATCTATTGGACTAAGATAGCGGTGACCTTCTCTTTTTTTGAAATAACTAGATATAATTTATATCTAATATATTTTGTTTAACGTATTATTTTCGTAAATGAGAGTCACCCAACGGGTTATATTATTAATCCTCTCTATAATAGATTGATGAAGATTTTTGTGAAATAAATGTTGGCACATGCAAATTGCGACACTAAACATAGTGAGCTAAAATGTGGTTAGCTAGAATAAGGGCGGTGGAATGGCTTGGTTGATGTAGATAATAACTTTAGACAGAAGGAATATGCATCATTGGAAGGGCTGTGCTTCAAGCTTCGGGAGATGGAGCATATTAAGCATCAAGCGAACCCTTGGGAGCTACGGCTGCAATTTATTGAATCCCATATGATTCTTGTGGCGGCATCTGGTCAAGGCTGGCTAACGATTGATGGAAAGTTCACCGAGCTTCGAGAAGGCAGGGTGTATGTATGTATGCCAGGTCAACTGGTAGAAGCGGAAGTGAACACTCTTGATGAGCGGGGATTCTATCATATCCGATTTGATGTTATGGAAGACGATAGACCTTCAGGCCACTCGTTGCAGATTATTACGAGAAATAGCCCGTTTCCGGCGAAAGGAGAAGTTATCGTTACGTCACCGGTTTCTATCCATGCGTTGTGCGATAAGATTTGCCAAAATATACAGGATGAAGATCACCTGAGACGGTTTCGCGGTCAAATTCTTTTTCAAGAACTACTTTATACTATCCTGCAGGATACACAATTGATAGAGGGAACCGATTCAGAGAGGGAGCTGTCATTCGTTAAAGATTATATTGAACAGCATTATCAGCAGGAACTCACAATCGATCATTTGGCTAAAGTGGCGGGAATAAGTACCCGTCATTTTATGCGTTTATTCAAAAAAAGGTATGGCTACAGCGCAATCGACTATTTGGCAGTATATCGAATAGAACGGGCGCAGCAGCTGATGAGATCAGGTGGGCACCATCGCCTGCGGGATATTGCACGGCATGTAGGCTACCACGATGATATTTATTTCCGGCGAAAATTCAAACAGATCTCAGGTGTGCCACCAGCCACATTTATGAAGAACAGCAGGGAAAAAGTAGTGGCCTACGATTTTCCGAACATTGGGCAGTTGATTGCGTTGCAAATGAATCCTTATGCCGCACCAGCCGATCACCCATGGACGGATTATTACAGACGAAAGTACCAGATGGATACTTTACTACCCCTAAGCTCAAATCAGTCGATCAAGCGGGAGGAAATCCGTCAGGCTAAACCTGATTTCATTATTGGTGTCGACATTCTGGTTCCTCCGAAGGAGCAGGACTTGTTGAGAGAAATCGCACCAGCCTATTTCCTACCATGGGTGGACAATGATTGGCGCACGCACTTGCGCTTGATTGGGGAATTTCTGGACAAGACCGTGGCAGCGGAGATGTGGCTGGAGAAATATGACCGGAGAGCTCTTTTTGTAAGGGAGCAAGTGAAGAACGTATTTAAGGAGGATCGTCTCCTCATTCTGAATATTACCGGTGATCGCTACAATGTTTTGGGCAAAAGAAGCCTAGGTACGGTATTCTATGATGATTTGCAGGTTGTGCCTGTGCAGAGAGTCGATTTGTTGAGAACGGGCCAACATATAACACCGAATGAGCTGGCAGATATAGATCCAGACCGTTTATTGCTGATCGTAGATGAGGACACTCAATCGCAATTAAGCTGGCGGACACTCATGAACACTACGCTCTGGAATGATCTCAAGGCCGTGAGAGGCAACAAGGTAGACTTGCTGCCATCCTATCCTTGGGTTGAGTATACGGCATTCACCCATGAGCTATTGCTGGATGAAGTTTTAAAGATTTGGCGGGATCGTGCATAAAATAAAGTCGCTATCGTCAATATTCTGACAATAAATATTCCTCTATACTCCTTATATATGATAATGATAATCAATTTTAATTAGAGATTGTCGTCCAACCATCAAAATATCAGGAGGGTCATCAAAGAATGAAGCAGCAACGTAGTTTGATTACAGGATTAATCTTCGTTTTGCTAGTCATGTTAATTACGGCTTGCGGAACGAGTAAAGCAGATAATGCCGGAAACGCTGGAAATACAGCACAGAACACAGGCGGGAATACAACAGGAAATACTGAAAAAAAGAGCGAAGCAACTACCGATGAACAGCGTGTAATTTCAACTTTAAAGGGAGACCTGAGCATTCCAACCGATCCGAAAAGGGTCATTGGACTTTCGGTAGTCTACCCGGAGTTTTTATATGCTCTTGGCGTTACACCGATTGCAGTTCAGAATTATCATCCGGAGTTCCCTTCTTATTTAAAAGAGCCGTTCAAAGATACGCTGAAGATGGGCATTGGCCAAGCACCTAACTTTGAAGCTATTCTGGCTTCTGCACCGGATTTGATTATTGCCCCTACATGGTGGTCCGATAAAGATTATGATCAGCTCTCCAAGATCGCACCAACGGTGCTGTTGCCGCAGCGCGATGATTGGCGTGATGAGTTACGGGATATTGGCGGGGTGCTCGGCAAAACCGACGTAGCGAACAAGGTTATTCAAGATTTGCAGATGAAAGAAGCTCAGGCCAAAGAGAAACTCCAGACGCTAGCTGGAGACGAGACGGTGCTATACATGATGATTATGGCGAAGGAAATCGTTATTTATGGCGAAAAAAGTGACCGGGGCAGCTTCATCCATAAGACACTAGGTCTAAAACCGATTAAAGAATATCCTCAGGACGAGATCAGCCTATCCATTTCATTGGAAAAAATACCGCAATATAATCCTGACCATCTCATTTTACAGTTAGATGATGACTCTAGTGAAGAAGTACGCAATAGATATAATGACATGCTCAGCAGCTCTTTGTGGAAGAACATGACTGCTGTGAAGAAGAATCAAGTGCATATGATGGGAGGCAAGGAGTGGTTCAGTCTGGGCATGTCTCCACTGGCTGACGATCATGCGATTGACGATGTCATTCATGCTTTTGAACAATAGACATTCATCATGGGAGGGTATACAATGGGCACGGTTGATTTTCAACAATTAGAAGAGAAGTTCGCCCTGACTCTGCATGAGCTTGAGAATACCGTGCTTACTATCCCTGCGAGCGATTTATTAATAGCCGAACCTATGCAACACCTAATCGACACTTACGGCTCGCTTATCAAAGCTAGAGAACCAGCTGCTACGGCAGCTTTTTTTGTTAGCTGGTTCGCAGGAGTATGCGGGGCAATGCAGCACATGCTATATGTAGGAAATGAGGTCATTCTGGATTTGTCATTGTCCAATTTGACGGTGCAATTATACATAGATGGACAGTATCCTCTTTTTGGCTTTAAAATCAATGAGACACGGTTTAGTGACGTTTCAGCAGTGGACCTTGAGGAAGAGTACAAGAGAATGCTACATGTTTTTTACAAGGAACAGGTCACGCCAATCATTCAGTTGCTGTCAGGGCTAGTCCCGATCCATGCTACTGCCTTATGGGGACAGATCGGTAATGCGTTATATGCTCAATTGGAAGAAGAGTTGGCCGAAGCTTCTGATGAAGATAGTAGAAATCGAATAGTTTATTTTTATGAATGGCTAACACAAGATCTCGATCCTAGCGCGTTTGGACTAAGTAGCAACCCGTTTAACAGGAAACCGAGATTTATTGAGCACCCTAGTATTCCTGATCGCAAAATAAGGATGAAAACCGCCTGTTGTCTGGCTTATTGCTTGGAGGGCGACTTTGGCTACTGTTACGAATGTCCGCGGTTAAAGGAAAAGGATCGGACAATCATGAGAGCGAATAAGTAATAACGACACGATTGAATGCAATTAAACAGATGAAGAGGAGTCTTAGAACGTGACACAGAATAATCAACTGACCTTAACTCGGCTTACGCAAGCTGATTTACAATCTGCATTTGAACTTTTTACATCCTCAATTACAGACACCTTTGAAAAAGAAGGAATACTGCATTTAACGGATAATCTTCATAGTGAGATTGAAATGAAACAACAGAAGGCTCTGGCATCCCTGGCGGAGCATTCAAATATCTATTTTCTTGCTGCTAAAATCAATGAAACGGTCGTCGGCACGATTTCCTTTGCCCCCTGTGGGGAGGTCATTCGCGCATTATCTGATAATCAGCTAGATGACGTGGGCGAACTGGGTAGTCTATATGTATTGCCAAGCTATCAAGACCAAGGTGTGGGTTCGGCGTTAATTAAGGAATTAATAACTTATCTGGCGTCACAAGGGACGGAGCAATTTTGTCTGGATAGTGGCTACAGAAGCGCGCAGTCGAGATGGAAACGGAAATTTGGAGAGCCCTACAAGGTAGCGATCGACTACTGGGGACCTGGTTCTGCGCACATGGTGTGGTTGTGTCAGGTGAGTGATTTTGTAGAATGAGTTAGCGGGCTAACACGTACATACAGCTATACATATGAAAAAGGTGGTTTCAATCCGGAATCACCTTTTCGTATTTCATTAGGAGGGGAGCCACGTTCCCATTGTTCGCGCTCCCGCTTGTAGCATTCAAACCATACCCAAAAAGTAGCCACCAGCTGCCCCGCAAACGACAACAATCCGCGGTGGCAATTTCCAGAAAACGAGCAAGATAAACAGGATTGATGCTAATACAAAATCAGTGGGTTCCATAATCGCTGTTGTCCACAACGGATCGTACAGGGCGGCTAACAAGAAGATTCCGACCACCGCTGAGTTAATACCTATCGGTGCCCCCTGGACATGAGCGCTTTTACGAAAGGAATTCCAGAATGGCAGGGCCCCGACAATCAGTAAAAATGCCGGTAAAAAGATAGCCAGTGTGGCGATTATGGCTCCAGGGATGCCTTTTGCCTACTTCGATCCAATAAACGGATATCTGGCTGGTCCTTGCTCCTGCGGCCGAGTGCTGGTAGTGTTTTTTTATAAGAGTTTTGCCCTCGTCATGCTATTCCAGTTAATGGTATGATTAAGTTGAAAATGTTTTTTCTACGCTTACATACTTAAGGTAAGAATAAGGAGATGAAAGCATGGCAATCAATACTACCGCGAAGCAAATCCAAATTATCGAATATGATCCTTCTTATGCAGGGGCACTTGCTGAGATGTGGAATCTCAGTAACGAAAGCTGGGGAGGCGGTACTAACCAACGAACGGAGGACACGGTGCGCCGGGAGATGGAGACCTCGTCCAATCTTCATGCATTTCTTGCCGTTGACGGCAAGGAGGTTGTCGGCTTCTGCAGCTTTGCCCACTACCGCCACGACGAAGGGGCGCTGTATGTACCACTGCTCAATGTACGGCCCGATTACCACGGTTACAAGGTCGGCCGCAATCTGATTTTGAATGCGGTTCGCAAGACGGTGGAAGCGGGTTGGCCGCGGCTGGATCTTTTCACTTGGGCGGGCAACACAAAGGCAGTGCCAATGTACAAGAAATGCGGTTTCTTTTGGGAAAAAAATGATGATTACGTTCATTTGATGAACTTTATCCCGACCATTTTGCAGACGGAAGCTCTTGCTTCTTATTTTGAAGAGCTGGACTGGTATGGGGACAGTACCCGCGAGCTCGTCGTTGAGCCGGATGGCCGACGGGAACGAGGCTTTGATTTTATGGAGTACACTTGGGGTAAGGGAGAGCTCTCCCTGCGGGCTGAATTTGAAAAGACCGGTCGAGGCTTAACCGCTCTCGATACACCGGATTATACAATCTCCACCGAAATCGATGATCATGATCTTGTATTCGGTTCCACCTACAACGTTCGCTATCGTATCAGGAACTGTTCGGCTTCTGAGCTGAACATTGAGATCAAGGGCCAGAATGATAAGAATATCCGATTTGCGCTGGACGTTGCACATACCATTGCTCCTGGAGAATCGATCATCGTAGACGGAGAATTCGGACTTGATCCGGTTCGGGAGGAACAGAATGACAAGAAAACCCATCCGGTTGTCAGAAGTGAGTGGTTAATTGGGGGCAAGCGAGCCGAATTCCGTATCGGTATTGCTCCGAAATTTCCGCTCAAGATGAAGATTGCGCTGCCAGCTAAGGCGTTGTTCCCGGGCATTCCGAGTGAGCTGTATCTGAATGTAGAGAACAATTTTGCCTCAGAAGCGGAGTTTGCTTTGGAGTTGCCGGAAGCTGAGTGCATCGAATGGGCCGAGCGTAACGTGCGCTTCACGGTTCCAGCCAAGGGTAAAGCAGCGATTCCGGTAGCCTTCACCTTACGGTCATACGGACTGTACTCACAAGAGGTTGAAGTGACGGCTAGTCCGGTGGGTAGCCAGTCGGTAACCTTCACAAGCAAGCTGTCCCTCTTGATAAAGGGCACACACGGTCGTTTCGGTGGAGAGAATGGGGATCAGTGGGTCGCCGTTAATGGTGCATTCTCCCTGCATCAGAGCAAAACCGATAATAACACTTGGATCGAATATCCGGGCTCTCATCATAGCTTCTGGTGGCCCTATCCGAAGCTGGGTAAGCCGTTTGCCGACGAATTCTCCAAGAAGCAGGCCAAAGAAGTGAAGATCTACCCCGAAGGTGAGGGTCAAATTCTTGAAACGCTATACGAATCGGAAGCTTTCCCTGGCCTTGAAATAAAGTCGGTAGCCAAGCTGTTTGCCAGCGGTATCGCTGAGTTTCATCACGAGATCTGCAACACCACCAGTCAAGAGCTGGAAGAGAACCTATATCTGCAGACCAACTTCGGTTTCTTTGGCAAAAGACTGATCCTGCCTTACCAGGGGCAGTATGTAGATATGGGCGATGCTTACTCCAGTGATCCAAGTCATTGGGACAGTGCACAGATTACGGAGAACTGGCTGTTCAGCGAGGAAGAGAACGGAGCTAGCGGAATCTACTGGGACCCTTCCTTGAAGCTGCTGCGCCCGGAATACCCGCTTGGGCTGGAACATGATCTGGGCCGAATTCCTGCAGGTGATGCCGTTCGGACAAAGACAACTGTGTTTGCTCTGAACACCTTCAAGAAGTGGTCCGATTTCCGTTCTTTTGCCCGGAAGCAGTATGAGCCAGTTGTACCCGTTTTGGCTGATCATCTCGAACTCGCGCTGGGAGGCGGGAATCCGTTCGTGCCTGGAGAGCTTCATGCAGAACTAATCGAAAGAAAGATGATTCCGCTTGCTGGGAATCTTGAACTGTATGCGCAAAACGATGGCGAAGCAGAGTCGAAAGTCGCTGATATTGAGTTGAACAGAGAACATGATTTGCGCTCTGCTGGCTTTGAATTCTCTCCTGAGGAAGCGGAAGGGACAGAAAGCAGTGATCGTGAATCTCTTTGGAAAATCCGTGCCGTTTATCGTGGAGAGGACCGGGTTCAGGAGCGTTCAACTCTCTGGTTCCCTCGGAAGGAAACAGCTGTCGTTTGCGAAGTGGAAGAAGGACCAGCGGGTCCCATCTACTCGGTGAGCAATGGAGTTCTCTCCATAGCGGCTGCCCCTGGCTTTGGGAGTGTCGTGCATTCCTTGAAGTACCAGAGCGCAGAGTGGCTTGACAGTTCTTATCCGGAAGCGGCCCCGCGTTCCTGGTGGAATCCCTGGTACGGCGGCCTTGGCGTAGATATCCCCGGCATGGGTGGCTTCAGCCTACAGCAGGAGCCTAGAAGTGCGACATGGGTGGAGAGAACAGACAGTCACGGGAACCTCTGGAAGGGCCTCCGATTAACAACTGTGATTGAGAAACAGGAGGCGAATCGGGGGATTACGATCCACCAGCATTACCTAATGCTGCCTGGTGTCCCTGTTCTCTGTGTACTACATTCGGTGACCAATGAAAGCGGCATGGTTCTGCCGAATTATTCACTCTCGGACGCTAATTACCTCCAGCCTTCCCCAGTCTTCTCTGAAGGGTGGCTGGAACTTCCCGGGGAAGGGAAGTTCCTTGTTGGAAAGCTGGGCGCAGGTCTTGATTCCAAGGGGCTCTTGCGAGTGGGTGCGATTTCTCGTAAGGACTTACTGCATATAGTCAATAATTCTGACAATCAGGGCGCTTTTGTATATGTGAACAATAAAGTGTTCAGTCAAGGCGTGAATCACCAACTTTCCCTGCGAAATGGGGAAACCGCCTGGACACAGCCGACCTTCCTGGTCCTAGGGGGAATGGCTCTAAATCCGGAGGATGTCCGCGATCTTCAGAAGATTACTTTTACTAGCCCTACTGACACAAAGGAGAACTAACATGCCGATTATTGACATTCATATTCACCTGTCGGATATCGACAGCTTTCATCAAACCGCTAAAGATCTGTCCAAAGTCGATTACAGCGCTGCTGGCCTTAAGGCTGAGTTTGACAAGAACGATGTCATTCTCGGCATCGGAATGGGCGTAACAGAGCAGAGTAAGGGGGCTTTTCCAGATTCCAGTTCCCCCAATCCGATGCCCCTCGATCTGGAGGAGACCGTACCACCATTCCTAATGGAATGCGTGGGTATTAATCCGAACATGCTTGGCGGTAAGCAGGCTTCAGAGGAACTGGATCGGATCGAGGCACGGCTGCAAGCTCCCGAGGTAGCAGGTATCAAGTTGTATGCCGGATACTATCACCATTACGTATATGACAAAATCTACACCCCAATCTATGAACTGGCTGCAAAATACGATGTGCCTGTAGTGATTCATACTGGCGATACCTATTCGATGAACGGCTTGCTTAAGTATTCACATCCACTCACCGTAGATGAATTGGCTCTCCAGCAGCGTGGCGTGAACTTCATGATCTGCCATCTGGGCGATCCGTGGGTGATGGACGCTGCCGAGGTAGTGGCTAAGAACCCTAACGTCTACGCTGATCTATCCGGCTTAGTCGTCGGGGACCGTCCTCATTTTGAACGGTTCATGAATGAACCGCTGTTTATGGACCATTTCCGCCGGGCGCTGGTGTATTCCGATCATTACGAGAAAATGTTGTTCGGAACCGACTGGCCACTCGCGCCAATTGATCTGTACGCGGAATTCGTGCGCCGGCTTGTGCCGGAGCAGCATCATGAGAAGGTGTTCTACGAGAACGCTTTTGGACTGTTCCCGCGTATTAAGGATCGGATCGCGGCGCTGTGAGAGCGGCGGCAGTATAGTTACAATGTGGTGAAGCGAACGAGAAACTAACGCAAGCGATTGAGGTATAAAGCAAGGCAAGCCATCCCCACATTTTGAAGGGGATGGCTTGTTTTTTGATCCAAGTATTAGGGGCAAGAACTTAAAGATAATCATATCCCCCACCGGAGATATTACACTTCCGCAAACGTTTGATGCCCAGAATGACACCTTTGATAGCTCCGTATTTTTCAATAGCTTGAATCATGTAGACAGAACAACTTGGCTCAAAGCGGCACTTATCCCGAACTCTAATCGGTGCGTAATGTTGATATACCTTTATTCCCCAAATCAGAATGGATTTTGCCCGTAACAGTACATACAAGAAGATGCCTGTAATGAATACTACTAAAGCACTCTCCAATGCATAAGCTGGCATGAGCTGTTGGAAGAAGTACAAAACAATTCCGGAGCTCAGGATACCAAGCAGTATCGGAACCAATACCCGGCGTAGGGACATCCACCAATCGATTTCAGGAATGACATGTGTTCTTATATAGAAGTTGCTTCGAGGATCATTCTCTTCATAATCTGTATGTAGGATTCTCATCAATTCTTCTTCAGTAGGGATACTATTGAAAATAGTACTTTCTGTCTCTGTGGTTCTCATAATATGTACTTTCGTTTTAAACTTCTCTGTAGAATATTAGCATGTAATGGTGCGTCGTAACAGGTTGCTGAAGGCAACCAGGCTTTTCCGTAACGGCCAATGATTCCATGGATTGATAAACCCAACCAGACTGTGCTTGGTAATTAATGATATCTGAGAATAAATTGATTGCTGCCTGCGTATCTCCACGATTTACTTGGACATTCTTAGGGCCTGGAACGACTTTGTACTCTCTCACTTAAATCATCCTCTCGAGTTTTAGTATAATGGAAAAAAAGTCATTCCATTATTTTACTATGACAAGAGAAATAAGTCGATTAGAAATGCCCGTTTTATGGAACATCGACAACCCACATGACAACAATTTTCCCCGTTGACTTTGCCCTTAGGGTAAAGTGATTAGTTTTGCTGAGATTCGTTGGCATGAACTCGTGAATCCCCCTATGAAATATATGTAACGGACCTCAAACAGGCCACGGTGCCTAAGGATACTGTTACCGAGGTGTGTTTTCCAGTATACAAAATAACCCGCCGGACTTGTACCTGACGGGTTATTCCCATTTTTCTAATCTTGAATATAAATTAGATGTTATTTCATGAGTTGTACGCATTACCCACAAGGAAACTTTGAGCGATGCTTCTGCATCTCATAGTTTTTTAGCCTAATAATCTTGAGAGTAGAATAATCTCTGCCAATCGTATAATGCGTCTTCTTCTACGTCTTCTAATAATGGAAGTTAGAATAAGAAAATCTGTGCCAACCGATGAGAGGGTCCCAGTATAAGTGCCCCCGGTAGTTGTTACCTGCACGGTTTTCCCTTGTAATATTTTAGCTTGTTTGCGAAAGTTCATGGTTTTATCCCCCTTTCCTTCACTGATAAGGAACGCCTTATAAGATATTCCTGATAAGTAAAGTGTGAAAGGTATAAATGTGGATAAAAGGCAAGCCTATAGGCGATTATCCGATTGATTGATGCACAGCAGGGTACCATCATCAGTGAGAGAGATCACCCAGGAGGTTGGGGGCGGCGGAACGACACGAAGAAGTGTTCTTATTTTGGGGCGATCACTTGAACATAAGCATCGGGCAAACTATCGAAATTATATACCTGGACAAAGCTACGCATGATTACTCGAGGGACTACAGCTCCATCTTAGAGCAAGGTTGTTTCTTTTGGTACTAAGTTCACTGAAGAAGAAGAGACTCACATGAGTATTGTTTACCTGTTGACTTTGCCCTTAGGGCAAGGTGCATAGTGAATGTAGAACAAGGCTTAGATGAATAGCATTTCGTTCATATTTTAAACAGAAACAATGGAGGTGAATTTGATGCTCTCGATAGGAGAATTCTCGAAGATTTGCGAAGTCTCTACAAAAACGCTTCGATATTATGCCGAGATTGGCTTAATAGTCCCGGATGAAATTAATCCAGAGAACGGGTATCGGTATTATTCGATACAGCAGCTTAAAAAGATGCTCTTGATCAACCGTTTGAAATCGTACCATTTCTCTCTGGAAGAAATTAAAGGCCTTCTGGAAGTGGAAGAAGATCAATACGAAGACAAGCTTTATGCTGCCCTTCATCACAAGCGAAGAGAGATCGAGAACAAGATACAGGCTTTTGAGTATACGCTGCAGCAAATGAGTAATGACATTTTAAATGTCGAGCATGGAATACCGATGATGGCCTATCTTGACCGAATTGAAGTGCAGCTTGTTGAAGTCCAGCCGATGAATATTCTCTATACGCGTCAAATGATGAGTAAGGAGGAGTATGCCTTAGGATATGGATCGTATTTTAGCAGTCTCTATGAAAAGATAGCTATCGACCAACTCACCTTATTGGGTACCCCCATGACAATTTATCATAGCCAGGAATACAATCCTACCGGCAATGATACAGAGTTCGCCATCCCGGTAAAGGAGGCTGTAAAAGGAACCAGAGATTTTTCGGGAGGCCTGTGTGCGAAGGCTATGGCTAAGGGTGCCTACTCAGAATTAACTTCGGTCTATGCGAAGCTTCGGGAATGGGTGGACACGGAAGGATATGAGCTCGTGAAATCACCCTATGAGATATATGTAACTGATCCCAAACAAGCGGCCACGCCTGAGGATACCGTTACCGAGGTGTATTTTCCAGTACAGAAAAAATAGCCGTAAGTCCTAACCTGCACTTTGACGCTCGTTAAAGAAATTCAAATCATCCAATGGAGAGAGGTATATATTATGCAAAAAAACTTCTGGCCCTCTACAGAATGGCAAGCTGCAGATCCGGCAACTTTGGGTATGAACGCTGAACGACTTGTGGCGCTTGAACCTGCCATTATATCGGAGTACAGCAATATTAACGGTATCGTGATTGTGAGACATGGGCAGATCGCCTATGAAAAATATTTTAATGGCTACGGCCGTGAACATAAGCATCATGTGGCCTCTGTAACGAAAAGCATCCTATCTGCTCTTGTCGGCATTGCTATAGATGCAGGATATATTAACAATGTAGACCAGAGGGTACTTGATTTTTTCCCGGAATATGTTCCTCTGGCTGCGGATACACAGAAAAGCGAGATCACCATCCGCCATTTGCTCACGATGACAGTGCCATATCCCTTTCAGGATTGGCATGAACCGCTAGACAAGATGTGTATGGCACCTGACTGGGTAAAATATACGCTGGATATGCTGGGGCAGCAGGGGCGGATTGGTGATTTTAAATATTCCACCGCAGGGGGTCATCTACTCTCCGCCATCCTCACACGCAGCACCGGACAAAGTGCCCGTGAGTTTGCTAACGAGCGTGTATTCAAACCTATCGGTATGCAAGAAATTCCGGATCATGGTATGACATCATTTAGCTTCGACACTTTATTCGGGAAAGATGTGAAAGGGTGGGTCCATGATCCAAGCGGGAACTCGACAGGAGGGTGGGGCCTAACGTTAACCCCCCGGGATATGGCGCGTTTTGGATATCTATATCTGAATCGAGGCCTTTGGGAACAGACTCAGATCATTCCGGGGACATGGATTGACGATTCAACAGCACCGAACGCTCATAATTATGGTTATATGTGGTGGCTGCGTACAGAGGATGGAGTCTCGGCCTACTCCGCACTGGGTGATGGCGGCAATGCCATTTGCTGTATTCCAGATAAAGACCTGGTCGTGGCTATTGCGTCGGAATTTATGATGAACCCTCGTGATCGGTGGACACTGATTAAGGAATGTATCATCCCGGCGGTAATGGACTAGGCCTACAAAGGGCGTATAATTTTGCGTATGATCAACATCATTTAGGTTACTCATAAGACTGTTACAATTGTCGTTTTATCAAAAAATGGAATAAAAAAGCAACCTTCCGGAGTAGTTTGCGTCTATAGATTACGTAGAGGTCAACGTTCTTTAACACGGGAGGTTCGTCAATTTATGAACAAAAGATGGTTATTAGCGCCCGTACTTGCTGCGTCATTACTTGTGGCTCCAGTAATCAACGCAGCTACACCAGCTTACTTCGTCTACACTACAGATGGAGGCGGCCAGTCTACCAGCGCAGCGCTGATTAAGGATGGTATTACTTATGTTTCATCCGGCCACTGGGAAGCAGCGGGACTTCGGGGCGTATGGGACCAGGGTCATAAGCGAGTGGAGTTTACAGGATGGGAGAAAAAGATAGCTGTTCGCATAGGAAGTAAAACGGGAGTCCTGGATGGAAAATTGGTCAGTTTGGGAGGAGTCCCTTTTGAAACCAATGGACAATTATATGTACCCGCTGACTTCCTAGTGAAGTCATTAGAAGGCGAAACCGTCAGCTGGGATGCAGCCAAGAAAATCTATACGGCTAAAGAAATAAAGAGCTTTTCCAGTACTAGCGCAAAATTCGGCGGAAATACGTACACGGTGGATAAAAAGGCTGGGCGCTTATATGTCACAGATTCCTCTGGTCGTACCCGTCTGTTGGCCAACCTCGGATCAGAACTGTACGATATGGTTGCATTTGATTTTCAGAAGACACCGAAGGGCCTGATTTATCTGACCTTGACCGATGTGTATGGGGAACCTCATATTCATAATAAATGGTATACGTTGATTATCAAGGACGGAGGGGTCATTCGCCAGGCAAATGTAGGATACTATATGCGTTACGGTAATAATGTTAAAATTGCGGGGAATCAGCTCTTACTAACCGATGGGAAAACATTGCGTCTGATCGAAGATGGAACGGGCAATGTAACCCAGACCCTAGACCTGACCAAGCTCGGTGGTGTATCTGATACCTATTTGGTGGAAGGAATGGATGATGATTTTCTACTGATCCGTCCCAATCAACAAGGTTTCCTCATGCTGATCGACCGTAAAACAGGGTCCGAAACATTGCTTTACAAAGAACTGCTGGATCCCGAACAGCAAAACTTCGCGGAAACCAATGATCTTCCCTTCTTTGGGGACAATCTAAAGTTTGTGAAGCGAGAAGGCAATGCTCTGCTATTTACGAACGAATACGTACGAGATGGTAAGGTGTACAAATTTAATTTGAGTGGGAATAATAAATAATAAAACTACAGCTATATAAGCCGAACAAAAGAAAGTAAAAAAGTGAGGAGGAACGAAGGGGGAAGTTTGGAACTGTAGGAGCGAAAGCGATAGTTGTGCAAGAACAAGGAAAGGAATGAATAAAAGAATGTTTGTTTTAAGATTTACCCAAACTTTATTGAAAGATATGAAAATTACACCTGTAGAGTACGAAAATATTTCACCACTCTTGAGTTGGCATGCCAATATTATTCGATTGAATAAACGAAAACATATTTTATTTGTCAATGACCTTAGTCGACTAAGTATCATAATTGATGGCGTTAGAACTTCGCAGTTAAATATTTTATTAGATAAATTCCATTCAAGACTGTTTGAATACTTAGTAAGCGAAGGAATAGAGCAGAAAGTAATAGAGTCTTATTTGAAAGAGGGACTCGAAACGAACATCTCCAAAACTAACAGTAGAAGTGTCTTAGGGACAATGAAAGAAATAACAATGTATTGTGACGTAACGCAATTGGAATTTGCAGATCAAGAAGAAAGGGACAAATGGCTGAATAGAACAATACATAAACCCATTGACTATAAAAAACCTATTGATGTATTTAAAGAAGAGATTCGGAAATACTCTTTATAAAAGTTTTACGAACAAGTCGGAACATGATGGGTCATGTGCTCTGGCTTGTTTTTTGTTATTAAATATGATAATTTTAAATCAAGTTTTATCTAATGATATATAGTTTCATCTAATGAAACAAACAGAGAGGAGCTAATGTATGTCTGAGGAAATGAAGACACGAGTACAACAGCAATTTGGTAAGAATGCTGAGAAGTATGTAACAAGTGTTCGTCATGCCAAAGGGGAGGATCTGACACTGCTGGTATCTGCCGCGCAGGCCACTAAGGAGATGACTGTACTTGATATTGCGACAGGAGGAGGCCATGTAGCGAATGCGCTTGCTCCTCTTGTCAAGCAGGTTACTGCTTTGGATTTAACGCAAGAGATGCTGAATTCAGCTAAAGTGTTTATTGAAGGGAACGGTCACGGAAATGTGGAATTTGTGAAGGGGGATGCAGAGCAGTTACCCTTTGAGGATGCTTCGTTTGATATTGTGACTTGTCGAATTGCCGCCCATCATTTCCCTAATGTACCTGCTTTTTTGCGAGAAACTTACAGAGTTTTAAAACCAGGAGGCAAACTGCAGCTAATTGATAATGTATCTCCGGAAGATGGTCGTTTGGGGGAGTTTTATAATGAGGTTGAGCGATTGCGTGATCGGAGTCATGTTCGTGCCCTGTCCAAATCAGAATGGATTGGACAATTGGAACAAACCCATTTCCAACTGGACGCTTTAATTTGCTTTCAGAAGCCTTTTGAGTTCCAGAGCTGGTGCCAGCGGATGGGGCTTACGCCAGAAGAGCAGGATGAAGTCAAAGCTGAATTTATTAAGGCAGAACCGGCCACATGGGAGTTTTTCCGCATTACCGCAGATGCAGGGGAGATCATCAGCTTTGTTGGGCAATCTGCGTATTTTCAGGCTTCGAAATCATTATAAGTAATAGTAAAGCTAAATATCTCTTGAATCCATTTAAAACGGCCCATTCCTTTACAAGGGAATGGGCCGCTATTTTTACTTTGATAATTCTACAAAACCTTCTCCAAACACATCTCTTACATCATGAATGGTCAGGAAGGCGTCCTTATCGGCATTTTCAACGATTTTCTTGAGTGTGGACACTTCCTGTTTGCTAATGACGATATAGAGCACTTCTTTAGGCTCCTGGCTGTAGTAGCCTTTTCCTTGCAGCACGGTCACGCCTCTGTCCATGACCATGTTGACCTGTTCAGCGATTCTATCCTGCTGTTTAGAGATAATCGTAACTGCTTTTTTAGGGTTCAGTCCTTCAATAATAAAGTCCATTACCTTCGTACCGACATAAAGCATAATAATGGTTACCATAAGCTTTTCTGTCCCGATAATGAAGTAAGAAGCAAATACAACGATCAAATCAAAGAATAGCAGGGCGTAGCTAATATTCCAATGGAGATATTTATTAGCGATCTTTGCGAGAATAGTGGTACCCGCAGTACTGCCGCCAACCTTAATGATCAGCCCAATGCCTGATCCGACAAGTATGCCCCCAAATATCGCATTCACTATTAATTCATTAGATTGAATTCTCCAATCGTGGGTCAGATGGAGGAACATGGAATGAAGCAACACGGCGATAATTGTATAAATAATCATCTTCTTATCCAGGAATCGATATCCGAAAATCAGCAATAAAGCATTGATTACTAAGTTGACTATACTGGGTGACCATTGAAATAGGTAATACAAGATGATAGAAGTTCCGGTAACTCCTCCCTCGCCTAGTTCATTGGGAATGACAAATACATTGACTGCTAAGGCAAACAGAAATGCTCCAAGTATTAAGTAAAAAAGATCGTGCGTTATTTTCTTCAGCATTGTTACCATCCTTACGTTTCGCAATAATCACAATACTATATATCATCTCGGTGAGCTTAGGCAATCCTTTTTTTTCAAAGACTAAGGACTCATAAAAGTGCAAAGATTGCTGTACTGCTGCGATTATGCACTCTTCTGTATAAGGATAAATTGTCAGCTGTTCGATCCAGCTTTAACATTTCTTTAAATTCGTCTTGTATAATGGACTACTATATAAGACGAATAAAAGAAAGTAACAAAAGCGAGAAGGAACGAAGGGGGAAGTTTGGAACTGTAGGAGCGACAGCGCCCGCCTTTGTCTCCGGATTTCAACCGCAAACAGCGGTACCATAGAAAGAAATCTGGAGACAACAGCGGCCGGAAGTCCAAACATTCCACCGTAGTGACGACTGAGCCTTATGTTCGGATCTTAAGTTTGTCTTATATAGTTAAGGAAGGAGCAAACTAAGTGCAAAAAGACATCTTAATCGTCGAAGACGATATGAAAATAAGAAAGCTTTTAAGATTGTATTTGGAAAAAGAAGGATATAGCGTAATGGAGGCTCAGAACGGAGAAGAGGCCAGAGAGATGTTTCAACAGGATGAGCCTTGTTTCGTAATTACTGACCTGATGATGCCAAAGTTTAGCGGTGAACAATTATGCAGGTGGATTCGACATGAACAGAAAAGCGATATTCCTATTATGATGCTCACAGCTAAAATCACGGAATCCGAACGGATCGCAGGTCTGCAAATGGGTGCGGATGATTACATCATCAAGCCATTCAGTCCACAAGAAGTTGTTGTGCGGGTCAATACGATACTCAAACGGATGGCCAATCGCTGCAGCAAGATTAGTTACCGGGGACTGATGATCAAGACGCAATCCTGTGAGGTTAAGTATAACGGAGTCGATATTGCCTTAACGCAACATGAATTTAAGTTGTTGCACTTCCTTATGAAGCATCCCAATCAAATCTTGTCCCGTGAGCAAATTTTAAATGAGCTTTATCCCAATGATGAGCGGTCTGTGATCGATCGTACGGTTGATGTTCACGTTGGTAAGCTAAGAGAGAAGATTGAGGTATCCTGCCAGACGCCGTACTTCTTTCAAACGGTACGTGGAATGGGGTATCGCTTTGTTGCCTATTAAGAAACTGAATATATGGAAACAGTATGTCGCTTGGAAATTGATTTGGGTAAATGTGCTGGTGATGCTCGTTGTGATCTGGTTAGTAGGCGTATCTGTCAAAGACTTCGCGTGTGTGCTAGTTGCCAAGTATCAGCTTGTGGGCGATGTCAAAAATGATTTTTTTCAACGTACCATGCAGTTCTATCTTATTAGGGCAAGTGTGCTTGCCATTGTTGTGGCTGCCATCATTCATTTTATTTTTATTAAGAAGATTCTGTCTCCTTTGAAAAGATTAACAGAGTCGACTCGTCAATTAATGGAAGGATCATATCCTGAGCCCATCCAAGTAACCGCTGGGGATGAGATTGGAGAATTGACGAAGCGCTTTAATGCTATGACCCTAACCCTGCAGCGGACGGAACAGAATCGTAAAGTAATGCTCAGCAATGTGTCACATGATTTAAGAACGCCACTTAGCAATTTGAATGGTTATTTAGAGGCGTTAAGCAGTGGTGTTATTGAGGGAGACCGGGAATTGTATTTATCTCTGTTGGAAGAGTCGCAGCATATCACACGGCTTGTGGAACAGCTCCACCAACTATCCCTTTGGGAGGACAGGGGGGCTGACAGTATGGTTTTTAGCCGGATACCCATCGACGAGTTCATTACACGAAGCTTGCAATCTTTTCAACTAGAACTAGAGCGCAAAGGGATCACCTTGGAGGTTTCTCTAGAACCACATGTCATTGTTAGTAATGAGGATGGCTTGCGACAGGTCCTAACCAATCTGATACAGAACGCAATTACTTATAATTCGGGACATATAGTTTGGGTATCAGGGGTTGTGGCAGGCGAGGACTACCGAATTACAGTATGTAATTTGGGAGAAGCGTTGTCAGAGGAGCTGCAGGAGTTGGTTTTTGAACGTTTTTTCCAATCCGATGGTTCCAGACAGCGTAGAGAAGGGATGAAGGGGAGTGGACTTGGCCTAGCCATCGTGAAGGAGATTGTGGGGAAACTTGGAGGTCAGGTAGAGCTGACTTCAGACAAGGATAAGCATTCTTTTTCAATCACGGTACCGCTCAAACTGGTCAAGAACTGAAATATCATATCACTGAATAGGTCAGAAAGGAGGGCAGAGGTTATGGATAATATCCAGCTCGGATCATTATTAATAAACGGACGACTTGTGATGTACATGACTTTTGGAGTAATCGGGTGGCTTGTGCTGCATTACCGGTTACGGAATATTCCAGAACAAGAGCTGTTCACCTCCTATGCAAGCAATGCATTCTGGATATGGCTGCTTGTATGGAAAGGGAGCTTTATGTTTCTAT
Source organism: Paenibacillus sp. NPDC056722 (assembly GCF_042790635.1). Lineage (NCBI taxonomy): Bacteria > Bacillati > Bacillota > Bacilli > Caryophanales > Paenibacillaceae > Paenibacillus > Paenibacillus sp. NPDC056722. The sequence goes on along the minus strand of NZ_JBHTYV010000001.1, from coordinate 627,277 downwards.
ATCCCATTGAATTTATAGAGACGCCTATAAGCTTGCTGTATTTTGACGGCGGCAAACGTGGGATGTGGCTGGCGAGCCTGCTTGCAATACTTTACCTGTGGGTACGATCGAGAAAACAGAATTTGCCCATAAAAATATGGATGGATATCGGACTATGGTTCATCTCTGGCTGCTGGCTAATCTATCCCATACTGCAGGTTATAGCCGGGCATCAGCCTGTTTTATATGATAAGTTAAGCGCTTTATGGTCAGGGGGATTCATGTTGATCCTGTTCCTGACACGAAGAACCTCCCGCTTTGGTGACCGGAGTGGGTATGCCATTTGGTTTCTAATTGGACATGTAGTTCTTCAGTTTCTGTTGCCTGACCGTACATTATGGCTGCTTTCATTTAGCCGGCTGCAAATCATATGTATTGCAATAGCCGCAGCCCTAACCGTATGGTCATACTTCCAGGAGAAGAACGAGAAAGGATGATGATATGAATCACATTACCATTGTAGTAGCTTTTGCCGCAGGAATGTTGTCTTTTCTATCCCCCTGTATCTTTCCATTGATTCCTGCTTATCTATCCCATTTGACAGGCTCCTCGCTGCAAGACGGCAAGCTTGTAGTACATAGAGGGAGATTGTTCTCCCAATCACTCTTTTTTATTCTGGGATTTAGTCTGATTTTTATCGCCATGGGCGCTTCGGCCAGCTTTATCGGCCAATTTTTTGCTCAGCAACGAGATTTGGTTCAGAAAATAAGCGGCTTATTCATTATTATCTTTGGTCTGCAAATGATCGGATTGCTCAATCTGTCCTTTCTAATGTCGGGCAAAACCTGGGAGACCAAAGGCGGACATAACCGTGGAGCTATTCGTTCTTTACTTACTGGATTTGCATTCGGAGCAGGTTGGAGTCCATGTGTTGGACTGGCATTATCTTCGATTCTACTGATGGCCGGCTCAGCTGATACATTATGGAGCGGTATAGGCATGTTGGCCGTGTATTCGCTTGGTCTCGGTATTCCGTTTCTGCTGATCTCCTGGCTGCTAACATACTCTATGAATGTGCTTAAAAAAATGAACAAATGGATGCCCCTGTTATCGAAGGTGAATGGGGTACTGCTTCTAGGGATGGGACTTCTCCTGTTCACAGGGCAGCTGCAGCAGCTGAGTGCTTGGCTGGCTAAATATACGTTATGGGATATTACTTTTTGATAGACTGGAGGTAGTTAATATGAAGAAAAACGTCATTGCCATCATCTTTATCATTGGATTAGTACTATATGGGGGATATGAATACTTCAACAAGTCTGAGCAACAACCCCTGCAAAGCGCAAGCTCAGAAGCGGAAAGTCATGATGTTGGTATTGAGAAAGGGCAAGTAGCTCCAGATTTCACATTACAAGATCTGAGTGGAAATCCAGTGCGGTTGTCCGATTTTCGAGGGAAAAGAGTAATGCTCAACTTCTGGGCTACATGGTGCCCTCCGTGCCGGGTAGAGATGCCGCATATGCAGAGCATTTATGAGAATTATGAATCGGAAGATGTAGTGATCCTCGGGGTGAATATGACCTTAACGGAAAAGGCGCTTGGAGATGTCCAGCCATTTGTTCAAGAGCAGAAGCTAACTTTCCCAATTGTATTGGATGAAGATGGGGAGCTTATGCAAACATATCAGATCGTTGCCTACCCAACGACTTATGTACTGGATGCCGATGGCGTCGTACGGGAGAAGGTGCGGGGCGCTATGAATTATGAGATGATGTCTGAACTGCTTGCAGAAGTGAAATAGATGTTAGAATAAGAATTGAACAGAAAAAAAGTGGCAGTTAGGACTTTATTATCTTGTCCAAGACTGCCACTATTTTTTATAATCGGGGTCAGTCTATATAGGACGAATATAAGAAATTACAAAGGGCGAGAAGGAACGAAGGGGAAGGTTTGGAACTGCAGGAGCGTTAGCGCTCGCCTGAAAGCTTTCCGCAGGAAAGCTCGCATCGGAAGCATGGGCTGTACCGGATTTCAACCGCGACCGGATGTCCAAACTATCACCGTAGTAACGACCAAGCTTTGAGTGAGAATCTTAAGTTCGTCTTATATATAGTACTGTAAACCAACAAGATATAATAAGGAGCAAAATTATGAATTGTCCTCATTGTGACAACGAATTAAGTGAACTTCCATTATGTTATGGAATTGAAGCACCACACTACTTTAATTTGGTACCAGAAGAGCAAAGAACAGAATTAACTGGCGATTTTTGTGTAATTGATGAACAGCACTTCTTTATTAGAGGGCATATTGAAATACCAATAGTGGGTAGTAATGAGAAGTTTATTTGGAGTGTGTGGGTGTCTCTTAGTGAAGAGAATTTTTTTAGAGCGAACGAATTATTGTTAGTAGAAGGCAGAGAAGAGGAAGGACCTTATTTCGGCTGGTTATCGACTGAACTTTCAATGTATCCAATATCGACGTTGTCATTGAAGACAATGGTACATACACAAGAAGTGGGTGTCGTTCCGCTAATCGAATTAGAACAAACAGACCATCCCCTTGCAGTTGAACAAAGGGACGGAATTACGATGGAAAGAGTTAAGGAGATTGCTCATTTGGTGTACCACGTGTAGTTGTAAGGAGATGGACGGCAAGTTGATGAATTATAAGTAGAACATAGGAGGGAGGCAGCAATTTTGATGAAACATAAACTGGACACATGGAAGCGGCAGTGGCAGTGGCTTGTTCAGGCCCTGGAGCAAAAGGGGGCAAGCACCTTTATTACCATTGATCACCCTGCACCAGAGCGGGAAATTGCTGAAGCTGAATCCCGGCTCAGAATCCAGTTGCCTGAGGAGTTCCGTTCACTGCTAAAGGATGGCTCGGGCAAAGTATTAGTATACTGGAGCTTGCCATGTGAGACGATTAAACCTTTTGATGTGAGTGGAGATATAGGCTGGGGTACAGATCAGCTTTGTTTCTCCGATTTTGCCGATGAGGAAATGGAGGGGCAACGGCGGTATCTTACCTTTCATGTCGCCGGTAACGGGGATGAATTACTGCTGGACTTGGGCAGTCCTTCCGGAACTTCCGTTGTGCATTGGGCACATGAGACGGCAGAATTCCGGCTCCTTGCGCCATCCATAACGGCTTTTGTAGACCGGGTAACAGAACTGGGTTGTGTCGGAGCCGAGGAATGGCAGTATCCGTATTTTTGCGGGGAGTTCGGCTTGGATTTGGAGAGTGGAAATAGCAAACGCTGGAAGGCATGGCTGAATCAATACCTAACGCTTTCATTGGAACAGGCTCAGGAGGAGCTTCCGCTGCTCATCACCTATACAGAGATGAACGGGGTGGACAAGGAGGTGGCAGCAGCCTTTGCCCGCTATGATGGAGAGGCAGTGCTGCAAGCCTGGTTGAAGCGAGCCAGTGCAGAGCAAGATCCCAATCAAATCGATGCTTTAATGTGCAGTGCAGGTGATGTTCTGAAGGAGAACGCAGCTGATGTGGTGCGATCACTGTGGTCGGAAGCTCCAACGGTTAAAGTGAGCCCCACTACTCGTGCTTATCTTTCTGCACGCTGTCTGCCGGAAGGTGAGGGACTTAATCGGGTCTTCGAAATGTTGGAAGGCTCTGCGAAACAGAATAAGCTGAGTGGTTATGAAGCGAATTCGCTGCTTCAGCATTTTGGAAGCGGCAAAGTGCTGAAGTGGATGGAGGAGAAGGTGTCTTTTCCTTATAACGGTTGGGATACGTTGTATGTCCATTCACAGCCTTCAGTATCCGACATCTTACACTGGCTCAGCGGCAAGGATGTACAGCGTCAGGTTGTCATTTCGGCCTTATCCAGTCTGCCGGAGAATTACGTGCTGTTCAATAGTGATGTGGACGCACAGCAGGTCCGCAGCTTGCTCGAACAGGCGTTGGACACAGCTGTGCTTAAAAAAGAAAAGCAAGTCATCCGTAAGGCGCTAGAACGGCTTGCTTAAAGCAACACCTGTTAATGTGAGCTGATAAGGGTAAATCATGAATAAATCAATGGAACTAAACAAAAACTTTACTGAATAACGTCACTACTTTGACAGTTCAGGAGGGATTGTTATAAAACCGTTGATTGTAATTGCAGCACTAGTACTCGTTACGGCTTGTTCTAGTAATCATTCGGCTGACAAGCAAATGACAACTAAACAAACGAAAGTTGAGACTCGTGCTCGCCATGGTGCTTCAGCGTCAACCTTAACTCAAGCTTCTTCCATTTCCACAGATGCTCCAAAGGATTCAATACTTAGAGCTAAACAAGCACAAGTACCTGGTGATGTTTCGGGTTTGTTAGGGGGGCTTTTAGGCAACAATACGCCGACAGAGAGAACACCTACGCAGACTGCGTATCCGCAATCAGCTACTAACCCGGAACCGTCAGCCAATCCACAGCAGTCTGCTTATCCAGGGCGGTCAACTAACCCGCAGAAGTCTGCCAATCCAGAAGCATCCGGCGATTCATCCCAATTTGTGCAGCAAGTATTGGATCTGGTGAACCAAGAACGAACGAAAGCAGGTTTGAAATCCCTTAGCTTAAATAGTGCGCTCTCGAAAATGGCTCTGGCCAAGGCGCAGGATATGTACGACAACAATTATTTTGACCATCAGTCTCCGACGTATGGCTCCCCATTTGATATGATGAAGGCGTTTGGGATCACCTATAATTCAGCAGGTGAGAACATCGCCAACGGCCAGACAAGCGCGGAGGAAGTGATGAACCAATGGATGAACAGTCCTGGTCATCGTGCGAACATCCTGAATAGCAGCTTCACCGAAATTGGAATTGGCTACTATAACAAAGAGTGGGTTCAAGAATTTACGGGCTAGTCTCGTTATAAAAAACAGGCCGGAGCGAGGGGATTCGCTTCGGCCTGTTTTTTTATTTAGTCGATACAGACTTGAACCATTCGTTCACTTCTTTGGTGATCTGGTCACCGCCGTTAGCTTTCCAATTGGTTACGAACTGGTCGAAGGCATCTACTGGCAGTTTGCCGTAAATGATTTTGTTGAACGTTTCCATTTCGGACTGACGAAGCAGGTTCCATTTGGAGACCATTGTTGGCGTCGCAGCACCTGTGAAGTAGTTTTGCTTACGAACGTCTAATTGCGACATAACCACTTTAGCAGCTGCCCAGTTTTCCGGTTTACGGAACTCAGCCATCTGTTTTTCATAAGGAGTTTCTGGTGTCTTACCATCTGCTAGTTTAACAAGTGTCTTCATGTACAGATCAGGAATACGTGCCGGACCAGTCAAGAAAGGGAACTCATTGGAAAAGTCTTTAATTTTCTCTTTATCACTGGTCGGTTGTCCATCAATAATGTCCCAATCGTAGCCCTTAGCGAAGCCATATTCGAATTCACTGCCTGCAGCCGGGTTAGCTAAATTATCAAGCAAGTAGTTATAGTATAAGAAAATCGCTTCAGGATGCTTGGCATCCTTGTTAATCATGATACTGGCGTTTACGCCGGAGTTCTGCCACTTCGTACCGATGAATCCATCTGGTCCCGCTGGAACTGGGTAAGCTTTAATCTTCGCCCCAGGTACATTTTTCAACAGATCGGGAGCAGGCCAGTCCGGCACCCAGTTCGCGCCTGGCAGGATTCCTGCTGCGCCTTTTGTCCAGCTCTCAGCAGATTTACCTTCATCCCACAGCGCGGAGTCTGTATGAATATAGCCTTTATCCATCCATTCACTAAGCTTTGCTAGTGCTTGCTTGGCACCAGGATTAATGGAGCCGTATTCAAGATTACCATCGACATCTTTGTTCCATTGCTCTTGAATGGTGCCGTAGGCTCCGAATAACCAATCGAGTGAGCCCATCCAGGTGTTTGTGTTATTTTTTAAAGAAATCGCCAGTGGGAAAACATCTTTAGGTGCTAAGCCATCCGGATTCTCGTTCTTGAATTTATCCATGATATTCTCAAGATCAGCGATGGTTTTCGGAGCTTCAAGATGCAGCTTTTCCATCCAATCTTCGCGCAACCACAGCAGCGTGTCGTCATTATCCGTATACTCAAGGATCGGCATATTGTATTTCTTACCGTTCTTGGTGAACGGGTACCACAGTTCCGGATGCGCTGCCGCATGGTCTTTCAAAATCTTATTGGCATACTTGTCAAAGAGTTCATCGATAGCAATGAACTGACCGGAATCAATCAGCTGATTGGTCAATACCGCGTTAGTTGGAACAGCCACGAAATCAGGCAGCTTCTCACCAGATGCAATGGCCAGCTGCAGCTTTTGTCTGTATTGATCGTCATTGGCAGGGTACCAGGTATCTTTATGCTTCATGCCCAGCGTCTCCAGCATCCAGCGATCGTGAACGTTATTTTCTTTCGTATCCCCTTGTACATATTTCTTCGGCATCAACACCGAGCTGAATTCGATGGGTGGATCGTATTTACCTTTTTCAAAAGCAGCATCTGCTTCGGATGAACTTGGAGTGGCATTGCCTGATTTGGCGTTCTCATTCGAAGTTCCGCCACTGCCACAGGCTGTGAGTGTGATAAGTGCGGTGACTGTGAGCATCGACCACATTTTTTTGAATTTGATCATTCTTCAATTCCCCCTACTGTGTATGATCTTTACAAGTGTAACTTTAACAAGTTGTCGGGGATGGCATCTATATGAGTTTTTTAGTTTCGATAGGACTCTATCATGCTATTTATTATTGTCTCTGTACTCCTGCGGCGTTACCCCAAACTGCCGTTTGAACACTTTGATAAAATAAGCCGGGTCCATATATCCAATCTCCATGCTGATTTCATACACTTTCTTGGAGGTTGTTTTCAGCTTGTGACAGGCACGATCCATGCGCAGGCGTGCGATATAATCGCTGATTCCTTCGCCCGTCTCGATCTTATAAATTTTAGATAAATGGGTCGGGTGGAGATTAACATGATCAGCTAGCACACGTAAGGAAACATCAAGATGGAGGTTTTTATCGGTAAAACCCTGAATTTTCTTCACATACTCTGACCGTATGTCTTTGATATCGTTGGATGTGCCTTCTTTAAGTTTGTCTAGGACACTGAGCGACCATTTTCTAAGCTTACTAATCGTGGTAAAAGCATCTCCGCTCTGTAGCTCCTCAATGTCAGTCCCCATTAACTTAGCCAGCGTAAACCCATTGCGGTGAGCGAGATTCGTGAACGAAGCCGTAATTAAAAAGCCAGCCTCCATACAGTGCTCCCAGGATTCAGACCATTTCTCATCCAGCTCCGCGCAGACAGCGAGTAATTTCTCTTCCGCCGCATCCCACTGCCCGCTTTCCAGCAGATGAATCAAAGAGGGCGGGGTATAGAGCGCGTCCAAAGGGCCATGTGCCGCAGAATGATCCACGTCACTAACCCGCATCACGAATTCGCGCTCGTCTCCGACGATTTGCCGGAAGTAACCCGTAGCCTGACGAAAACGATTGGACAGCTGTTCAGGAAACATGAACCACTCTGTGATAACAATGGAGAGGGAACCCTTCAGAAATTGCTTGACCTTATACTGAAGCTGTAAAGAAAGCTTCTCCAGCAAAGTTTCTTTTCCAATGTCGGTTCCTTGTTCTTTCAGCTGAAGCAGAAACACCAGATACCCATGCTCCTCCTTAACGCCCCAGACTTCCATAAATTCACCGAGAATCTCTTCCGCCATATTGATGATCGCATATTCGATCAAAGTCTGATCGTTGTTGTTGTATTGTCCAAACTCTTCTTCCAACCGTACAAGCATTAACGCGCAATCCCCGGCGTGGAAGGGGAGACCGTAATTCACAAGCTTACGTTCCCACTCGCCGGCTTGGAATCGATGTCCTTGCAAGGCATCCAGAAGTAATCGACCCCGTAATAGCGGCAGATTCTCGCGAAGGGTAAACTGGGTTCGTGTGAGGGAGCTTACGAGCTCCCATTCGTTGTTCAATTGATCAATGGCAGTCTTTACTGCACCCATCAATTCATCGTCAGTCGGTGGCTTGAGTAAGTAATCAATGGCCTCGTACTGCAGTGCTTTTTTGGCATAATCGAATTCGGAATGGCCGGATAAAATAATGCATTTTATCTTTTTATCACGTATTCTTATCCGCTCGATCAGTTCAATTCCCGTCATTTCCGGCATTTGAATATCTGAGATCACAATATCTATGGGGTGGGTATCGATAATTTGTAGCGCTTCATGCGCCGAATAGGCTTTGTGTACCTGTTCAATCCCCAGCGTATGCCAAGGTTTTGTTGTGGAAAGATTATCTACCCAGTGGGCTTCATCGTCTACGATGATCATCTGCATGTTGTTAGTCTCCTTGATGGTTTGTTATATAAGACGAACTTAAGTTCCTAACGTAAGGCTGGGTCGTCACTACGGTGGAATGTTTGGACTTCCGGTCGCTGTTGTCCCCAGATTTCTTCTTTATAACCGCTTCTAGCGGTTGAAATCTGGTGACAAATGCGAACGCTGCGCTCCTCCAGTTCCAAACTTCCCCCTTCGTTCCTACTCGCTTTTGTTGTGTTCTGTTGCTCATCTTATATAGTTATTGTTTTATTCCTCTATTGGGATTTCCCAGATGATCTCTGTGCGGAATCCTCCGAGAGGAGAGGGGCCAAATATAAGACAGGATTGATTGCCGAACAAGTGAATGATCCGCTGATTCGTATTCCAGAGACCACAGCCCATTTCCTCTTGCAGTGGCTGCTGCATTTTCCGATTCAAAGCTTCTAGCTGATCCGGGTTCAGGCCGGGTCCATCGTCATCAACGTAAATTTTGCAGAAACCGTTCGCACGTTCGCCGCTAATTCTGATTTCCCCTGATGAATAGGATTTCGCCACACCATGAATGACCGAATTCTCCACAATCGGCTGCAGCATTAAGCGTGGCACAGACTGGCTAAGCATAGGCTCAGGGATATCAATATGATATTCTATTCTGCCATTGCGCAGCTTTTGGATATCCAAGTAATTGACGAGTAATTTGATTTCATCATTCAGAGAAGCGGTCTCCCGTTCCATTCGGGTAGTATAGCGATAGTACGCACTTAAGTTATAAGCCATAGAGATGACGGCTTCCTGCTCTTTCATCTGGGCCATATTGATAATATAACCAAGGCAGTTATAGAGAAAATGGGGGTTGATCTGCGCTTGTAACTGCTTAAGCGTAGCTTCTCTGGCCCTAATCTTTTCATTGAACACATTCTCTATCAGATCTTGAATTTGATGTGACATATCATTAAACCGATGGAACAGAAATGAGAACTCATTCTGATCCTTGCTATGAAGACGAACGGAATAATCTCCCCGCTGCACGCGCCGTAAGCCTTGGATCAGCTTTTTGATAGGAGACTGCACGTTTCTGTATAGTAGAATCGAAGCCGAAATGCCCACAACAAATAGTAAAATCATCGAGATATAGAACAAGTCCCGGCTGAGTGAAATCGGTTGAAGAATTTGATAGAGTGGGACCACATCTACTAAATGCCAATCCAGATAGGAGGATTTCACCGAGCTGACCAGATAGTTCTTCCCATTCAGCTTCACTACATCCTGGGTCGTATTCTCAGGGGAGTGACTATCCAGATAACGAATAAGTTCTTCTGATAGCTGCTTGTCGGCACTACGGTTCAGAATGGGCAAATTGCCCTTATGATAAAAGAAGGGATCGCCTTGTCCACCTTCCTTGTACTTATCCAGCATGTTCTGAATGTTCTCATAGCTGAAGCTGGCTTCAATCACCAGATTGCTGCCCGTCAACATCCCCGGCTGGGCTAAGGAATCCGTAAAAAACCAGTAAAAGGATTGCAGCTTATTTTGCGACTCTCCCCCTTGATCACCATAGGTCCATTTTCCACTCATATTTCTCTTTAAGTAATCCTCATCATACCCCGTCGAACGGTTGTAATTGGCGATAACATCTTTATTCTGCTGTGAATGCACAGCGTATCTGGTGGGCCAAATATCGGTGACTCCAGACTGCAGCACCATTTTCTCCTGAATGACATAGCGGGTCTGCATCTGATCATAACGATCATCCCAAATATTCAAACCGTTGAAAGCTCTAACATTGGGATCTCTCGAAAGAATAAGACTAAAATCCATCATCTGATTGATTCGGGAATCGATTTGACTGGATAGAAAGGTGAGCTGTTTAGTATTGGAGACCTGTAACTCTTTGCTAACGACATCGAATGTGACGTTATTCGAATAGGTATACACGATGATAATCGGGATGAACAAGACAATGATCAGACAATTGATTTTGGCAAAGAGGCTAAACCGGGACCGTGCCTGTTCCTTTAGTAGTATAAAGCGCTTCCATAGATTCATGTATGACTCCTCCAGATGATGCCCTAATAAAACCATATCAAGCCTAACAATGTTATATAGTCAGACCTGAGAAAGGCCTGATACTATTTATAGCAGAGATCCCCATTACACACAAAATATTTTTTTGGGAACAGGAGAGCGCTATGGAGGCTAATATGGAGGTCAACTCGATACCGCAGGCGAACACCCGGAGTAAGCCGAATAGAAAAAGAAAAAAAGGCTTTAACCAGTCATGGATTCTCCATTTGATGGTATTGCCGGCGGTCATTATGGTGTTTATTTTTTCTTATATTCCGATGTCTGGAATTCTCATGGCCTTTCAAGAGTATAAACCTGCATTAGGTTTTTTTAATTCGGAGTGGGTCGGACTGAAGCATTTCAGGTACATGTGGGAAAATGATTATTTCCTGCAAATCACGTGGAATACGCTTTTTTTTGCCTGTTCCAAAATTGTGATGAACCTGATTATTCCCTTTATCTTCGCCTTATTATTGAACGAGGTACGGAAGATGGCGCTCAAAAGAACCATTCAAACGCTCGTGTATCTTCCACACTTCTTGTCTTGGGTTACACTGTCAGGCATTCTGATCGATATCCTGGCCCAGACAGGTCTCATTAATCAGTTCATATCATCTGTATTCGGCATCAAGCCGATTTTCTTCCTGGGAGATGGCAACTGGTTCCGCTTTACGATTATAGCGAGTGATGTCTGGAAGGAGTTCGGCTTCAATACCATCATCTTCCTGGCGGCATTATCCGGGATTAGTCCGTCACTCTATGAAGCTGCTGAAGTGGATGGGGCGGGGCGCTGGAAGCAGACGATGTATATTACCATACCTGCGCTGATTCCAATTGCGATCGTGATCGCGACTCTGGCTCTAGGCAATGTGCTCAACGCTAACTTCGACCAGGTGTTTAATCTCTATAGTCCTTTGATTTATCAGCAAGGGGATATCATTGATACCTTTGTGTACAGGGAAGGCCTTCTTAGCGGGCAGTTCAGCTTCGCTACTGCAGTGAATCTATTCAAATCGGTGATCAGCCTGATTTTAATCGTGATTTCTTACCGACTGGCCTATAGATTTGCAGGGTACCGAATCTTCTAGAAAGGATGAGAACAAATGTATCATAAAACAATCCCTTATCGCATTTTCAGCATATTCAACAATGTGTTCTTGACGATCCTTGCTGTACTCTGCTTATTGCCTTTGTATCACTTGCTCATGGTCTCACTTAGCGCGTCGGCTCCTGCTAATGCCGGATTGGTTACTTTCTGGCCGATAGGTTTCACGCTGGAAGCCTATGCGAAGACTTTTAACAACGCGAATTTCCTATCCTCCTTGTGGGTGTCTGTGGAGCGGACCGTACTTGGAACAGGACTTGCACTGGTGGTCAATACGATCGCAGCCTATGCGCTGTCCAAGGAGACACGGGTCTTCCGGGCGCGGAACATTTACCTTTGGTATTTTGTCGTAACTATGCTGTTCAGCGGAGGACTGATTCCGGGCTATATCCTGATTCTTAAGCTTGGGTTGATGAATTCTTTGTTAGCGCTGATTCTGCCTGGATTAGTTGCGGTATTCAACATTATTCTACTGCTTAATTTCTTCCGGACCGTACCCAAGGAGCTTGAGGAAGCTGCGTTTATTGATGGGGCAGGGCATTTTACGACCTTTTTGAAAATATACTTGCCGGTTTCCTTACCCGTGCTTGCTACGGTTTCTCTATTCCTGATGGTGGGGCATTGGAACTCCTATTTTGACGGTATCATTTATATTAGAGATTCAGACAAACTGCCACTGGCGACCTTTATGCAAACGATCATCGTTCAGGCAGATATGTCAAAGCTCGATCCGTCAGCCGTTGCCAATCTGTCACAACGTACCATTCGGGCTTCGCAGATCTTTATCAGTGCGCTGCCGATCCTGCTGGTATATCCGTTCCTGCAGCGTTATTTTGTGACGGGGATTGTGGTTGGGGCTGTGAAAGAGTAGTCACTGGAGAGAACCATCCTCCCGAATAGATTTGAAGTGTAAATAAGGGCACAGGATAACGAGAAGGAAGGAATTAACCAAAATATGTCGAATACGATGGATTAAGATAATGAAAGGGGGATTTGCTATGTGGTTTTACAGCTACAGAAAACCAATAAGAATCCGTCACCTCCCTCAATATTAAAAAAATTGAGGAGGATTACAATGAAAATAAATGATAATTATTTGAAGGAACAATTAAAGCATGTATATTGGTTAAATGGTGGTTGTTGTGCAGGGAAGTCCACAATGACAAAGAAATTTGTTAAAGAGTTAGGATTTCAAACACTGGAAGATAACGTGATGAAGTACAGACCATTCACAAATCCAGTTGAATACCCTGCCTTACAGTATCCTCATTCGGGTTTAGATTGGGATAAATGGTTCAATAAACCTAATGATGAACATGTTCATTGGCTTTTTCAAATTGTCGCAGAGATGATGGAATTTTTTGTTACGGATTTATTAAAAATGCCCACTGATAAACCAATCATTATAGACTTAGGAATTATGCCCGAGCGTATATTACCCTTTATTCCAAAAGAAAGAATGATTTGCCTCTATACTTCTGACGAAGAAATAGAAAGGCTATATTTCTTTAGAGAAGACCATAAGATGATTTTGGATGTTATTAATCTTACATCAAATCCAGCGGCAACAATCGCAAATGGTAATAAAAACATGGTGAGATTTTCACATGACGTAAAAAGCGCTTGCATTCGAAATGGCATCAAAACACTGGAAAGAACACCCGAAATGAGTGTTGAAGAACAGTTTAAATTAGTTCGTGAGCATTTTGGATTATGAGATGAAAACAAACAATTGTTGATTTCATTGGTAGGTAACACAGTTGGTAGCCTGTTGAACTAACGATGAATGATAGTGTAATAAAAGGCAAGTCCCTTCAAAAACCCACTTCCGTTAAAAAAAGGAGTGGGTTTTTGTTTAAATTGTTATACAACGTATGGATTTGGTTTGAATGACAGACTCACTCTTTAAAATAGGGCGTAATCCCTTTTGAATATAGGTTCTCCACTAACATGAAAAATTCTTCTGACGATAAATCCTGTTGACGCTGGAGCCAAAGACGAAATAAAGAAAGAGAAGTTGTCAGGTAAAACTCAACGAAGTACGGCGTTAAGGAATGGTTTTGCGGAACGTTTAATTCTAATTGATCCAAAGTGATTTCTTTTTTTAAGCGTTTTAAAAAACGCACACTTCCATAATCACCCAAAAGGGCATTAAGAACCAGGAGATGTTCTCTTTTGTCCAGACAAAAGAGCGTATCTTGAACCGTATGCATCGATAGCTCATTATTCGCCAATTCTTTTTTCATCTCATTCAATAAGTCATTTTCAACAGCGTCTAACAATTCGTAAATGTCAGTAAAGTATTGATAAAAGGTGCTGCGGTTATATCCTGACTTATTCGCAATTTCCTGAACCGAAATTTTCTCAATCGGCTTTTGGCTATATAACTCACAAAAAACTTCTACAAACTTTTGTCTTGTTTTCTCCGTTATTTGGGGTTGCTTGTTCATGTTTCCCTCCTGCTAGCGAATAAGAATATCATCCGACAAATCATAAAAAACTGATGGTTGATCAAGGAATAATGAAGATTTATAATCACATCATACAACATGTTGTCGGATAATCAAAAGGAAATGTTAATAAGTAGGGGTGGTTTTAATGACAGCAAAACAAGATAGAATTTTAATTTTTGGTGCAGGTGTCATCGGGAGCATGTACGCAATAAAGCTTATTGAAGCAGGGTTTGACGTTAGCCTGTTTGCACATTCTAATAGATTTAAATCATTAAAAGAAAATGGCCTGCAATATATAGAAAAAGGTACAGTTAGATCGATACAAGTGAATGTCATTGATACGCTCGAAAATGACGATGTATATGATTTTATTTTCGTTACCGTTCGTTATGACCGGTCCGAATCAGCGTTGTTAGCGCTAAAAGATAATCAAAGCAAAAATATAGTTACGATGACTAATAATTCAATTGGATTTTCTTCATGGCTGGATATCGTAGGGGATAGACTTTTACCAGCTTTTCCCGGCTTCGGCGGACAGATTAAAGATGGAGTATTGCATGCTCGATTTCTGCCAAAGATTATAGCGGCAACTGCATTTGGAGAAATTAATGGTGTAGTGACAGAACGCATAGAAAAACTCGCAAACGTATTTAAAACAGCAAAGCTTCCCTACGTTATAAAAAAGGATATGCAAGCGTATCTAATCACACATTCCGTATCAGACATTGCCATGTTGAGCTTTTTGCATTCAGAGAATAAGATAAATGACAAAAAAACAGCCAGAACCAAAAAGATAGCACGCAAAATAACAGTCACTTTAAAAGCGTATCTAAGGGCAATACAAAAAGCTGGCGTTCCAATTGATCCACCAATGCTTAGAATGGTGCTTAGATTGCCAAACTTATTGTTGGATCTTTTCTTTATGACATGGCTACGAACTAAAATGGTTAGGGATATGATGTTGCCGGATTATGCGAATAGTGCTAACAATGAGATTGTGCAGCTGAGTAATGATTTAATGAAATTTTTAAGCCAAAATGATATCAAATCGGAAATACAAGTTCAGTAATTTATTTACGGGAAACGATAATTGAACAACAACAGCGGCAGTCTAAGACTTTATTTATCAAGTCTTGTTCTGTCGCTGCTTTATTTTCACAGAACACAGGTGATTATTACACGGAAATAGTTTTTAATTGAAGAGATGACAATAGTAATACTTTTCCATCAAGTAATATAATAAGATTACAATTCATTAGGACGACGGTAGCGTGGGGGAAATGGAGAGTTATTATTCAAAAGGGCGGTTTCACTGATGATAAGAATTTGCATTTGTGATGATGACCAATTACATAGCTCCAAATTAGAGAAGATAATCATGGATTGTGTAAGCAAGTATCCAAACATAGCCCTAGATATTGATATTTATGGATCCGGAGCAACTTTACTGAATGCCTTACATGTTAGAAATGAAGAATATCAAATCTTATTCCTGGATATTGAAATGGACTCTTTGAATGGCATTGAAGTAGCCAGGAAAATCAGGGAAACAGATAAAAGTATGATTATCATTTATGTTACTAGCTATGCCGAATACACTATGGAAAGTTTTGAAGTATCACCTTTTCGCTATATCCTAAAACCTATTGATGATGAGAACATCAGTAAAGTGCTACTCCACGCAGTGGAAGAGATTACGAGAAATAATCAATATTTATTCTTCAAATCGCAAAATCTGAATTATCAAATCAAAAGTGAGACGATTCTTTCTATTTCATCACTAAAAGGTAGGATTATACATGTTGTAACTTGTGATAATGAGTTTACTTTTTATGGAACCATAAAGGATGTGGAAGACATGCTTGATCCGTTGTCCTTTATAAAAGTAAATCAAGGTACGATGGTGAATTTAAACTATATTCATATTATTTCCGGAACGGATGTTATTCTCACCAACAAAGAGAAATACGCTATTAGCAGGGGGCAGAAAAAAATAGTCAAAGATGCGTATAACCATTTTATTAAAAGGAGAATTGGATTTTGAGAGGCATAGAGGTTATAAGTGTTGCGATCCTAGCTGTGCTATATACACTTGTTCAAGTTACATCGATTTCTATTTACTTCAAAGGGTTCCTTAGTCTAAGAATTTCGAAGCAAAAATTTTATGTATTAGTCTTTCTCTGTATGGGGGCGATAAAATTTCTATCCAGTGACACAGACCCTATCGTCAGGTTGTTTTTATTCGTTGCTTTATTAAGCAGCTGCATTCTGTATTCATTTTATGGATCGATGGCTCAAAAGGGATTTCATATTATCTTCTTTACGCTGATTACTACATTGGCGGACTTGGCGCTGTCCATAATCACATTAAATTTTGAGCAAAAATTTGAAGGCGGTTGGTTTACTATGCTCACGATATATTTTGGTGCTAACTTTGTATCGTTGTTGATTGTAATGCTAACTGTCAAGCTGTTACTTTACTTCAAATCAGAGAGTGAAATAGGATTAAGTAATAAGGAAAGTTTGCTATTAAGTATAGTGCCTTGCTTGTCCTTATTGAGTATATACTGGATCTTTGAATACAAAGATTTGAATCAATTTATTCCATGTATCTTTTTATTAATTGTTAATGTGTGTATCATGGCGGTTTACAATAATCTAGTGAGTAAAAGTTTTCAGATTCATAAATATTCTATGCTTGAAGCCCAGAATAAGCATTATGAAGAGAGCCTAGCCAATCAGCGGGAAATCTCCAAGCTAAAACATGATCTCAAAAATATTTTAGTGAATATAGTTTATGGTTTAGAAAGAAAAAAGACAGACGAGGTAAAACAGGAGCTTGATGCGTTATTGCAAACGAATGTATTCTCATATCGACTGTTATCAGGTTGTATACCGATCGATGCCATTCTGAATAGTAAACTAGAACAAATCAAGAAGCTCAATATTGAGAGTAAGTTAGACCTGCAAGTCCCCCATGATTTAATTATTGAACATACGATTGATCTAGCGGCTATTTTAGGAAATCTACTAGATAATGCGATTGAAGCAGTACTTAGATTAGGAGAAGAGATAAAGAAGGAGATTGAAATCAACATCAAATTTAATGATAATAAGTTATTTATTATTATTGTTAATTCGTCTAACAACATTAATATAGACTTTTCAAGCGGGACATTGATTTCCGAAAAAGAAAATAACAGATACGGCCTTGGAATCAGCAGTATTAACGAAAGGGTGCAAAAATTAAAGGGCTATTATGACTTTTCTTACGAGGATGGATTTTTTAATTCGATTGTAGTTTTGCCTACTCCATAAAACGTGGGTGTTTCTGCAGATTACAACGAGAAATGTGCGGAATACAACGAGCCGAAAAAATGCGGGAAAATAGCAGCTAAAATGAATCATATAAGTAATCCATTCTTAAAGGGGAGAGGGAACAATATGATTCCATTAGTCTTATTAGTTGTTGTATTTGCGTTGCTGACTATAACGTTATCTTGTTTATGGATTTATAACGATTGCGTAGGTCGAGGACTAGTTCCTTGGATATGGGTAGTATTAATGATTATCACGACTCCTATATTGGGATACATTCTGTATTCGTTTATTGTCAGAAAAAATGGAACATTACCTTCAGATCAATCTAAAGAAGCTAAGTATTTAACCTCTTCGCTCTTTATTACTGTTCTGTTGCTGATCATGTCGAGCATCGGATTGGCATTTTATTCAGTGAGTTAGGTAGATGGTGCATTGGTGAAATCGATAAGGGACTATCTTTTAAGTCATTGAAAAGACTTAGGATAGCCCCTTATATCCGATTCAGGTAGCGTTATGATGGAACAGCTAACACGGAAGAGCCGGTGTCATTGTAATACTTAAGAATATAGTTGATATATTCTACCGCACTGTGATTGATCTCCTCATCGCTAGCTTGAAATGAAGCGCCGAAGACAGCAAAGTAGGGGAGTGCTACTGCGCCCACATGTTTAATACTGGCTTTGAAAGGCGTAGTCACTTCATCCACGGTAAAAGAAACAGAGCCTTCTGGCACATAATTTTCTTTTTTATCGCCTATGGACATGGCAAGCCCCATCTTCTTCCCTTTAAGCTTGTCACCGTTTGATCCATAAGCCCATCCATATGCAAACACATCATCAAACCACTTTTTCAATAACGGCGGATAACTGTACCAATACAAAGGGAATTGCAAGATAACATGGTTATGTGCTTCTAATAGCTTTTGTTCTCTATGAACATCAATGTTCCAGTCAGGATATTCCTTATAAATCTCATGAATGGTAATATCGTTTGGATATTGTAGCAGTTCTTCTTTCCATCTCTGGTTTACCCTTGAATCCTCAAGGTTCGGGTGCGCTATAATCACTAGTGTTTTCATTATGAAAATTCCTTTCTCAGGCCCATATCAAAGAGTGTATCCTCTGGTGCCTTGCCTTTTTTTGCGAATATCATCATTATGTTGCAGGCTTAATAAAAAGAAAATACACACAATGAGGTAAGATGGTTACTTCAAAGTAAGTACTGGACTCGAAAAAAAATGTATGCAACAATGAAATTTTAGACGACTGTAGCAGTCAGCATGAGTGAGGGGTTACTTTTATGAAACAATACAATCTGGGTATAGAAGCCACACTTGAAATCATCGGCGGTAAGTGGAAAGCTCTGATTATTTGCTTGTTAATGTCTGGGGTGAAGAGAACAAGCGAATTACAGCGCAATATTCACGGCATTTCACAAAAGGTTCTAATCCAGCAGCTTCGTGAGCTTGAAAAGGATGGACTTGTAAGCCGACACGTATATCAGCAGATGCCGCCAAAAGTCGAATATAGCCTTACGGAATATGGTGTCACCGCCAATAAAATCGTTGAAGTTATGTGTTCTTGGGGCAAAGAAAATATTCAAATGAGGCAACAGCGAGGAGAAGATATTGTCTTGCTGGAGGAGATGCCACCGGATCATTAATTCATCCTAATTGCCTTACTTACCTGCTGTGTTCTGTATTTATTATTAAATAGTTGACAGCGGGTAAAAGTCGGTCTAGAATCAAACAAACGTTTAATTTAAACGATCATTTAATTGAAGCGAATAAAAAAGGAGAGATACTTATGCTTAATGCTTTAAAAGCTTATCTGAAGAAACCGGCGACCATTGTCGGAATTGTGATGCTTCTGATGTTTCAAGTTATTTTTAGCATCATCTGGATGACGGGCTACAAAGGAATTAATGAGAATACGAGTAAGCTATCGATTGCGATAGTCAATGAAGACCAAGGGGCTGGTGCAAAGATCAGTGAACAGCTCGCAGCGTCACTTCCGTTTCATATGATAACAGGAATGAGTTTGGAAGAGGCGAAAGGAAGTCTGGAACGGCGCGAGGTGCAGATGGTGCTGCAGGTGCCAGCAGATTTCTCCCAACAACTCCAAAGCCAGGGGCAACAAGCTGAGCTTCGTTACACGATCAATGAATCCAATCCAATGATGATTAAGAGTGTGATGCAGAGCGTCGCAGCTCAAATTACAGCAACCGTGGGCAAGCAAGTTACGATTCAGGGAACGGAAGCTGTACTGAAGCAGGCAAATGTGCCGGCAGCTCAAGCGCAGGGTATCGCACAAGGCGTCGTAGATAAAGTCAATGCAAATATGACATTTACCAACCCTGTTCAGGGCATGAATAATCAGATGGTACCGATGATGATGGTGCTCGCCTCGTTTGTTGGCGCCATGATCATGGGGATGAATTTTCAGCAGGCGACGGATACGATAGGTCCTGGCATCTCAAAATGGAGCAAGTTTGGTGCCAGGGTGGTCATTAACGTTAGTTCCGCAGTCGTCGTCTCTTTGATCGGATCATCATTGATCGCCGGGCTGGGGGGCCAGCATGCAGGAGGCTTTATCTCTGTCTGGTTGTTCCAAGCATTATTCCTTCTGACCTTTATGTTCTTCGCTCAGATGTTCTTGATTGTTTTCGGTATGGCTGGAATGCTGTTCAATATGACCCTATTGTCGTTGCAGCTGGTTTCCTCGGGGGCGATGGTTCCACGGGAATTACTTAGTGGATTTTACCAAGGGTTAGGTCATTACCTGCCAGCGACCTATGCGGTGGATGGCTTGATGAATCTATTGTTCGGAGGTCCAAGCGTTGTCTCTGACGTTCTCTTGCTGGTGGCGATCCTCGCAGCTTCGCTTTTCGTGAGTCTGGCTGCGACAGGACTTCGCAAACAAACTCAGCGCGCGGTAGCACCTGTAGCGGTTCCTGTTAAATAGAAGGTCTCTGCGACAGACTTGCCTATCCGTCATAGAGCATCCATAATAGGTTCTATATGATCACGCGAGGAGATTGATTGAATCATGACTACAGCTGATCCCGACATGAAGCTGCGCATCCTGCTAGCGGCCAAGAAATTGTTTGCGCGACAAGGCTATGACGGTACCAGTGTCAGACAAATTTGTGAGGAAGCAGGAGCGAACGTGGCGCTCGTCTCTTATTATTTTGGCGGCAAGGAGAATTTGCTGCGTGCTATATTTGAACAGTTTTTTTCAGGGAATCGGATAAAGGACAGTGGCGACCTCTTGAGTCATCCTGTAGAGGGGCTGACTCTGCTGATCCGGGAGATTATTTTCTTCGGGCTAGAGGACTCAGAACTGAGTAACATCATCAAGCAGGAGATTGAACTCACCTCTCCACGTGCTGATATCGTGCTTATCTATGTCCAACCAGTATGGAAGAAGGTACGCGAACTGCTGGAGCGGGGCCGCAACGAAGGCTTCTTCCACTTTGATTCACTGGATCATACGCTGATGTTTGTCATTGGAGCCGCTCTTTCATTCAAGATTCATACCGCGCATAGCAGCTTGCTAGAGAATACACACTATGACTCTGCAGTGACCGCAGACCATATCGTTAAGCTCGTATTGGCTTCCTTACGTACAACTGACATAGACTCCTAAGCTTTGATGAGCTGGATAATGTTTATTTTAAACTTGACCGATGAAGACGTTAACGGATGTAATATATCTGGTTAGCGTCTTTTTCATTTTTAGTATTACAGCGGAAAAGGCACGAGCAGATCTCAAGAATGATTAAAGGATACATCTCCAGTCCGATCCACAAGGGTCGGTTTTTTTGTTTTAATAAATCATGAGAAAACGCTACTGACGTAGTGTGATGGGTTATTTTGAAACGTTAAGTTACGAGTTTAAATTCAGTTTATAAACGTCGGTTACCATCGTTACACAATCAATTGTTTAGGGGGAGTAGAACGTGAATCAATTTCAAAAAGCGAAAACAGCACGCGACAAAAGTGACTGGGCGATCGAGGCACAAGGGCTTGTCAAAACGTATGGAAGCAACCGTGCCGTTGATGGTGTGAATCTGAATGTAGGCACGGGGATGATCTATGGAGTGCTAGGTCCGAACGGGGCAGGGAAGACAACCGTAATTCGCATGCTGGCAACTTTATTGCTGCCGGATGGGGGTTCAGCGCGTGTCTTCGGTCATGATGTGGTTAAGGAGCCTCAGATTGTGCGTCAATTAATTGGCGTGACTGGCCAATATGCATCGGTTGATGAGTCACTTAGTGCGATCGAGAATCTGGTAATCTTCTCCAGACTCCTAGGCCTGGGGCGGGCCGAAGCACGGCAAAAATCTGCAGAACTTCTAGAGGAATTCGGACTGAGCGAAGCAGCGAAACGTCCACTTAAGAACTTCTCTGGTGGTATGCGCCGCCGGCTGGATTTAGCGGCAAGTCTCATTGCTCAGCCGCCGCTCATTTTCCTGGATGAACCAACAACCGGCCTTGATCCGCGGACGCGTAATCAAATGTGGGACACCATCCATCGGCTCGTAAGTACTGGATCAACCGTATTGTTAACTACGCAGTACCTGGAAGAAGCGGATCAGCTCGCTGACCGGATTGCGGTTATTGACAAAGGGCATGTCGTCGCTGAAGGTACCGTAGACGAACTGAAGGCATCCGTCGGTACTTCATCGTTGCATTTAAAGGTCCAGAATACGCAGGATTTAAAAAATGCCCGGCAGACTGTTGAACAAGTGCTTAAGGTTCGTTCTAATATATCGCTGGAAGCAGGGGAAATCACTGCCCCAATGGGGAACGTTGACGTGGTCACCGACCTGCTGATCGCGCTCCGCGAGGCGGGGATTCTATTATCAGAGATGAGTGTACAGAAACCAACACTTGACGAAGTTTTCCTAACGCTCACAGGCGATGGAGTGAAAGCGGACGCCCAGCTTGCGTCAGAGCAATTGAAGAATACGAAGGAGGTAACAGCGTGAGTACTTTAATAAAACCAGGTGCAGAGCGCCAATTAAAAAATCATACCAGCTTCGGTCAAACGGTACGTAATTCGTTGACTATGGCCTACAGGGGTCTGCTCAAAATCCGGCGCACTCCTGAACAACTGTTTGATGTTACGCTTCAACCCATCATTTTCACCCTGATGTTCACTTATATCTTTGGCGGGGCTATTTCAGGGGATGTAGTGAGTTATTTGCCCGTTATCATCCCCGGCATCCTTGTTCAGACGGTGATAACAACCTCCATCGTTACTGGCGTACAGCTACGTGAGGACATGGAAAAAGGTGTGTTCGACCGATTCAAATCACTGCCGATCTCGCGGATTGCCCCGCTCGCCGGAGCCCTGCTTGCAGATACAGTCCGGTATACCATAGCGACTGTGCTCACTTTTGTCATGGGCTATATCATGGGCTTCCGTCCAGAGGGTGGCCTTGGATACGTTGCACTTGCTGGACTTCTTGTCATCGCATGTTCGTGGGCAATTAGCTGGATATTCGCCTTCTTCGGCGTGATTGCACGTACTGCTTCCAGTGTGCAAGGGATCTCGATGATCGTCCTGTTTCCGCTCACGTTTCTCTCGAATGCCTTCGTACCCGTCGATACCATGCCGAACTGGCTCCAATGGTTTGTTAAGATCAATCCGATCTCGCATCTTGTCACCGCCGTCCGCAATCTGGTCAACCATGGAACCGTGGGCAGCGATCTTGTCTACTCTATAGTCGGCGCCGCAGTCATTGTGGCCATCTTCGTTCCAATTACTGTTCGCGCTTATATGCGCCGCACATAATTGAAGTGGTTCTTCTGAAGATTATGGTTTGTGATGTTCACGTGAATCTATTATTCGAAGCTTCCGCCATTGTTATTGGCGGAAGCTTTTTTTGCAAATAACTATATTGCCGCAGTGAAGTAGACGGATAGAACGTCAAATAGATAAAGAAACTCCGGAATATACGAAGTATGCAATGATTATGATCCGAAGGAAGGGGAAGCAATGGGTAAGTTCTTTAGGAGAAAAAAGGCAGTATCAGCAAGTATAGCCCTATTAATCGTGATCATTATTGCTGCTGTTTGTTGGCAACAGCTTGGGACTCTGTTCACAGTAGGGAAATATGAAAATGTCGATGAAATGGTAGAGACCATAATGACCAAAACAGCAACTCCTGGAGTTGCAATGGTTTCATCCAAGCAGGGCAGGACAGAATTTAAAGTATACGGGTTCGCGGATGTCGATCAACAAAAGGAAGGGAATGAAGAATCACTGTTTGAATTAGGATCGACTACCAAGGCATTTACGGCCCTGGCTATAATTCTATTGAAGGAAGAGGGATATTTAGCGTATTCGGATCATGTCTCAGATTATCTTCCCGCGTTCGCCCCAACCTTTAAAGGAGAGAAGGCCAATATTACAATTAACCAGCTGTTGGCTCATACAAGCGGGATTCCAGCATGGAGTATTCGATTGATTCCTGAAGGAACTACTTCGGAAATGCTTGGAAACACAATACATAAAATTTCAGACATTGCACTAGATACATACCCGGGTACAGAATATCAGTACGCAACCGTTAATTATGATATTTTGGCGATGATTATTGAAAATGTTACAGGTATAAGCTATCAGGATTATGTAACTCAGAATGTTCTACTTCCGCTGGGAATGACAGATAGCTATTTTTCCACAGGCCAGGAAAAGAAAGCGGATCAGCTTAGCAGAGGATATCGCTTATTTTTTGGCAAAAGCTTAGAGTATGATGCTCCCAGATATTATGGGAACATTGCTGCAGGGTATCTGGTGTCAAACATAAAGGATTTGGCGCGCTGGATCAATGCCCAGATGGGAATAGGGGATATACCAGATGATCTAAGAAAGGCTATACTGCAATCTCATGAAGCCGACCTGCAGAGTGCCGGATATGAAGCTGAGGGTCAGTACTATTCATATGGATGGAGCAATGAGCCGGCTACGCGGATGATTAGCCATACTGGAAGCAATCCTAATTATTCGTCACACGTCATGATTAATTTAGAACGGCAGGAGGCTGTATTCGTACTGTCTAATTTGAATTCAACTGCCCCGTCACTGATTGCGCAGAACATTTATGAGAATATGAACGGGAATCCCATGACGCCCTTTAAATATGATGATAGCAATATCTTAATGGATTGGGTATTTTCATTCTTAGTCCTGTTAGCAGTTATTAGCATAATTGTTAAGGCGGTTAAACTGGCTGGGGCAAACATACAAACCCTGCATACTAAACGATCAAGACGCAGGAAAAGAATTGGAACGGGTATCTATCTGTTCTTAAACGTGCTGTTACTGATATTAATTCTGATCTGGCCTTATCTGATCAACTACAATTACTATATGATTAGCGTATGGATGTCGTTTTCAGTATTATTATGGATGGGGCTTGCTGCGATCAGTTGCGTATTATCGGTTATAGCACTTGTTCTTGATGAGATGTTCGCGTAAATCAATTATTTTAGAAACTTCTGCCGATGGTACTGGCGGGAGTTTTTTGTTTGAAAGTATGATTTTAGTAATCGTCATATTCTTCCATTTAATAGTATGATAGAAATAAGTTCTAAAAGTTTGTTTAAACACGGTATTTTCATAAGTAGAATTATACATTTAACCAGACTTGGAGGTAGTTTTTTTGAAATCGACTGATGTTATACATGACTTTATGAATTGCTTAAATCAACTAAGAGCCTATGATATTTCCCCGACATTCGAAACTAACATGCCTGGATTTCATAATCATCCCTCACTCGGAATTGTGGAGAATGCAACTTTTGCCACCATGGTTATTATGCACAAACCTTAATTATTTCAGAGCATACGGGCTCTCATGTTGATGCCCCAGTCCATTGTCATGGAGAACAAGCAACGATTGATCAACTGCCCGTCGATTGTTTAATGGGTCCATATAAGAAATACGATCTTTCGTCCTTTGCTCCTGAGGCAGGTAAACCAGTTGAATTGCAAATCATTAAAGAAATTGAGAAGCGTGATGAATTCTCCCTTCAAGCGGGTGATATTGTCCTAATTGATTTTGGGTGGGACAAATATTACAAGCCGGATAGTAGCGGTAGTGAAAGAGAATGGTGGGGTAAAAATGAACCAGGTCTAACCAACGAAGTATGCAAATATTTTAGTGAGGCAGGAATTAAAGCAATTGGGGCAGATACCCCAGGTGTAGATATTTGCATGTTAGATGGGAAAATTCTAAGTGCTCCTGGACATGTTGAATATTTTTTGCCGAACAACATTTTAATTATGGAGGGATTCAGTAGAATGAGCCAAGCTCCTGCAATTGGGGTTTTTATGGCACTTCCATTGAAGATCAAAAATGGTTCTGGATCTCCTATTCGTCCTATTTTGTTGGCCTAGATATAACAGATCATTCCAACTGCGTCGCTTAAGCTAACGAAACACTATGAATACCTATGACAACAAGTTACTGTCAATATAGGTTGTCTGTCAGGGGAAAGGAGATACATAATGATAATAGATGAGGGCGTAGCAATAATTCCGTTGAAAATTGCTATCATGAACTCTCTGAATAATGCGCTAGTTATAATATCCAAAAAAATTATGGGGTGAAATATGAAGTTTTTTTCAAAGAAAGATAATGAAAAGAACCAAGATATATTATCTCTTGATTTGGAAGTAGATATAAGAAAAGAATATAAAAATATAACAAGACACAAAGGAAGAATGGTTCCTATTGTAGATTGGAGGATTGCATTATATATAAATGGAGAGAAATTGGATCAAGATGAAGTGTTCGTTGTAAACGAATTTTTCCAATCATTACTTTGTCCGGGAAAGTATCCTATGTTCACATGTACTTGCGGCATATTTGGTTGTGGAGGGTACTATGTTGAAGTCATCCATGAGGTTGAACACGTGTCTTGGTTAACTGAGCATTCACCTTTTTTGGATCGATCCATAAAGACTATTAATAAATTTGTTTTCTCATGGGGACAACTAATTAATTTTTCAGAAGAGTTAATACAAAAATTAGAGGAACTCAAAAAAATAATGGCTATAAATGGCTTGGAATTTCAATCTGATATAGAACGATACAGGGGAATAATTGAAGAGATAAACAGGCGAACTAAATGAATTAGTATTCTACTCGGGTTATTATTCCTTTGTTGTCTTATAATTAGGTAAAATGTAATTATCGATTATAATAATTATAATTAATGATATACTTTAGACCATGTTTGAGTGAATGACATACATAAGCTCGAAGCACTTTATTACATAAATATAGAAGAATAAGGAAAATACCACCAGGAGGAACAGAATGTCAAAGGAATATTCGCGCATGTATATTGAAAGTGTAAAGCTTGAGTTGTTAAACAGGCTCGGTTTGAAGCAGGTTTATTTTAAAGGACAAAACGGCGATGATTTGTTGTATGAGGCAACGGGTTTTGACCGAGGAACTCAGCATAAATTTTGCGTCAGAACGAAGAAGGGAACCATCGATGAGATGGTTGGGGGCAAATGGATGAAAGTCCGCAGCTTTACGATCAAAAGTAAAGAGCAATGATTAAAAAAATGACGCACTCAAATATAAGTGATTATAACAACTCGAACGAGAATTTCATGGTTTCAGGGCGAGTGCTTCCTAAGTATGAACATGGAAATTGGAGTTACACGAAAGAGATATTTTCTGAACCATACTTGAAGCAATATGAGAATGATGAGATCGACATATCTTATATTGAAGATACAGAAAAAGCCGTTTTTTTATATTATGATGGTGATATCTGCGTTGGACGGATTAGACTTTATGCTAATTGGAACGGATATGCTCTTGTTGAGGATATTGGGGTATCCAAGGCATGGCGGCATCAAGGGATTGGAACCAAGTTATTAGAAAAATCTAAAGAGTGGGCAAAGCAAAATAATCTGATGGGTCTTATGCTTGAAACGCAAGATATTAATGTGTCAGCTTGTGATTTTTATGCAAGAAACAATTTTATCATCGGCGGAGTGGATAGTATGCTCTACTCTAATTTCTCTACAGCTAATGAAAAGGCGATTTTTTGGTACTATAAGTTTTAGTTTCTAAGTATCTGCTTAGGCTGGAGAACGCTCAACTCATAATATTTCTAAAGGCAACCTTACAGGGTTGTCTTTATTTTTTTGTCTTTAACAACAATAATATATCTAATATCAGAAATTATTTATTGTAAAACGATAAATTGCATGTTAAAGTCTAAATAAATTCAATGATAAGTGAGGGGCTTTGTATGAAACGTGGAACAACACTTTTTTTAAAGGCAGCGGTGATTCTAATTGCAATTCCAGTTCTTGCTTTGTGCATCTTTTTGCTGCCTAAGTTCGGGAATTTTGCAGCTGAGCTGTATCCGGATATGGCTTATATTAAATATCTTTTCTTTATCGTTTTTTATGGATCGGCGATCCCTTTTTACATTGCGCTGTATCAAGCTTTGAAGCTATTAGGTTATATTGACAAGAATGAAGCGTTCTCTGAGTTATCCGTAAGCGTGTTAAACAAAATAAAATATTGTGCAATCACAATCAGTGGTTTGTATGTGCTTAGCTTGCCGCTGTTCTATCTTATCGCGCAGAAAGTGGATCCCCCGGGGGTGCCAGCGATTGGAGGAATCATAATTTTTGCCTCGATGGTGATTGCTGTGTTTGCTGCTGTTCTCCAAAGGCTTTTAAAAGAGGCAATAGCTATAAAATCTGAAAACGATTTGACAGTCTGAGGTGAAAACAATGGCAATTATAATCAATGTTGATGTGATGTTGGCGAAGAGAAAAATGAGCGTAACCGAACTTTCGGAGAGGGTAGGAATCACGATGGCTAACCTCTCTATATTGAAAAACGGAAAGGCAAAAGCGATTCGATTATCCACGTTAGAAGCGATTTGTAAAGCCTTAGAGTGCCAGCCTGGCGATATTTTAGAATATAAAAATGACGAAGATTCCACCAATATCGGTTAAAGAGCTGTACGGATTATTAAGATAAACCGCCAATAAATGCTGGGATCCATGGACTTGTACGTAAAAATGTACAGGTTCTTTGTTTAATTTTTAATATCTGTATGGAGTTGCGACGCTATAACCTTTATAATATGACGAGTATACTGTATAAAGGAAAAGGTGTTAATTCATGAGCATATTAAATGTAGAAAAACTAAGTCACGGGTTTGGAGATCGTGCAATTTTCACAGATGTATCTTTCCGCCTGCTGAAGGGCGAGCATATCGGTCTGATTGGTGCCAATGGGGAAGGTAAATCCACCTTCATGAACATTATCACAGGCAAACTTCAGCCGGACGAAGGTAAAGTCGAATGGGCCAGACGTATGCGGTCGGGCTATTTGGATCAGCACGCTGTGCTTACAAAAGGACAGACTATGCGCGACGTTCTGCGCGGGGCGTTCCAATATCTATTCGATATGGAGCAAGAGATGAACGACATGTACGGCAGAATGGGCGACGTGACCCCGGAGGAACTGGAACAGCTGCTGGAAGATGTCGGAACGATTCAGGATACGTTAACGAACCAGGATTTTTATATGATCGACGCCAAAATCGATGAAACGGCTCGTGGGCTGGGACTTACAGACATCGGTTTGGACAAGGACGTCCATGATCTCAGTGGTGGTCAACGGACCAAGGTGCTGCTAGCCAAGCTGCTGCTGGAGAAACCGGACATTCTGCTGCTTGACGAGCCTACGAACTATCTTGACGAGCAGCACATCGTATGGCTGAAGCGGTATTTGCAGGAATACGAAAATGCCTTCATCCTGATTTCCCATGATATTCCGTTCCTGAACAGCGTTATTAACCTGATCTATCATATGGAGAATCAGACGTTGTCGCGTTATGTGGGGGATTACGATTACTTCCAGCAAGTATATGAGGCGAAAAAGCAACAGCTTGAATCTGCTTTTAAACGCCAGCAGCAGGAAATTGCGGACTTGAAGGACTTCGTTGCGCGGAACAAAGCCAGTGTAGCTACCCGGAATATGGCGATGTCCCGGCAGAAGAAGCTGGATAAGATGGATGTTATCGAACTCTCCAAGGAGAAACCGAAGCCGCAATTCAACTTCAAGTCCGGACGCACTTCGGGCAAGATGATTTTTGAAACAAAGGATCTCGTAATCGGCTACGACTCACCGCTGTCCAGACCTTTGAACCTGAGCATGGAGCGTGGACAAAAAATCGCGCTTGTCGGTTCGAACGGAATCGGTAAAACTACGCTGCTGCGCAGCATTCTCGGCCAAATTCCAGCGATTTCAGGTTCCGCCAAGCTTGGTGACCTTCTAGACATTGGTTATTTCGAGCAGGAAATAAAGGAAGCGAACTACAACACCTGTATTGAAGAGATTTGGAACGAGTTCCCGTCCTTCACACAGTTTGAAATTCGGGCGGCTCTGGCCAAATGTGGTCTGACGACCAATCATATTGAGAGCAAGATAGCGGTCCTAAGCGGCGGCGAGAAAGCTAAAGTCCGCTTGTGCAAGCTGATTAATCGCGAGTCGAACCTGCTCGTATTCGATGAGCCTACCAACCACTTGGATGTGGATGCGAAAGACGAGTTGAAGCGTGCACTTCAAGCGTATAAGGGCAGCATTTTGCTGATTTCCCACGAACCTGAGTTTTACCAAGATATCGTGACGGAAACGTGGAACTGTGAATCGTGGACGACAAAAGTATTCTAAATCGCAACAAAGGGCTGTCTCATAGAGGCAGCCTTTTTTATGTCTCAATTAATGCATTTCACACCATTCCAATTAATAGTATAATATTACAAATAGTGCGTTGTTACATGTATAGCTACATAACAGAAAGGTGGTTAATCATTGCGAAGAATCGATGTCACTTACGTTCTAATAACGGATCAAGCTAAATCCAAAGTGCTTATGGTACATAATCTGGATCGAGATAGTTGGTCACTTCCAGGAGGCGGCGTAGAGCTCATTGAAACTTTAGAGCAAGCAGCAATCAGAGAAGCGAAAGAAGATTAGATATTAAAATATATGGATTAGTCGCCTTAAATGAATGCAAATTTGAGGAGCAAAATGAACATGCTCTATTTTTTACGTTCAGGGCTGAAATCATTGGTGGAAATGAAGAAATTGTAAGACCTGAAGAAATCTCAACGATTGCCTGGATCGATATTGAAAAGGCTGAAGAATTAATGCCGTATTACAAAGATGGTCTTAGGATACTAATTGAAGGTAATGGAATTACGTATCTCAATCAGGGCAGCGAGTAAAATGTAAGCGCATTTATTTTTGAGGATGAATTAAAACTAGGGCGGGTACAATTATGATATTATGGTTTCGCCATTTACCAGAAAAAAGCTTGGATGTTTCAGAATGGAAACCGTTCATTAAAAATGATTTCTTCCGAACCCATTATATGAAATTAGTCTATCTGTTAATGGTTATTTTTTTTCTAGCACCGGAGTGGTTCGGGGAAAGGTTTACATCTATCACCCATTTGCCGCTTATCCTAATCATTATTTTAGTGTTTATAATCCATGAAATCATACATATTTTTGTGATTAATAGTAAGGGTGATATTAGTTTAACGTTTAGAGGGATATTCTTTTGGCTTAATACGAACGCGATTTTGTCCAAAAAGCGATTTTGGATCTTTATGAGCTTGCCGTTTATCGCATTAACCATCATTCCAGCGATTACTTCGCTCTTTCTATACGGTGAGATCAAGTCGCTCATTTTATTTATCAGTTGGTTCAATCTGGTTATCTCTTCATCAGATATTGTAAATTCAATTCTAATCCTTATTAAACCTAATACATCTGAATTTTGCAGAGGCTACTACCGAGTGTAGCGTTTCAGTAGTGTAGAATAGATAACATCTCTTTAGGGAAATTTATACGTGAATTTTTCTAGGGGAGGGGGGAGTTCAGGCTTCCTCTTTTTGTGCTGACCAGATATTCTGCCTTCTGAAGCACTATGGTATTATGGTATGAACGACAATCAGTATCGAAAGGAATGAGTGAGTTGAAACATCCTTTTCATCTTAAAGCAGTATGGAATGGTGGACGTAATAGTGAAGGACATATCGATGCAGGCGGTTTAAAAACAATCATTTCGATTCCGCAGGAGATGGGTGGCCCTGGAACAGGTACTAATCCTGACGAAATGCTGTTGGGAGCAGCGTCAACTTGTTATCTGATTACCCTGGCAGCGATGCTTGAGCGTGCGGATATTACACCACAGGATCTGACACTGGAGTCAGAAGCGATTGTAGATGTAACCAATAACGTGTTTACGTACGAACGGATCGTGCACAAGCCACGGATTGTGCTTAAAAGTGATGCAACAGAGGCTGAACGGAGTAAGGCAGAGCTGCTGGCGCATAAGGCAGAAGAGTCTTGTATGATCTCCAGAGCGGTGGCGGGTAATGTCACTATCGAGACACAGCCTGTTATTGAAACAGCAGGGGATTTACCAGTGGAATGATCAGTAACCTAATATTGAAACATTGAGTTCTTGCCGCTTTGCCGGCAGGAGCTTTTTTATTGGAGCCATATTGCTAATCCTTTCGGCACTTTAGGATTTGTTAATAATTTATACTCTATACTGTGATCAATCCATTACGAAAGGAGACATCACGTGTTTTTCAAAATATTAAAGCGAGACCTAAAAATCAAAAACGCAATGAACATCGTGTTGTTTGTATTGATCACTTTGGCAGCCATGCTCCTGGCCAGCAGCAGTAACTTTATGTACTCTACGACCACGGCAGTGAGCAGTTTTATCAGGGACTCCAAAATCGCGGATTGTAATATCCTAATCCCTAATACGACGGAGAATAATGCGCAGATTGAGAAGTGGGCGGAGGGGGAAAAAGGAATTCAGGCCAGGTATAGCACAACATTAGTTCAACTGGCCGGAAGTGACATTATTGAGCCTAAAGAGCGAAAGAAGATATCTGGGAATACGATTTTACTGCTTAGCACTGTACCTGAAGATGTAAATCTTGTCTTCAATGGGGAGAATGAGCGATTTACCCTTCAATCTGGGGAGGTCGGCCTACCTGTCAGTATTAAGAATAAAACAGGCTTGAAACTTGGTGACGAGCTTTCTTTTGATATAGAAGGGGTACGTCATACATTTGTGATTGCAACTTTTTTCAAAGATGCCTTGATGGGATCTGAATTATTCACATTTAAGAGGCTTTTGGTTTCGCAGCAAGATTTTGATCTTGTCAAACAGAACCTGCCTCAAGAACAGCTACTCAAATTCTGGAGCATCATCGGGCAAGGTGATATTACAGCCTCTCTTTCAAAATCCAATATATATAGCACTTTTGAAATTAATAAAGAACTCGTTAAGATGTCCTTCATGACGGACCAGATTAGTGCAGCAATCCTGTTTGTTGTTAGTCTCTTCCTGATGTTTATTGCCTTCTTGACACTACGGTTCACGATTATCTCCTCCATCCAGAGAGATTACAAGGAGATTGGCGTGATGAAAGCAATTGGGTTTGCAGATGGAAGCATCCGTAAATTGTATCTGACGAAGTACTTAGGTATATCGATCATTAGTGGTGCGGTTGGTCTTGGGATCAGTGTGCCCTTAACGAACATGATGTCTGTAAAAGTATCTGACTACATTATTGTTCCTAGCGGTGTAGCCAATATCATGATTGCGGTGGCTAGTACAGTCGTTCTCGTAGCTATGACGCTGCTGTTCTGTTCTTTGTGTATGGTCAAGATCAATAAAGCTTCAGCGATTGATGCCATTCGGCACGGCCATAATGGTGAGACCTTTAGAGCTTCCCGGAAAATCAATTTGCATAAGCGAAAGTCGCTGCCCGCACCGTTGTTTCTAGCGATAAGTGATGTGTTGAACGGTTTAAAAGGCTATACGACTTTAATTTGCACATTTGTATTAAGTACAGCCATCATCCTCATTCCCATTAATCTGGCCAATACGATTGTTACACCCAAATTTATTACTTATCTCGGTGTAACCGAAGCCGATTTCTATACCAAAGGTGAGGCTTCAACCCGACCGATAAAGGATATTCAAAATGATATGCATAAGCTGGAGCAGAAGCTTCGTGATCACCACTTTGATGTCACTTTATCTGTGGATTATACGCTCAATACGAAATATGTATCGGATGATGGCAAGGATAGCTTCCGCTTGATGGGGATGAAGACAGAACTTCCTTCGGAGCGTTATCCATACCTGGAGGGCGTCGCACCTAAGCTCGCTAACGAAATTGCGATAACAAGTATTATTGCTGATAAATATAACAAGCATATTGGCGACAACATCAAATTTGAGATGGATGGCAAGGAACAGAGTTTTCTAATCTCGGGTATTATTCAGACGATTACGAATCAAGGCTATATGGTCAAGTTAGCAGATGATTATAAGCCACTGACTGCTGCAGGTTATCAACTGAATGGAAATATTCATGCTAGTGATAAGGAAAAGCCGCAAATCATAGAGAAGATGCAACAACAATTTGGGGATATGGGATTCAAAAGTGCTATGGATATCATAGGCGACACAACGGGAGGATTTGTAGGACAGCTGAAGCTGATTATCGTTGTGCTTATTGTTATCGTCAGCCTGATTACTTTTTTTATTACCGTTCTGTTCGTAAGACTGTTGATGACCAAAGAGATTCAAGGAATCGCTATTATGAAAAGCCTTGGCTTTAGTAACGGAGATATTAAGTTGTGGCAGATGCTGCGCATTCTGATTTTACTTCTAGCCTCTATTGTTATCGGTGTATTTGTGGCCAATGTGCTGGGAGAAGGACTGATCTCTAAGTTGTTTAGAATGTTCGGTGTTACTCAGATGAAGTTTATCATTATTCCGTTGCAGGTTTATGTTCTATGTCCACTGCTTATCCTCATTGTTGTGCTGCTTGCGGTATATGTCAGCTGCAATAATGTGAAGAGAATTCAAGTATGGAATATCCATGCGGAATAAAGCGTGCAAGTCGCATTGATTATCTTGTCTAGGAGGAATGAAGGAATGACTACCGTATTGGAAGTGAAAGATCTATGCAAAACCTATATTGTGAACAAGCAGCAGAATAATGTTTTAAAAAATATAAGTTTCACCTTGCAGCAAGGGGAGTTTGTCTCTATCATGGGGCCATCCGGCTCTGGGAAATCGACACTATTGTACACGGTTAGCGGTATGGATCGTTTAACAGCTGGCGAGGTATGGTTTGACGGAGACAGTCTTTCCAAGCTTTCGGAAAAAGGAATGGCAGAGCTGCGGCTTCATAAAATGGGTTTTATTTTTCAACAGATGCATATGCTGAAAAATTTATCCATTTATGATAATGTAATTCTATCAGGCTATCAGGCCTTGAAGGGCAGTGGGATCACACGAACTCGAAGTGATGTTAATGCCTACGCGGAGAATTTAATGAAGAAACTTGGCATTGTAGAGATTTCTTCACATGATATTACAGAAGTGTCAGGCGGGCAGCTGCAAAGAGCGTGTATCTGCCGGGCCTTGATTAATAAACCTAAAATGCTGTTCGCAGATGAACCTACAGGCGCACTTAATTCCAAATCGGCGCAGGAAGTGATGACAGAGCTCTGTCGCATTAATGAGGATGGCACAACAATTATGATTGTGACCCATGATATTAAAGTTGCTGCGCAGAGCAATAAAGTATTGTATATGGTGGATGGCAACATTCAGGGTGAACTGGCTCTGGACAAATTCAGCGGTGAACACAGTCTAAAGGAACGTGAGCGAAGCTTGACGGACTGGCTGATGGACATGGGCTGGTAAGACGAACAAAAGAAATAAACAAAAAGGGAGAAGGATTGGAGGGGAAGGTTGGAACTGTAGGAGCGTTAGCGATCGCCTAAAAGCTTTCCACAGGAAAGCTCGCATCGGAAGAGTAAGCTCTCCAGATTTCAACCGCTAGAGGCGGTTTATAAAGAAGAAATCTGGGCACAACAGCGACCGAAAGTCCAAGCTTCACCGGAATGACGCCGATCCTTGTGTTAGTGGCTTAAGTTCATTTAGACAATTATTAGATCAGACGTAGGGTGTGAGACATGTGGTGGATATTCTTATTATTGAAGATAACGTCGAGCTTGCCATGATTATTTCAGATTTTCTAGAGAACGAAGGGTTCTCGGTCTTTGTATCATCCAGTGGTGAAGAGGGACTCCAATATCTCAGTCAGCATACAGTTAAGCTGTTGTTATTAGACATTATGCTGCCTGAGCTGGATGGATTAGCCGTATGCAGAACGCTCCGTGAAAGGCACAACCTTCCGATTATTATGATGAGTGCAAGGCAGGGCGATGATAATAAGATTATTGGTCTTGATCTTGGTGCGGATGACTATCTGGAGAAACCGTTTACAGTGAATTTGCTAACGGCCAAAGTCAAATCACATCTGCGGCGCAGCTACGAAATGAATGAGAACAAGCAACTGCTAATCGATGGTGATATTACGATCAACAAAACATCCATGCAAGTGTATGTTAAGGACCAGCCACTGGTTATGGCAGCCAAAGAATATGAGCTATTGGTACTGCTGCTGAATAATAAGGGGAAAGTGCTTCGTAAAGAATGGTTGTTTGATAAGGTATGGGGAGTTGATAGCTTTAGCGAGCTGTCAACTCTTACTGTTCATATTAATAAATTGCGCGACAAAATCGAAAGCAATCCCAAGCAGACTAACCGTATTCTCACGGTGTGGGGGGTAGGGTATAAGTATATATGAAGTTTTTTAATCGGCTCATTGTATGGGTGGTTGTGGCTGGAATCGGAGTGATGGTCCTGTTCAGTATTATTGCTTATCAAAGCGGAGCTAGAAATAACAATAAACCATACATCATAGAGGCTAATCGTCTCTATAGTACAGTGCAATCCGGTGAATCTCTGAGTGATATTAGCCTTCCGCAAGAGGGGCTGATTCGTAAGATTGAATGGTTAGTTGGTGACGCCGAGTATGAGCCAATCGAACAATTCTTTAATGGGGCAGGGATTCCCGGCGGCAGCAGCTTTATTATCAAGCCAACCTATGATAACGGCCATGTTACAGGTTATTTGAGATTTATCTACCATGAACCGGATTCGAGATGGTCGACGATTATTATGGTGAATATTTTCCTCGGGATCGTACTGGTGTGTCTTGTACTACTGCTGCTCTTTATCCAAAGACAAATTATTAGCCCCTTTCATACGATTGAAGATCTGCCGCTGGAACTCTCGAAGGGTAACTTGAATCAAGCTTTAAAAGAACATAAAAGCCGTTTCTTTGGCAGGTTTATTTGGGGACTTAATTTGCTTCGAGAAACACTCCGTTCCCAAAAACAAATGAATTACCGGCTAGAAAAGGATAGGCAGACCCTTATCGCCTCCCTGTCACATGAGATTAAAACTCCAGTCTCTGCAATTAAGCTATATGCTACTGCGCTCTATGATAACTTGTACGAGAGCGAGGAGAAGCGGAGCGACTGTGCCAGAATGATTGAACAAAAAGCCATACATATCGAAAAACTGATCGCTGAACTGATGACTACTTCTGTCTCTTCATTAAGTGAATTCAATGTACAACAAGGGGAGTTTTATTTATCGAAGTGGGTACAGACCATAAAGGCGAATAATGCAGAAAGACTGGATTTACTTAAGATCCAATTTGACATCGCTCCCTTCGGGGATAAGCTGCTACAAGGAGACTTTGACCGGTTTGTGGAAATTGTCGATACGATTATTGACAACGCCATTAAGTATGGGGATGGAAATGATATTTCTATATCTTTCCTGGAGGAAGACTACCGTCAGCTAGTGCGAATTGAGAATTCGGGGCTACCGATTTCACCTAATGAGCTGCCGCATATGTTCACCAGCTTCTGGAGAGGCTCTAATGCCAGTAATCAGGAGGGAAATGGCCT
This sequence comes from Paenibacillus sp. NPDC056722, assembly GCF_042790635.1. Lineage (NCBI taxonomy): Bacteria > Bacillati > Bacillota > Bacilli > Caryophanales > Paenibacillaceae > Paenibacillus > Paenibacillus sp. NPDC056722. The sequence continues at coordinate 590,113 of NZ_JBHTYV010000001.1, read as the reverse complement.
AGGTCTCTACATTTGCAGACAACTGCTGCGGAAGATGGGCGGCGATATTTTTGCAGAAGCTACGGAAGAGGGTATGGCGATTGTGTTAGTGATTAAGATGTAAAAGAAGATAACAAAAATCCCTGGATCTAATGATCCAGGGATGTGTAATTTGTATAGGTGTTTTTACAAAGACCTTATTCAACATCATAACAAATCGGATAATATAAGTCTATATTTTTTTCGGGAATAGATGTACCATTTTCCTATAAATGGATTGAGGAGGATGGGGAAATGCTTAAAGAAATACTTGTCAGCGATGCAATGACATATGAATTTCCGCCTGACGGGGGAACGGTGCCGATTATTGATCCTTATGATGGATGTACCATTGGCTGTCCATACTGTTTCCAGTTAGAAGATGAAGAGTGGAATGTTGATTTAAAGGTTAAACTCAATATTGCTGATATTCTCCACGCTGAGCTGAAGAACTGGAATAAAGAAGATACGGTGTATCTGGGGAGCAGATGTGATCCCTATATGGAGATTGACCGGAAATATCAATTAACCAGAAAATGTCTGATCGAATTAGGCAAGCTAAACGTAAAGTGTATGGTGACAACGAAGTCTGGATCCAAGCTGATTTATAGAGACCTCGATGTAATAAAAGCGATGGGTGACAAGTTCACTCTGCTCTTAGGGCTATCGAATCTCCAGCAATTGAAGAAAATAGATGACTATACGCTATTAAGTAATATACAGACAGCAAACGAGTTACATCGAATGGGAATTCGTGTCTGGGCATTTATTACTCCGATTTTGCCTGGAATCACTAATGTGGAGTTAATGATGAATGCTTTAGATAAGGACATACCGGTATTCCTGGATAGGGTCAGATTAAAAAAAGACACCAAGCCTGCGATGACCGTGGAAAGCTTCATCCATAATCACCATCCGGAGCTGGCTAACCAATATCAAGACATCATCTATAATGATGCTGATATTTACTATGATCAGGTGAGAGAAAAGTGGAGTGGGGATCAGCGAGTGAAGTTTGTTTTTGAGTAAAGAGCCGCATTATCCTTTTTTTTCAATCATTACTTCGTTTTCTTCAATTTTTACTTGGTACTCAACAACTTCATCTTTTTCAAATTCTTCGCGGTCTCTTTAATCTTAGTTTCTTTATGATATATGTACTTTGGATTTCATAAACTTTAAGTCCGTTTAATTTTCTCATCCACTTTACCTCATGTAAAGATCCAATAAAACATGTTTTTATTAATTAAGAAATTAAAAACAGCAATCACTGACCGTAACTGTCAGTGATTGTTTTGTATGCTTGTAGAGCTTAAAGCCAATAATGAGATGGAGGAATAGATATGTTTACTAGAATTGAAGAGTTTGCGGTAGAGTGGAAAAACGAGGCGGAAATAACCGCCAGTGTACTAGATGCGCTTACGGATGACTCTCTTGGTCATGAGGTCATCGAAGGCAGGCGGACCCTTGGGCAAATCGCTTGGCATCTGGTTACTTCACTGCATTTTATGACATCCTTGGGTCTTGTGTTTGATGCTCCCACCGGTGGCGAAATGGCCCCGGCTTCTACAGCGTTTATAGCCTCAGAGTATCGGCGGATCAGTAACGAACTTTTGAATGCTGTTCGAACACAGTGGAAGGACGAAACGTTGCACGAATCGGTTATCATTCACCAAGAAGCTTGGTTGAACGGAGGTTCTCTTCGGTTCACGATGATGCATCAAGCGCACCATCGCGGACAGATGACTGTGCTTATGCGCCAGGCGGGTCTTCAATTGCCTGATGTCTACGGCCCGACTTATGATCATTGGATCGAGAAAGGGATAGCTCCCCTAGTCTAATTTCCTATACAATGGAGCTATTAGAAATAGCAGATGAATGCTTTTTCAAGAAAGTCTTAGGGAGTGAAGAATGGCATGTCCAAAGCAGATAATATGCTATCGATCCTATGGCTGCTTCGTTCGGGGAAGCGGGTAACGGCACAACAACTCGCGGACGAATTGGAGATACATGTACGGACCGTATACCGGTGCATTGATTCATTATGCGCGAGCGGAGTCCCGATTATTGCCGATTCCGGTCCAAACGGAGGTTACCGGCTACTTGGCGAGTTCATTGATTCCCCGCTGCTCTTCGATTCCGAAGAGCAGATAGCGCTCGTGCATGCATCCGTCTTCGCCCAAGAAGCGGGCTATCCGTTCACAGATGCGCTTGCACGTGCAGTCGATAAACTGAAACGGTACACCAATGAAGAGCAGCTCGAAAGGATAAATAGACATAGTATGGGGCTTGCAGTTATCCAGACACCCGCGGAAGGTAGAGAGCTTGAGCTGCTTCAATCCTTGGAAGAGGCAGCGGCCCATGGGGAGTCGTTGAAGATGGAATACGCCAAAGGAGTCGATCTGTCTTCCAGCAATCGAGTTCTCGATCCCTACGGGATTGTGCATTGGAAAGGAAATTGGTACGTTGTCGGATTTTGTCGTTTGAGGGGCGAGATTCGCAGCTTTCGGGTAGATCGCATTCTTCAATTGGAAGAAGCTAATCTCAACTTTGAGCGTCCGGCGGCCTTTTCCCCGAAGGATTTTCTCTTGCGTTCTTTACTTCCCAATCCGCTGGAAGCAGAGATGCAAGTCATCGTAAGGATCCAGGGACACGAACACGCACTAAACGAGATATGCAAGCACTGGTTATTTGGACATTCAATACTCGAACGCAAGCAGCCCGGCGAAGTTCTCTTTCAGCTAGAGGAGCAGTCGCTAAAGACATACGTGCCGTACTTTTTTCTGCCGTTCGGGCGGTCCATTGAGATCCTTGAGCCGCCGATGCTGATCGATCGAATGATGGAAGTCAGTCTGGAGATGTTCAAGCACTATGAGGCAATGCAAAAAAAGATGATTGGGAAGGACGAAGAATAAAATGAACAAGTTTACCATACTCGGTAAAATGACAGCACATCCTGGGAAGCGTGAGGAGCTACTCTCTATATTGCTTGAGGCTTCCCGGAGTCTCAATAATATGGAGAGCTGCGAGCTCTATATTATTAATGAATCCGTAGATGATCCTGATGTGATTTGGGTGACCGAGCTGTGGCGCGATACTGCGGCGCATGCCGACTCTCTCAAGAACGAAGAAGTACTTACCATTATTCAGCGCGCGAAGCCTTTAATCGCAGCCGTCGAGCCGGTTCGACTTCGGCCTGTCGGTGGTAAGGGATTGGGTCTATAACTTTTGATGACTCCAAATCGTTTATTGACATTGATCGATCGTTCGATTATATTTTGAGTATGAAAAATAAATCCGAAAACAAAGTGAACCTTATTTATCAGGCTACGATCGAACTTATCAATGAAAGTGGCCTTTCTGAAGTATCCATCTCAAAAATTGCTAAAAGAGCGAATATCTCTTCTTCGATCATTTATTTTTATTTTGAAAGCAAAGAGGATATGCTGATCAAATTGTATTTTCTGCTCAAGGATCAAATGCACCAGCTCATGTTTCATGGTGTAACAGAGAGTACGCCCGTAAAAGAGGGGTTCGAGCACATTCTGCGAAACTATTCAAATTATATCTTAAATCATAAGGACAGCTTTTTGTTAATGGAGCAGTTTATCGACTCACCCTTTATACGTAATAACTGTAAGGATCAAAATGGTGGTGTGTTCAAGCCGATGTACCCTTTGTTTGAGAGGGGAATTAAAGAAGGTTATTTTAAGGATTTAGAAACGAATTTATTGGTTACCTACTCCTGTTTACCTTTTGTCGAAATGGGAAAAGAGTATTTAAATGGGGCCTATGAGTTCAGTTCAATAAACATTGAGAAAATGATTCAAATGAGCTGGGATGCTATAAAAGTATAATCAGCTCTTTTTTTTGAAGAAATTGATCGATCGTTCGATATATTTTTTGCAGTATTTTGATCGATCGTTCGATAAAATTAAGGGGGTGATTTTCATTTTTACAATCGAATTTTCCAGGCCCTGATTCTCAATCATTTCAAACAATAAAATTAATAGATTCGACAAACAAAGGGGAACAATGCTCTCATGAAAAACTACAAATGGATTATTTACTTGCTTGCATTAGGCGCAACCGTGGTCGGTACGGCCGAATCAATTATTACAGGTATTCTGGACATGGTTGCCACGGATATAAATGTCTCTATTGGCTTGGCTGGACAATTGGTTGCCATGTATTCTATAGCCTACGCAGTAGGTACGCCAATTCTAATCGCGCTCACTTCAAAAGTAGATCGGAAAAAACTGCTGTTCATAGCACTTCTTATCTTCATTATCGGTAATGTCATCGCTGTCCTGAGCCCTAACTTTACTGTATTGATGATATCGCGGGCTATCTTGGGTGTGAGCGCAGGGGTATTCGCGGTAGTGGCTTTGGGGATTGCCGCACAAATTGCGCCTCCAGAGAAAAGAGGAAGTGCGATTGGCACGATCTTGATGGGTACGAGTCTTGCACTAGTTGTCGGCCTTCCTTTAGGAACCTTAATCGGTGAATATATGGGGTGGCGCTGGATCTTCGCAATTCTTGGAATGATCACCATCATTCCTATTATTGCAATTGTAAAAGCGATACCTAAAATGACAGGACAAGAAACGATTCCTTTATCCAAGCAATTGGCTGTTCTCAAAGATTTTAAAGTAATTAGCGGTTTATTAGCGTCCTTGTTCTTTATTACCGGTTACTCCGTTGTTTCCACATACATTGCGCCGTTACTACGCGAAAATGCTGGCCTCAATAGCAATACAATTAGTCTCGTCTTACTCGGCATGGGTTTAATGGCTGTTCTTGGAGCGCGTGTTGGCGGCAATGGCGCTGATAAATGGGGAATTGCCCCTACGCTGATTGTCAGTCTGTTGATTCACGCGATTGCTTTGTTTTTCCTCCCGTTCGCTGCGGTTACTTTTATAGGTGCCCTGTTTATTCTTGCACTCTGGATGCTTGGGGCTTGGACAACTGCTCCTGCACAACAGTTCTATCTGGTAACTTTGGCTCCTAAATCAACCGAGATTATACTGAGCTTGAACTCATCCGCCTTCCACCTTGGTGTTGCTCTGGGTGCAGCTCTGGGCGGAGTGGTTGTAGAGCGGTTAACCTTGTCGTCGATCGGCTGGGTTGGTGGTTTAGTCGTCATACTTGCAACTGTATTTGCAGTGATTTCTATAGTAATGGGAAAGAAAGAAGCATCAGGTGTGCTTGATCAGGGTGTATGAGTACTTGTAATAATTTTCTTAAAAAGGTTTTAAGTTAACAGACAGGTTAGTGAAACCACACAGTTGTTCTAACGTATAATCATTAATTAAATTTTTCCAATATGGCTCATGCGGAGGTGAACTTGACTGGAGCATTTTTATGACTTGGTTCAATTGGTATTCTCGATCGCTCTCATCTCTTCCATAGTATTACTTCCATTCACCTATTTTTCTTTACAAAAGATACACTGGGGTCATGAAATTGCTGCAGCAGGTTCAACTTGGTTTTTAGCTGTCAGAATATCGCAACAGAGCAGCGTTCAGCGGTGGATAGTACGTATCGCCAGACGAAGAGAAGCACCTGATGAAGAAGACAATGGTCCTTCCCCACATTGATATTCCATACTTTCAATTAGGGAGGACTACGATGAAAAATATTTTGTTGCTCCAAAAATGGGCGAAGCCCATTCTCGTCATGTTGATTGGGGTTATTCCGATCATTATGCTTAGCGGGTGTTCGCCAGCATCCCAATCAAACACGATTAATGCCGATTCACCAGGGATATTTAACCACTTTTTTATTTATCCATTTTCGCTCTTGATCAAATTTTTCGCGAATACATTTCACGGAGACTACGGATTATCGATCGTGCTGATGACTTTCATCATCAGACTTGCGATCATGCCGCTCATGATGAATCAAACCAAGAAACAAATGGACATGAAAGAAAAGATGGCCGTTCTCCAGCCGGAGTTAAATGCACTTAAGGAGAAGTATAAGAATGACGCCAGTGCGGATGCAAAAAAACAACAGCAAGTCGAGACGATGGAGCTCTACCAGAAGCATCAATTTAATCCCCTAAACATGGGGTGTTTACCGATGCTTATCCAATGGCCGATCACCCTCGCATTTTACTACGCCATTCGTCGTACCCCAGAGATTGCAGCTCACGATTTTCTGTGGTTTAGTTTGGGGAAAACAGATATGATTTTGCCGCTTATTGCCGCTGTGGTGTATTACGTTCAGTTCCGCGTGTCTCAATCCATTTCAGCGGAGTATCAGCAAAATCAAAATAACCAAATGGCTTTCATCGGATTATTGTCGCCGATAATGATGGGTGTATTTTCTTTTGGGATGCCCGCCGCGTTGCCATTATATTGGGCGGTTGGCGGTATATTCATTATCGTGCAAACGATTATAATCAATAAAATGTACACGAAGCCAAATGTAGCGAGTAAAAACCTACCCACCGGTGTAGAAGATTTATAAAATACAACCAGTTATAAAACAATACTAAATACAAGGCATCTGAGGCGCGACCTCAGATGCTCTGTTTTTTATGTTGGCAGCTCGTTAACGGGGAACATAAAAGCACGCTCTGTGTATGAAGCATAAGCAAGAGTGTGATGGTACTGACAAACAAAATCGATTCACAGCTCAATATGATCGTCAGCCGCCATTTTTCCAAGATAATGAGTGGGATGAGGGAGAACTAAGGTTGACTATGACCGATTTTTTTTCTGATCTGGAGCAATGAAAAGAGTGTCGTTCGAAAGTTTCTCTGCTTCTTCCCTGGACATTTCAAGATTTGTAGACAGCAGGTCAACAGGGTTGCCCGCAAGCCATTCGCTCAGATCAATGGCTTCGTAGTGAGCATTGTTGAATCCAATTAATACGCGGCAGACTTCATCACCCGTATTTTTGATATAGTGCCCTGCACCCATAGGGGCATAACCGACGTCTCCTGCCTCAAACTGCTCTGTTACCGAATTACCTTCCGCTAGAAATACAGTCATTTCAGCTTGTCCGCTGATATAATACTGCCATTCATCCGCATTGGGGTGCCAATGCATCTCCCGCAGTGCACCCGGCTGCAATTCGATCAGTGACCCCGACATTGTGGATGAGATGGGAAAATCTTCGACCGTTACCGTACGCTGCGTTCCACCTCCTGGCGCACGGCGGGGCTGCTTTGCACTCAAGGGATAACGGTGCGTTGACGTCAGCTCTGAATTGCGGCGATATGTTCCGTCCGAGGAGCTGTCATTCGGGACAGGACCTTTAACAAAATACGATTCTCCCTGAGGAAGCTGAGCAGCCCGTTCTTCCGTAATACCAAGATTCTGAGCTACAATATTGTCTGGTGTTTGGGTTAAGAAATCCGTGATGCTAAAAGTATGTTCCTCCGAGAAATCTCCGTTATCAAAAATCAGAATAAAGTGACATTCTTCTGGACCCAGTCCCTGAATGGAATGGCCATAACCACGCGGGAAGTACCAAACATCTCCTGGCTCAAACGTATCGGTATATGCGTGTCCATCAGGATGGATGACTGTCGTACGACAGGACCCGCTGATGACATAAGCCCATTCTGCCGCATTAGCATGCCAGTGAAGTTCACGCATACCTCCCGGTTCCAGCCGCATAGATACACCGGCAAGGCCTATGGAAGCGGGGAAATCCCGAACTGAAGCTCCGCGTGTAACGCCGCCCGTGCCTGTGTGAGGTTTTTTTTGCTCAAGTCGGTATTTGAAAGATGTCATGGTGATTGACGCTCCTCATTTCGAAGTGGGTATTCATGTAAATAGATTGATATAGCGTTATTATTACCCAGATCTTAGGGGGACGATTCAGAGCAGGGGACACAAAAGGATAGGTGAAAGGTATGAAATTACTCTTTATTTGCAGCCGTAATAAGTGGCGCAGCTTAACAGCTGAGAAGATTTTCGATGGAATAAACGGCTATGAGGTTCGATCTGCTGGTACTGAAGAAGGTGCACGAGTTAAGGTTACTGAAGGACACATTGGATGGTCCGATGTAATTTTTGTGATGGAAAAGAAGCATAAGAGAAGGCTTCAGGAGAAATTTTCAGACAAATTGAAAAATAAAGAATTATTCTGTCTTGATATACCAGATGAATATCGATTTATGGATGAGGAATTGATAGAGATTTTGAAATCGAGAGTATATGAATATATAGAAGAGGCTGATGGGAAGTAGAGTTAATTGTTTTCCACATAAAAAAAATAAAATTGAGCCTCAGCATATAATGACTCAGCTCAATTCTAATATCTGATTGTATCCATTATCCATAAAAATAAAAGTAATACACGAACAACAAAAACACCTGCTAACAGTGTATTGGTCAGTTGCCCAAGAACACCTTTCTATGGTTTATCTAGTAGTTCTATTTGTGTTTCTTCTATTCGTTTTTTTGAGATTTCTTCCTCGACAGAATCCAGGTTTTTGGGGAACACGACTTAGCACCTCCGAGTTAAAAATGTATTCCAATCTTTCATTATAAATATTATATTTGGATTAATTTATTAAAGAATAAAATTAGGTGTGATCCCCTGTCCTAGAAAAGGTCCAATAGTAAAGCGACATATAATAAGATTTGCGAACTCTATGTAGATTTTAAAATGTGCGAAGCATTTAGATAAGAGCTTCTGCCATAGTTTTAGTAGTAGTTTTTTTAGATAGGTTTCAGTGAGCGTGAAACATCATCCCACCATACAGCATAATTAGTAATATTAGTTACAGTACTCCGGATCTATTTAAATATATAGTTGGTATCTTCACGAACTATGCGGATAAAGCGTTATGCAAAAGGAGAGAAGATAATGAACAGAGTGAAATATTATTCTAGCAATGACCTTATGTATGGGAGTAATCTTAGGAGATGTAAAACCCTAATTGATCAATACGATGTGGGTTCAAGGGTAGGAATAGATATTAACGATATGATTGAACTGTATAATGCTAAAAAGTATTTAGATAATAAAATCTATTTTATAGATTGGACAGAGGAGATTGTTGGAAATTTAAGGACGGCGGTTAACAAATATTTTGCGGCTGTTGCTAAGTTTGTTAAGTCAATTGATAGCAACAGTCTGATAAGCATTTATAGCGAAGTCGAGTTTAACTACAGAAATGATTTTTGGGAACTTTTTGATAAATTAAAGGTGTATGTAAACATTACTGAAGAGTCTTTTCAAAAGTTCATGGATATATCTAAAGTAACATTGCATGAACTATTAAAGTGCAAAAATATAACAGACTACTATGGAAGAATTATCAGAGAAAAGATGCTTATTGATACTTCAACTGTTCAAATACTTCTAGATAAATATGAAATAAAACATAAAAGAGAAAGAGAGCCAATATATTTCCCTGAAGAATTAAGCTATTCAGACAAAGAGATTATTATTTCTAATTATATAGATAGTAAAGATCCTAATTTGAATTATCTGCGACTTATTGCCAATATTCAAAGTAGTAAGGATAAGTTAGGAATTTCACCGAAAACCATATTGAGAGCAAAAAGAAAAGCAGAGGAACAGGAACGGAAATTTTTTGAAGAGAATTCTGGTATACAAATGGAAACGAGTGTGAGTTTTTCTGCACTACAAGATGAAGAAGTCATTATGAGTAGTGAAGAGAATTCAATATCTGCAACCTATAGTACAAAATGGGTTGATAATAATTTTGATTACGCGACTTTGCTAAATAATTTTATTTATTTATTCGAATTTGTAGATATGCAAATGCGATGTACATTTGTTAATAAAACTAGTGAAATGGGTGTTTTTGAAAGATTTTTATTAACAACTTCCCAGAATGCATATGATATGAGTTTTGCATTTGAGCAGAAAAATTCCCTTTCAATGCTCCAAATGGCTGCTTATTATGAACAACTTCTTAGGAACAATATAAGACTAGAGGCAGTGATCGAATGGTTCTTTGAAGAATATCTTTCAATGGAGTTCGATGCCCGAAACTTTAAAGTAACTTTGCCTTCTGCAAATTCAACCTATCTAGAAAAATGCACTAGTATAATGCCGGCCTTGGAATCAGTTCTAAAGCAATTTACTCTATTTGTTGAAGATGGACATATTGATTTTGAATTACTTGAGATACGTTCCGAACATCTCATTTATAAAAGTATTCCATCATTAGTAGATAAAAAGTTTGTATATGGGTTTGGAGAGGAGTTTAAAACAGTAATCTTTTTACTTTTTTCAGATCAAAGTGGTTTAGGCTATTATGATAAGACAGAAGAATCCTATAGCAATTTCTATGAATTATTGTTAAAAAGAGAACTGAAAATAGGCGAAATTCCAGACTATAATCTTTCAAAAATCAGATGGCTTATTGAACAAAACTATCTTTTGATAAATGAAGAAGAGATTATAGTTTTTTATGATAATCATCTTATTGTGATTCTTTATGATTTGTATAGGAACGACGTAGTAGTTTATTGGAAATATTCTAATAAAGGAAGGCTCTTAATAGACGAATTAAAAAATAAGAACGTGGTCGAATATGAGAGCTCTCTTTTCACTAGACCAGAACATAACTACATAAACTATATTCTCAACAAATCACAATTCAATAATGGATTAGATTTAAGGAACCGATATAGTCACACACAACCTAATAGTGGAGAGGACGAAAGGATACACAATCAGAATTATTTAATATTTTTAAGATTATTTATTATTGCACTTATTAAAATAAATGACGATTTTTGTACAGCTGACGAAATAAAGAATTATGTATGAAACAATGAGTCTAAGGTCTGACATACAAATTTATTATTTTCTTAGTTTTAATAAACTTCGTATATATGATTTTACGCCTGATAGTGAGATTACTCCGGATTTTATTACTATTCTAAACTCCAACCGAATGTAAGTAATGATACCTAAAGTATATTTTATGATCTTATGGGGATTAATATCATCTAATCTAAAAAGATTGGAAGATGTTGAATTGAAACCAAAAATTAATAAAGAAGTTAAAGACTATATCAAATCTCTAGTAAAACAACATAATATCGAAATTCAAGAATTTGATAAACATAGAGAGCTTATGATTCCAACAGATGAAATTCTAAATACTATTTTTTATATCTCTTCAGTAAGTGAAAAAACCCATAAAACCATTTATGATAATTTCAGTGATGATTTAATATTATCATATACGGGCATCGCGTCTTTAAGCTATCTCAGTATTGCTGTATTTCAAGAAAATTGTAAAAATCCAATCGATCAAAACTGGTTTTTGGAAAAAAGTTCAGATCCGAATTTTGTGTTACAATCACAACTTGTTAACATAACAAATCATGCTTTATCTGTTGTGAAATTGATTGAATCTGGTCTCGATAATTCTGCTAGAGCTTTAATTAGAATTCTCGCAGAGATTATTTTTACAACGTCAATTACTTTTTCAAAAAAGGAACTGAATCTCATTTATAAAAGTGCTAAAAATAATGATGAAGCTGATAATGTTTGGTATAAGAACTTTAGGCCAAAGAAAATCAATTCTCACTTAAGTAGTATAGAAAAGGAAATAGGATTACCACTGGAAGTAACTGAAGAAATATCAAAAATTAGAAGTTCTATATTCAAGGAATATTCATCAGTAGTACACTCTTCATTTATATCAACTAGCTTAGGTGCATTTGCATTTGATATTGACAATTCAGTAAACTTGGGAGTTTGCGGAAGGGTCTCTACTACGTCGGTAAATTCCATCAGTAGTTTAAATTGGCTATTATTCTATTCGTTAATGATGAATAAATTGATACTGAAACATTATCATAACTACAAAGCTCCGGGTGATAATAAGGCATAGAGAACAGCAATCCCTATTCGAGAATGTTTCTTTAAACTATATTATAAGATTGTTTATGATGAGGATTTTGACGTTATTACAATGAAGGTCTAGTAACTTAAATTTTCTTTAATTTCTCATTTGGGTAACGAACCTTAAACACAAATTTATCAAAACTCTACCGAAAAGAGCTTGTGCCCATGACAACTCAAAAGTATCTTGCTTGAAAACATATATCTGCTTTAGTTTATTATCATGTAAATGAAGTAAATATCATTATGCACAAAAAAAGTTGACCTCGTCATAAGCGAAGTCAACTTTTTCTTTTCCCATATAAACAATCCTAATTCGCATCTTTACCATCATTATCCCTCAATCCCACTAACAAGACAACGCCCGATTAAACTTATCCACCACATGTTGAATGACAGGCTCAATCAACGAATCATCCACGATGTCGAGCTTATCTGCTTTGAATAGCTGTATTTTCTTGAGGTTGTAGTAATCGTATAATACCTGCTCGATGGAGATTTGATTTTGCAGCAGATACTTCACATTGATGATTTCACGCAGCAGCAGATCATCCTGGAGCAGGATCAGCCGCTCATTAATGGGATTGAAGATGCCTTTTTCTTTTCCTTCGCGGTAGAAGATGAGGGCCTGCTGCTCGCGTCTGCTCAGAACGGCTCTTAGTTGATCGTACAGTTCCGGGTATATCGTCTGAAGATCCTTGAGGAAAATGTCTGTGATTTTACCTACAAGCGCTACGGTCTGATCGAACAGCTTTTGGAACCAGATCCCGAATGAACGCTCATCATCCTCGGGGTTGCGGTCTGCGAGCCTTTCAATATAATCCACAAAAACTTGCACGACACCCGCTATAACTTCCTCTTTAGACGAGAAATATTTGTACATCGTAGCTCTGCTTACATCCATGTGCTTGGCAATGTCATCCATCCGCAAATGCTGGAATCCATCCTTCATTACGGAATTTATTAGTTTCTTGAGCAGCTTCACCCTTGGTTCCACTTGTGTACTCATTGTGCTGGATTCAACTCCAATCTCTCAAACCTTGTCACTTTATTATACAGCATTAAATACGAGAAATACACGAAATACAAAATAGACAAAATAAATACTTTTTGTTTACTTTGGTGAAAATGCGTGTTATTCTAATCCAGCGACGTCGATCCATGCTTTTGGCAAATAGCCAACTGCTAAGCACAGCTAAATTGAATTATTCAGATGGTTGTCAGCATTTAGCTTAAGTTTATTTATCAAGAAAGGATGATTGTTATCCGACAGTCAAATAATAATATTATTCTGGCCATCATCATTATTTGTCAGCTTATGGTTGTGCTCGATGCATCCATTATGATCACGGCACTTCCTGAGATTGGCCGCGGATTGCACCTTGCAACAACTAGCCTGACTTGGGTGCAAAATGCTTACGTTCTGGCATTCGGGGGCTTTTTGCTGCTCGGAGCAAGAGCGGGGGATCTCGTTGGTCGAAGACGGGTTTTTATAATCGGGACAGCGATTTTTACGGTTGCATCGTTATTGGCCGGGTTGGCTCAATCTGCTGAGATGCTCTTTTTCACTCGTGCTTTGCAAGGAATCGGGGCCGCGTTGGCCACGCCTTCAGCATTGGCACTGTTATCTGTTAGTTTTGTGGAGACCAAGGAACGGGTAAAAGCGATTGCCATGTACAGTGCGGTCAATGGTGCTGGTGGAAGCATTGGTTTAGTTGTAGGCGGTATGTTGACGGACTGGGTGTCCTGGCGCGTAGGTATGTTCATTAATGTACCGATCGGCATCCTGTTGCTCGTACTGGCACCGAAGTTTTTGCCTGAGACGAATAAAAGCACCGGCCGTTTTGATATTATGGGGGCCATTACTTCTGTGGTTGGTCTGACAGCTCTGGTATATGGCTTTGTCCGCGCGGCAGACGACGGATGGGGGAATGCTGTAACCATAACCTCATTGCTCACAGGAGTTATTCTGCTGGCAGCCTTTGCCTTTATCGAGTCACGGGTCGAACAGCCGATTACCCCGCTTCGTCTATTTTCAAGCCGTGAACGGTCTGGCGCATATTTGGGTAGACTACTGTTTGTAGGCGGCATGTTTTCGATGTTTTTCTTCATGTCACAATTCTTGCAGCATGTGCTTGGTTTTACGGCACTTGAGACTGGCCTTGCCTTTCTGCCTATGACTATGGTTCAGTTCGGGATGATGTATGCCATGCCATGGCTTGTCTCCCGTTTCGGAAATGCGAAAGTGCTCATTAGTGGTATTTTGATTGTCATCATCGCCATGAGCTTCATAAGCCAGATTTCAACAGATTTGAAGTTCTTCCCGGGGATTCTGATTCCGATGATCATATTGGGGATGGGTGCAGGCATTGTGTTTATTCCATTTACGACCTTTGGGCTGGCTGGTGTTGATCCGCGGGATGCAGGGGCTGCGTCGGGGCTGGTCAATGTAGCGCACCAAACGGGTGGATCGCTTGGGTTGGCTGTCCTTACGGCGGTATTCGGATCGTTCGTTCGAACTGGAACACCTACGGACGCGGAATTTACAGCAGGGATCTCAACAGCGATTATTGGCTCGATTGTATTTATTTCGGCATCATTTATTGTCGTGCTTCTGCTGTTACGGCCGGGTAGCAAGAAAGCTGCTAAACAGCAAGCCCAAGATGCGGCGTGAATTAACACGGTTGTAAAATAATAATGAAAATAGTCTGTCCCTTGCGTGGAGATTTCTGCAAAGAGGACAGACTATTTTTCGCTTTTACGAACAACTTTATTTTGAAATGATTGAAGTTGGTTGTAAACAGTGTTACTCTAACAACGGTAAACTCAAAATCTATGTTTGTAATCCATCTAATAATAGTCACCAATTTAGTTACAAAGAAAGGTAACACCATGATAAAAGTAGATAACTTATCCTTCTCATTTCCACAAAAAGAGCTATACAAAAACATTTCATTTACGCTTGAAGAGGCACAACATTGCGCTTTTATAGGAACAAGTGGTAGTGGGAAGAGCACACTGATAGATATACTGATGGATCCAGAAAGATATTTGTTCGAGGGCAAGTTAGAAATAGAGCCGACTTGTAAAATTGGGTTTGTAAGTCAGTTCTCTGAGCTAGACAGATCGAAAGAAACAACTGTTTTTGAATATATCGGAGAAGAATTTATTAAGAAACAAAATGAAATAGAAACCATTTGTACTGAAATGGAAACTTCATCGGATATTGAAGTGCTGTTAGAAAAGTATCAATTAGCTTTAGACGCATTTGATGCAATAGGTGGGAACGACTTTGAAAGCAACATTAATAAGAAGCTAAATCTGGCAAACCTCATGAAGCTAAAGGATATTAGGGTATCCGACCTGAGCGGTGGGGAATTCAAACTTATTCAAGTGATGAAGGAAATGCTTAATAGTCCAGACTTAATGATCATGGATGAACCAGATGTATTTTTAGACTTTGAAAACCTAAATGCGCTTAAAAATCTTATTAATGCACACAAAGGCATACTGTTAGTTGTTACGCACAACCGATATCTATTGAATCATTGCTTCAACAAAATTATCCACCTTGAAAACACGGAGATTCAAGAGTTTGATGGGCGGTATATTGAGTATAACTTCTCGTTACTTCAGACAAAAATAGAGTTGCAAGAAATCGCAGTCGCTGAAGCTGAAGAAATTGAGAGATATGATAGCATAATCGATAATCTTAGAGCTATCGCAACCTATAATTCAGAAGCATCTAGAGGGAGAGCCTTAAAAGCTAGAGTTAAGTTTCAAGAGAGATTGGAAGCACGTAGAATTAAAGCGCCTTTTGTTGATATTAAGCAACCGAAAATCAGTTTTGGTATTGAAAATGAGATTGAAGACACCGTTGTTGTAAATGTCAATAATTATGGCGTTACCTTTGACGAGTTGCTTTTAGACAATGTTAACTTTGAGATAAATTCTACAGATAAAGTAGCTATTATCGGGGCAAATGGTACTGGGAAAACGACTTTACTTCGAGAAATTTTTAAGAATAATCACGATTCAATTGTAATAAATGCTGATGCTAAAGTGGCTTATTTATCTCAGCTACAAGGCGAAGTGCTAAATGATTCTAATACAATTCTTGAAGAATTTATCGATGCTGGAATTAGTACCTATGACGAGGTTAGATCGTATCTTTCAAATTATGGATTTGAAGGAGAAAGCGTTAATCAGAAGATAGAATCATTATCTGGTGGAGAAAAAAATATACTTCAATTGGCTAAAGTTTCTGCCAGTAAAGCAAACGTATTGCTTCTTGATGAACCGACAAGCCATTTAGACACCTATACACAAATAGCACTGGAGAAAGCCATCGAAGACTATAAAGGTGCGATTCTCATGATTTCTCATGATTTCTATTCTGTTGTAAATGGTATGGATTATGTATTAATCATTGACGATAAAACGATTAGAAAAATGAAAATGAAAAAATTCAAACAGATGATTTATGCTAGACATTTTGATAAAGACTATTTAGAAACTGAACAAAAGAAAAAATCAGTTGAAATGCAAATAGAATTGGCCTTAAAAGATACTAATTTTGAACATGCAAAAGTATTGGTTGATGAGCTAGAAGAGCTGATTAAGTTGCTTTAAAAATACGACTCTGAGTTCAACGATGAAATATGATGTTGGTGGAAAAGTATCAACAAAAAGACACTGATGACTAGGATCTCAGTGTCTTTTTGCTGCGTTGATTTCTTGATAGCTTTTGCCGTGGACAGTGGTTCAGAAGGCTTGAATGGCGATCCAGAGAGCGCCTATCATGACGATAATACCGCTAACCTTGGTCATAAAGTAATAAAAGTCGTTAGGTTCGGGATCGTTCACCCAGATCCAACGAAGCGAGAGAAGAAACAGGATATTTTGAAATTTTAGATAGCGAAAGCTGCACCATCCGTAAATCAATACGGCTAATGCGAGATACAGAAGCACTGGTGCGCCTTGAGTGACATGATATTCGGGGTACGCAGCTGTTACCAGGGTAGAGGGTGAATATTGCTCTTCGCCGTCCTGAGGTATTCTTTGATTGTTAACGAAAATGGAGACTTCGGAGACGTAATTTCCAT
Organism: Paenibacillus sp. NPDC056722; assembly: GCF_042790635.1. Classification (NCBI taxonomy): domain Bacteria; kingdom Bacillati; phylum Bacillota; class Bacilli; order Caryophanales; family Paenibacillaceae; genus Paenibacillus; species Paenibacillus sp. NPDC056722. The sequence continues at coordinate 573,137 of NZ_JBHTYV010000001.1, read as the reverse complement.
GTCCATCGGAGGTCAATAATATTCCGGAAGAATCATGGACTTCGTATTTGTGGCCGTTAGGATAGATCACTTTATAATTCGAACTGGGTGAAGAATCGATTTTCGTAATAAAATACTCCTGATGCTGGATGGTAACCGTACGCTTCCCATGATCAAGATTTACTTGTATGGGATCGTTTGTTTTGCTTCGATAGGTGACGAGATTATCTTGTTCGCTATAGAAGGAGTACTTGTAGTTATCTACATAGAAAATACGCTCTGTGAAGTAAGGTTTGGACAGAATCGCTACAATTACGGACAGGACCGGAACACAGGAAAAGAAAATAAAGGTAGGTGTCCGGATTTTTTTGAGCAGCGCCGACATCTGAACGTCATCCTTTCCAGTTTTTCTTTAATACGCCAATTTAGGGGGATGGTTGCGGCACTTCTGCTCAAGGATCGATGTCACTATTTTGGAGTCAAGGATTAGGCGAGGGCCAGAACAATGCTCAAACTCAGGGGATTAACGGGTCGACAAATACAAGTGACTTTGGTATGTTATTGACGTTCCCACAAACATAGATGAATTATTAATTTCTGTTAGATCTTAAGTTCATTAGCGGAAATTTCCTATATTCACTTACAGATTATAGGAGGGATTATTTTGAAGAGACCACTCATTGTTTTATTGATATTGAATATAGTTTGCATCTTTTTGGTTGACAGGACAACTTTTAAATATAGTTCTGGCAATAGTATTTCAGGAAATGGGAATCCAGGTATTATTGCGTTGGTGATGGGATTATTTTTGTTCGCCATTTTATTATATTATGTAGGTAGAGTAACTTGGAATTTAAATAATAGTAATAGAAACACCCACTTAAATATTATCCTCACCTTAACCTCTACATTTATCTTCACAATTATGATGATTGGAGAAATATCCAAAGTTCATACATTATCCAAAAATCTCAATGGTTTCACTAACGAAAAAGATTCCATCGTTTATCGTTTCGGTTGGATTAACCAATATACGAATAACCTTTTTTTAATTGGTATATTCTTTTTTCTGGTATGGCACTAACGGTTCTAGTTGTTTGGGTTATTTCAGTGATGTTCAGGTCTAACCGATAATATTAATTTGCTCATTAGTTCAATGAAATCATTCAGAAGTTACCCTCCACAATCTCTCTGTTTTGGTTAATAACCCTTCATCAAATTCCAGTTTATAAACATCAGGCTTTGAAGTCTTTAATAAAAAGTCCAAGCCAAACTGAGGGTCGAAGTATTCCATCATCATTGTCATAACGACTCCATGGGTTCCAATAACAATTTTCTGCCCTTTATATTTTCTTATAATGTTTTTAAAGATAGGTACGACACGATTTCGACAATTCATAAAGGACTCTCCACCAGGCAACAGAAAATCTGGTTCCGAAAACATTTTCTTTACTAACGGATACACTTCCTTATTAGACAATATCTTATTATCACCAAGGAATACTATTTCTTTTAGTTCCTCGATAATAATCACTTCTTTGCCTAAAGATTGGGCTAATCCCTCTATTGTTGATATTGCCCTTTTATATGGACTTGAGATGAATGTGTTTATCCCCTCAACGCTCAATAATTCAGCTACAATTTGAGCATCTAACTCCCCCTTTAAAGTCAGTCCACGTGTTCTTTCGTTGCCACCATCCACTTTAGGCGATTCTCCGTGCCTGACCATATATATAAAGGTTTTCATAAATTCCCGCACTCCTCAAATTCTGTAAATTAAATTCTATTGGAACAAATAACTTTCAATATGACTTCTACTTTTTTTATTCATGAATGAACCGTCGGCTGTTAAAGTCATAGTGTGATATTTCCATTCTAAGATATTCTTAAGATAACTGAAACTAACATTGAGAATGATGGGGGTAAAGGATGAATACAATTCATGTTGGAACACAATCGATAGAAACTGAAAGATTATCCTTAAGGCAATTTGTTTTAGAAGATGCTGAGGACATGTTCATGAACTGGATAAATGATAAGGAAGTACAATTTAATTATGGTGAACCTATTTATGAAACATTAGATGCTGTAAAGGAGAATTTAAGTCGCTGGATTTCTTCGTATTCCCGGAATGATTTTTATAAATGGGCTATTATCTTAAAAGAGAGCAATAAAAACATTGGGCAAATTGCTTTTTGCGGTAATGATCTAAAGCATCATTATGCTGATATTGAATACTGCATCAGTAGATCCTATCAGGGTAAAGGTTACGCAACAGAAGCTTTAAATGCAATTATAGAATTTACTTTTGAGAAAACAGGGATATACAGGCTGCAGGCTTTTCATAGAGGCGATAATGTGGCTTCAGGTAGAGTTTTGCAGAAGTCAAAGATGATATATGAGGGCACATTAAGACAATCATTCTACTATGAAGACGAAAATGAGTATGACGATAGGGTTTATTATGGAATTATTAAAACAGATTTTTTTCAAAAATAGTGAATTGAAGATAATGTAGAGGAACGATCTAAGATGATACAAGAAATTTTAACTTACTTTAAAGCAAATCCTGGCTGGTCTCTAGCAATTACAGTTTTTACTACCGTTCTTATTTGGTTGTATAAAGAATTCAAAGTATTGATGGAGAAAGATAATAACGATAAATTAGCTCTTCTTCAAAAACAGCTGGATCTTTATTCGTCTATGGAAGCTGCGATAGCTCAAGTCATTCATAGACCAAACGATGCTTTCGCTGTACAAAATTTCTATAATAAGCTTGGTAAATCAAGTTCCTACTTCACGAATGACATTAAAAAGATTGTAAGAGATTACTATTTGCGAGCAGATACGTCCATTTTACGGACACTGATGACTTTTATTCAATTAGAATGTGATAAGCTTCATAAAGAAAAATCGAAATTAATATCCTCTAATACTTCTTCTGATGTGTTTGAGACAGTTTTCAGGTTATATAAACCGTTTAAACCAATTGTATTAGTTTTCGTTATTGTTTTTGTGACTATATATTTTCTTCTTCTTTCACTGAATCAAAACAATATTCTAGCAGTTATTATTCTGTTTATAATTTTCATCTCATTGATTATAAGTGGATCAGTAATTTGGGGGATTATATCTTTAGCGATGGAAGGTGATTTAGGGATATATGGTAAATACAGATGGTCTCTTACAATTTTTTTGATAGGCTCACCATTTGTAATGTTGCTTGATTTAAGATTATCAATCTTATCCTTGTTAATACAGATTGTTCTCATTGTCTTATTGGCTAGAAGTAGGGAAAATCAACTGGTTAGATTATAGATATAAGGTATGAACGAATGAGAGATGTAGTGATCTTAAAAATGATATAAGCAAAATTCGAAGAGAAGACCAGATGTGATTCTGGTAAAGTTAGGATTTTAGCAAACAAGTCTCCCATCAATTATACTCTTCTTCTTAACAGTAAAAAGGGGACCACTTCCCAACTAACAGCATTTTTGTACCTTATATTTCTTAAATATAGGAAAATAAGTGTATTAAGTGCATTATTGTATCTTATTTTCCGAAAAAACGAACTGGAAGGCCTATTCTGGAAGATTTAAGGTACAATATTGCCTTTAATTCCCTCTTACCCGTAATTGCAGAATAATTAGGATACAAAAATGTCGTTAATTACACTTCAGCAATTATTAGGCTGCTCCCTAGCAGATCCTCTGCAACGGGAACGGTCTTGGGGCCGCTGTTTTTATAAATTCCAGAATTATTTCGTAATATCGCTATAACAAGAAGCTCAAACTGTAAAATGCACATCAAAAAGCCGTCACCCAGTAGAGATGCTACACAGGGACGGCCTTTTTACAGATAACACTGGTATCAGCATCGCATTCCACTATATCCCCGACCGACTCCGCAGCTCCTGCAGCCGCTCCATCACAATCTGCACAGCGATAGCATCATCCAGATAACCCAGCGGGAAAACATAATCCGGAATGATGTCAGTCGCCGAGACAAAATAGAACAATCCGCTTCCCAGAATAGCACGTTCCTCTGAGGGGAGGTCAGTGCTGCTGTAAAGCTCATACATGCGATGCAGTTCTTCAATGAAAGGTCCTGCACCGTTGACGCTTTTTACTTTGTCCGGAAAATCGTTATGGATCTTTCGTGCACCCTCTTCGGTGAGGACATACGGTTCGTATTTACTGAGTTCCCGTTGAACGAGTTCTGCAGTAAAATGATGATCGATCAGGTTGAAGGCCTGCAGGGTTTCCTTGATGCTGGTGATGGAGGAATGAATGTCGGAGGTCGGAACTGGGGGAGTGGGCACAGCAGCGCCATAACCGGCGGCCTGGAATAGATCGGAGAGGGGGGCTTCCAGATGCAGGGCGAACGCCTTCAGATGCTCTGGCTTGGCCCGCTGTTTGCCGTTCACAATGCGGGAGATCGTTGCGGTATCCATGCCGGTCAGGGCGCTTAACTTCCGCATGGAGAGCCTGCGCTCTTTGAGCAAATTCGTCAGCATCTCCCCGAGAGCAGGGCTTCTCTTCTCATCAGACATATGCATTTCACCTCCTGTACAGGGTGGTGTTGATATCAATTGTTGAGGAAATCTCAACAATTTTACTTGGGACGCGCACCATTTTGTGTATATCTCAATAGTATGACTGTAAACAGAAACAAGGAGTGAACAAAACCATGGTCGCGTGGCTTCTCATTTTCGGCTTTGCCCTCTCATCCAGTCTGGATAATTTAGGTGTTGGAATATCTTATGGGATTCGTGGCATCCGTATTAACCATTTCTCAAATTTAATCATCGCAGTGATCTGCTTTATTCTAAGTATGGTCGGTATTCTCTCGGGTCAATGGATGGCGAAGGTGTTGCCTGGTGTAATGCCCGTTGTGATCGGTGCCCTGCTGCTCTTTATCATCGGGGTGCGGATCATTCTGCTAGCGGCGCCGCGTAAGAAGCGGGAAGCTGTTCAAGAGAGTGAAGAAGCCCGTGAGGAAGGGGGTGGATCACTGACCGGAATTCTGCAAAATCCAGAACTGGCCGATAAAGATAAATCCGGCTCGATCGGCATTCTGGAAGCGATGGTCCTGGGGGTGGCCTTGGCCGCGAATGCAGTCACGAACGGCGTAGGCGCAGGGCTGATCGGACTGTCTCCGCTGGCGATCTCTTTAACGGCGGCCATCGGGAGTTATGTGACGGTTTGGCTCGGTGTAGTTCTCGGGCGAAAGCTGTCTGGTGTGCGGATTGGTTCGTTTACCTTAGGGCAATTCAGTACCGTGTTAAGCGGAATTATCATCATTTTGATTGCATGTAATTCATTTTTTGATTAAGCGGCGCATATTACTGGACGAAGCCGTCTCGACACTGGAAGCAGTGGAGGGACGGCTTTTTGGCGTGGGATTACAGTGACGTAGAACGGGTGCATTGACATCGTAGTTTTAGACAAAAAATCATGAATTCAGGTAAAGACAATTTCCTCAAAAAACCATACATTTAAAGGGATCAATGAACCTGAAGGAGTGACTACACAAATGAGAAATAGGAAAATTATGTTCGTCAGCCCAAATCAAGTAGAAACGGTGGAAGAGGCGTTTAAAGCCCCAACTCTCGGGGAGAATGAAGTCCTTGTTCAATTAATATATTCGCTGATTAGCCCTGGAACGGAGCTGGCGATGCTGGCGGGTACGGAGTGGTGGGCCAAGCTCCCGCTTAACCCGGGTTATGCCAGTGTTAGCCGAATTATTGAAGCTGGTGCAGGCGTTAAAGATGTACAAGTCGGAGATGCTGTTTTCCACTATGGCAGTCATAGCGAATACCAGGTGCTGGAGGTTAAGGACGTTGTACTGAAAGTGCCGGACGGTTTGGATTTGAGATGGATTCCTTTCACTCGGATGGCTACCGTAGCCTTTACTTCGGTTCGCGTGTCGAACATTGAGCTTGGCGACAAGGTAAGTGTATCCGGTCTTGGATTGGTCGGCAATCTGGCCGCTCAATTGGCCCGCTTGCAAGGTGCAACGGTGATCGGGGTCGACCTGTCGCAGGAACGACTCAAGACAGCTCGTGTGTGTGGTGTGGATTATGCGCTAGATGGTAGCAGTGGTAAGGTGAAAGAAGAATTGATGGCGCTTACTAATGGTCAGGGTGTATCATCTCATATAGAAGCCACTGGGATTTCCAAAGTTGCAGTTGACAGTCTGGAGTACATCGGCAGCCAGGGTGAGATCATTCTGCTCGGTAGTCCGCGTGGAGAGTACAACACAGATATTACAGATGTACTCAACTATTGCCATCTGTATAACCGTGGCTGTATTACGTTCAAAGGGGCGCATGAGTGGCGTTATCCGACAGAACCTAACCAGTTCGTGAAACACTCGCTGGTGCGTAATTCCAAGATCGTCTTCGAACTGATGCAGCAGAACCGTCTGCAGATCGAGCCGCTGATCAGCCATGTGATCAAGCCGGAGCAAGCCAGTGAAGCTTATGCAGGACTAAGAAATAACAAAGACCAATACAACGGCGTGCTGTTTGATTGGGCCTAAGGAGGACAAAGACATGTTAAGAGGATTGACTACGGCGGGTCTCGGCGAGATTGCGTCAAATGAAGAGTATATCAGAAGTGCGGCTGAGTTCGGGTTCCAGGCGGTGGATCTTAATCCGCTAGAGCTGATCCAGGAGCTTGGGCAAGAAAAAGCGTTAGCGCTGCTGGAAAGCACCGGGATTACCATCGGTTCCTTCGGTTTGGATGTGGATTGGCGGAGCACGGAAGAGAATTTCCGGGCGGGGTTGGAACCGCTTGTACGAGTGGCGGAAGCAGCAGCTGCTCTGAATTGTAAGGCGTGTTGCACATACATTCTGCCTTCTACCGACCTGCCAGCGGCTCCATTCATGATTGCTGCTACACGTCGTTTGAGACTGTGCGCGGACATTTTGGGGGCGTACGGTATCTCGCTGGGTCTGGAGTTTGTCGGCAGTAATCATCTTCGTACACAGTGGGCTAATCCATTCATCTGGACGATGGAGGATACGCTCGAGTGGATGGAGGCGATCAACTCCCGTAATGTTGGCCTGCTACTCGATTCCTACCATTGGTACACGAATGGGCTGACCACCGATGACCTGCTCAAGTTGAAGCCGGAGCAAATCACGCATGCTCATATCAATGATGCCAAGGAACTGCCAATCCCTGAACTTCAGGATGGTGACCGTCTGTATCCTGGCGAAGGTGTGATCGATCTTGCCGGCTTCTTGGAAAGTCTCGTGAAGATTGGTTATAAAGGTGTTGTCGCTCAGGAAGTGCTGGCTCCAGGCAGCGGGCAGACTTCGCAGGAATTGCTGGCTCGCTCTAAGGCTGGATTTGATAAAGTGTTCGCACCGCTAGGGTTATAAGATAACGGGCGGGGTTAGCGCACTAGTACGTGAAGCCCTGCCAATAAGGAGACCTATTCATGACTGAATTCAGAGGTAAAATCGCTGCCCATGCCATCACTTGGGGCCAGAATCATCTTCAGGCCGTGACAGAGATTTCTCAGCTTGGCTTTCGTGGAATCGAACCGTGGGCGTCCTTTGCGCTCCAGTACGAAGACAAGCCGGAAGAGTTCAAGGAACTGCTAGCCGGATACGGACTAGTGATCACTGGGCTGTACGGCGGAATGCCGGACGGGCAGCATCAGCGTTTTGGAAACTTGGAGAACCGGGAGGACATCATCCGTCATAATGTGCGGCTAGCCCAGCTTCTCGCGAACTTGGGCGCAGATATTCTCGTGCTGGGTCCCGGCGGGACAAGAGAGCAGCCAACTACGTTGGAAGAACTCAAAGTCGCAGCTGAGACAATAAATGAACTGGCTAAGCAGACGAAAGCGCTGGGAGTGAAAGCTTGCCTGCATCCTCACCTCTGGACGGAAATTCAGGATCAGAACGAACTGGAAACGTTGATGGACCTGACCGATCCGGAATACGTCTATCTGGCGCCGGATTCTGCTCACCTAAAGGGAGCTGGCATGGACCCGGCAGAGGTTATTAAAACCTACCGTGATAGAGTGGCTTATGTCCACCTCAAAGACCTGACGAAGCAGAAAGCCGAGGGCGGCAATGAGAACGAACCGTTCTTTTGCGAGCTAGGCAGAGGGGCAGTCAACTTCCAAGAGGTACTCGCGTCGCTGGAAGAAATTCAGTACACCGGTTGGGTAACGCTTGAAGTGGACGAAACGACGAATACCCCGTATGATAGCATGAAGACCTGTCGTGATTACGTGGAGAAGGAATTGTTGATTCCGGTCAAAGCCTAATACCGTTGCAGGATGGAGACACCGCAGAGAGAAGGGAGCCGCAGCCGTGGAGCAGTCTTGGATTAACCATATTTCCCCCTATGTCAGAGCCGCTAGAATTCAGAAGTCCACTTCACTAGCCGGAGAATGGATGGATCCGGATCATGTGTACACCTATATTGATCAGGGTGAGGCAGAGTTCTTTCTGAATGGCGTGAAATATCTGGTCAAGGAAGGGGATGTGCTGTTGATGCATCCTTTCATGCCCCATATCATCAAGTCATCCTCGGCGCTCCCGCTGGTGCAGTGTATTCTTCACTTTGATCTCTACTATGACGAGCAGAGGCATGCGGGCCGTCCCGATGCCATGAAGCACAGGGAAGAGGAGATGGAGCTGGCTTCCATCGCCCCGGTAACCCGTTTGCCTCTGGCAGACCGGATGGATATGAAGAAGAAATTCCTCATGCTGCAAAAAGAACTGAGCGATCCATCACCAGCCAGCCCGTTGCTGCTTAAATCTATCTGCCTGGAGCTACTCTACACCTTTATGAAGAGCCACTCGCTTCCCGGGGAAACGGAGGGCAAGTTAACGAAAGGCTGGCCGCTGCTGGAAGGTGCCATTCATTATATTCATGAGCATTATCACGATTCTCAACTCAGCAACGAAAGTATTGGCAAACATGCGGGTGTAACAGCGAATCATCTGTCTTACTTGTTCAAAAGCCAGCTTGGCATTACGATTCATAATTATCTGAAACATGTCCGAATTGAACAGGCGAAGCTGCGAATTCTGCAAGGCCGTCAGAATTTGACCGAGATCGCGGAGGAGACCGGGTTCTCCAGCATTCATCTGTTCAGCCGTATCTTCAAGAATACGGTAGGTGTCATGCCCAGTAAATATGCAGCTGCACAGTCGGCGCTGAACAAGCAAGATCTCCTCAGCCGCCCGATGTAGCGGCGCCTCATCCTCAAGAAGGATGAACAATCAACCTTTCACTCAACCGGAAGGTTGATTTTTTTATGTCCGTTTTAAGCTAGGATAGGGTTCAGTAGATGATAAAAAATGGAAAATATACTTCAATAGCATCTATCCAATAGAAGAAAACTACACTAGCAAGAGAGCCGAGTGCAAAAATCCTATGTGATGGAGTAGAGTAGACAGCTCATTTGGAAGATATTATGCTATGAATGTAGGGATGAAAGAAGCCCTATACTTTGAGCAAAGTGTATTCCAAGTAGACCACTTAAAGGAGCTAGAAACCGTGCACAAATCATTAATTGTACGGGGGAAAAAAATGCACGTAGAGATTTTTGGGAATCAGCAATTATCTGCTGTGCTTTTTCTTCACGGAGGCCCCGGGGAAAGCTGCTACGAATTTGTATATCATCAGGCTAAGAGACTCTCAGAGATATTTCATCTAGTAGCTATAGACCAAAGAGGAGTATGTCGTTCTGAGGAAATAAATTCAACAGAAGAATTTGGACTTCGTGATTTAGTTGAAGACTGTGAAGAGTTGAGGACTCAGTTGGGAATCAACATGTGGGCTGTGATTGGGCATTCGTTTGGTGGTTATGTTTCATTGCTGTATGCTTCGGCTTATCCGGATTCAATTACGAAAGTCATCTTTGAATGCCCAACGTTTGATTTTTCCTGGACTTCAAAAAGTTTGCTGAGAAGGGCGTCTTCTGTGTTCTTATCTTTAGGAGATCCTAATAAATCTGCAGAATGCAAAAGCTTAGCAACAAGTGACTTGCAGAGCAAAGAGCTTTTTGATCAGTACTTACGCCTTGGCGAAGAGTTAGGGGAGAAAAAGGCTGAAATTTACCGGGTGAATAATTTAACTTCAATTGATTATTCCGCTTATACGGATGAGGAATGGGAACTTTTCGCCGATCGAACTGAAATTCATCTGAACCGCCTGCGAGAAGAAGGGCGTATGTTCGAATCCATTGTACCATTGCTCACTACCCTCTCTGTCCCTTCAATGCTTATTTTAGGAGAGGCCGACCCTGTAACTTGCGATAGCCATATTCAAGCTTATGATCAGATATCAAATGGTAATAAAATTATGGTTGAAAATTGCGGCCATACCCCACATGCAGAAAGACCAGATTTATATGGATTAATTGTTTCTACATTTTTGTTGTCAGATAAATAGTAAGAAACATCATCGCATGTGTGGCAGTTGATATGGAGGAGATCAAGGGAACGTAATTAAATAATCAAAGACTTCAGTGGTGGTACGGGATATTCGCAGCGGTGGAAGCAGCTCGCACCAGCGGACTGCTTCAATAGCACTTTGCCTATGTGGTAAAATGTACTTAATCATTAAAGCACTAACTATAGGTGAGGAGGCAGTTTAAGATGGACTTGGGTTTGAAGGATAAGATTGCGTTGATTACCGGCGGAAGCAAGGGGATCGGGCTGGAGACGGCAGTGACACTGGCGGCGGAGGGCGCCAAGGTGGCGATCGTCGCCCGGAATCTGGAGTCGCTCCAGGCGGCAGCGGAGCGGATCAAGGAAGAGACCGGGGCAGAGGCGCTGATTCTCTCCGCCGATGTCTCGGTAGAGGAAGAGGCGCGCGGTGCAGTGGAGCAAGCGGCGCGGCATTTCGGCGGACTCGACATTCTGGTCAACAATGCCGGGACGTCGGCGGCGAAGCCGTTCGAAGAGGTCACAAGCGAAAGCTGGCATAGTGATCTCGATCTGAAGCTGCTGGGGTCGGTGAATACCGCCAAGGCAGCAGTTCCTCATTTGCGCCAACGCGGAGGCGGCGCGATTCTGAATGTGACGGCGATCAAGGGAAAGGCGCCATCTGCTTCGTCTCTGCCGACCTCGGTTAGCCGGGCGGCAGGTCTTGCACTCACGAAGGCGATGAGCAAGGATCTGGCCGGGGACAACATCCGCGTCAACGCGGTGTGCATCGGCCTGATCCGCAGCGACCAGATCGAGCGTAAGTGGAAGTCTGTCGCTCCTGAGCAGAGCTGGGAGGAATTTGCTTCGAACCCGAGCCACGGCATTCCGCTGGGGCGGATTGGCCAGACGGAAGAGGCTGCTAAGGTTATAGCTTTCTTAGTCTCCGGCGCGGCCTCTTATGTAACGGGAACCGCCGTGAATATTGACGGGGGAACATCGGCAGTGTTGTAGAGAATCAGATGTAATAGGCAGATTCGACACCATATGATTATGAAAAGGGCAATTTTTCAGGCCGCTTGGCCTAGAAATTGCCCTTTTTTGCGTGTAAGCACAAAAAAACATGTTTGACAAGTGATAAACTGAACTATTTTACCTGGTAAGTGTCACTTATAATGAACACGATAATGAAAGGAGAGTACCCTTTATGCCCATCAAGATTATCACTGACAGCGGTTCCGATCTACCTCTTGATTACATTAATAAGTACGATATTTCCGTGATCCATCTGCCGGTTCACTTCGGACATGAAGCCATGCCGGAGGGCGCTTGTACTGCGGAATTCTACGACAGAATGCGTGATTCCAAAGAGCTGCCAACGACAGCCAGTCCAAGTCCGATGGTATTCCTGGAAGCGTTCAAGAAAGTAGAGGAAGGCACCGACATCATGGTCATCTGCATGTCCTCTAATATCAGCAGCACGTATCAGGCTGCCGTGATTGCCAAGGAGATGTATGAGGATGAAGGGTATCCGAATGCTATTGAAGTTATCGATTCGAAGAGCTTCTCCGGGGGACTCAACGTTGTTTTGGCCCAAGCTGGGAAATGGTCGCAATCCTATACCACCTTACAAGATCTGAAAGACAAGGTTGTTCAGCAGAGCGAAGAAGTCAATGCCCTCTTCACACTAGACACATTGGAGAATGTAATCAAGGGTGGGCGGCTCAATCGGCTGTCCGGCGCCGTAGCATCTGTGCTGAACATCAAGCTCTTGCTCAAAATTGGTGACGACGGCACAGTAGAGGTGGTCGAGAAGACGCGCGGTCTTCCGAAAGCGCTGAACCAGCTTCTGGCCCGGCTTGAAGAAAAGCAGCATGATTACGAGAAGGCAGTCCTCGCGATTGTTCACAGCAATTGTGAGAAGCTGGCACTTGAGATCAAGGAACGGATTCTGGAGCGTCACCCTTTTAAGGAGGTCGTATTCTCCTGTATGGGACCTGTGATGGGAACTTATGCCGGCGAAGGCGGAATCGGAGTTGCTTTTTAAATAAATGAACAATATGAATAATCGTACATGGGGATAATATCCTGTGTACGATTTTTTGCTACAATCGTGGAATATTAATAATTTAGATAATCTTTAGATTCGGTTTAGATGAGATTTAGAATGGCAGGATATAGTTAGGTTGCCAGGGTCCTGCATTTTAGGATTTTACCCAAGACACCGGGCTGGCCTAGACTCGTATACAGATATAGATACATAAAGGGGGATCACCGTGTATACCATTCTGATTGCCGACGACGAGACAGAGATTGTGGAATTGCTGCAGCTCTATTTAGAGAAGGAGTACAACATTCTGGAGGCGCACAACGGCACACAGGCACTGCAACTGATGCAGTCCAATCACATCGACCTGGCGATACTCGATATTATGATGCCGGGCATGGACGGGCTGCAATTGTTGAAAAGAATTCGTGAAACGCATTTCTTTCCGGTTCTGTTCCTGTCCGCCAAGAGTCAATACCATGACAAGATTCTGGGTCTTGAATTGGGCGCTGATGATTATATCGCCAAGCCCTTTAATCCGCTGGAAATTGTCGCCCGGGTGGGCGCGTTACTGCGGCGGGTGAACCATTTTGACGCTCCGCCCGCAGAAGAGAAGAAACAGAATGAACGGATTGAGCTTGGAAGTCTGGTGCTGGACCGCAGCGAATGCGTTCTTTACCGCTCCGGGGAGAAGGTCAGCTTGACCTCGACCGAATATAAAATCCTTGAGCTGCTGATGGAACAGCCGGGACGTGTGTTTACCCGCAAAAAGATATATGAAGCCGTATGGGAAGATTTCTATGTGTATGAGGATAACAGCATCATGGTGCATATCAGCAACATTCGTGACAAAATCGAACGCGATTCCAAAAAGCCTGAGTATTTGAAGACGATTCGCGGATTGGGGTACAAATTTGAAGCGCCCGTGGAAAACTAGAGATCAGAGACCGCTGCACATTTCCCTTACGCTAGACTTTTTGCTATTTAACTGTATGCTGCTGATGCTCGTGCTGGGCGTCTATATTTTCATCAATATTGATGTCACTATTAATTCCGGCAAAAATGTCATCGCTGACGCCAACCTGAAGATAGAGGCCCGGGAATATCGGGGTCAGCCGGCAAATGGAATTGAAAACCGGCGTCTGCTGGAAAGCGGCGGATGGCTGGAGGTCCTCGATAATGAGAGGAATGTTGTGAGCACCGTTGGTGAAAAAAGAGATGAGGTATCCCAGTATAGCGAGGACGCTATTTACGAAGCACTGGAAAACAGGAAAGACCAGCCCTACTACTACTCCATGGCTCGTATGGATGAGGCGCATCATGACGCTGGGTGGCTGCTGCTCAAAATTCCGCGTGATCGTGTGAAAATCTCCATTAACAGCGATCCGCTTGAGGTCTACTTGAACCAGTCGGTATCGTTTTATGTCTTTGTTGGTACCGGACTGATTATTCTATTGACCGTTATTTACAGCTACTGGGTGGCCCGCCGGATCAAGAAGCCGCTGCGTATTATTACCCTGGGGCTCAACCAGATGACTGAGGGGAACTACAGCATGCGTATCAAGTTATATGCTGAGAAAGAATTTGCCCGCATCGGCGACACCTTCAATTATATGGCGGGCGTGATCGAGAGAACTACACGTGAGAAGGCTCAAGCCGAGGCGAGCAAGCAGCAGCTGATGGTGGATCTCTCCCATGATTTGAAGACACCGATTACGAGTATCCAGGGCTACGCTCAGGCGCTTGTGGAAGGACGCGGAGAGGACAAGGAGCGGCAGACGCGTTACTTGACCTATATTTATAACAAATCCTCACAGGTCACCAAGTTGATCCAGAATACACTGGAACTGCTGAAGATTGATTCACCAGACTTCTTACTGCGGGTGGAGCGCCAGGAGCTGGGAGAATTTTTGCGGGAGATCGTTGCCGAGACCTATGGTGAGATTGAGCAAAAGAACTTTGATCTGAAGCTTAACGTTCCTGATCATGAAGTCATGGCCAGCTATGATGCCGAGCTGCTGTCCCGGGTGATTCACAACCTCATCGCTAACGCTCTGGCTTATAACCCGCCGGGAACACGGCTGCGTGTTGAGCTGATGCCTTCAGATGATAAGATAGCGATTGAAATAGCCGACAACGGTATCGGCATTCCACAGGAGCTATGGCCGACCATCTTCGATCCGTTTGTTCGTGGGGATGAAGCGCGAACAGCTAGCGGAGGAACTGGACTTGGACTGTCCATCGCTAAACGCAATACAGAGAAGATGGGCGGGACGCTTCATCTGAGCCGAAAGGGCAAGGATGCAACGATTTTTACAATTGAGATACCTAAATAAAAAAACAAAGAGGATTGGAGGGATACTGTGGCGAAATTGAACGTGTTCATTCGTATTTGTATTGCTGTTCTACTGGTGCTGGGCATCGTGTATGTCGGCACCTTGGTGGATTTTATTTTCAAACCGGTGCTATCATTGTTCAGTGTAATTATCATTCCATTGATGCTGGCGGGATTCTTCTATTATCTGCTGCGTCCGCTGATCAATGCCATGGAGAAACGCAGGATCAACCGTTCGATCTCCATACTGATTGTGTATGTAGTGATAGCGCTATTGCTGCTGGTGCTCAGCATCGGCGTGTTCCCATCCCTGCGCACACAGCTAGTGAATTTGGTGAACAATGCACCAAGTCTCTTCGCCAACATGAACGAGCAGATTCGCAAGCTGGAGGAGATTCCATGGCTCTCGTCCCTACTGCCTGGAGATATTAGCCCGCTAACCCAGGTGACTGATTATTTGAGCCAAGGCTTCAACTTGTTGACGAACTATGTGTCAGGTCTGTTCTCCTTCGTGTCTAACTTTGCTATTATTTTATTTACCTTTCCGATCATTCTGTTCTTTATGCTTAAGGAAGGCGGCAAGTTCGGGCAGAGAATCGTTAGCTTCATGCCGCAGCGTTACAAGGATGAAGGCACAGCGATGATGAGTGAGATCGACAGTGCGCTCAGCAACTTTATTGTAGGCAGAGTGCTGGTGAATCTGGCGCTGGGTGTACTGATGTACATTGGCTTCCTGATCATTGGCCTGCCATATGCGCTGCTGCTTACACTTATCGCGGTTGTCATGAACTTCGTGCCGTTCATCGGTGCAATCCTGTCGAGTGTGCCGATCTTTATCGTGGGCCTGATTCAGTCGCCGTCAACGGCCATTTGGTCGATTGTGATTATTCTGATTGCCCAGCAGATCCAGGATAACCTGGTTGCGCCGTATATTTTCGGGAAAAAGCTCGATATCCACCCGCTCACCACGATTATCCTGGTGCTGGTCGGCGGCGATCTGGGCGGCATCCTGGCGATTCTACTGATCATCCCTGTCTATCTAATTCTCAAAATTATCGTAATCAAGCTGTATGAAGTGTTTATCAGACAACGGAAGACTGAGGCCAGTCCCCCAGTATCTTCTGAACCCATAGAATAAGGAGTGTATATTCATGTTGAAAGATATCAGAGAAGGGTTTGTCCATATTTCCGATGCTGTAGTCTCCAAGATGATCGGGCTGGCTGCGATTGAGACACCTGGTATTGCTTCCATGTCCAAAAACATGTCGGAGGGCCTGACCAAACGCCTGAGCGGCAAAAGCGGGCAGCAAGGAATTACTGTTGAAGTGAAGGAGCGGGAGGTCGAGGTAGACCTGCGGATCATCGTCAACTACGGGTATAAGATCCAGGAGGTATGCCAGGCGGTTCAGCACAATGTGCGTCATGCGGTGGAGACGATGATGGGACTGTCGCTTGTGGCTGTTAACGTCAAGGTAGAAGGGATCGCCCTCGTATAGAGGATTCATTAAGAGTTGTCTCTAGGCACCATTGAGTAGGCTACCGCATAGTATGGAGCAAATCCATCTGTGGAGGTCAAAAGATTATGTCGACATATAACACAGGTCAGCAGCAGGGAGTTATCTATCAAGCCGATCCCAATGTGATCCGGCATCTGCACGGCGTCCGTGACTCACTGCACAATTCCTGTAAGCCTTATATTAATCAAAGGGTGAGAGTGCAGACCGTAGACGGACTGATTCATGAAGGCACGATCTCCGGCGTAGACAGCAAACATCTGTATCTGGGTGTGACCGCTAATCAAGGAGCCCGGGGGTATTTTAACCCGTATGCACCTTACCCGACGCCGTATCCTTCACCTGGCTATAACAGTAATGTGATTTTGCCACTGGTACTGTACGAACTGTTGGTAATTTCCCTGCTTTAAGACTGCGGAGATTGAGGGTTATGGAGCAGCGGATTCGTGCGGATAGGCTAATACAGTGAAGGGGTACTGCATATGCGGTATCCCTTTTTGTGTGCCTGACTTTTGTGCTGATGGTGCTTCGTTTTACTTCTTTTCAGTATCCTTATAAAATCCTGATAATTGTCCTTTAATCTGTGACTACAGAAGGGAAAGGATGATGGATAGTGAAGGATTTGATTTTGGAAACAAGAAGTCTTTGTAAAAGCTTTGGCAAGCAAAAAGCAGTCGAGAACATCGGCTTGTCTGTGCCAAGGAATACAGTTTACGGATTGCTCGGCCCTAACGGTGCCGGGAAGTCGACTACACTGAAAATGCTGACCGGTCTGCTTAAGCCCACTTCGGGGAGCATCCGGTTCGACGGGCATGAGTGGCATCGCCGGGATCTGACGGACATCGGAGTGCTTATCGAGAGTCCCCCCCTGTATGAAAATCTGACGGCCCGGGAGAATCTGCGGGTGCGCACAATAATGCTGGGGTTGCCGGAGTCGCGCATTGATGAGGTCCTGTTAACCGTTGATCTGACGGGAACGGGTAAAAAAAGAGCAGGGCAATTCTCGATGGGTATGAAGCAGCGCCTCGGTATTGCCATCGCTCTGCTGAATCATCCGCGGCTGCTGATACTGGACGAACCGACGAACGGGCTGGACCCTATCGGTATCCAACAGCTCCGGGAGCTGATCCGCTCCTTTCCGGCGCAGGGCATCACCGTCATTTTATCCAGCCATGTACTCTCTGAGGTAGAGCAGGTTGTGGATGAAATCGGTATTATTGCCGGCGGTGTGCTCGGCTATCAGGGCAGCGCGCATGGGGAACAGGACCTGGAGACATTGTTCATGCAGGTGGCCGCTGCGCACAGAAGGGCCGGTGAATAAATTGCTGCAATATATGCTTGTGGAAAAGCTGAAGCTTAAACGCACCTTTGCCCCGCGGATGACCTGGCTGATGCCAGCCCTTACACTGCTAATCGCTTTCTTGCTAATGGGCGGGCGCCTTTTCCAGACCGGTGCCTACAACTGGTGGTATGTCATCATGTTGCCCGGCGCGACCACTCTATTCTGTACTCTGGTCGTCCAGAAGGATGCCAATATGAAATTTCAGGGCGTGCTTGCCCTGCCAGTGGACCCACGTAAACTTTGGCTAGGGAAAGCTCTGCTCTGCATGGTCTGGCTACTAACTGTCTGTCTAATCTTCTTTGTAGGGGCTATGCTCGGAGGGCTGTGGCTGGGGCAGACGATCTTGCCTGCCCAAGGATTAATGGCATCTGTTCTGCTCGCGGTCACATTCGCCTGGCAGATTCCACTCTGCCTGTTTCTTGCTGTGACATGTGGCATGTTCATGACCATCCTGATCAATCTTGCAGGGAATATTGTACTCGGTATTTTGTTTGCTACCCGGGAGATATGGTGGGTTGTTCCGTACGCTATTCCGATCCGGCTGATGTGTCCTGTACTCGAAATCCTGCCGAACGGGATTCCAGCAGAAGCAGGTGATCCCCTGCTGGCCTGGGGGGTTATCCTGCCGGGTGTCTTGGAGTCGTTGGCACTGTGTGGTGTGCTGCTTTGGCTCACGGCACAGTGGTTCAGCAAGCGGGAGGCTTTGTAGGATGAATAGATTTGACCGTATGTTACGAGCGGATTTTCTGAAAATTAAACGGACGCCGCTGCTGCTGATTCATCTGCTTCTGCCGCTTATCGGAGCAGGGGCGTTCCTGGCGTACGCTTCTATTTCGCCTATGGATGGTCTCTTACTCACTGTCGGATTTGTTGAAATATTAGCCGTGGCCTTCCCAACGCTAATTGGCGTTCTGACTGCGATGCTGGCCAGGCAGGAAGAGGCTGCTGGGCAATTCCAGAACCTGCTGGGAGGGGCTGCACCGAAGATGTGGACCTTTCTCAGTAAGCTGTTTCTGCTGCTCATTATGGGTTTTACAGGCACGCTATTGGCAGTAGTGATGTTCGGGGCAGGCCTCACGGAGCTGCTACACAAAGACGGACTACTACCCATGCATCTCTACCTGACTGTTGCCTGTGTGCTTGCCGGAAGCTGCATAATCCTGTATATTTTTCATTTGATGATAAGCTTGCGCTTTGGACAGGGGACTTCGATAGGCATGGGCATTATGGGGAGCCTGCTGGGAGCACTACTGCTCACAGGGCTTGGCGATGGGATTTGGATTCTGGTGCCTTGGAGTTGGCCTGTGCGATTGGCCAGTATGTGGGTATTGTACGCAACTGAAGTGCCACTTAGCTCTTCCATAATGGTTCAACTGCATAGCGGCATTTGGATAAGTATCATCGTCACGGCAGGTGTGCTGCTGCTGTCCTGTGTATGGTTTACCCGGTGGGAAGGCCGCAAATCGGAAGGATAACGGAAGGAAAAGCTTTAAGCGTTGAAAGGAGGAGGCTGGATGGCCCGAATACTGGCCGTAGATGATGAAGCGGGCATTCTGATACTGATTCGTAATATCCTGATCAAGGACGGACACAGTGTGACCACGTTATCTGAGCCGGAGCAGATCACAGCGCTAAATCCCGGTTTCTTTGACCTGATTCTGCTGGATGTCATGATGCCGGGAATCGACGGGTTTTCCCTCTGCGAGAGAATAAGGGGCATCGTTGATTGCCCGATTCTATTCCTCACGGCAAAAACACTAGAGGATGACATTATGTACGGATTGGGTCTGGGCGCAGATGACTATATCCTTAAGCCCTTCGGGACTGGTGAGCTACGGGCCAGGGTGAATGCACATTTGCGAAGAGAGCAGCGGGAGAGGCGCAGTATGCTGAGTATCGATGAGGTTCATTTCAACCTATTAGGCAAGGAAATGCATGTGCAGGAGGACAAGGTACCCCTCACCAAGAGTGAATATAAAATCTGTGAGTTTCTTGCCCGGAATCGGGGACAGGTCTTCTCCAAAGAGAGGATTTATGAATCGGTGTTTGGGTTTGATGGGGAGAGCGACAGTGCAGCGGTGGCGGAGCATGTTAAGAATATCCGTGCAAAGCTGTCGAGGTACGAGCTATCACCGATCGAGACCCTCTGGGGGATAGGTTATAAATGGAGAACTTAAAGCACAAGGCCCGCAAACCATTGGCTCTGAGTACTATTTTCCTAAGATATTTTATGCTGTTGTGTGGGGGAATGCTGCTATGGCTCGGCCTATTGATTGGAACTTATCTTATAGCTACGGCGACAGGAGAGATTCTCCCGGCCAATTATGTGGAGAAGCAGATTGCCGCTGCAAAGGATATACTAGTTTCCAGTCCCGAAATTAGACCAGATCAAATTCCTTCTCTGTCGGATTATGCTCTCTATACTCAGGAAGGGCAATATGTGAGCGGCAGTCTAAATAGGGAGCAAGCGCAGAAAGCATGGAAGGCTGTCGAGTCGGGCAGTAAAGGCGGAATCCGCGGTTATTACACCGTCATTCAAAGGGAGCAGCAGCGAGAGGTCCTTCTGCTCAGTTATTCTATTGTCATGAATTATCGCTCGGAATGGCTGAGAACCCATCTGCCTAATCCTGAGCTCCTGGGGATCATACTGATTGTGGTGGGCTTTCTGCTGCAAATTGCCTTATGGTCCTATCTGTTCGGCAAGAAGCTGGCGAAGAAAATGAAAGGTCTACAGTCAGTCATTGGCAAAATTCAGAATCAGGATCTCGAATTCACCGTGCAATCCAGTGGTGTGCATGAGATTGACACAGTCCTAGATTCACTAGACACGATGAAGAACGAGTTAAAGGCCTCACTCCGGCAACAATGGGAGGAGCAGCAGGCCCGCAGGGAGCAAATCTCCGCGCTCGCGCATGATATCAAAACACCGCTTACGATCATCCGAGGGAATGCGGAGCTGCTAAGCGAGACAGCCCAAGATGAGATCCAGCGGGATTACAATCGTTATATCCTGACTAGTTCGGCACAGATTGAACGTTATGCGAGGGAACTGATCGAAATTTCGAAGACGCAGGAAGGGCTGAAGCTGGAGCGGGTCACAATAGATACCGCTTCGCTGCTTGAGGATATTGAAGAACTTCTGAGAGCGGCCGCTGTTGAGAAAGAGATACAGGTTCACATGAACGCACACAACATGCCGGATTTCATCGCAATCGACAAGGATTTGTTCCAGCGGGCAATACTCAATGTTGTGATGAATGCAGTGGAACATACCCCTATTCAGGGCATCATCACACTGACTGCAGAAGGCAGGCCAGATAGTGTTTGCTTTACAGTGGACGACAGTGGCGGCGGCTTCACTTTTGCTGATCTGCGAGAGGCAACAAAGCAGTTTTATATGGGTGACCGCAGTCGAAGCTCGGGGCATCATCACGGCATGGGGCTTTACATTGCGCAATCCATCATGCTAAGGCATGGTGGGCAGCTGGTCTTAGGGAATGACGAAGTCTTGGGTGGGGCTAAAGTTACTTTAGAATTTCCCTTGTCCTGACAAGGATTGGAGGATCAGGCAGACGATAATAAATAAAAGACGGTACAGCCCAAGGGCTGTACCGTCTTTTATTTATTAATTTCAATCTGTAGTTACTACAGCTGTAATTTCTTCATCCAGATCCAACCGTACATCCTCGCGGTAAGCCCGGATCCCGTATTCGGTATGCACGTAACGCAGAATGGCTTCGATCATATTGGACTCCACCAGGAACTGGCTTCGGCCATGCACCCATACCTCCGCAGAATAGCCGGTGTCTTCTTCCCAGCTAAGCTCCACCTGCACTTCGGTAGGATTTACTGCCTTACGTTCAGCCATGTGTAGGCAGATCGCATTAATGATCTCATCCATGCTAAGAACAGTACTATTCATTAGGCGCGGTCATCCCGTTCTTGGAAGCTGCGGCGTTCCTGTCTGCGGCGGAAGAAGGAAAGAATCAAGGTAACTACCAGATAAATTGCGAGCATATTAACTACGAATCCGAGAATATTGCCCATAAAGCCCATACCGCCGAACAAACCGCCGAACAGCATGCCAGCAAGACCACCAATCATAAGGCCTTTCATCAATCCGCCGCCGCTAAAGAAGCCGCGTTTTGTATTTGCCATGCTTCCGGTGGTTGCGCCGCCGGTAGTGCTATCGCTTTTCTTCACGTTATTTGTGGTGGTAGATTTCTTCGGGGTGGTGGTGAAGCTACGCGTTCCGGATTTGAATCCGCCGCCCCCGCGTTTTGCGTCCACAAAATTCGGTGACGCTACAACAAAGAACAGAGTGAAGGCCATAACAATCATCATTACACGTTTCATTGGTTTCATTGACTAGGTGAACCCTCCTGTAAGCATTTTTTTTGTGTCTTTCCGGTAATACGGATAACTTTGAAGATGGTTTCATTTTTAATCATCATATTTCGAAATATTTTTAAAATAAAAAAAGCGCGGATATTGTATCCGCGCGTACAGCTTACGAGTGTGATTTCATCTTATTCGTAACCGTTTGAGAGCAGCTCAAGTGCTCCTGTATTCGGATCAATGATCATTCCGTGTACAGGAACATTCGGAGGCAGCAACGGATGACGCTTAATTAGCTCAACAGTCTGGATAACGCCTTCCTTCTCGTTGTCGAATCCTTTTAGCCACTTGGTGAGCTTGATTCCCGAATTCTCCAGGGTGGACAACACTTCTTCGGAGACTCCGCGTTCCTTGATGTGGCCGATCATCGTGTCGGGATTCAGGGATGCCATGCCACATTCATAGTGTCCCACAACGATGACTTCATCCGCATTCAACTCGTACAGAGCAACCATAACACTGCGCATAACACTGCCGAATGGTTGAGAGATAATGGCGCCGGCATTTTTAATGACTTTGACATCGCCATTCTTGAAATTCATAGCTTTAGGCAGTAGTTCTACGAGACGTGTATCCATACAGGTAATCACCAGCATTTTTTTAGCCGGGTACCGACCGGTCAGGTAGGCTTCATATTCTTTGTTTTCAACGAATTTTTGATTATGTTCTAGAATATTGGTTACTTGGCTCATGGTTTTGCTCCTCCTTGGGGTTAACGGGTAATTTCCACTGCGCACGCTGATCCTTCACCAGGAAGCGGGGCTTCAGTACCTCGTATATCTCTTACCAGTATATTTTTTCCGTAAATCTGTGAATCGCTATCCAGTTTAAATGAAGTGAACCGTTCTTCAGCATCCAGCCGCATTTTGTCTTCATAGAAGATTTCCTGCTGCCTACTGACGATGAAAGGCAGGCCGCCAGCGTCAATACTGAGATCTTCAGGACCACTTTGATCCACAATCAGGAGTACGTTGATGCCGTCACAGCCGCATCCTTCGGTATCATAAAAGAGCCTGAAAATTCCCGGCTGATCTCCAAGCCTTTCTTTCAACTTCCTCTCCGCTAAGGGTGTAACTTGAATGATCATTGCCTTTCACGCTCCTTTAGCATAATGTGAAGCCCAGTTGGCTTCGAGTAGTCTAATCAAAGTATTTCAAATTAGAGAGTTCAAGCTCTGAAACTGATTATACGGATTATAATTAACAGTAGTCAATATTCTGGAGTTTTCTTAGTTTTTTGAACTATGGTCAATATGTTCATCGTTGGTTCGAGAGAAGGTAAGACCTGCTTTTAAATAATGCCTACTAACTTCATTTAGCTATATTCTTGTAGGTGAAGTTGCTTATCAGTATTTAAAAAAGTATCATCAAGAGGAGCAGACAAAATAGAGAAAGCAGGTGCTCCATATATGGAACAACAAGTATCGCAAGAGTGGGAGAAATTCAGTGGTTTATTATCTAAAATGAGCGGTTACCGCGAGGCCATCGGGCTTCTGCATTGGGATCTGCGTACAGGCGCGCCGCGCAAGGGTGCGGAGATTCGTTCTCAGACTGTAGGGATGCTGAGCGGTGAATATTTCAGACTGGAGACCTCGCCCGAGATGGGGCAGTTCACTGAATATTTCAGCCGTCCTGATATTCAGAGTCAATTGAATGAGGTTCAGAATAAGATAGTGCATGATTGCCGCAAGGAATATGAGCGCTCCAAGAGCATTCCGCCGAAGAAATATGAGGAGTATGCTGTATTGGCAGCTCACTCGGAAACGAAGTGGGAAGATGCGAAGGAGAACAGCGATTTTGCTGGATTCGAGCCGTTCCTTACGAAGATTGTAGCCTTTAAGCAGGAGTTTATTGATTACTGGGGAGTCAATGGCACCCGCTACGACACTTTGCTCGATATGTATGAGCCGGATTTGACGGTTGAGAAGGTTGATGAAGTGTTCGGCCGTCTGCGCAGCCGTCTCGTTCCGCTAGTAGAGAAAATCGCAGCTTCCCCGAACAAGCCAGACACAAGCTTTTTGCAGCAAATCTTCGAACAAGAGGGGCAGGAGCAATTTGGACTCTTCATCTTGAAGCAGATGGGTTATGACTTTGATGCCGGACGTCTGGACGAGAGTGTGCATCCTTTTGCGACAGGACTGAATCCGGGAGATGTTCGCATTACGACTAACTATATTCCGGATAACGTTACTAGCGCTGTGTTCAGCTCCTTGCATGAAGGCGGACACGCCCTGTATGAGCAAAATATCAACCCCGAGCTTGTAGGCACACCACTTGCTCAAGGCGCATCGATGGGAATTCACGAATCCCAGTCCCGCTTGTGGGAGAACATGATCGGCCGCAGCCTGCCCTTCTGGGAGCGGTATTACAAGGATCTACAACATTACTTCCCAGTACAACTTGCCGGTGTTGATGTCAAGGATTTCTACCGGGCGATTAACAGTGTAGATAATACGTTCATTCGGATTGAAGCAGACGAGTTGACGTACAACCTCCATATTATTGTCCGCTATGAAATCGAGAAGCTAATCTTCAATGAAGGACTTGCCGTGAAGGATCTCCCGCAGGTCTGGAATGCCAAGTACCAGGAGTATCTGGGGATCACCCCTCCAACCGATGCGCTGGGCGTATTGCAGGACGTGCATTGGTCGGGTGGAGACTTCGGCTATTTTGCCTCCTATTCGCTTGGGAATATGTATGCCGCTCAGATTCTGAACACGCTCCGCAAAGAGCTGCCTACGTTCGATGAACTGGTTTCGTCCGGCAACCTGCTTCCTATTAAGGAATGGCTGACTGACAAAATTTACCAGTATGGACAAAGTTTAACGCCTTCACAAATTATTGAGCAAGTAACTGGCGAACCGCTGAACCCGGATTATCTGGCCGATTATCTGGAAGAGAAATACACAGCGCTCTATCAACTGTAAGCCATAAGGCAGGCGCGGGGGTCATCCGGCAGAGTGGAATGGCACCCGCGGAACGGCTATAATAGAAGGAAACCGCAAAACGGAAGGATTTGGGTATGGCAAATACGTATACTTACAGTCGCCGGGAAGAGGTCGCAAATGCAATTACGCATGGAATCGGTACGGTCCTTAGTGTAGCCGCGCTGGTCCTGCTTGTTGTTTTTGCAAGTTTGAAGGGAACGGCTTGGCATGTGGTCAGTTTCTCCATTTATGGAACTACCATGCTGCTTCTGTATCTCAATTCAACATTGGTTCATAGCCTCAAAGAGGGTAAGGCGAAGGATTTGTTCGAATTTTTCGATCATTCTTCCATTTACTTGTTCATCGCGGGAACGTACACTCCGTTTCTACTGGTAGCTATCCGAGGGACCCTCGGCTGGTCGTTGTTTGGCATTATTTGGGGAATTGCTGCTTTCGGTGTGTTCTTCAAGGCCTTTTTCGTCAAAAAGTTTCTGTTCATGTCCACCGTCTTTTACATTGCCATGGGCTGGCTGATCGTGATCGCCTGGAGCCCCTTGTCGGCTGTTGTGGCTAGTGGAGGGATGACGCTGTTGGTCGCCGGCGGTATCTTGTATACCTTAGGGACGGTCTTCTATGTGTGGCGTGGGTTCCCGTTCCATCATGCCGTCTGGCATGTCTTCGTGCTGGCAGGCAGCGTGACACACTTCTTCGCCGTGTTGATTTATTTGCTGCCCATCCGTTTATAAAGAGCAAAAATCGCATACATGGGGCACACATGGCAACAAATTTGCTTAAAGAAAAAGATGACAAGCAAAAAAGCTTGACATCTTTCTTTGTTTTGGGTAATATAAGGGACGTTGTGAAGCTGTAAAGTGTTTTTCCTTGACGAAGGGAGTGCCCTTAATGAGTCAGGAGAATAGGCTCGAGAAAACGAATCGAATCAACCTGCTTTTCGCTTTTTACGAACGGTTGCTTACGGATAAGCAGCAGACGTTCCTTAAATATTATTTTCACGATGATTTCTCCCTGGGTGAAATCGCTGCTGAGTTTGATATCAGCCGCCAGGCGGTGTACGAGCATATCAAGCGGGCGGAACAGGTTCTGGAGAATTATGAAGAGAAGCTCGGTTTGCTGGTGAAGCATGAGACCCGTAGCCGATATTTGGAAGAATTGCGCAGACTGCCGGATGATGGGATGCTGCCTGAGCAATATAAAGTGCGGTTCATGGACATTGTGGATCGTTTGCAGAGGTTAGAATAGCATGAAGGGAGGAACTGCATATGGCGTTTGAAGGTTTGACCGGAAGGTTGCAGAATGTATTCAGCAAGCTTCGCGGCAAGGGTAAGGTATCCGAAGATGATGTCAACGAAGCCATGCGCGAAGTGCGGCTGGCCCTGCTGGAAGCGGACGTTAACTTCAAGGTCGTCAAGGACTTTGTGTCCAAGGTGAAAGAGAAGTCCGTCGGCAAGGAAGTTATGGATAGCTTTACGCCCGGCATGGTCATTATCGATATCGTTAACAAAGAGTTAACTGAGCTGATGGGCGGAAGCCAGGCGAAGCTGGCCAAGTCGAACAAGCCACCTACCGTCATTATGATGGCGGGTCTACAAGGGGCGGGTAAGACTACCACTTCAGGCAAGCTGGCAAAATTGCTACAGAAGGGCAATCACCGTCCGCTTCTGGTAGCGTGTGATATTTACCGCCCGGCAGCGATCAAGCAGCTTGAAGTGCTTGGTGAGCAGATCAAGGTTCCGGTGTTCTCGCTGGGTGACAAGATCAGCCCGGTAGAAATCGCTAAGCAAGGCCTACAGCATGCCAAGGACAACAACTTGGATTATGTCATCATCGATACCGCAGGCCGCCTGCATATTGATGAAGCGTTGATGGAAGAGCTGAAGCAGATTCACACGGCTTTGACTCCTGATGAAGTGCTGCTCGTCGTTGACGCCATGACAGGTCAGGACGCCGTTAACGTCGCAGATAGCTTCAACAAACAGCTTGAACTGACTGGTGTTGTGCTGACCAAGCTGGATGGTGACACCCGTGGTGGTGCGGCATTATCCGTCAAAGCTGTTACTGGCTGCCCGATCAAGTTCGCCGCGCTAGGCGAGAAGATCGACGCACTGGAGCCGTTCCATCCGGAGCGGATGGCTTCTCGTATCCTGGGTATGGGCGACATGCTGTCGCTGATTGAGAAAGCTCAAGCGAACATTGATACAGAGAAAGCGAAGGAAATGGAACGTAAGATGCGTAACGCGGAATTTACGTTCGATGATTTCCTTGAGCAGATGGATCAGGTCAAGAAGCTTGGCCCGATCGACCAGATCCTCGGTATGCTCCCTGGTATGAACCAGGCCAAGGGCATCAAGGACCTCAAGGTCGATGACAAGCAGATGGACCGTGTCGAAGCCATTGTTCATTCCATGACTAAGGCTGAGAAACAGCAGCCTGAGATCATCAATCATAACCGTCGCAAACGGATTGCAGCCGGAAGCGGCACCTCAGTTGCTGAGGTTAACCGTCTCATCAAGCAGTTCGACGAGATGCGTAAGATGATGAAGCAGTTCTCTGGTATGATGGGTGGCGGAGGCAAGGGCTCCAAGAAGAATGCCATGAAGCAGCTCAAAGCACTTGGCGGTAAAGGCATGAAGTTCCCTTTCCGTTAAGTTAATTATCCACAGTATAACGTAGGATAATTCTTCTGCCCTTAGTCTTTAATGTTTTGACTTTAATCTTTTGAACTTGTTGATTGTCCACAGTATAACGTAGAGACAATCAATGGTCTTCCTAGATACAGTAAGTAATCAAGCGTGTCCCGTAAGGGACGATAAGCGCTCATGCATCTCCCGTCCCTAGGTACCGCCAATCTGAACACCCACGCTAGTTGCACTTAGCGGTGTCCAGAGGGTGCAGCCCTTTGGGGCCCTCCCTTGGAAGGGAGGGTTTGGGAGGGATCGAAACTATTTTAAGGAGGTGAATTTCGTGGCAGTACGTATTCGTCTGAAAAGAATGGGTGCACATAAAGCGCCTTTCTATCGTGTAGTGGTTTCCGATTCCCGGTCCCCTCGTGATGGTCGTTTCATCGAGGAAATCGGTTACTATAACCCGGTTGAACAACCGGCAGTAGTGAAGATCGATGAGGAAAAAGCTCTTAAATGGCTTCAAACAGGTGCGCAAGCATCCGACACCGTTCGCAACTTGCTTTCCAAAGCTGGTGTGTTGAAGAAGTTCCATGAGCTTAAGAATCAGAAATAATGACTGATTGCGAGGGTCCTCTATGGAAGAATTAGTTGGTGTTATTGCTAAGGCTTTAGTGGATCATCCAGAGGATGTGACCGTACGTATCGTGGAGAAGGATCACCTGATTGTCTATGAACTTTCCGTTCATCCTGATGATGTCGGCAAGGTCATCGGCAAGCAGGGTCGGATCGCCAAAGCGCTCCGTACCGTAGTCACGTCTGCAGCAGTCAAGAGCGATAAGCGCGTAACCGTAGATATTTTATCTTAACAGATACGCACAAAGAGGGGCTAGGGATTGTATATCCCGGCTCCTTTTTGTTCAATTATATAAGAACGGATAAGTCTCACATGGTAAAGGAGAGGAATGTATGACCGAAGAATTAACCGTAGGCAGGCTTGTCAACACTCACGGCATTCGCGGGGAGATCAAGATTCTGTCTCATACGGATTTTCCGGATGTGCGGTTTGCACCTGGCAAGAAGCTAATTGTGATTCCGGCAGATGGCAGTCCTAAATTTGATGTGATCGTAGACAGCGCCCGGGAGCACAAGGGCATGTATATTGTTAGACTCAAAGGCTATACCAACATCAACCAGATCGAAAAGTACAAGGGAAGCATGCTTAAAGTGCCAAGCGATGATTTGGTAGAGCTGCCGGAGAACGAGTACTATTTTCACCAGATTGTAGGCTGTGACGTGTACACCGAAGACAATGACAGTCAGCCACTTGGGACAATCACTGAAATTCTTCAGCCTGGAGCCAATGACGTATGGGTGGTTAAGCCACCGAAAGGACAGGATATCCTGATTCCAGTCATTAACGATGTGGTAGTGGATGTAGACATCGAGGCTAAGCGTATTAAAGTCCGTCTGATGGAAGGTCTACTTCCATGATCAGAATTGATGTGTTGACGCTCTTTCCTGAGATGTGCGAAGGCGTCTTCGGCACAAGCATTCTGGGGAAGGCTCGTGAAAAAGGAATTGTGTCGCTGAACGCGGTGAACTTCCGTGACTTCTCCGGCAATAAGCACAATACCGTGGATGACACGCCGTATGGCGGAGGTGGAGGGATGGTACTGAAGCCCGATCCAATTTTCGCAGCGGTGGAACATGTGCTGGCAGAGTCCACTGGTTCTACAGTTGTATCTTCTGAGCATGGGAATGCGGCGGAGCATTCTGCTGAGGGACACATGGACCAAGAAGGTATTAAACCTCGAATTATTCTTATGTGCCCGCAGGGCAAAACCTACACTCAGCAGATTGCCGAAGAATTGGCGCAGGAAGAACATCTGATCTTTATCTGCGGCCATTATGAGGGCTACGACGAGCGAATCCGTGAGCATCTGGTGACAGACGAGCTTTCCATTGGCGATTACGTACTGACTGGGGGAGAACTCCCGGCAATGACCGTTATTGATTCGATCGTTCGCTTGCAACCGGGAGCGCTAGGCAATGAGACCTCAGCAGTGAGTGATTCGTTCAGTACAGGACTGCTGGAGTATCCGCATTATACACGTCCAGCAGAGTTTCGTGGCTGGAAGGTGCCAGATATACTGCTCAGTGGTCATCATGCCAACATTGAAACTTGGCGGCGGGAGCAAGCCTTGCAGCGAACACTGGAACGTCGCCCGGATCTCTTAGAGACTGCAGAGCTTACAGCGAAGGATCGGAAGACCCTGGAGCGTCTGAAAAACGATGGTCAAGCCTGATTTGGAAAAAAGTTGCTCATATTTGTCATATTTAACGCCTCTTTAACGTATATATAACGTTGAGGAGGCGTTTTTTGTGATGTCTGTTTCTGAAAGCATCCTAATATCGTTTTTCTGAAAAATGATATATATAAGATGAACAAAAGAAAGTAACAAAAAGCGAGAAGGAACGAAGGGGGAAGTTTGGAACTGTAGGAGCGAAGCGCTCGCCTGAAAGCTTTTCGCAGGAAAGCTCGCATCGGAAGCCTAAGCTGTCTCCAGATTTCAACCGCTAGAAGCGGTTATAAAGAGGAAATCTGGGGACAACAGCGATCGGAAGTCCAAACATTCCGCCGTAGTGACGACTGAGTCTTACGTGAGGATCTTAAGTTCATATTATATAGAAGAATCACATCAAAAGGCCATTGTGCGTTGCAAGCTTATATTTGGGGTAATAAAGAGAGGTGCCGAAATAAACTATCCCGCTGAAGACGCAGCTAATTCAAGATAAGCGAAAGGAATGACTAAAGTGACTACGACTACGAATACGCAGAAAGAATTCAAGCAGACCGTGGACGATGTCCAGCAGCAAGCGGAGCCGCTCCGCACGGTGAACGATATTATCGATTTCTATACGAATCGAAAATCCTAAACGAATGAATTCTAGTCCGCATAATCAACTCCCTTAGCATAGCAAAAAGATAAAACCATTAAGGCCAGACGATGACAATCGCTGCTTTAATGGTTTTATTAATATTACGGTATGTTTCTGTGCAAAACATCATAGCTTTTAGGGGCAACTTGTCTCTTGTTATTTATTAGCAAAAACAGTACTATTATTATACCTATGCAACACCAAACCAAGGAGGGGCTGGTTGTATGGCTAAAAAGAGCAGTCTGTTTATTAACGAAGGTGTGCTGCGCATCGCCATATTCATTATGCTGTCATCGCTTACGTATACCGTCCGCAACTATTCATGGGCAGTTACATTCCTCGTACTGCTGGCCATTTACTCGCTTGTAACAGGTGTGTTCAAGCTCTTTAAGAAGTCTTGAATAGGCTTACAAGAGCGTCGGTTAAACTTTTCAAGGCAGGTTGGGTACCGCTAACTAATCTGCTCTTCGTTTAATTCATCAAGGCTCGTATCCTGGAGATATAATTTAAAACCAAAAGCAGCACCGCTCAGGCTACGAAACCTGAAAGGTGCTGCTTTCTTCTTCTTCTGAAATCGGAGTAACAGGATTTGAACCTGCGACCTCGCCCACCCCAAGGGCGTGCGCTACCAGGCTGCGCTATACCCCGGCAAATGTAGTTTGCTCGGCAATAAGAAAAAATGTTCTCAGATATATCCAAATATTTGTAATCCATAAACTATATATAACCCAAAATCGCTTATCGTTCAAGTGAAAAATGAAATATAGAGCAGATGTTTTTGAGTGCTATGTAAACGTTAACAATATGAATCTAGTATTGATGAATTGTTAATAAATAGTGTTGGATATTTTACAAAGGCTGTGCTATACTCTTGGCACAAGGAAAGGAGGTGCGTTCACATCAAGCATGACATGTTGAGCGTATCCCTTACCCGGACCAACGGCTAATATCATTAGCTTTGGTGGCGCGGGATACGGATCAAAGTTTTAAACTAGCGCCTCGGGTAGAAAGACCGTCTTCGGACGGTCTTTTTTATGTTTTCTACTTATATTTAGTGCTACCTTGTCTTCCGACACCTGTCACTTCGCCGTTACCGGCTGATCCCTCCCCTCATAAAATACACTACTACGAATGAGGAGGAGTTATTTGGTGGAGGCTTATCATAACTGTTTGCGCTGCATGAATAGACGCGTGCGAATTATGACTGTAGATGGACAACGGCATGAGGGAGTTATCGTGAATGTAGACCGAAACAATGTCTATTTAAAAAGAGACGGCGGACCTGAAAGGGTGAAGACGTCAGCATTTTTCGGAAATCCTTTTGCTGCCAATGATATTTTGGTCCTGAGCTTGTTTACGCTGCTCGCTATCGCGCTGGTATAAGGAATTAGGCTGCAAAAGACCGCCCCTCGTGATGAGTGGCGGTCTTTTGCAACTGCTTAGCAGCATATGGTCAGAGAGCTGCAGGGGCCTCATAGCCCGAGTTAATGTTACTTGTGAACGGTTATTGCGCCAATATCAGAGCTTAGGGAGACCAGCGGCCCGCCGTTACCCACCGTGCTCTTGCCTTTGGCAGCTCCTTTGATCTGTCCGATCTCACTGGCGGTCTCGAGACTATAGTTCAAACCGTCGGCCAGGGTAGCTGTAATGGCTCCGACATCCGTCTTGGCTTTCAGGCTGCTTCCTTCGTTGAGGGCGGCTATGTTCAGAGTAATGCTCCCTGTATCGGACTCAATGGTGGATTTGCCGGCAATTGTAGCATTGCTAATGTGGATAGCTCCTACGTCGGTGCTCACCCGGTACGTTCCTTGCAAACCGCTCAGCTGGATTTCACCGACATCGTTGGACACCTGATACATATCTACGCTCTTTGGAACCTCAATGACATAATCAATGCTGAAATCAGAAGAGCCGTACTTGCGCTGTGCCCAGCTCCACAGATCTTTCTTGGGAGCGTCTTTGGCATGGGTGGAGATGATTAGTTTATCTCCGCTGGTCAGAACAGAAACCTCGGCGTTGTCGAGTATTTCCTGACGTTCTTGCTCGCTGTTGAAGTTTTTATAGGACTGAACCGTGGCCTTTACGTTGATTTGATCTCCGCCAACGGCCCTAACCGCTATGGCACCTACGGAATTTTCGATACTAAGCGCGGATGCAGACCCGATTGTCTGAGAGACTTGTAGTTCCTTACTTATGCTGCCTTCCTTGAAGCCTGCCACGACTTTATCTGCTGTGTCCTGTGCGGCTTGTGTAACAGCTGCTGCGGCTTGGCCCAGCCCTTGCTTCACAGCCTCACCAAGGTTTTGTTCCAAGCCATCCGACCGGGATTGTTCCGATTCCTGGTTTACTTTGGCTTTGCCAGGCAACTCTGTGCATCCCGCCAGTAATGTTAAGGATACAACGGCGAGTGCTGCGATTATTTTTGGACTATTCTTTTTCATATGTATGGCTCCCCCTTGAAATTGTAAAGATCCTGCACTGCTAATTCGCTCATTGAATACGTACTATAATTAGTATAACTGTTATGGGAATTTATTGAAAACAGGCTACAGGCGGGTTGCGATACTAGACCTAAGACTAGGCCTGGGACCTCATCTGTATTTGAGCTTTTAAATGTGATAAAATCAGTTCATATGAAGCTTAGCTGCGGGTTCATCCAAAACAATTCAGGGAGGGAATGGCGAATGGCTTATATTGTTGGCCTTATTGTTTTGCTGGTGTTGACCGGGATGTATGTTATATTCCTGAAGCGAACGGCCAAACGCCAGAACGAGCGCAGTGGAATGAACAGCAAGGTCATCTCAATGGAAAGCCACCGCAGAGCGAAGCAGACCTCCGGCGAACAGCTATGCTCCTCCTGCAAAAAGAAAAACGGTAAGCTGATCTTTTATGCCCAAGATAATGGAACTGTAGTCGGATTATGCAAGGATTGCAAAGCTCAGGCCAAGAAACGTGACATGCTGCCGCTTTAATTTTCAAAAAAAAGTTTATCTTTTTGTTGAAATAGCCCGTCTTTTATGGTAACATTATTTTTGTTGTGTGGAATACGGTGGTCCGCTGTCGATAATGAGGGAGAGCATAAGATCTCTCCGGAAGAGGCATGAACACCTGTACGGAAGGAGGAAGTCCTTAATGAGTATCCTACAAGAAATTACCCAAGAGCAACTTCGCAAAGATATCCCGAGTTTTCGCCCGGGTGACACTTTGAAAGTGCACGTAAAAGTTATCGAGGGAACTCGTGAGCGTATCCAGTTGTTCGAAGGCGTTGTAATCAAACGTCGCGGCGGTGGAATCAGTGAGACTTTTACGGTTCGTAAAATTTCTTACGGTGTTGGTGTGGAAAGAACATTCCCTATCAACTCGCCTAAACTCGAGAAAATCGAAGTGGCTCGTCGCGGTAAAGTTCGTCGTGCGAAGCTGTACTATCTTCGTGAACTGCGCGGTAAAGCTGCGAGAATTAAAGAAATCCGTCGCTAGAATTAGTGACAAAGGGAAGGGGCTTGAATTCAAGCCCCTTTCGTTTTACCATGAGAGTATTAAGCGTGGGGATTTTCAGGCTGTTTCCTGAGATTACAGGGAGAATAATCATTTAGGATGGATTCGGCAGCATTTCAAAGAGACACTCTGTCTGGCTGGAGTACTCTCATTCAATTTGTATACAATGCATCAGAGATATAGAGCGCTGGGGATCGGCTTCTCCGAAAAGGCCTCCTGAAGGAGTAACTATGGAGGGGTTTTTGGCAGGAGTTTTTTTGTGTTGTATAGTTAGTGTAGCATAAAGAGAGGATGGTGAACTATGCAGCAGGAATTGCAGCAGGGTCAAGGGGAGTCCGAAGAGTCCACTCGGCAGAACCCACCCAAGCAGAAAAATGAGGTATTGGAATGGATTAAGGCAATAGCGATTGCATTAGTTCTGGTTATTCTGATCCGCTGGCTTTTGTTCAAGCCGTTTATTGTAGACGGACCTTCCATGCGGCCTAATTTTCACACCGGTGAGCGGGTAATCGTCAATGAGATACTGTACGACATTCGTTCTCCGCAGCGGGGAGAAGTCATTGTGTTCCACGTTCCATCCGAAGGTCGCGACTTTATTAAGCGTGTAATCGGGGTGGCCGGTGATACGGTGAAGGTTGAAGGGGATGTCGTTACAGTTAACGGCAAACCTGTGAATGAAACCTACATTCAGGGTGCTATTGATGCGGCACATAAGAATAATACGCTGTACAATAATAAGAACTTCCCTAATGAAGATTTTACCGACGGTACGGTACCTGAGGGCCATGTCTTCGTAATGGGAGATAACCGTTCAGACAGCACAGATAGCCGAATGATTGGTTATGTGCCGCTGGGTGATATTGTAGGCCGTGCGGATCTAATCTTCTGGCCGGTGAAGGATATTACCTGGATTAATCATTAAAAAGAATGACACAGAGATGAATCAAAGGAGGTGACGGCAATGGCCATTCAATGGTTTCCTGGTCATATGACGAAGGCTAGACGACAAATCGAAGATAAGCTGAAGCTAATTGATGTGGCGATAGAGCTGCTCGATTCCCGTCTGCCGCTTTCCAGCCGCAATCCGATGATTGACGATATTTTGCGGGATAAGCCCAGATTGATTATTTTGAACAAAGCAGACTTAGCCGATCCTGAGGCGACACGGAAATGGCTGGAGTATTTCAAGGCGCAGGGGCACGTAGCTTATCCTGTGGATGCTTCTACCGGAACAGGTGTCAAGGATATCCCTGAGCAGGTCAAGCTGCTGCTGAAAGAAAAGATTGATCGTCAGATTGCCAAAGGGATGAACCCGCGTCCGATGCGTGCACTGATCGTCGGTATTCCCAATGTCGGCAAGTCTACTCTGATTAACCGGATGGCAGGACGCAATATTGCTGCTACTGGAGATCGCCCTGGTGTAACTAAAGGGCAGCAGTGGATCAAAACAGGCGGAAATCTGGAACTGCTGGATACCCCTGGTATTCTGTGGCCTAAATTCGAGGACCAGAATGTTGGTTATCGTCTCGCAGTAACAGGGGCAATCAAGGAAGAAATCCTGAATGTCGAAGACATTGCTTTTTATGCGGTGAAGTATCTGGTGAAGGATTATGGTTCCAGATTCAAGGAGCGGTTCGGTGTAACCAAGCTTCCAGAAGATCTGGAGAATCCTGATGAGATTGTAGCCGTGATGGAAGCCGTCGGACGTAAGCGCGGTTGTCTGGTTAGCGGCGGCAGGGTTGATCTGGAAAAGGCTTCCCGTACGCTGCTGCACGAACTTCGTGCCGGCAAGCTCGGACGATTCACGTTGGAAGTGCCGGAAGACCAAGGTAGCTTGTAAATATAGAAGACCGGGTATGGACGAGCCATCCGCTTAGCGGGTGGCTTTTTTTGATCCATTTGTTTGGGGATGGTTCAACATGTAGGTTGACTTTTTATAAGGATTCCAAGGAGATGCTGTATTATTTTATAGGTTTTCGCAAGGGTAATCCTGTGTTAAGCTGGCTTAAAAGAAGAGCAGGCAGTTATTTTTTTATAATATTAATAGAATAGATGACTGGTAGGTGTAGAAGCGTGAGTATAGATATGTTGCTGTATGAAAAGGAAGGCTGGGAGCAGTCGTATCAGCGGATTGCTGGTGTAGATGAAGTAGGAAGGGGCTGTCTGTTCGGGGACGTCGTCGCTGCGGCGGTAATTCTGCCGGAAGGGCTGATCATTGAAGGTGTAGATGATTCCAAGAAACTGTCAGCGAAGAAGAGAGATGCTCTGTTTGAGCTAATTATGGAGCAGGCGCTGGCGGTTGGTGTAGGACATGTGAATGCTACGGTTATAGATGAGATTAACATTAAACAGGCGTCCAGGCTGGCGATGAGAAAAGCTGTGGAGGGTCTGAACCATTCCCCTGATTATATGCTGGTCGACGCGGAAAAGGTAGATCTGCCGCTGCCGCAGCGGGCTATAATCAAAGGGGATGCCAACAGTCAATCCATTGCCGCAGCTTCCATCGTAGCGAAAGTAACACGGGACAGGTTGTGTGAAGGTTTGTGGGAAGAATTATACCCGAACTACGGCATCGCGATACATAAAGGTTATGCGACCAAGCTGCATCGTGAACAGATTACAGCGCTCGGTCCGACACCGATGCACCGGCGCAGTTTTATCGGTAGAATTTTGGCAGAGCAGCAGACGCTGTTCTAGTTGGTCATGAGCCCGCAGGTTGTTCTTATAAAAGAATGATTTTTTCCGATATATATGTAAAAGAACAACTGGAGGAGGGCAAAAGATGAATATCGGTTCATTGATCCGTGGGCTGCTTGGTGACAGCAAGCCGGGTGAGCCCAAGTCTGTGGAATTAAAGGAAGGTCAGGTCGTTCGCGGTGTGGTTCTAAGCGTATCCGATTCGGGAAAAGAGGCTGTGGTGCAAATTCAAGGTGCCCCTGTCCGGGCGGAGCTGGAGTCACCGCTACAACCGGGGCAGACGTTGAATCTGCAAGTAGCTCCTCCTGGAGAAAACGGATTGCCGGTTCTAAAGCCGGTCTCTCCTGGGCAAACGACTGTCCCGCAGAGTATGGGTGAAGCATTGGAATCGCTTGGATTAAGTGATGCAAAAGCTGGACGGGAGATTGTACTGGCGATGCAGTCCGGAGGTCTGGCATTAACGAAGGAAACGGCTGCAAAGCTGAATATGATCATGAATGCCAAGCCACCCGATGTTCCTGCAGAACAGTGGCTGGAAGCGGCGGTGATCTCTGTCAAAAGAGGACTGCCGGTTACGGCTGAAAGTGTGAGAGGGCTGCAGCAGGCCGTGTTTGGTCCTCCATTGCATCATTTGTTGTCATCGCTTGAGGAACAATTGAACCTGTGGGCAGAACAGGGGGCTGGCAAAGCGGGAGCAGATGGCAAGGGATCGGCGGTTTCGCCAAACCCAGGAACTGCGAACGGTATGAATGCAACCCCGGCATCCGTTGGTAACTCTCAGCTGGAGGGAGGAGCTTCCCAAGGCAAAAATGCGGGTACAGCCGCCATACCAGTTGCAGACAATGGGGCTGGCAAAGGGAATGGACCCGTCGGAACAACGGGTGCTTCAGCTAACGTTGAAAATGTCAATAATTCGAGCGCTTCGGGAACGACGGGAACTGGAGTGAATTCAGCGGGTACAAGTCACGGCGGAGGTTCCATAGGCAGTTCTGTGCCGGTGAATGTGAATGGTGGCGTTAATCCCGATAGCAGCGGAGGGACCGTACCGGTAGATGCGGATCAAGCATCTACATTGATGGGTGCTGCCTCTATGGAAGGTGAAGAGGAGAGCCAGGTGGGCAATGTTGTTAGAGGCAATGAAGCATCCGTGTCAAAAGCGTCAGCAGCCGCGTCTTCTGCCGGGGCAGAGGCAGTTGGTGCCGCCGGAGAAGAGGCGGCACCGAATAGCTCCGCCAGAACCGTCAGCTTGCCTGCTGAGTCTGCAGCAGGCAAGCTGACGGCCGGACCGACAGAGCCGTCCGGCACTGCCCTGCTCGCGAAGCTGCAGGGCGTACTGTCCGAGCTGCGCAGCACGCTGCCGCAGCTCACAGCTGCCCCGCCAGCTAGCGCGGCGGGCGCTCCCCAGGCCCCTGCGGCTGATACGCCGCTGGGGCAGATCGCTCCGCCTCCAGCTGCGGCGGGGCAAGAGCCCGCGCTGGCAGCGCCGCGCGGGGAACAGCATGCTGCGGCAGTGACGCCGCAGCCGGGCACCGCCCTGGCCCACGACAGTGAGTCGTGGGTGGGGCGGGTGCTGAAGCTGCTCGGTGCGGAGCACGAGCAGCAGGCCGTCCGCGGCAGCGGCGCAGCCGCCGCGGAGGTGCGCCCCGCGGCCGTGCCTCTGGCGGCCGCGGGAGGGCGTGAGGCCCAGCTGCCGCAGGCTGCGCTGGGCGGGGCGTCCGGCGCCGGACATGACGGCGCCGAGACGCTCAAGGGCGTGCTGCTGCAGGTAATGGGCAGCAGCGAGGTTCCGCCCGCGGTCAAGGAAGCCGCGGGCCAATTAGTTCAGCAGCTGACCGGGCAACAGCTGCTGCTAAATACAGACCGAACGGCTCCATTTGCCCAGGTGACCTTGTTTCTGCCGCTTCATGGGCAAGATGGGCAAGAGACAGCCTCTGTCCATATTCAATCAAGACGGGGACGCAAGGGGGAATTGGATGCGGCGAATTGCCGGCTCTGGTTCGATCTGGATATGAAGCAGCTCGGGCAGACTCTGGTGGACGTGCAGGTGGTGAATCGTATTGTCAGCCTGAAGATGCACAACAACCATCCGGCGGTACTGGAATTGCTGGAGCAGCGGCGTGATGACATCGGGGCGGCTGTGGAGTCGATAGGTTATCAATTATTGTCTTTAAGAACAGAGCCGTTACCGGAGAAGAGCCTGACTGACAATTCAGATAGTGGCAGCAAGCTGGCTGACTATGTCCCGGATTCGTACAAAGGAGTAGATTACCGTATATGAATGAGCCTGAGAATGAAATCCGGCAAAATTTTAAAAAGGCAGTTGCGCTGAAATATTCCCCTGATCAGGCCGAGGCTCCAGTCGTGGTCGCCAAGGGACAGGGCGTTGTTGCGGATATCATTCTTCAGAAGGCCAAGGAGAGCGGTGTAGTTATCCAGGAGGATGCGGCGCTGGTTGAGGTACTCTCCAAGCTGGATCTGGATCAGCAGATTCCACCCGAACTGTATCAGCTGGTGGCGGAGATATTAAGCTTTGTCTACCAGAGCGACCGTGCTGCATCGGAGCTGGATCTATAATGGAGAGCGGTGCTTCAGGAATACCTTATAACCGCAAGCAAAAGGGTGCCGCTGCCGAGGCGGCGGCGGTGTATTACTTGTCCTCCCGGGGATACATCATTGTAGAGCGCAATTGGCGCTGCCGAAGTGGTGAGATAGACATCATAGCAGAGCACGAGGGTAGCCTGGTTTTTGTAGAGGTCAGAAGCCGAAGTGGAACGCTACGGCAGGGCACACCAGAAGAATCGGTCAATGGTCGCAAAATCCAACAGGTACGCAATATGGCACTAATTTATCTGCATATGACAGGTCAGGAGGAGCGACGGATCTTGTTTGACGTGATCGCTGTTTGGTTGCAGGAAGATCTTAGCGTAGCTTCCATGACCCATATCCGTGGGGCGTTTTAACAAGGCTTGTTTCCCGGTTACATCAAGAAGCCTTTCCGGAGCCTCTGCACAGGTGGGTCATTTCTGAAAAGAAATGGGTAAACATTAGTGTAACTTTTCATTAGCACCACGAGGAGGGCTTCCCATTGAAGAACCAGCCACTAGAGATACAGGTGAATTTTGCATGTCAGCATTGCGGAAAGAAGCTCGAAGCGAAATTGGGTGCCGAGCCAATGTCAATTGTCTGTTGTAGCCAGTGCAGCAAGACCTTTACCGTCATGCGGCCGGCCATTTCCGAAGAAATACTGATTGATTGGGAGAATGAAGCCCTGTTTCAGAAAATACGCGCCGAGAAGACCCAGAGCAGTAATAGCAGTCTCTTGGCACTAATTATAAGAGTTATAGAATTGCTGACATGGCGGGACAAGGGTAATGGACAGGTAGAAGCCATTAAGGAAATGCGGAGCTGGCTGATCGAGAATGAAAGGGTACCTCCTTTGGAAGAATTAATTCAGATGGATATGCAAGACCGGATAAACAGGCGGGATTTCGGAAAATAACCGGCAGAACCTATATTTATTCAGGAAAGAGGATGGATAATGGCAAAAGTATTTTTTACCTCTGATCATCATTTTGGTCATAAGCTGATTATTGACTTTGAATCCCGGCCGTTTGCCGATGTCACCCAAATGAATGAGAGCATGATCGCAAGCTGGAATACTGTCGTCGCCCCGGAAGATAAGGTGTTTCATCTGGGAGATTTTTCTTTTCTTAACAAAGAAGACACCAGCAGCATTGTAGCGCGGCTGAACGGTTACAAAACCCTCATTTTAGGTAACCATGACCGTGGACGAAGCCGCGATTGGTGGTTGGAGACGGGATTCCATGAAGTTAGCGAATATCCGATCATCTACAAGGACTTCTTTTTTCTCTCCCATGAACCGATGTACATGAACAAGCATATGCCTTACGTAAATGTGCACGGTCATATTCATGGGCAGAAATATGAAGGGAAAAATCATTTCAATATATGTGTAGAACATTGGGATTATCGCCCGCTTTCCTTTGAACAGATTAGGGATTCTGTTGTAGTTAGTGAAGAAGGATAATGACGAAGTGGGTTGCATATTTATGCATATTTGAGTCTTTTTACATGGGTGCGAGGAATGTTGGATGGGGACAACCTTTAGAAGCAGATTGCTTAAGGACAGCAATTGAATTTATAATGAACCTTAACCATGAAAATCATAGGATTTACCGGAAAATTAGGAAGCACCTATTTTCTTGAAACGATAGCGCCTGTTAAGGGCATATTTCAAGAGGAGAGGTGTTTTTGTTATGTACGGAAAGATTTATAGTGCCTGTTTGTATGGAATAGAAGGCATCATGATTGGCGTTGAGATCGATATAGCGGATGGATTGCCCCAAACGACTATTATCGGATTACCTGATTCAGCAATTCGTGAAGCTGTGGAACGAGTGCGTGCTGCCGTTAAAAATTGCGGGTACCGCTATCCACAGCAGCGGATCACGATTAATCTGGCTCCTGCGGATCTGCGCAAGGAAGGTTCAGCCTTTGATCTGGCAATAGCAATCGGCATTCTGAGTACGAGCGGTCAGCTTGTTATGCCCGCAGCATCAGAAATGCTGTTGCTTGGCGAACTTGCGCTTGATGGCAGCATAAGAGCAGTGAATGGCGTGCTGCCTATGGTTGAGGCGGCGCGTAGTGCCGGTTTTCGGTCCGTGCTGCTGCCCCGGGTCAACGCGGCGGAAGCCGCACTGATCAGTGGGATGACTATTTACGCTGCTGACCATCTGCGAGAAATCCCTGAACCGGATACAGGAGAGAGTGTCCAAATTAAAAGTAGTACGCAGATCAAGCAGACCCGTCCAACTGGGGACAAGCAATATACTGATTTAATGACCGCCGCACAATGCGATAATCGTTATGACACAGACACAGACACAGACACAGACACAGACACAGACACAGACACAGACACAGACAACATGGTTTATTCCAGAGGGGGTGCTCCCCAAGCAGAGCTTCCTTTTCCTGTAACCGTAGTTAATGGTGCTACTGTAAGAGAACGCCCGCCGACAAAGGCGCTTTCTCTGGAGCATCTTAAATATACTCCCCACAACCTCTCTTCCCGCGACTCTCAAATAACAGAGAATGAAATGACTGAGGATTACAGCGATGTATTGGGACAACAGCATGTCAAGCGCGCGCTGATCATCGCAGCCGCTGGGATGCACAACATTATGCTTATGGGCCCTCCAGGGACAGGGAAAACCATGTTGATTAAGCGGTTGCCGGGTATTTTGCCATCCTTGAATGAACGGGAAGCGCTGGAGGTGACCAAAATTTTCAGTGCCGCCGGAAAGCTAAAGGATGCAGGAAACGGGCTACTTCGAACCCGTCCGTTCCGCTCTCCGCATCATACGATTTCGGCGGCAGGTCTGATCGGCGGCGGAGGCACACCAAAACCGGGTGAAGTCAGCCTTGCTCACCGCGGAATTCTGTTTCTGGACGAACTTCCCGAGTTTTCACGAAATGTGCTTGAAGTACTGCGGCAACCGCTGGAAGATGGGGTGGTCACGATAAGCCGGGCACGGGCGGCTTTTACTTTTCCAGCTCGTGTGATGCTGGCCGCATCGATGAATCCGTGCAA
This sequence comes from Paenibacillus sp. NPDC056722, assembly GCF_042790635.1. NCBI lineage: Bacteria > Bacillati > Bacillota > Bacilli > Caryophanales > Paenibacillaceae > Paenibacillus > Paenibacillus sp. NPDC056722. The sequence goes on along the minus strand of NZ_JBHTYV010000001.1, from coordinate 530,806 downwards.
CTGCGGCTTTCTCGGAAGCGGGAATCCGCAGCAAGTATGCACGTGCAGCCCAGCCAAGATTGCAGCTTACCGGGCCAAGATTTCGGGGCCGCTGCTAGATCGTATTGATCTGCAAGTGGAGGTGCCACGTCCAAGAGAATGGGAACGGCAGGGACATGTGCAGTCTTCCGCCGAGATGCGTGCCGAAGTAGCTACAGCCCAAGCCATTCAGGCAGAGCGATACAAGCAGCTGCCGATCTCATGGAACAGCGAATTATCCGGCGCTGCCTTGCGCCGGTATGCCAAGCTAGGTCCGGCAAGTTCAGTGATACTATATGACATTCTGGAGAGTCTCGGGCTCAGTATGCGTGCGCACGACCGGATCATCAAGCTAGCCCGAACAATCGCCGATCTGGCCGGAGCATCGGACATAGAATCAAATCACATCGCCGAAGCGGTTCAATACCGCAACTTGGACCGGCAGGTGACGGCCTTGGAATAACAATGGAGAGTAAGATTCCTAATCATAAGTTATTGACTTGACTATATTAAGTGAAATTAAGATTCAAACAGAAGATCAGGTGTGATTCTAAGATACTGTTAATTATTCCGGTTTCTATCCAGTAGCTGGTGCAGTTAGGGCTTTAGGGTGCAAACCGCTCCTCTCCTTTACCAGGCGTTTTAACAGTGAAAAATGTTCTACCTCCCAATTTAAGTGCAATTTCGTACCTTATTTTTCTTTAATATAGGTAAAAAAATCAAATAAGGGCATTTTTGTATCTTAATTTTCGGAAAAGTACGCTGAACGGGGGATTCTGGAAGATTTAAGGTACAATATTGCACTTAATTCCCTCTAAGACTTAGCTGCAGAGTATTTAAGGTACAAAAATGCCGTTAATTGCAATTCGGGAATAACTTCTAGGCTTTGGTCCTTATTTCAATGCGTTCTATACAGCACGCGACCGGAAGTCGAAACATTCTACTGAAGTGACGAGCGAGCTTTACATTCGGATCTTTAGTTCGCCTTATAAAGCAAGAAAAAAGACACAACAACAACATTACCTTCCAAAGGAACAGATCAAACCATCTACATAACAGTAACCCCTTCCGTAGGCTGGAGTTTATTTATGGGAGCGAACGGACTGTATAGCCGTTAATGTTCACATGAAGTTGTCCTGAAAGATGGAGCGGATTCAGATAACGTTATTTCCTACAAAACAGCGAAAGCTGAACAGGGTTTCTATCCATAGCGTCTCTGGAGTCCGTTATCTTTCTAAATGGCTGGATGTATGGGTAATAAGGACTCTGGAGTCCGCTCCTTAACTAAGCAAGCAATGATTTTGTAGTCGTGACGCGAAAAACACCCCTCATTATAATTGAGGCCACTGAAAAAGACTCTACAAAAAATACACGAGAAAAACGAGCCTCTAGAATGGCTTCTACGGCTCGTTTCGCGTTCCGGGAATCATATTTGACCCCCTGAAATTGTTGTGCTTCGATAAAACAAGTAGTTTTTCAGTGGCCTCTTATAATTACTGGATATATCAATCAAGCATGTAGTCCAGTATTATTTTAAGAAGTGCACTTTTGGTGCCCTAGAGGGTCTTCTGTTATTTATGGCTTAGTTAAGGGCAGAAACATCTTTTTCGAATGCCTGCATGTACTGCTTGAGCTTGCCGTTATCCAGTTTATTGCTAGAATCGTTGGCCTTTGGAGGATTAGACTGCAGATGCTTATACAAGAGATCCACTTCAGCAGATAATTTTCCCCAAGTATTTTTAACCGAGCTGTATTCGTCGGAAAGAGATTGTATGTATTTATCGTACTCCGATTTTTTGTCGATGGCTTTCCCTAATTGCTCCATTGTAAAATCAATATCCAAGCTTTCACCTGTACTGCTTGTTCCGTCGGCGAGGTACCAGCTTATATCAACAAATCCGGTATTCCAAATGTCTGAAACAATAAAATTTTGAATTTCTTGAAGTGTAGCTTTAGGATCGGTAGCAGAATTCTCTACAGAAGAGTTCTCAGGAATTGGGTGCTTAAATTCTTTCCTAACTACATCAAATGTTTGCTTGTCCGTAGCACTTGTAACCCAAACTATTTTTTCGTCTACGAACAGTACGATTATTTCACTGTTAGGAAGGGATGATTTTGTTCCTTCTATTAGGACGATCTTGTTTTTCTTGCCTTCCTTATCTTTATAATCTTGCGATTCAAGGACTTTGGGGTCTTGAAGCTTTGAAGATTCGGGGACCTCTTTAGCTGCAAGTAATTGGAATATCGGCTGGACCTCCGTGTGGATATTGTCAGTTATGAATGCTTTCTTAGCTTCAGGATCAGTTCCGTTCATAAAAACATTAACATATTCAAGAGCTGTCTTTTCATATGCATTTAGTTTCTTCTCTTTTTTTGAATCTGCAGCAACGGTGTTTTTATTTGTGTTAGAATCTGTATTTGCTTTAGAATTTGTGTTTATGTTTGTATTCGATGCTTTACCGTCAGAAGAGCTACAGCCAGATAGTAAAGTTGCCGTAATAACAATACCTAGAGCCAATTGTTTTTTAGAAATCTTAATTACCCCCTCAAAATATTAATTAATAAAAGTATAATTATAGAAATAGATGTTAATATTACCTTTTTGCTGTTGATATCCAAATTATACGATGGGTAATGTATAAGGTTTCGTAAATTTAGCAGAAGGCAGTGAACAGTATGGTTTCGACAATTAGACAATAAGGAATCTGAAAATACTAAATCGAATAGGAAAGATATGTTAATCAATGCATGGTTCTTTAAGATAGATCAAACTTTCGATACCATGAGAACTATGAAAATTACCGCGTAGGATGGAGTGATGCTGTACATGGAATGTTTAGGATGTAGAATCGCTAACGGTATTGAACCCAACTTGAATATTGTTTATGAAAATGAACTCATTACTTGTGTGCTTGATATTGCTCCATTTAATGAAGGACATACTCTAATCCTCCCCAAAAAGCATTATAGGGATGTCGAAGAGATGGAGTCAGAGACTGCTTATGCTATTATGGATGCTTCGTAAAAACTTTCAATTGCCTTGAAAAGTTTGTTTAAACCTGACGGTATAAGGATTTGTCAAGATGGAGGACAATTTAACGACCTTACCCATTACCATATGCATCTGATTCCAAGGTACGAAGGTGATGGATTTACCTGGGGTGAACCACTACACCCACATGGTGCTGAGAAACGATTAAACCAAACCAAAGAAAATACTCTCAAGGAATTAAGTGAGGAATAAATCAACATTGTAGTTAAATGTAACTAAAAGTAAAGTCTAGAGACAGAACTTTGAAACGCAAAAACAGCCACCCGGCACTCCGGGTGGCTTGTTTGTATCGCGCTGATTCCAAGCGTATAAGGCATATTACATAACAGAGGCAAAGATTAATTTTTTTGAAGAGGTGCAGTAGATAAGTCCAGCTTGCTTACAGTACGTTCAATTCCACTGAAATATTACCGCGGGTAGCGCGGGAGTAAGGACAGGCGCCGTGAGCGGCTTCTACAAGAGAAACTGCGGTGTCGTGGTCAACACCTTTTACAAGGACATCCAGTTTGACAGCAATGCCGAAGCCGCCATCTTCCACTTTGCCTAAGCTCACAGTTGCAGTGACTTCGCTGCCTTCGATTTTTACTTTACCCAGTCGTGCTACCATGTTCAGCGCACTGTCGAAACAAGCAGAATATCCTGCAGCGAACAGTTGCTCAGGATTAGTTCCTTCACCGCCAGCACCACCCAATTCACGTGGTGTGCTGATATTCAAGTTAAGCTTTGGAGTTTCGGATTCGATGTAGCCGTTTCTTCCACCCACCGCTTTTACTGTTGTTTCATACATTTTTTGTTGGATAGTCATCATTATAAATCTCTCCGTTCCGTTATTTATATATTGTACACAATTTAATTTAACACAAATAAAATAATAGTCAAACTATTTTTTGCAATAATTATGATATCGAGAGTGATTTATGATAAAATAGTTCTATAAGGTGGGTGAAGAGATATGCAAGAAAAGTCAACAAACACCGAGCTTTTGCTCGATAATCATCTATGTTTTACCATTTATGCCTGTTCACGTGAGATAACGAAGCTGTATCAGCCTTATCTCGACAAAATAGGCGTGACGTATTCGCAATACCTCGTAATGATCGTGTTATGGGAACGAGAACAATGCACGGTGAAGGAACTGGGTGAAGCTCTGTTTTTGGACTCCGGCACGCTGACACCACTCCTGAAGCGTCTTCAGGCGGCAGGTCTTATTTTGCGGGAGCGTTCGCTTCAGGATGAGCGCAAGGTACTCATTTCCCTGACACCGCTCGGATGGGATTTGCAGAAGGAAGCAGCTTGTATTCCAAGTAAAATGATGGAAGGGACGGACATGTCCGAGAAAGAACTGGGAGACCTTCTGGTTCAGTTCAAAGATTTGCTGGGGCGTGTTCATAGTGCGAATACGAGTGCATCCAAGAAATAGTAGCGGAATGAAGTCAAGATGATTGTTCGCATTCCGGCATGAAACCAAGCGAAAATATGTGTATAAATTATGAATTATTTTAAGGAAAGCGTTTCAAAAACGTGTTACAATATTCTGGGTTTCCTTTTTGGGCATATAGGTTATATGTAAGCTAAGTCTTAGATGAGACCTTATGTTTCCCGCAGAAACGCGAGCCGTCCATACGGGCGGTTAATCCGTTTCTACCTGCTCCGGGCAAGTGAACTGTTGTACCGGCCTGAACCCGGGCATCGCGGCAATCAAAACGGAAAGCGGAATGACTGCAGGCTGCCTGCTCGGTCACCGCAACACTTTAGGAGGCTTCCGGAATGAATATCCACGAGTATCAGGGAAAAGAAGTGCTTAAGAAGTACGGCGTAGCCGTACCGAACGGAAAAGTAGCTTATACGGTGGAAGAAGCGGTCGCAGCCGCAGAATCACTGAGCACCCCGGTGGTAGTTGTGAAAGCTCAGATTCATGCAGGTGGACGCGGCAAAGCTGGCGGCGTGAAGGTGGCCAAGAATTTGGATGAGGTTCGCAGCTATGCTGCTGAGATTCTCGGCAAGACACTTGTCACTCATCAGACCGGCCCGGAAGGTAAAGTGGTGAAACGGCTCCTCATCGAAGAGGGCTGCCAAATTGTGAAGGAATATTATATCGGACTTGTTGTGGACCGCGGAACTGGCCGCGTCGTAATGATGGCTTCCGAGGAGGGCGGAACGGAGATTGAAGAAGTTGCCGCTACACATCCCGAGAAGATTTTTAAGGAAATTATTGATCCGGCAGTAGGGCTTCAGACCTTTCAGGCCCGTAAACTTGCATACAGCATAGCCATTCCGAGCGAATTGGTAAATAAAGCCGTCAAGTTCATGCAAGCGCTATATTTGGCTTTTGTGGATAAGGATTGCTCCATTGCAGAGATCAACCCGCTGGTCGTTACAGGTGACGGAAATGTTATGGCGCTGGATGCCAAACTGAATTTTGATTCCAACGCTCTGTTCCGTCATAAGGACATTCTGGAGCTTCGTGATCTGGAGGAAGAAGATGAGAAAGAGATCGAAGCCTCCAAATACGACCTTAGCTACATTGCCCTGGATGGCAATATTGGCTGTATGGTAAATGGTGCGGGCTTGGCTATGGCTACTATGGATATTATTAAATATTATGGCGGAGAACCCGCCAACTTCCTCGATGTAGGGGGCGGTGCCACTACTGAGAAAGTTACTGAAGCATTTAAGATTATTTTGTCCGATGCTAAGGTTAACGGAATTTTTGTCAACATCTTCGGCGGTATCATGCGCTGTGATGTCATTGCCAACGGTGTGGTGGAAGCTGCCAAGCAACTCGGATTGACCAAACCACTGGTGGTGCGTCTTGAAGGTACCAATGTGGCACTAGGTAAGGAGATTCTGGCCGGATCGGGACTGAATATCGTACCTGCCGACTCGATGGCGGATGGAGCCCGTAAGATTGTTTCTCTCGTATAATAATAGCCCTGCGGAGTGGTTTCGCAGTGGATCGTATTTGACAAAATGATTAGGGATGTGACGAAGAATGAGCATTCTTGTAGATAAAAATACGAAAGTGATCACGCAGGGAATTACGGGTTCGACCGGTTTGTTTCATACCAAAGGCGCGCTGGATTACGGAACCCAGATGGTTGGTGGTGTAACGCCAGGGAAAGGCGGAACGACGGTCAATATTACGCTGGAGAATGGGGAAGAGGTCAGTCTGCCGGTATTTGACACTGTAGTCGCAGCCAAAGCGGCAACAGGTGCAACCGCTAGTGTAATCTATGTACCGCCAGCATTCGCCGCAGACTCTATCATGGAAGCCGTAGATGCGGAACTGGATCTCGTAATCTGTATTACAGAGGGGATTCCGGTACTTGATATGGTGAAGGTATCGCGTTATATGGAAGGCCGTTCCACAGTCCTGATCGGGCCTAACTGTCCTGGAGTCATTACCCCTGGAGAATGCAAAATTGGCATAATGCCAGGTTATATCCACTTGCCGGGCTATGTCGGCGTAGTCTCACGCAGTGGAACTTTGACCTATGAGGCGGTTCATCAGCTGACTACGCGGGGAATTGGACAATCCTCTGCCGTAGGTATCGGTGGTGATCCTGTCAAAGGTTCGGAGTTTATTGATATTTTGAAGTTGTTTAATGAAGATCCGGGTACTAAAGCGGTCGTCATGATCGGTGAAATCGGCGGTACAGCGGAGGAAGAAGCAGCGGTTTGGATTCGCGATAATATGACTAAGCCGGTAGTCGGCTTTATTGGCGGGGCTACTGCACCTCCAGGCAAGCGGATGGGTCATGCCGGTGCCATTATTTCGGGCGGAAAAGGCACAGCCAGTGAGAAGATCGCTGTTCTGGAAGCATGCGGAATTAAAGTGGCGCCGACTCCGGCAGAGATGGGCTCTACTTTGGTAAGCGTGCTTGAAGAACGCGGTATTTTAAGTACATTTACCACTCACTAGCATTTATTTTAACGTTAATAATATGTACATGAAAGGCTCTGCGCTGCAGGGTTCTTTCGTGTATAATGTGATCAGAGGTAAGCAACCTTTTGTTCCTGCGGGAATGGAAGGTTGCTTTTTTGCATATTTGCGCAAATTCGGGATTTCAGAGAGGACTTGCAATTATAAGCGGTGTGTCACAAAATAGGGAGGTCGGTCCTTCCATTAAAAGGGAGAGAGTGCAAAATGAAGGAACGGGATTTATTATTCGGTTTGAATGAGGTTCAAGGGGTCGGTTGGAAGAGCATTGATAAGATTTGTGCTGCCGGTTTATTGTCGGAAAAAGCATTTTCTTGTGTTCCTGAGGATTGGGAGCGCATCGGACTGAACGGGAAAGTGGCGGCTGCCCTTGCCTCCATATATACACCCGAATGGATCGCCGAGAGACACTCTTTAATAGAAGAAAGAGGAATTGGTCTGGTAACTATACTGGATGAAGATTACCCCGATATGTTAAAGGAAACGGTAGAGCCCCCTTGGGTACTGTACTATCGCGGAAGACTGGAACTATTATCCCGTCCTGCAATTGCCATGGTGGGTACCCGTGTGCCTACTGCATACGGTATCAAGATTGGTGAGATGCTGGCAGAGGAATTAAGTGCAGCCGGTCTGACGGTAGTCAGTGGTCTTGCCAGAGGGATCGACAGCGTCTGTCACAAAGCTGCCCTGAAAAGTCGCGGAAGTACGATTGCTGTGACCGCAACGGGAATGGATAAGGTCTACCCTCCCGAGAACCGGGAGTTACTACGGGCTGTAGCCCAAGATGGGCTAGTGCTGACCGAGTACCCTTTGGGCACGCCGAGTCACCCGGGTCTTTTTCCACGGCGCAACCGGATTATTGCGGGTCTGTCCCTTGGAACCGTGGTAGTGGAAGCCGACAGCCGCAGCGGTTCACTTATTACAGCTGATGCAGCTTTGGAGGCAGGACGTGATGTGTTTGCTGTTCCAGGACCACTTACATCTCCCAAAAGCAGAGGGGCTCTGGACTTGATTAAGCAGGGGGCGAAGCTTGTCACAGGCAGTGCAGATATTGTTGAAGATTATCAGTTTTGTCTGTCTCAACCTCCAGTAAATGCAAGAAATAACGGGGATGCTGAACCTCTCGATAAAGAGGGGCTTGGTGAAAAGAAATTGACAAGAGAGGAGTCCCAACTATACCATATACTGCATCAGGGGCCCTTTACCTTGGATGAGCTTCTAGCGAGAAGCCAGTGGGATTTTGGACTTTTGCATTCAGTTCTGTTATCTTTAATCATAAAAAAAGCGGTAACACAATTACCGGGTGCCATTTATAAGATTATTTAAAAATATAAGAGGACATCATGATGATGAATCTTCCTTGTATTTTCGAAGGAACTTATTTATTTTCGAAGGTCCCCGCCAATTTTTGAAGAAGACCGCAGTATAAAGGTTTGGGTAGAGGGGCTATCTTGTATAGAAGGTTTTAGTGTTAATGAGGAGGACGTATTATGGCGGATACATTGGTCATTGTCGAGTCGCCCGCGAAAGCGAAGACGATCGGCAAATATTTGGGCAGTAAATATATTGTTAAAGCATCCATGGGGCATGTTCGTGACTTGCCTAAAAGTCAGATCGGCGTAGAGGTCGAGAATGACTTCAACCCGAAGTACATTACCATTCGTGGCAAAGGCTCCGTGTTGAAAGAATTGAAGGATGCCCGCAAAAAAGTGAAAAAAGTATATCTGGCGGCTGACCCGGACCGCGAAGGAGAAGCTATTGCCTGGCATTTGGCCCATGCGCTGGATCTGGATAATACCGAAGAATGTCGGGTGGTTTTTAACGAAATTACCAAGCAGGCGGTTAAGGACGCATTCAAGACCCCGCGGAAAATCAACATGGATCTGGTGAATGCGCAGCAGGCTCGCCGGATTCTGGATCGGCTTGTGGGTTACAAGATCAGTCCATTATTATGGAAGAAAGTCAAAAAAGGCTTGTCTGCCGGACGGGTTCAATCGGTTGCTGTCAAAATTATTATGGACCGCGAGAACGAGATCGGTGAGTTTGTTCCTACGGAATATTGGAGCATTACCGCCAAACTTGGTATCCGCGATACGAACTTTGAAGCTAAGTTCCATAAGCTGAACGGTGAGAAGAAAGAACTGAACCAAGAGAGTGATGTTCAGGAAGTTCTTCAGGCGATCAAGGGAGCCGATTTTACAGTTAGTCAGGTAAAGGAAAAGGAACGGCAGCGTCATCCTTCTGCGCCGTTTACCACCAGTTCATTGCAGCAGGAAGCGGCTCGTAAGCTCGGTTTCCGGGCAGCCAAGACTATGTCGGTAGCTCAGCAGCTGTATGAAGGTGTGGAATTAGGCAAAGAAGGTACTGTCGGTCTTATAACTTACATGCGTACGGACTCTACGCGGATTTCGGCGACGGCGCAAGAAGAAGCAAAAGAACTGATTCTGTCCAAGTACGGTGAGAAGTTTGTACCAGAATCTCCGCGTCAATATTCCAAGAAGGCTGCTGGAGCCCAGGATGCGCACGAAGCGATTCGTCCAACCTCGGCTCTGCGTGAACCTGAGACAGTAAAAGAGTTCATGAGTCGTGATCAATTCCGTCTCTATAAACTCGTCTGGGAACGGTTTGTTTCCAGCCAGATGTCTTCAGCCCTGCTGGATACGCTTTCGGTGGATATTGCCGCAGGACCAGCCATTTTCCGTGCTGTGGGCTCCAAGGTATCTTTCCCCGGCTTCATGAAAGTGTATGTGGAAGGGAATGATGACGGCACGACGGATGAGGAGAAGTTCCTTCCGCCGCTTCAGTCAGGAGATCACCTGAATACACAAGACATCGATCCGAAGCAGCATTTTACACAGCCGCCGCCACGTTATACGGAAGCAAGGCTCGTTAAGACGCTGGAGGAGCTGGGCATAGGGCGTCCAAGTACGTATGCCCCAACGCTGGAGACGATCCAGAAGCGTGGTTATGTGGCCATTGAAGAGAAGAAATTCATGCCGACAGAGCTGGGTGAATTAGTCATCGAGCAGATGGAGGAATTCTTCCCGGAGATTCTGAACGTTGAATTCACAGCCAACATGGAAGGCGATCTTGACCATGTGGAGGAAGGCTCAGAGGACTGGGTGAAGGTACTGGCTGAGTTCTATGAATCCTTCGAGAAGCGGCTGGAGTTCGCTGAAGAAGAAATGAAAGAAATCGAGATCGAGGATGAAGTCTCCGACGAGCTCTGTGAAAAATGTGGCAAGCCAATGGTGTATAAGCTTGGCCGCTTCGGGAAGTTTCTGGCTTGTTCGGGATTCCCGGATTGCCGGAATACGAAGCCAATTGTCAAAGATATTGGCGTTAACTGTCCGAAATGCCATGAGGGTAAAGTAGTAGAACGCCGCAGCAAGAAGGGTCGCGTCTTCTACGGCTGTGATCAGTACCCGGGTTGTGATTTTGTCTCTTGGGATCGTCCATCTGTGAAGCCTTGTCCTGCTTGCGGTTCTTGGATGGTAGAGAAGCGCAACAAACAAGGGGTCAAGCTGCAGTGTACCTCATGTGATCATACAGAAGCAGTTCTGGACAATGATAGCGACAACGAAGAATTAGCAGAATAATAGGTTCAGGAGGAAAAGAAGTTGACGGATATTTCGAGAGTTACAGTAATTGGTGCCGGTTTGGCCGGTAGTGAAGCAGCCTGGCAGATTGCCTCGCAAGGGGTGCCGGTTAGATTATATGAGATGAGACCGGTTGTGAAGACTCCGGCCCATCATACAGACAAATTTGCCGAACTGGTGTGCAGCAACTCGCTGCGCGCCAACGGACTAGGCAATGCTGTAGGCGTATTGAAGGAAGAAATGCGCCGCTTAAATTCGCTTGTTCTGGGAGCAGCGGACCGGAATGCGGTCCCGGCTGGTGGTGCGCTTGCAGTGGATCGCGACGGTTTCTCCGGCGAGATCACCTCTACTTTGCACAATCATCCTCTCATTGAGGTTATAAATGAAGAGCTTACGCATATACCGGAGGAAGGGATCGTTGTCATTGCGACCGGTCCGCTGACCTCCCCATCGTTGTCCGCTGAGATTAAGGCTTTGCTGGGAGAAGAATATTTCTACTTCTATGATGCGGCTGCTCCAATCGTCGAGAAGGACTCTATCGACATGGATAAAGTCTATTTGGCTTCCCGTTATGACAAAGGTGAGGCGGCATATTTGAACTGCCCGATGACAGAAGAGGAATTTGATGTCTTCTATGATGCGCTGATCACTGCAGAAACAGCGGCACTTAAAGAATTTGAGAAAGAGATTTATTTTGAAGGCTGCATGCCGATTGAGATTATGATGAAACGTGGCAAGCAGACCGCGTTGTTCGGGCCGATGAAGCCAGTAGGCTTGGTTAACCCGCATACAGGCAAGCTACCTTATGCCGTTGTGCAATTGCGTCAGGATAATGCGGCAGGAACGCTGTATAACCTTGTAGGATTTCAAACCCATCTCAAATGGGGCGAGCAAAAGCGAGTGTTCTCTCTGATTCCAGGACTTGAGAATGCGGAGTATGTTCGTTATGGCGTTATGCACCGCAACACCTTTATTAACTCGCCTAAGCTGTTACATCCTACCTATCAGATGAAGGGTCATGAGCGGCTGTATTTTGCCGGTCAAATGACAGGTGTAGAAGGTTATGTAGAATCGGCAGCTTCCGGCCTGATCGCTGGTATTAACGCCGCCAGAGCCGCTAAGGGACAGGAAGGTCTGATCTTCCCTGGGGATAGCGTTCTTGGTAGTATGCCTGCTTATATCACTTCGGCCGACCCAGAGCACTTCCAGCCGATGAATGCTAACTTTGGATTGTTGCCGAAGCCTGAAAAGAAAATTCGCAACAAGAAGGAAAAGAACGAGCTGCTGGCCCACCGTGCGCTGGATAGCCTGGCTGAATACGCAATTCTTGAACAATTGAATTATATCGAACCTGAGATCAGCGAAGTCCAAGAAGAGGAAGAGAGCTTATCTTGATAAGGAGGCAGCAATCATGATTCCCAGCTTTCATGCAACTACAATTTGTGCAGTAAGACATAACGGTCAGGCGGCGATAGCCGGCGACGGCCAGGTTACATTCGGAGAAAGCGTCATTATGAAGACGACAGCCAGAAAAGTACGGCGCCTCTATCGGGGTCAAGTCATTGCTGGCTTCGCAGGTTCTGTCTCTGACGCTATTACATTGTTCGAGAAGTTTGAGGGTAAGCTGGAGGAGCATCACGGTAACTTGCAGCGCGCAGCAGTAGAACTGGCCAAGGACTGGCGTCAGGACCGTGTCCTGCGCAAGCTGGAGGCACTGATGATTGTGATGAACAAGGAAGGCATGCTGCTGATTTCCGGTAACGGAGAGATCATTGAACCGGATGATGATGTGTTGGCTATCGGTTCGGGCGGCAACTTTGCCCTAGCTTCTGGTCGTGCTCTTAAACGTCACGCGTCCAATCTGACTGCGGCAGAGATTGCGAAGGAAGCATTGCAGATTGCATCCGAGATTTGTGTATATACGAATTCCAATATTATTGTTGAACAATTATAGGCATAGCAGCCATAGAAGAGATGGAGGAAGTCACGATGGTGAATCAATCGCTAACCCCGCGCCAAATCGTAGCTGAGCTGGATAAATATATCGTAGGTCAGAAGCAGGCCAAAAAATCCGTGGCCGTTGCACTCCGAAATCGGTATCGGCGCAGTCTGCTTGCCGAAGAACTGCGTGATGAAGTCGTTCCGAAGAACATTCTGATGATCGGACCCACCGGTGTGGGTAAAACTGAGATCGCCCGGCGTCTGGCCAAGCTGGTCAATGCGCCTTTCATCAAGGTCGAGGCTACAAAGTTTACCGAGGTTGGTTACGTTGGCCGTGATGTAGAGTCCATGGTTCGGGATCTTGTGGAGACTGCTATCCGGATGGTGAAGCTGGAGCGGACCGAGAAGGTTCAGGACCGGGCGGAAGAGCTGGCTAACGAACGGATCGTTTCTATTCTGGTGCCTTCCTCCTCCAAGAACAAATCCCAGCGTAACCCCTTTGAGATGATCTTTGGCGGGAATGGGGGCCAGGATGAGTCCAAGGAGGAGACCGAGCAGGACAGTAGCCTCAGCGAACGCCGTAGAGGGGTCAGATTCAAACTTCTGGCCGGGCAACTGGAAGAGGATATCATCGAAGTGGATGTAGAGGACGCATCCCCTAATATGATGGATATGTTTGCCGGGCAGGGCAATGAGCAGATGGGGATGAACATGCAAGAAATGTTCGGCAGCCTTCTGCCTAAACGCACCAAGAAGCGCAAGCTCCCGATTAAGGAAGCCCGCAAGGTGCTGATCCAGGATGAAGCTTCCAAGCTGATTGATATGGATGATGTAATCCAGGAGTCTGTGGCGAGAGCCGAGCAGTCCGGGATTATTTTTATCGATGAGATCGACAAGGTAGCCAGCCAAGGCAAAGGTTCGGGTCCAGATGTCTCCCGTGAAGGCGTGCAGCGTGATATTTTACCAATCGTCGAGGGATCTACAGTGATGACCAAGTACGGCCCTGTGAAGACCGATTACGTGCTTTTCATTGCCGCAGGTGCTTTTCACATTGCTAAGCCTTCAGACCTTATTCCTGAGCTTCAGGGGCGCTTTCCAATTCGGGTTGAGCTGAACAGCTTGACGCTGGAGGATTTTGTATCTATTTTGACGGAGCCGGAGAATGCATTGACTAAGCAGTACGTTCATTTACTCCAGACAGAGAACATCGAAGTGCAGTTCCAGAAGGAAGCTATTGAGGAAATCGCTAAGATTGCAGCGTCTGTTAATCAGAACATGGAGAATATCGGCGCACGCCGTCTGCATACTATTTTGGAGAAGCTGCTGGAGGATCTTTCCTTTGAAGCCCCTGAGCTGACACTGGATACAATGGTAATCACACCGGAATATGTTCGTGACAAACTGTCGGGTATTGCCCAGGATCGTGATCTGAGCCAATACATTCTTTAAATTGACAGCATTCGAGATAATTCGAATTTGGGTAGTTGGAATTAGAAATATGCAACATCTCCTCGAAACTGAGGAATATTATGTAAAAATATGCAAAATATTAGTTTTAATATAAGGAGTAATGTAATAAAATAGCATTTTTGTGCTTTAAGCCCTCTCTTTTCTGAAAAGATAGGGCTTATTTCTTATTGTAATAATATACAAATTCTAAGAGAATCAAAGTATGTGAGATCGCTAGTGGAATAAACCACTGACAACTTTCGACCTATAACCAGACGTTCGGCACTATTTTTGGACTTATTTGTCGAATCAAGAAGGGATTCGTAAAGTTGCTGTGGAATTCTTTTTATTACGAAAGCTTTTGGAAGGAGGATTTCCGTGGGATTGCTGAATAGTGTCAGTTTTCAACGATTGCAGGGAGGCATTGAAGCTGCTAATCAACGACAATCTGTGCTGGCTAATAATGTGGCCAATGTCGATACACCAAATTTCAAACGCTCCAATGTTTCATTTGAGAGTATTCTTCAGCAGCAAGAGCTTGGGCTTCAGTCGGATCTGAACGCTAGAGTGACAGATCGCCGGCATTTTCAATTCGGTTCGAACAAGATCGTACCGGCTTCCGTCTATAGCACAGATCAAACCACCTCAATGAACAATAACAACAATAACGTAGATGTTGACAGAGAGATGGCTTTAAGCGCTGAAAATCAGCTCAGATACAATTCATATGTCGGGCTGTTGAATAGCCAATTTACGATGATGCGCTCAGTTGTTGAAGGGAGATAATACTCAATGAACTTTGGTAGCAGTTTTGGGATAAGTGCTTCTGCATTAACCGCACAGCGGCTGCGGATGGACGTAATCAGCTCGAATATTGCCAACGCAGAAACGACAAGGGCTTCGGTAGTGGATGGCAAGGCTGTTCCTTACCGGCGGAAAATGGTCGTTCTGGAGACAGCAGAAGGCAACAAGTTCTCGGACATCCTTCAAAATAAGATGGATGGTGACGTCAAGGGTGTAACCGTCCAGGCCATTACGGACGATTCTTCTCCGTTCAAGCCGGTATTCAATCCAAGTCATCCCGATGCGGATGAGAATGGATATGTGTATATGCCGAATGTGGACATCACTAAGGAAATGGTGGACATGCTGTCTGCATCTCGCTCCTACGAAGCGAATGTAACGATGTTGAACGCATCGAAGGCAATGGTAACCAAAGCGCTCGAAATCGGACGCTAACCGTAAATTTGACCAAGGGGGAACATAGTTGATACCGAATAATCTAGCTATAGGCTCACAGGGAGTTCAGCAGCTTGCACTTAAACCGGCAGCATCACAATCTTCATCTGGTCCGGCAGTGAATGACACACAGAGCTTTGGCTCTTACCTGGAAAATGCATTGAATCAAGTGGCTGCCCAAGAGCAGCAGTCGAAAGAGATGAGTAACAAGTTTATTCTCGGAGAAGTGAACGTGGACGAGGCAATGATTTCTTCGCAACAAGCATTGCTTAGTTTGCAGCTTACGACACAAGTCCGGAACAAGGTGATAGAGGCCTACCAGGAAATTATGAGAACTCAAATCTAAATAATCCTAGCTTAGTTTCGGATGGGGTGACACTGTGAATGAAAGATTTGCCCAGTACCGGGAAAAAGCAGCCCAGTATTGGAACAGATTCAGCAACCAACAGAAGATATTATTTTTTTCCACACTTGGCATTATTATTGTAATTATTGTGGTTCTTACGATGCAGTTGTCCAAGACAGAATATGAAGTTGCATTTAGGGATCTGGACAGTACGGATTCCGCGGCAGTCATGACCTATCTGGACTCCAAAGGAACACCTTACCGGTTGAGTCCTGACGGAAAGAGCATTTCTGTACCAAGTACGGAGGCAGCACGGATCAAGGTGGACATCGGTT
The DNA here is from genome assembly GCF_042790635.1 of Paenibacillus sp. NPDC056722. Taxonomy (NCBI): domain Bacteria; kingdom Bacillati; phylum Bacillota; class Bacilli; order Caryophanales; family Paenibacillaceae; genus Paenibacillus; species Paenibacillus sp. NPDC056722. The sequence continues at coordinate 514,887 of NZ_JBHTYV010000001.1, read as the reverse complement.
CGCAGGGAATTGTGCAAGGTGGCTCCATCGGGTACAAAATCTTTGACGAGAACTCGTCGATGATTGGTACAACAGACAGTGAGTTTAATGTGAAATATAACAACGCTCTGAATGGTGAAGTAGAGCAGTTGATGAAACGGATGCAAGGCATTCAGGATGCCAAGGTACTGATTAATCTGCCTAAAGAGACGGTATTTGCCTCACAGGCTAACCAGGAGAAGGCTTCCGCTTCCGTTGTACTTACGTTTAAACCCGGATTCAGACCAAGCCAGGATAATATTGACGGATACTTCAATCTCGTGAAGACTGCTGTACCAAATCTGCCAGTTGAGAACATTACGATCGCCAACAATGAGGTTGAACTGATGCCAACGGCCAAAGGCGGCCAAGGCGGAGTCTCCAATCAGGTGGAAGAGAACTTTGCGCTGCAGAAGAAATTCGAAGATGATGTCAAAAAGGATGTTAAACAATTTCTTAGCAGACTGATGGGACCTGAAAAGGTAGATGTACTCGTCATGTCCAAGCTGAACTTCGACAAGGAGAGCCGCAAGGAAGATCTTGTCGCACCGGTTGATACTGAGAATATGAAGGGGATCGAGATCAGTTCCCAGATTATCAGCAACTCGTATTCCGGCCAAGGTAACACTACGGGAGGCGTGGCTGGTACGGGTTCCCAGGATGTTGCCGGATTCCCATCCGCAACAGGTACGGGGCAGTCGACTTCGGATGAATCTTCGGAGACTAGAAACTTTGAAGTAAACCGAATCACTAAAGATATCGTTGCAAGTCCGTACTCTGTAAAAGATTTAACCATTAATGTTGCCGTTGAACCACCTAATGGACAAAATTCTTTGGATCAGCCAACAACAGCTGCTATCCAGAACATTTTGGTTAATATTGTACGGGCATCGCTGGCTGGTTCTGAGGTTACTTATACAGACGCAGAGTTGGCCAAAAAAGTTTCGGTATTTTCACAACCATTTGGTTCCAGTGCTGCTGCGACTACTGATACCGGGTTTGCTAATTGGATGGTTTGGGCCATTGGCGCTGCTGCGCTGCTTGTGGGTGCCGGAGTGGGATACTTCATCTATCGGAGACGTAATAGAGCCGAGGAGGAAGAAGAGGAAGAAGATATTCCTCTGCAAGTTCCGACTGAGTTTCCTTCCATTAACTTGGAAAGCGTAACGAATGAAAGCCAGGTTCGCAAGCAGCTTGAGAGTCTGGCCAAGAAGAAACCGGACGAATTCGTAAATCTGCTGCGTACATGGCTTGCAGACGAACAGAGGTGAACTGATTAATGGCAAAAGCTACCCAGCAGACACTTAGCGGTCGCCAAAAGGCTGCAATTCTGCTAATCACACTTGGGCCGGAAGTGTCGGCTCAAATATTCAAACATTTAAGGGACGATGAAATCGAGCAGCTTACGCTGGAGATTGCCAATGTGCGTAAGGTTGATAGCGGTGAAAAAGAGTCGATCATGGCAGAGTTTCACCAGATTTGTCTCGCCCAGGAATATATTTCACAAGGCGGTATCAATTACGCCAAGGAGATTCTGGAGAAAGCGCTAGGCTCGCAGAAAGCACTGGAGGTTATCAACCGCCTGACAGCTACGCTGCAGGTACGGCCGTTCGACTTTGCTCGGAAGGCAGATCCCAACCAGATTCTCAACTTTATTCAGAACGAGAATGTACAGACCATTGCGCTCGTCCTGTCCTATCTTCAATTTGAACAAGCTGCGGCGATCCTGTCTTCATTGCCACAGGAGAAACAAGCGGAGGTTGCGCGGAGAATTGCCGTCATGGACAGCACTTCTCCAGAAGTCATTACCCAGATTGAACGGGTGCTCGAGCAAAAGCTGTCGGCGACAGTTACTCAGGATTACACCAACGCTGGTGGCATAGAGTCCATCGTTCAAATTCTGAATGGCGTAGACCGCGGTACAGAACGCACGATTCTGGATTCCTTGGAAATTCAGGATCCGGAGCTTGCTGAAGAAATCAAGAAGCGGATGTTTGTCTTCGAGGATATTGTCAACGTGGACAATCGTTCGATCCAGCGTATTATCCGCGATATCGAGAATGCGGATTTGCAGCTTGCCCTCAAAGTGGCCAGCGAGGAAGTGCGGGATGTTATTTTCCGCAACATGTCCAAACGCATGGCAGAAACATTCCGCGAGGAAATGGAATACATGGGTCCGGTGCGGCTGCGTGATGTGGAAGAAGCTCAAACTCGTATTGTTGGTACGATCCGCAGACTGGAAGAATCCGGTGAGATTATTATTGCCCGCGGTGGAGGAGATGACATAATTGTCTAAGCTGATCAAACACTCCCAATATGTTCCGGTAGATGTACTCAAGAGGTTGGAGCAGGCCCGGCATTATGCCGGCCTCACCGAAGAACCCGATCCGGAGGAAACTACTGGAGAAATCCACTATCAGGATCCCGCACAGGAAGAGGCGGAGCAGGCCCGCAAGCAAATGCTGAAGGATGCGAAGGAGTTTGCTGAAGGCCAGGTGCGTGATGCTTCCCTTGAGGCCGAGTCCATTGTGGAAGCGGCGCAGGCGGAAGCCGAAGAGTGGTGGCGGCAACGTCGGGAGCAGGATGAGCACCTTGTAGAGGCAGTTAAATCCGAGGCATTTCAGCAAGGCTATCAGGAAGGCATCCAGAAGGCAGAGGAAGAGATGCAGCGGAAGTTAGCCGAGATGATGGAAGAAGCCAGGGCGGTATTGCAAGAAGCCTATAAGGCAAGAGACGTTATTATTCAGGAGGCCGAGCCTTTCCTTGTAGAACTGAGTTGTGACATTGCCGAGAAGATTGTGGACAAGCAGTTGACCTTGGAGCCGCAGTTCGCAATGGAACTAATTCGTAAGAATCTGGCGCGTAAGCGCGAGCAAGGATTGATCTCGCTCTGTGTGTCACCTGCACAGTTCGCGTTTGTGAATGCAGCCAGAGAGGAATTGGCGCTCGCGGTGGATTCTCAAGCAGAACTGCAGATTTTGCCCGATTCAACGGTGAAAGACCAGGGCTGTGTGATCCGGTCTTCCTTTGGCAGTATAGATGCCCGTATCGATACCCAGCTTTCGGAGATTAAGAAAGAGCTGGTACGAATCGCGCTGGATACCGAGGAGCATGGAAGTGGTGAAGAGCATGCTTGACAGTGGACGTTACAAAGAGCAGCTTCGTAATCTCGATCCGGTCAGAATTAACGGCAAGGTTACGCAAGTTATTGGTCTCATGGTGGAATCGGAAGGACCAGACGCCAGCATTGGAGATGTATGTTACATCTACCCGACTAAGGGCAGTAAGCCATTGCAGGCTGAGGTTGTGGGCTTTCGTGATAATAAAGTGCTGCTGATGCCTCTGGGCGAGCTTCAGTCCATCGGTCCAGGCTGTGACGTAGTCGGTACAGGGAAACCGCTTAGTGTTCAAGTTGGCTCCGAACTGCTCGGCAAGGTGCTTGACGGCCTTGGCCAACCGCTGGACGGCTCGCTGATACCGGCTCGGATGCCCCATAGCTCGACTTTTAATATTCCGTCCAATCCGCTGACCCGGCCACGTGTACATGAACCGATCAGCATTGGAGTGCGCGCTATTGATGGGCTGTTGACCATCGGCAAAGGACAGCGGGTTGGGATTTTTGCGGGTTCAGGAGTCGGGAAAAGTACACTAATGGGCATGATCGCCCGCAATACCTCGGCAGATGTGAATGTCATCGCGCTCATTGGAGAGCGGGGCAGGGAAGTGCTTGATTTTATTGAACGTGATTTGGGTCCGGAAGGATTGCAACGTTCTGTAGTTATTGTAGCTACCTCGGATCAGCCGGCGCTGATCCGCATCAAAGGGGCATTGATCGCTACCACCATCGCCGAATATTTCCGCGATCGCGGACTGAATGTCATGCTGATGATGGACTCTGTTACCCGCTATGCGATGGCTCAGCGCGAAGTGGGGCTTGCAGTCGGTGAGCCGCCGGCGATGAGAGGGTACACCCCTTCCGTTTTTGCAAGCCTGCCGAAGCTGCTGGAACGTGCAGGGACTGGTCCAACCGGATCAATAACGGCGTTCTACACAGTGCTGGTTGATGGGGATGACATGAATGAGCCAATCGCAGATGCGGTTCGGGGAATATTGGATGGGCACATCGTGCTTAACCGTAGCATTGCTAACAAAGGACATTTTCCAGCCATTGACGTGCTCGCCAGCATTAGCCGTGTTATGAAGGATATCGCTCCAGAAGAGCAGATAGCGGCTGCAGAGAATGTGAAGCGGCTCATGGCTGTGTATAAGGATTCAGAGGATTTGATCAATATCGGTGCCTATCAACGAGGCTCCAATGCCCAGATCGATGAGTCGATCCATTATATCGACAGCATTTGGGAATTCACCAGACAGAAGGTCAATGAAAAAGTGACGCTTACTGAAGTTCAGGAATCTTTAATTTCCCAGTTCTCAAGGAGTTGATTCAGTATTATGAAATTTCATTATACGTTTCAAAAAGTCGTAGACTTGAAGGGTAACGAAAAGACACAGGCAGAGTGGATGCTCTCAAGCGCGCTCGGAGAACTGCAGGCACAGGAGAAAAGCCTCGAGGAATTGACTGCCCAGCGTAGCAATTTGATGATGGATCTGCAAAACGCAGCGGAACACAAAACGCCGATGGTGAAGATGCGGGAAATGCAGGATTATGTTGATTATCTGGACAAATGCATTGTTCGCAAGCATGCGGATATTGGCCGTGCACATCAGGAAGTTCAGAGAAAGCAGGATCAGCTCAGCAATAAAATGTTGGACGAAAAAGTATGGCTGAAGGCAAAGGATAAAGCCCAGATGCTGTTTCAGCAAAATATGATTTTACGGGAACAAAACGAACTGGATGAGATGGCTACCGTCCGCTTCGCGATGAAATCCCTCTAACCCGGGAGGTTTCCCCTAGTGGCAAATAACGAAGTTGAATTGGAAAACGAAGGGTCAGCAGGAAAGTTTGAGCGTTTCTTGTTCTTGATGATACCGATTATATTTACGCTCGTACTGCTTGGCGTACTGTTGACACTTTTCAATATGGATATCCGCAATAATGTGTTTGCGATTGCGAATAAGATTCCTATTTTGGAAAAATGGATTCCTGATCCGCCAGCGGATCCTTCTAAACCAGCGGATCCGAAGAAACAGGCTGAGAAGCAAGCCGAAAGCTCGAATTCTACTATTAAAGAATTGAAGTCACAGCTTTCCAAGCAAGAGGAGAACTTGAAGAAGATTACTGAGGAGAAGACGGCTCAGGATAATAAAGTGCAGGCGCTTGAGTCTCAGGTGGATACGATGACTCAAGAAGCAAAGGCTGCCGAAGAAGCAAAAGCGGCTACCACCGAAGATGATTACTTGAAGCAGGTCAAGGACTTGGCCAAGCTCTACGCCGGGATGAAGCCATCCAAGGCAGCACCGATCATGGAGAATTTGACACAAGAGGAAATGGTGCAGATTTTCAGTGTGATGAATAATGCCAGCAAAACCGCAATCCTTGAGAAGATGGATCCGAAGAAAGCAGCGGATGTATCTATTAAGCTGAAGGAAGAGACAACTTCTTCGGACCTGGCTATTGCTGCACTTCAGTCTCGACTGAAACAAGATTCGAAAGCAGCAGCGACAACGCCTGCAAATACAAGCAAGAATCTGGACAAGGAAAAGCTGAATCAGACATTCTCCACCATGACACCTGCAAATGCGGCATCTCTGCTCGGAGAAATGTACAAGATCAGTCCGGATAAAGTAATTACGATCCTGAACACCGTCAGTGATTCGGTTCGATCATCCATTTTGGGGGAAATGACGAAAAATGATAGTCCTCAGACTGCCAAGATTGTCAACCGGCTGATGGGTGGCAAGTAAACCTGAAAGGAGGTGAACAATAACAATGAGTTTGATTATTCAATCCCTTTTGGGTAGCAATGCATTGGCTGGAAATGCTCAGTCTGGGACTGCAGCGGGTGCTGCCACAGCCACAACACAGCCTTTCGCCCAGACGCTTGTGCAAACGATGGGTACAAATGCTACGTCAGTTACCCCGCAGACAGTGGGAGGCTTAACCTCATTGCTGATGGGACTGCTCGGCGCTACGGAGCAAACAGTAAGGGAATCTGGTGATCAGCAAGGTCAGCAGAAGCCTGAGGATTTGCTAAAAGCTATGACAGAGGAACTGGAGAAGCAGGATGACAAGATCAGCAATGATCCTGTGCTGCAAGCGGCGCTACAGGGATGGTTGATGTTGGTGGCGGCGGTAGGAAACACGCCTCAGCAGTCAATTGAGGGTGGTAATTCTACAGGTGAAGGCCTGGAGGGCAGCTTACCGCCTCTAGCCCAGCACTCAGCCACTTTGCGATTTGCGCTTCAGGATGAGCTTCATCATCTGGTCAATGTGATTCAGCAATCAGCGGATAAAGGAGACGAAGCTGCAGTCGCCAAAGGCGTTGAACTGGTAAACCAGCTCTCGTTAATGTTAGAACAAGTAGCGCCATCTGTTAAACAAACGAGCACAGCAAATGCTGCTCACGTTCAGTCATCCACGGCAGCCTTTGAACAGCTTTTAGGTGTGGACAGTAAGGATAAGACTCAAGAGAAGGCAGCGCCTATGCTTCGTCCTACTCTAGTAGACGCGCCAACAGTTAAAGGCACGGTGGCATCTTCCCCGACTGCTATACAGCAAGGTGTGACGGGAGAACAGGCTGACACTCCTACTGTTTCAGTCGCTAAAGCAGTAGCAGCTGGTGCTGTCAAAGCCGATGCTAAGGAAGAAGAGTCGGCACAGGCGAAACCAGTAGAAGCTGGCGATCATGAAATCGTCACTGCAGGTCAATTATCTCTGCGTGGCGGCATTACTTCGCTGCATAAAGCGGAAGCCCCTGTACCACAGGTTCCTGTACATCGGTTTGCTGAAGAAATGACAGGCTTTATTACAGGAAAGTTAGAGATCGTGAGAAAAGGCAGTGCTGCTGAAGCTACGATTTCATTATTCCCGGAACATCTTGGACAGGTTGATGTCAAAATTACGATGCAGAATGGTCATCTTGTCGCGCAGTTCATGACTGAGCATGCAGCTACTAAAGATATGCTGGAACAGCAAATGACTCAGCTGCGTGCGGCATTGCAGTCACAGGGCTTGCAGGTAGAGAAACTGGAAGTGACTCAGAACAATACACCGCTGCATTCCCAATTCGGGCAGGAAGGCCGCCAACCAGGCTCAGGTGGACAACAGTCCGGCAACAACCGTTCGAAGCAACGCAGTGAAGACTCTGGAGATGCCGTTCTTGCGGCGGAGCTTAGCGGTGAATGGAGAGATTGGGTAGCGAGTGAAGGAAGCGAAGAACGTAATCACGGAGGTTCCTTCTCAGCTAAAATCTAAACGGGAAGAAGAGAGGTGAACGACGATGACTACAACAACACCACCGGTATCGAGCAGGGACCAGTGGAATTTTAATCCTGAGGATAACAACAAGAAGACAACTGGCGATTCCAAGTTGGGAAAAGATCAGTTTCTGAAAATTTTGATTACCCAGCTGCAGAATCAAAATCCGCTGCAACCGATGGAGGATAAAGAGTTTATTGCTCAGATGGCACAGTTTACTTCGGTAGAGCAGCTCACGAATATCTCGAAGCAGCTGACGGAAATGAACCAGTCACTTGGCTCTGTTTCCGGGCTGATCGGAAAGCAAGTAACTTGGATGGATAGTAAGACTTTTGAGGAGAAATCCGGCAAAGTAGACTCCATACTGGTGAGCAACGGTCTTCAGTATGCGGTGGTTGGCAATGACAAAATTGCATTGACTGACATTACCAAAATTCAGAATGAAGTGCCGCAAACCGAGAATACACCAGATAACGGAACTGGCAATAATGACGCAAGTCCAGTCGATACCAAAGCGGACGCTAATGACGTTGGAGACTCTTCGGTCAATGACAAGGAGAGCGGGGCGGAGCAATGAGTGACCGGATGACCATAGGTCAGCTGTATCCGGCAGCCGTTCATCCTTCAATCCTGCAGCGACCGTCCGTTGCCAAAGATGCAGCAGCCCCGGAGTCATCCTTTGAGAGCTTGCTGCAGCGGAATATGCTGAAATTCAGCAACCATGCCGCCAAGAGATTGGAACAAAGAGGGATTGAACTTGGAAGTCGTCAGTTGGATGAGATTTCATCCGCAGTAGACAAGGCTGCTGCCAAGGGAAGCAAAGAGTCATTGATATTAATGAAGGATATGGCGCTAATCGTCAGCGTACCTAACCGCACAGTGGTTACGGCTATGGATGGCAGCTCGATGAAAGACAACGTGTTCACACAAATTGATAGTGCAGTAATTATATCTTAAACCGGCCGGTCCTAACGGAGAGCCGGAGAGGCCGCCGACCGACTGAAGCGGTTCTTAACTCCAAATAGCTTTACATTCCACGAGTCATATGGACTCTATAATCTGGGAGGACGACATTAAATGTTAAGATCAATGTATTCTGGGGTCTCAGGAATGCGTGGTTTCCAAACCAAGCTTGATGTCATCGGTAACAACATTGCAAATGTCAACACAGTAGGTTTCAAATCTGGTCGTGTTATGTTCAAGGACATCATGAGCCAGACGGTATCAGGCGTTACGGCTCCAACCGATGGCGGACAAGGCGGGGTGAATGCGAAGCAGGTAGGTCTCGGTGTGAGCATTGGTTCCATTGATACCATGCATTTGCAAGGTAGTGCGATGACCACTAACAATCCAACTGACCTGCGGATTGACGGGGATGGATTTTTCCTCGTGAAGCTTAATGAAGACCAGGAAACACCTTTCCTGACGCGCGCAGGGGATTTCAAGCCGGATTCAGCAGGCAATCTCTTAACCTCTGACGGTCTGCATGTTGTGGATTCCAACGGGGCTCCCATCGTGTTCGACGAAGACGTAACAGCTTTCTCCATTTCCAGCGACGGCACGATTATCTTATCGAGAGCTGACGGCACAACCGAGCCAGGACCTCAAATCGGAATCGGAAAAGTTGCTAATCCGCAAGGTTTGGAGAAAATCGGAGGAAATCTGTACCGGATGACCTTGAACGCTAACCCGGATGGCTTACTTGAGCCTACCACTGCAAACAATGCTGAAGCCGGAACGGGCTCCATCGTTGCAGGTCAGCTGGAGATGTCCAATGTGGATCTCACCGGAGAGTTTACGGAAATGATCGTGACACAGCGCGGTTTCCAGGCCAACTCACGGATTATTACAACTTCTGACGAGATTCTGCAAGAAGTTGTGAATCTGAAGCGTTAATTTTAAATAACGTTATTAATGAATCAATTTCATAATGCGGATTTCAATCCGAATAGGTGCAATATCTAGTTATACCAAAACCATGTACAACTAGATATCGATGATTAGACGCTCACTTATGGATTTATGAAATTGATTCAATAGCTTGCTATTATAAATTATAACGTTCGCCAATAGGCGAGGATGCACAATCGGGGGAGAGGTTCTCCTCTCCCTATTTTTGTTAGGAGGCCTGTCATGATTTCCGTAACAAGATTAAATGGTACACCCATGTGGCTGAATGCCCTACTGGTGGAGATGGTTGAGGAAAGCCCGGACACGTATATTACGCTGGTGACGGGAAAGAGACTGATCGTGCTTGAGAAAGCCGATGAGGTCATTGCAAAAATCCGTGATTACAACAAGGACATCGGCACGAATGCTGCCACCATTAAATTTCAAAACATGGAGGAGCTTTCATGAAAAAGATGCTGCCTTGGCTCATTACAATTTTACTCGCAATCACTTTAATCGTAGTGGCTGCGTTTCTGTTAATGGACAAGCTATTTCCAAGCAATGCCAATGATGTGGATCAAGCCGTGCATAATGTACAGACAAAGCGTTTAAGTGCTGATGAGATTGTCGCACTGACGGCTGAAATCAAGGACATCAAAACTAATTCAGCTGACCCCGATTATATCGTTTTAATAAATTTGGCTTTTCAACTGGATTCTGTGAAATCCAAAGAAGCTTTTGAGAAGATCCAAGAGATTAAAATCAAACCTATTATTATCAAAACGCTTGCGGATTCAAAGCCTGAAGAGTTAAATGGAGCAAGCGGTAAGGATCAGCTTACCAGCAAATTAGTCAATCTGATTAACAAATCATTGACTGAAGGCAAGCTGACTCAGATTCAAGTTACCAATTTCGTACTTGCAAGACAGTAGTAACCGGGGGATAAATCCTTGATGGGGGGGTGATTGAATTGGTTGATGTACTTTCACAAAACGAAATTGATGCTCTGCTTGCTGCACTGTCATCCGGTGAAATGGATGCCGATGAGCTTAAGAAAGAAGAAACACAGAAAAAGGTTCGCTCCTATGACTTCAAACGGGCTGTACGTTTTTCGAAAGATCATATCCGCAGTCTTACGCGGATTCATGAGAATTTCGCCCGCTATTTGACAACGTACTTTTCAGCCCAATTGCGCACGTTTGTGCAGATCAATGTCGTTCAGGTAGAGCAGCTCCCTTATGATGAGTTTATCCGCTCCATTCCAAAAATGACGATTTTGAATATCTTTGAAGCCGAACCGCTGGAAGGACGAATGGTTATGGAGGTGCACCCGAATATCGCCTTTGCCATGCTTGACAGGCTACTTGGTGGTTTCGGAACCGCGCCATCCAAAATTAATTCGTTAACCGAAATTGAAACAACGATTATGGAGCGTATTTTCAGCCGCTGTTTTGAGAGTTTACAGGAAGCCTGGAAGACGGTTCTGGATATTGAGCCGCGTATGGAAGCGCTGGAGACCAATCCACAGTTTATGCAAATCGTGTCACCAAATGAGACGATTGCCCTGATTTCCTTAAGCACCAAGATCGGGGACACAACTGGGATGATCAATTTATGCATTCCTCACGTCGTGCTGGAGCCAATTATGTCCCGACTTTCGGTGCACCAATGGTTCGTTTCAGAGAAGAAGACGAGAGATCCAGAAGAAATTGATGCAATAAAAGCAAGGGTACATAAGGCACAGCTGCCGATTGTGGCTGAGCTTGGTGAATCCAGGCTGTCCATAGCCGAGTTTCTCGGACTTAGTGTCGGTGATGTAATCTCACTGAACAGAAATGTGGATTCCGGACTGTCGATTAAGGTAGGAGACAAGCTGAAATTCATTGGAAGTCCCGGCATGATTAAGGATCGGGTAGCGGTTCAAATAGACGAGATTGTCCATGAAGGAGTTGAGGAACTTGACGAGTAAAGACTACTTATCCCAGGAAGAAATCGACGCTCTTCTGCGACAATCTGCGGAGGGCACGATGTCTGCAGAAGTAAAGACGGTAGATGACTTCTTGACACCGTTTGAACAGGATGCCTTGGGTGAAATAGGGAATATAACGTTTGGCAGTGCGGCGACCGCATTGTCCACATTGTTGGGCAAAAAAGTTGATATTACAACACCTCAAGTATCTATTATTACACGGGGGGAGTTTGAAGAGACGTTTCCTAAGCCGCATGTAGCGGTTCATGTGCAATATGTCGACGGGTTCCAAGGAATTAATTCACTCGTGATCAAAATCCGTGATGCACAAGTTATTGCTGATCTGATGCTTGGCGGTGAGGGTGAACCGAAGGAAGAAGAGCTGAATGAAATCCATATCAGTGCAGTTCAGGAAGCTATGAACCAGATGATGGGTTCTTCCGCAACGTCGATGTCGACCATCTTCAATCGGTTTGTTAATATCTCGCCACCCGGGATTGACATTCTTAACATGTCTAGCGGAGAAGGCGTAGGAAGTCTGCCTGATGATGAGACACTGATTCGCATTGCTTTCCGACTTAAAATCGGTGATTTGATCGATTCGACGATCATGCAGCTTCTGCCCGTGCGTTTTGCCAAAGACATGGTTACGATGCTGATTGGTGATGTAACGCCTACTGAGCAGGAGACAGCAGCTTCGACAACGGCATCTGCACCAGCACCTGCCCAACCGACTCAGGAAGCACCTCCGGTCCAGCAGGCGCCGCCACAGCAGCCTCAGGGAGGGGCTCAGCAGACCTATCCCCCGCAGGGGATGCCGCCGTATCCAGGAATGCCGGAAGGTGGCTACTATTATCCACCGGCTGGAATGCCTGCTTATGGCATGCCAGGCATGCCGCCATACGGGATGCCACCGCAAGGAGTGCCTTATGCGCAGACACCACCGCCGGCTAATCCGGCACAGAACCGCAATGTTAATGTCCAACCGGTGCAATTTGCCAATCTTAATGGGGGCGGCTTCGGCAACATTGACGAAAATAATTTAAATTTATTGATGGACATACCACTGAAAGTCACCGTAGAATTAGGAAGGACCCAGAAGCAGATTAAAGATATTTTGGAAATGTCGCAAGGCTCGATTATCGAGTTAGACAAGCTGGCCGGTGAGCCTGTAGACATCCTGGTTAACAACAAACTTATTGCCAAAGGGGAAGTCGTAGTTATCGACGAGAACTTCGGTGTTCGTGTTACGGATATCGTCAGCCAGTGGGACCGTATTCAAAAATTACAATAGCGTACTTAGGGAGGATTTTGTAAAAATGGCTAATCGAATTCTAATCGTGGACGATGCAGCATTTATGAGAATGATGATCCGGGATATCTTGACAAAGAACGGATTTGAAGTAGTGGGCGAAGCCCAGGACGGTTCTCAGGCGATCGAGAAATTTAAGGAACTGCGTCCTGATCTGATCACGATGGACATTACTATGCCTGAGATGGACGGAATCGCCGCCCTGAAAGAAATCAAAAAAGTGGATGCAAGCGCCAAGGTTATTATGTGTTCTGCCATGGGCCAGCAGGCTATGGTTATCGATGCAATCCAAGCGGGTGCTAAGGACTTTATCGTAAAGCCGTTCCAAGCAGACCGTGTTATTGAAGCGATAAACAAAACGCTGGGCGTGTAGGAACCAGATATGCCGAGCAACACAGAACCGCTTGGAACGGGTAATACCCTGCTGAACTTGTTTAACGTTATTTTAGTTCTTGCGGTGATCATTGTTCTTATTGTGCTGCTGATCCGCTTTCTTGGCCGCCGCAATCAGACTTGGATGAGTGGACGTTCCATGCGCACACTTGGTGCGGTGGGGCTTGGTCCGGGCAAGTCTATGCAAGTCATTGAAGTTGGCAGCAGCCTGTACCTGATCGGAGTCGGAGAGGACGTATCCATATTGGATAAGGTGACCGACCCGGATGAGGTAGCGTTGATTATATCGGCTTTTGAGGATCAAGCCTCGGGCCGTAACAACTTTCTCGTGCCGCTTATCTCTAAACTGAGAAATAGGCAGCGCGGGAAGGTTTCATCTCAGGAAATTGAACTTAGTGAAACATCATCCTTTTATGAGACACTTCAATCCAAGCTTCGCTCTGCGCCTGAGCGCAAAGAGAAGATGGAGGAGCTGCTTCGGGAAGATGCCGCCAAGAATGAGTCGAGGGGTTTATGAAAAAAAAGCTAATTCTCGCTTTTCTGCTGCTCAGTAGCCTTAGCATTCTTATGAATCATACGATGCACGCTGATCCTATCCCTAATATTAATGTGCAAATTGGGGGTAGTGATAGTTCCAGCGGGGGTACCAGTTCTATATCCATATTGCTTCTTATTACGGTTCTGAGTGTTGCCCCGGCATTTGTTATCCTGATGACTAGTTTTACCCGGATTGTCATTGTACTGGGCTTTGTCAGAACCTCGCTCGGTACACAATCGATGCCGCCGAACCAAGTGCTGGTGGGGCTTGCTCTTTTCCTGACGCTATTCGTGATGGCACCAACATTCTCGACCATTAACGAGACGGCGTTGCAGCCTTATATGAAAGGTACAATTACTCAGAGCGAGGCGCTGAACAAGGCAGCTGACCCAATGAAGGAATTCATGTTCAAGCAGACGAATTCCAAAGACCTGTTACTGTTTATGAAATATACAGGGTATACGGGGACAGACAAGCCGGCTACATACAGCGACATCCCATTAACGGTCATTGTACCTGCGTTTGCAATCGGTGAAATGAAAAAAGCATTTACTATGGGTTTTCTTATTTTCATACCATTCTTAATCATTGATATTGTAGTAGCCAGCACCCTGATGGCAATGGGGATGATGATGCTACCGCCAGTTATGATCTCGTTACCATTCAAAATTATGCTCTTTGTACTAGTAGACGGCTGGTACCTGGTCATAAAATCACTGCTATTGAGCTTTAACACCTGACGTTAATGAGGAGGCATAGGGATGAGTACGGAGTTTATTATCGGTCTAGCTGGCCAAGCCGTATATATCGTGCTGGAAACTAGCGCGCCCATGCTGATTCTAGGTCTGGCGGTTGGGCTAATTATCAGTATCTTTCAAGCTACGACACAGATTCAGGAGCAAACGCTAGCGTTTGTTCCCAAAATCGTCGCAGTAATGCTGGCCTTGCTGCTGTTCGGGCCTTGGATCATTACGAAATTGGTCGACTTTACAAGCCAGATTTTGGGCAATCTCCATATGTATATCGGTAAGTAACGGATATGGAGATCATGCTGCAAAGTTTTCCCGTCTTTCTGTTGTTTTTTTGTCGAATTTCAGCATTTTTTGTTGTCGTTCCTGTTTTTTCGTCCAATGGAGTGCCGATGACCTTCAAGATCGGTCTTTCCTTTTTTGTGACACTGGTAGTGTTTAGTGCGAGTGGAACCGGGTTGGTTGTCCCGCAGGATATTAGTTATATTCTATTGATTGCCAAAGAGATTTTAGTAGGACTCCTACTGGGTTTCATAGGCTATCTTATCTTTATGGCGATACAAACGGCGGGCTCCTTTATTGATATCCAAATCGGATTCGGGATTGCGAATGTCATTGATCCGATGACTGGAGCTTCCGCACCGATTTTTGGTAACTTCAAGTATATGATTGCGCTACTGATGTTCTTGAGTATGAACGGACATCATTATCTGCTGGATGCTATCGTGTACAGCTATAATTGGGTTCCTATTAATAATGAACTTTTCCTGAAAATGATAGACGGCAGCTTGTCGGAATTCCTTGTCCGTACATTTGCCCAATCGTTTATCCTTGCTTTTCAAATGTCTGCGCCCTTGGTGGCGGCATTGTTTCTGACGGATATAGGCCTTGCTTTTCTGGCGAGAACGGCTCCTCAATACAATGTATTTGTGATCGGGGTTCCGCTTAAAATCATTATTGGTCTGGCGCTTCTACTTCTGCTGATGCCAGGTCTGGCAGTTCTTTTCAGAAGCATGTTCGATATTTTGTTTGAATCTATGCACAACTTGCTGAAGCTGATGGGGAATAGTCCATAGGTGACCATAAGGAGAGAGAGTTATGCTGCAGCCTAGGCGCTATAAACTGGATCTTCAGCATTTCGGGGGAGAAAAAACTGAAAAAGCAACCCCTAAAAAACGACAGGAAGCGCGCAAAAAAGGCCAAGTAGCCAAAAGTGCGGAGCTGTCGGGTGCTGTCGTGCTGTTATCCGCAGTGCTAAGTTTATCCATGTTTGGCGGTTACATGAAGGAACGCTTCATGACTTTGTATATGGATATTTTTCAAAACAGGATGTTGCAGGAGATTACACCAGAGAATGTGATGAAAATGTTCAGCGGTTACGCAGTGCAAGTGCTTTTGCTACTGGCTCCGCTGTTTGGGGTTACTTTTTTTATGGCACTGGTCTCCAATATCATGCAGGTCGGCTTTATGGCATCCGGACAAGGGCTAGCCCCCAAGTTCAGCAAAATTAATCCGATCAAAGGATTTAAAAATATTTTTTCTATGCGCTCACTGGTGGAATTTCTGAAATCCATCCTCAAGCTGCTTCTGATTGCGTATTTAGTCTACAGTACGCTATGGGGGCAAAAAAGAAACATCATGTCACTGTCGCATATCGATACGGAAGGGATTTTCAAATTCGTAGCTAAGCTGACGATGGCGCTCGGACTCAAGATAGGCGCAGTGCTGATGGTTATGGCTTTTCTCGACTATATATATCAGAAATATGAGCATGAGAAGAGTCTCAAAATGTCCAAGCAGGATATTAAAGACGAGTATAAGAAAATGGAGGGTGACCCTCTAATTAAAGGCAAGATCAGGGAACGCCAACGCAGGATGGCTATGCAGCGGATGATGCAGGAAGTTCCTAAAGCGGATGTGATCATAACGAATCCGACGCACTTTGCAGTAGCACTGAAATATGACGGTTCCATGATGGAGGCGCCACAGATTATTGCCAAGGGCCAGGACTACGTGGCACTCCGAATCCGGGAGCTGGCTAAGGAGCATGGCGTTGTGACTATGGAAAACAAGCCGCTTGCACGGGCGCTGTTCCAGAGGGCTGAAATCGGGGATACCGTCCCTGCAGATTTGTTCCAGGCA
The DNA here is from genome assembly GCF_042790635.1 of Paenibacillus sp. NPDC056722. NCBI lineage: Bacteria > Bacillati > Bacillota > Bacilli > Caryophanales > Paenibacillaceae > Paenibacillus > Paenibacillus sp. NPDC056722. Next base: position 498,498 of record NZ_JBHTYV010000001.1, on the reverse strand, counting down.
GTTGCCGAAGTACTGGCGTATGTATACAAGCTTAAAGGTAAGAAGAGATAAGGCGGGGGAGGTTAAGGACATTGAAAGCTAGAGATCTATCTGTTTTGGTGGGCATCATCGGTATTGTGCTTATGATGATTCTGCCTATCCCGTCCTGGCTTCTGGACGTTTTACTGGTTGTAAATATTTCAATTGCGTTAACCATCATATTGGTGGCTATGAATACTAAGGAAGCTTTGCAGTTTTCAATCTTTCCTGCATTGCTTCTGATTACAACGTTGTTCCGTCTGGCGTTGAACATCTCGACAACCAAGCTGATTCTCTCTGAAGGTGATGCAGGTGCTGTTGTTGCTACCTTCGGTAGCTGGATTGCCGGCGGACAGATTGCTATCGGTTTTGTCGTGTTTCTGATTCTGGTGGTTGTTCAATTTATAGTTATTACCAAAGGCTCTGAACGCGTGGCCGAGGTAGGCGCGAGATTCACACTCGATGCAATGCCCGGAAAGCAAATGAGTATAGATGCCGACCTCAACGCCGGCATGATCAATGAACAGCAGGCCCGTGAGCGCCGTCAGAAGGTGGAACGTGAAGCAGACTTCTACGGAGCGATGGACGGGGCCAGTAAGTTTGTTAAAGGGGATGCTATTGCCAGCATTATTATCCTCCTTATTAACCTGATCGGCGGATTTATCATCGGGATGGTTGTACACGGTATGCCTTTTGGTGAAGCACTGTCAACCTATTCTGTACTGACTATTGGTGACGGGCTGGTCAGTCAGATTCCTGCTTTGCTCATTTCGACCGCTGCCGGCTTGATTGTTACCCGCGCTTCTTCGGAAGGCAATCTGGCAGAGGATTTGACAGGACAATTATTGTCTTATCCGAAGCTGCTCTATATTGTAGCTGTAACTGTAGCCTTCCTGGGTTTGTTTACTCCAATTCATCTCACAACAACGTTGCCGCTAGCTGGACTGATGGCCTTCGCTGCTTACCGGATGAGTCAAAATCTCAATAAAAAGCAGATCGCGGAAGAACAGCTTGTGGAAGAAAAGCAGATCGAAGAAGTGCGCAGTCCCGAAAGTGTTATCAACTTGCTTTCAGTCGATCCGATTGAGTTCGAATTTGGCTACGGCTTGATTCCTTTGGCTGATACGGGCCAGGGTGGTGACTTGCTCGACAGAATTATCATGATTCGACGGCAATGTGCGCTTGAGATGGGACTAGTGGTGCCTGTTATTCGCATTCGCGACAATATTCAACTAAAACCGAATGAATATGTCATCAAAATTAAAGGAAATAACGTTGGCGGTGGTGAATTATTACTTAATCACTATCTTGCCATGAGCCCAGGGTATGATGATGAGTCTATCAACGGGATTGAAACCGTGGAGCCTTCTTTCGGATTGCCGGCTCTGTGGATTGACGAATCCGTAAAAGAACGTGCTGAGTTGTCAGGTTATACCGTAGTTGACCCACCTTCTGTTGTAGCAACACATCTTACTGAACTGATTAAACGCCACGGGCATGAGTTGCTCGGACGTCAGGAAACCAAAATGCTGGTCGACAATTTGCGGGAGAACTACCCTGTGCTTGTGGATGAGCTCATTCCTTCAGTATTGGCCATCGGGGATGTGCAGAAGGTGCTGGGGAAATTGCTTCGTGAGAAGATCTCCATCCGGGATCTCGTAACCATCTTCGAGACGCTCGCAGACTATGGAACCTACACTAAGGATCCTGACATTCTTACCGAGTATGTGCGTCAGTCTTTATCGAGACAAATTACCCAACAGTTCTCCCAAACCGGGGAGACCTTACGGGTAATAACCGTAGGGCCGACACTGGAAAAGAAAATCTCTGAAAGTGTGCAGCAATCGGAGCAGGGCAGCTATCTAGCGTTGGATCCGGTGTCAACACAAACGGTCTATCAGCGACTGACCGAGCAGATCAATCGACTGCTTCAGTCGGGACAGCAACCGATTGTGCTGACCTCACCGAATATCCGCATGTATTTGCGGCAGGTGATTGAACGCACGATGCAGGATATTCCGGTGCTCTCTTACAGCGAGCTTGAACCGAACATTGAAATTCAAAGCGTTGGAGTGGTGAATCTATGAGAGTGAAGCGTTATGTGGTGGATACGATGCCTGATGCTATGTTGTCCATCCGCAATGAGCTAGGCAGCGACGCCGTCATTCTTAGTACCAAAGAGATCAAAGTAGGCGGGTTTATCGGACTCTTCCAAAAGAAAAAGATAGAAGTGGTTGCTGCCGTAGAGAAGGAGCAGAAGCCAGCTGCTCCGGCACCGCCGCCAGCGCCTTCTCTTAGCATACCGCGCAATGCCGTTCCGCAGGCGTATAAAAGAGCATCTGCCACGCCGCAGGCTGTTGAAGAGAAGCCCGCTCCAGCTCCTGCGGAGAACCGCACGTTTGCCGAGATTGCCGCAGCGCTCTCTGAGGCCATAGGTATTCAGGAGACATCGGTTGTGCCAGCGCCTCCCGTGCGCCAAGATCCAACTTCGACTTTGGAGGAGACGAGACAGACGTTGCTGAGTAAGGAGCCTGAGTTCCCGCTCCTAAATGTTGACTTCATGGAGGAAGCGAGAAGACCTCTTATAAATGAAGCATCAGCGCCTGATCCTGAGGTGTTGCGTGAAATACGCGAAATGAAGCAGTGGATGGAACGGATTGCTCGTCACTCCTCAGGCTCGCGTGAATTGCCGGATCGTCTGGAGATACTTAGGAGCCAACTGGTGGATCAGGAGATGGATACGGTGCTGGTTGAAGAATGGATTAGCACTATTTTTGACCGCTGGAATGATGAAGGACGCACCTGGAGACCTGAGCAGTTCGATCAGTGTCTGGCTGAACAGATCAGCAGCTTTCTCGAGGGCCGTGTAGCTCAGGGGATACGCCCGGATACACAGATCGTATACATTGCCGGACCTACTGGCGTTGGTAAAACGACGACAATCGCCAAGCTGGCCGCAGAGCAACTCTTCAAGTATGGCCGTAGAGTGGGCTTGATCACCTCGGATACATACCGGATATCGGCTGTAGATCAGCTACGAACCTATGCGTCTATTCTGAACATTCCACTGGAAGTGGTTCAGTCGCCGGGAGATCTGCAGCGGGCGATGTTCCGGCTCGAAAGCTGTGATCTCGTATTGATGGATACAGCGGGACGCAATTACCGCAATGAGATGCTTGTTGCTGAATTGCAGAGCCTGCTGGCCAAGGAGCTAAGGAGCGAGACTTATCTGGTTCTTAGCATGACCTCCAAGAGCCGGGATATGAAGAAGATTGCCGAGCATTTCGGCAGGTATCCGCTGGATAAAGTAATCTTTACGAAGCTGGATGAAACGGGAAGCTACGGTCCTCTTTTCAATGTACTGAATGATTTTCCGTTAACCTTGTCTTACTTGACCAATGGGCAGAACGTTCCGGATGATCTCTTACTTGCTTCTGAAAAAGAACTATCTGATATGCTCTTGGGAACAGGTGGGTATTAATGGATCAAGCGCAATCTTTAAGACATCTTGTGTCCAGCCAAGACACCAAACGTATAACCAAGGAAGGTTCCACTGCCCGGGTTATTACAGTCTGCAGCGGAAAAGGCGGCGTTGGTAAATCGAATTTCACACTGAATTTTGCGTTGGCCCTTCAGTCACTGGGGAAGAAAGTTCTTTTATTCGACGCTGACATCGGGATGGCGAACATAGATGTGTTAATGGGGGTCTCTCCCAGATATAACCTCTATCATTTGCTAACAAGAGAAGCCGATATTAACCGGGTCGTTCAACTCGGACCGCAAGATCTTCCTTTCATCGCAGGTGGCTCTGGCATGGACGAGCTGTTCTCGCTCTCTGAGGCTGATCTCAATTATTTTACAACCCAGATCGCCGAGATTGCCGACAGCATGGACTTTATTCTGTTTGATACAGGTGCTGGCTTGTCCAAGGAAACGATGAAATTTATTTCGTCTGCCGATGACTGTCTGGTGGTCACTACCCCAGAGCCAACGGCTATAACTGACGCCTACGCACTAATGAAAGTGGTACATAACTCTCATCCCGATATTTCTTTCAGACTTATTGTCAATCAAGCCGGGGACATACGGGAAGCAGCAGCAACTAGTGATAAAATTCGAATGGCGGCAAGCCGGTTTTTACAACTGAATCTTCCTTTCTTGGGTCATATCAGCAGTGATTCCCATGTGGTTCAGGCTGTGAAAAGACAAGTACCGTTCATTCTAGCCTATCCAAACAGCGCAGCAGCTAAAGACGTTCATCTTCTAGCCGTTCGTTATCTGGCAAGCGATGCTGCTATAGAAACCAAAGTTCAGGGGATTAAGGGGTTTATTCGCAAGTGGTTAATACGAAACAGGTAGTACATGTTCTGAACTCAGGAACAGAGGTGGAAATGATATGAAGCCATATAAAGTTTTGGTTGTTGATGATTCTGCATTTATGCGCAAGATCATTTCCGATTTGATTGAAAACGATGCTGACTTTCAGGTAACGGCAACGGCAGCCAATGGCCGTGAGGCGATTGAAAAAGTAAACGAGCTATGCCCCGACCTTGTGACCATGGATGTGGAAATGCCGGAAATGAACGGCCTGGAAGCGCTGAAAATAATCATGGCCGAGCGTCCGCTTCCCGTAATTATGCTGTCAGGCATCAACGAGGAAGGCATGAAGGAGACCATTCTGGCACTGGAGTGGGGGGCCTTCGACTTCATCCGTAAGCCATCGATTTCCAGCTCGCAAGATATCATCGCCGTGGGGGAATCGCTGCGTGAGCAGATGAAGGAAGCGATGCTGGCCCGTCATCAGAGACAAGTCAGAGAAACTGCTATTCAGGCCATCGAAGCTAACCCTGTTGAGCCTGTAGCGCCGCAGGAACAAACCGCTAAACCAAGTATACAAGCTGTAAGAAAGAATCTGGAGCTCCCAGCCAAAAACTCCGGGCTGCCGGCAAGCAAGCAAGCTGAAGCAGATAGACCGATTAAGCCGGCAGAGGTGACTCGCGCTGCTAAGCCTATCCAGAAAAAAGCTGCACAGGAGAGCAAAACCACGAAGAAGTCGGTTCTGCCACCGCCAGCTTCTGCAAAGCCTGCTTCTGAGAAGTTCAGGAGTCGCCTCAGAACAGAGCGTGAGTCTACGAATGTACTCCAGTTACAACAGGAGACCACTGCTGAACGGGCAGAGGTGACTGACGCTCCAAGCACGGTCCGGAGCTCCGGTTCTGCGAAGGGATTCAGCAAAATCGTCGCTGTAGGTTGTTCAACCGGAGGGCCGCGAGCCCTTAAGGCTTTGCTGGAGAACATTCCGGCCGATTTCCCAGCGCCGATCGTGATTGTGCAGCATATGCCGCCTAACTTCACGAAATCGCTGGCACAGCGATTGAATACCTTCAGTCCGCTGGAAGTGGCCGAGGCGGAGCCGGGCATGGTATTGCGGCAAGGGGCCGCCTATATCGCCCCGGGTGGCTATCACATGAAGGTTGTTCCAACCGCTGGCGGGCAATATACCCTTTCTCTTACGAAGGAAGAGGCACGCAACGGCCATAGGCCGTCTGTAGATACATTATTTGAATCCTTGCTTCCGCTTTCGTCGCTGGAACGTCATGCTGTGCTGATGACAGGAATGGGAAGCGATGGAGCACGAATGATGAAGGCTCTCTATGAATCCGGCGTTTGTTCAACCTTTGCCGAGAGTGAAGAGACTTGTGTTGTATATGGAATGCCGCGCTCTGCGGTTGAACTGCAGTGCGTTAGACATATCCTGCCGTTGCAGGAAATAGCTCCAAGACTGGTGCAAGCCGTTAAATAACGGAAAAGCGAACTCGAAGGGGAGGTGCTCGTTAGTGGACATGAATCAGTATTTATCCATGTTTATTGATGAGTCAAATGATCATCTGCAGTCATTGAACGAAAATATGATGGGGCTGGAAGCAAATCCTGAGGATCTTAGCATCGTACAGGTAATCTTCCGCTCTGCGCATACTTTAAAAGGTATGGCGGCTACTATGGGCTTTGAGGATTTGGCTTCACTCACTCACCAAATGGAGAACGTGCTTGATCTGGTTCGCAACAACAAATTGCGAATGCAGGATTTCATTTTTGACACCTTATTCAAAAGTCTGGATGCCCTGGAATCGATGGTTCAGGACATTACTGGGGGCGGAGAAGGCAAGGCAGATGTTTCTGCCATTGTAGCCGATCTTCAGGCCATTGTTCGCGGTGAAGTTCCTGCAGCAGGTGGTGCATCGACTGGGAGTGCTCCAGCAGCTTCCGGACAAGCCGAGACTCCAATACATCTGGACGAGTTCCAGTTCTCTGTCCTGGAGCAGTCTATTCAGGAAGGCCATAAGGTTATGTTCGTGGAGGTTGCAATTCGTGAGGATTGTCAGCTTAAAGCGGTACGCTCTTACATGGTATTTGATCTCTTGGAACGCTCCGGCGAGGTCGTTAAATCCTTCCCTTCCGTTCAAGATATTGAGCAGGAGAAATTTGATCACAGCTTTTCACTCTATTACATAACTCAAAAGGATGCTAGTGAAATTCAGGCCATGATCCTGAACCTGTCGGAAATTGACAAGGTGACGGCTATTGCGCTGGATCAAGAATCCTTACATCAGCTTGGTCAGGACACGGCTGCAGCCACTGCCGAAGTAGCTACCGCTGCTTCTGAGGTAGCTGTTGCTGTGGAAACTCCTGTTGCACCAGCTGCTACATCCACTCCAGCGCCAAGAGCGGCTGCTAAAGAGGAGGCCAAGTCCCCGGCTGCTGGCCGAACGGGCGGTACGCCGTCGCGGACCATCCGGGTGGACATTGAGCGTCTGGATGTCTTGATGAACCTGTTCAGTGAACTGCTTATTGACCGGGTCCGTCTGGAACAGCTTGCTTCCGAAATGCAAAGTGGTGATCTTACCGAAACGGTAGAGCATATGAGCCGGGTTAGCGCCGATTTGCAGAATATCGTAATGAAGCTGCGCATGGTGCCGGTGGATACGGTATTCAACCGGTTCCCGCGGATGATTCGTGACCTTGCCAAGTCTTTGGACAAGAAGGTTGATCTTGTAATTACCGGTGCTGAGACTGAGATGGACAGAACGGTCATCGATGAAATCGGCGATCCGCTCGTGCACTTGCTGCGCAATGCGGTTGACCATGGGATCGAATCTGTTGCCGACCGGATTGCTGCCGGCAAGCCGGAGACCGGAACTGTTAACCTGCGCGCATTCCATAGCGGTAACCATGTATTTATTGAAATTGAAGAAGATGGAAGAGGGATTGTCCCTGAGAACGTCCTGAAGTCTGCTGTTAAGAAAGGGATTCTTACCCAAGAAGAAGCGGCAAGCAAGACGGATGAAGAAGCTTATCAAATGTTGTTCGCCCCAGGCTTCAGTACGGCGGAAGTTATCTCCGACGTTTCTGGACGTGGCGTGGGATTGGACGTTGTTAAGGCCAAGATTACTGCGCTGGGCGGCAATGTTACCATTTACTCCACACCGGGTAAAGGAACTAACTTCTCGGTACAGCTTCCACTTACACTGTCGATCATTGCGGCAATGATGATTAAGCTGGGCTCGGAGAAGTATGCGATTCCGTTGTCCTCGATTGTAGAAACAGGCATCATCAAGCAAACTCAAATCCGTACCATTCATGGCAACAAAATGCTGGAGTTCCGAGGCAGCCATATTCCGCTAGTTTCCTTGAGCCGCATATTCTCCATACCTGATTATGATGAAAGTACTGAGGAAGAAACGGAAATCGTTGTGGTCCGTAAGGGAGAACGCCTCGTGGCTCTGGCGGTACAGGATTTTATCGGACAGAACGAGATTGTAATCAAGAATCTCGGCAAATATCTGCCTGAGATTCAAGGCATATCCGGCGCTACGATTCTTGGTGACGGACAGGTGGCACTCATTATTGATCCGAACGCTTTTATTAAATAACTAGGATAGAACAGGGAGGTTCATTCCATGGCTGAAGATATTAAAGTGATAGTGTTCAAATTAGGTCTCGAAGAATACGGCATTGAAGTGGATAAGGTGCAGACCATCGAGCGTATGATGCCGATCACACGTGTACCAAAGACGTATTCTTTTATCAAGGGAGTAATCAATTTGCGCGGGGTTGTGATCCCTGTGATTGATCTTCGTGGCCGCTTCGGCATTGCTGAGGCTGAGCACACCGACCAGACGAGAGTAATTATAGTAGCTGTGAACGAGATGGAAGTAGGCTTCATCGTAGATTCCGCCAATGATGTCATTGATCTTAACAGGGATTCCATTGATACACCTCCAGATGTTGTGGGTGGCATCAAAGCCAAGTACTTGGACGGGGTGGCCAAAATCGGGGAAGACCGTCTGCTGATCATGCTCAATTTGTCCGAGGTGCTCAACAAGAGCGAAATCGTACAATTGGAAGGCCTGGAGGGCTAACCAGTGGAGTTGTTCAAAAACTTCAAGGATTTCAAAATGGACGTGCTCAAGGAAGTCGGTAATATAGGAGCAGGTAACGCTGCCACCGCGTTATCTCAGCTGCTGGGCAAACCGATTGATATGGCCGTACCAAAGGTCCAGCTGCTCAACTTTGAGGAAATTACTGAGAAAGTGGGCGGCGCCGAAGAATTGGTGTATGCCGTTTTCCTGCGGGTTGAAGGTGATGCACCTGGCAATCTGTTCTTCATTCTTACACCGGAAGCTGCCGTCAATCTGCTCAGCCGTGTGGCCGGGATCGAGCTGTCTGGTGGGGAAGAATTGAGCGAAATGGAATTATCCGCATTGAATGAAATCGGCAACATTTTGGCTGGTTCTTATCTGTCCTCACTAGCCGATTTTACTTCGCTTACCATGTACCCAACGGTGCCGGCACTCGCAATGGACATGGCGGGTGCAATTCTGGGCTACGGCCTGTTACAGTTTGGGCAAATGGGCGATGATGCTTTGCTGATAGATACGACGTTTTTGGAAGGGCAAAATGAGATTGAAGGGCAATTCTTCCTCATCCCCGATCCGGAATCGTTCCCGAAAATCTTCAAATCACTAGGAGTTCCTTTCGACAATGATTGATGAACAGACCATCATAAAGGTAGGCATGGCAGATCTTAATGTCGGGAGCCAGGGTCTGATCCGTACAACTGGACTTGGCTCCTGCGTAGGATTGACCCTGTATGATCCGGGCAAAAAGCTGGCAGGAATGGCACATGTTATGCTGCCTTCCTCCGAAATTGCCAGGGAGGGGCAGCTCAATATCGCCAAGTTTGCCGATACAGCTGTGCCGGAACTGCTAAACCGTCTGCTGTCACTTGGGGCGGTCCGCAGCCGAATCGTCGCCAAGATGGCGGGAGGCTCTCAGATGTTTGCCTTTGCTGGAGGGAGTGACACCATGAGGATCGGGCCTCGTAATGTGGAATCCTGTAAGTTGGCACTTGAAGCTTTGAACATTCCCTTACTCGCTGAAGATACCGGCGGCAATTATGGCCGTACGATAGAGATCGCCTGTAGCACCGGAGTCTTGTACATCCGCAGTGTGCAAAAAGGCGCTAAGGAATTATAATGATGATTGGAAACATTTTGATAAATTTGCTGTCTGGCGTAGTAGGCTTTGTGGTTACCTTCCTTGTCACTTACGGGAATAACTTGCTAATGACCAGTCTGATTCGAGGATTATTTGGATTTATCACCTGGTTCTTGCTTGCATTTCTTCTTAGATGGGTATTGGGTGTTATGTTGAAACAAACGGAACCACAAGAACTCACGGACCCTGCTGCAGGGGATGGCGAAGAAGCGCTGGGTGCCAGACTGAATATCAGCACTCCGGATGAGGATGAGGAATTGAAGAATCTTTTGAAGCCAAAGCCGGCCGAAGGGAATGGAGATAACGGAGGATTTACACCGCTAAAGCCGCCCAAGCTGGTCACTATGAAAGATCCTGAAGAATTGGCCAAGGCCGTTCGTCACCTGAAAGAAGAATAAGGTAGTGCTGCAGGAACCGGTATTCGGCCAAGCTGTACGGTTCCTCACTCAGGGCACGCTGACTAAACTTTGGGAAGGGTGAAAGCTGTTGAACGAGCGTAAAGCTTCTCAATCGGAGATAGACGAGCTATGGACGCAGTGGAAAGAACACGGCGATCCTGAAGCGAAGAAAAAGCTGATTGAGAGTTATCTCCATATTGTAGATTACGTATCCAGCCGTTTGGCTGTAGGATTGCCCAAGAACGTATCCAAGGATGATTTAGCCAGCAATGGTGTTATGGGGCTGATTGATGCCATTGAAAAATTCGACTATAAGCGGGGGCTCCAGTTCCAGACCTATGCCTCCTGGCGGGTACGTGGGGCGATCCTTGATTCTTTGCGCCAGAGTGACTGGGTTCCCCGGTCGGTGAGGGAGAAAGCCAAAAAAATAGAAGATGCTTATCAACAGATGGAACAGAAATATTTACGGTCTGTTACCGACGAAGAAATGAGTCAATACCTGAATATTAGCGAACAAGAATTTCAAAATATGCTGCAGGATGTGGCCGTTATGTCACTCTGCTCACTGGAAGACCCCATTCGCGAAGAAGAATCGGAGACCCGGATGTCCATCCTTGTGGATGACAAGGCAAAGAACCCGGATCGCAAGGTAAACGAATTTTATTTGCGTGAGACCCTTACCAAAGGCATTGAGAAACTAACGGTGAAAGAACGGACCGTGGTGTCCCTTTTATATTATGAAGATTTGTCTTTAAGCGAAATTGCCGAGGTCATGTCACTATCCCCCTCGCGGATTTCGCAGCTCCATTCTAAAGCTATTTTGCGGCTGAGGGGAACGCTGGAGAAAAACCGTGATCTTCTCATGCAAAACGATTAACCGTACTGCGGTGACAAGGGGGAGTATAATTTGATCGGTCATTATGCTTTGAATCAGTACCTGAGTATTACATTCTCGGATGACAAAGGCATTGCTTACCTCCAGTTTTCCAAAAAAGACGAGAATTTTTCCTGTTCGATCGAAGAGCTGGAGGCTTTTCTGCACAGTCATAATATCAGATTTGGTATTCAACGGGATATTGTCCAGCGTCTTAGTACTCATCCCGAGGAGTATTTCTTCAATAGAGTACCTATTGCGATTGGAGACTCCGCCGAGAATGGTACCGATGGACGAGTTGTTCTTACCATTGATATGGAGGAGAACCGTGGGCCGGCTGAGAAGGCTGACGGGAAGGTCGACTATAAGGATTTGGTCCGGCTTCATAATGTCCGTAAAGGCCAACTGATCGCCAAGACCGTTCCTCCATTAGCCGGTAAACCAGGTAAGATGGTGACGGGTGAAGAACTACCATTTAAGGCTGGTCGGGAAGCCCAGTTTAAAGTCGGTAAAAATGTCCTGGTCAGCAATGAAGAGACCTCCATGTATGCTGCAATAGATGGTCTTGTGACGATTACGGATAAAGGCAAAATCAATGTTTTTCCGGTGTATGAAGTCAATGGTGACGTGGATTACAGTACCGGAAATATTGATTTTGTGGGTACCGTTGTTATCCGTGGTAATGTTCTCACCGGGTTCTCTGTTAAATCGGAGGGCGATATTCGGGTGGTTGGCGGAGTGGAAGGTGCGGAACTAATCGCCGGAGGTTCCATCGAGATTACAGGCGGCATTATCGGTTATCACAAAGGCCATGTCAGCGCCGGTAAAAATGTAAAGGTGTCCTTTATCCAAGACGGGAATGTAACTGCAGGCGAAGACGTTATTGTCTCGCAGAGCATTATGCACTCCGATATACGTGCAGGACACGACGTCGTGTGTAATGGCACAAAAGGTCTGATTGTCGGTGGAACTGTTCAGGCCGGCGAGCGGGTGATCGCACGGACAATCGGTAACACGATGTCTACGGCAACAGCTCTTGAAGTGGGGGTATTGCCAGAGCTGAGGAATGAGATTAATGAACTCCGTCAACAGCTCCGACAGCTGCTTGAGAATGATGACAAGACCACCAAAGCGCTTTATCTTTTGAATCAATTGGCGAATAGCGGTCAGCTGTCTCCCGACAAAATAGCACTTCGCGTCAAGCTTAATGCAACAAAGCAATCCCATCAGAGGGAAGAGACAATTATCAAGAGCAGAGTGCTTGAGATCGAGAGAATGCTAGAGGATACAGGTAGAGCCAGGATAGAAGTTGTTAAGACGATATACGGAGGATGCAAAATCGTAATTGGCAGATACACTAGATATGTAAAAGACCCGACAGAGCGGGTCGTTTTCGCATACAGCGAAGGTGATATTTCAATCACGCCGTACATCTAAACTCAGGCGGGCAGCATCGGCGGCCGGCCATTTACAAATTCCTATTTTGTGAAAAGAGGGTCGACATGAGTCTGAAACCGGTGGAGTTGCAAATCGCTGTGCCTCGGACAACAGAGGCGGGAAGAATTCAGAACGAGCTTCAGCATCGTCCTGCAGCAGACCAGCAGCAGCTAGCTGCACAGAATGTTAAGCAAAGCCAGGAAATGACTCAGCGTACTGGGGAGGTCGATGATCCTTCAGAGCCCGCCTTGCGTGATGATGGTGGACGGGGCAACAATCCAGGAGGACATTCCTCGCAGGAAAAAGGTCACAAGTCTGATGGAAGCCGTGATGCCGAGCATCCGTACAAAGGGCGTCGCATTGATTTGAGCTTATAAGAAACTAATATTATTTTAAGCAAAAGGGGATTTGGCACTTGCAACCATGGGGGTATATTGTGCTGGTGGGCGCTGTCACAATCGTGTACGCCCTGATTATGCCGGCGCGGGCCCGGGAGGGCAAGAAAACAGAACAGCAAAGCCTTAAGGAGACTGAGGCGGCGCTTGAGCTCTATATGGCGGATATGGAGCGCGAGAATGAAGAGCTGGTTCAATTAGTGAGCAGCATCAAGCAGCAGTCCCAGAGTAATCAGGCGACACTAACTGAGCAGATCAAGGATCTGCAAGGGGCTTTGAGCGAACAGCAGGAGCATTCCAAGCAGCTCGAAGCCAGAATGAACGAAGAAGCGGAAACCTTACGTCAATTGGCGACCTCACTAGAAAATCAAACAGTTATTCAAACAACTGTTGCAAATAACGTAGAGCATGTGGTGGCACCGCCTGAGATAAAGCCGAAGCCAGTGAGTTCCATTAAACTGCGTTACCCGCGTTTATTTGAACTGCATGAGGAAGGCAAGTCCATAGACTCCATAGCCAAGACTGCTGGGCTTCAGCGGGGAGAGGTGCAACTGATTCTCCAGCTTGCCAAACAGGAGGAATCGATAGGATGAAGAATCGTTCCTTTCTGCTTGGACTTGGCTCTGGCCTAGTTGCCGGGGCTCTGCTGCTTCAAGTTATGATCTCGGGCAATGCAGCGCCGCTCACGAAAGAGCAGGTGCTCAAGGGGGCGGCGCAGCTGAACTTGAAAGTCTCTGATGAATCAGGCAAGCTACTTACGCCTGGGGAGTCTGCGTTGGAAGTTCAGCCCGGCAGCACGGAAGGTCCATTGGGCGAGGAAGGAGACACCCGTGAACCGGTTAGTACGGAGGTACCGGCTGTCATGGAGGCTTCTCCGCCGCCATCGGCACCGGTTACAGCAGTCGTTCCTTCGCCTGCTGCCACGCCGAAAGCTACCGAGCCTTCTACGCCTGCAGTCCCCTCTTCGCCAGTAGAAGAGATTGCTCAGCAACCGAAGGATACAGGAACTCCAGACGTTCCAGAACAGCCTGAGACACCAAAGGCACCTAAACCAGAAGTGGTGACTGTGCGGATTCCAAGCGGTATCACTTTGACAAGAACAGCAGATTTGCTGGCTCAGTCGGGTGCGGTCAAAGATAAAGAGGCTTTTCTGAAGTCGGCTAAAGAACGCAAGATCAACACGAAGATTCAGTATGGTACCTACAGCTTTGAAAAAGGTGAGAGCATTGACTCCATTATTGAAAAGCTGATTACGCTGAAAAAGTAGAGTCGATAGAGCTTGGATGCAGCTATAGCATTATTTTGTAGAAAGATGGAAATCCTGTTCTGGCAGTCATTAAGCTGCCTGAAATACGGGATTATCCATCTTTTTTGCTAAAATTACAAGTTGGACGTTGCAACCAATATTAAATTATGGTATATTAATTGACGGTGTTAAAACACACGCCGGTTGATTTCAGGCAAGCGGTGCTTTCTTTCGAAGAAAGTCTTGCCGAAAAATGACACATGGCGGAGGAGACACACAATAAACCAAAATTAGGAGGTGTGTGAAGATGGCAGTAATCTCCATGAAGCAGCTTCTCGAAGCTGGGGTACACTTCGGTCACCAGACTCGTCGTTGGAACCCAAAAATGGATCGTTATATCTTCACTGAAAGAAACGGAATTTACATTATTGACCTGCAAAAAACGGTTAAAAAGGTAGAGGAAGCTTACAACTTTGTTAAGAGCGTCGCTGGCGACAACGGCACTATCCTTTTCGTAGGAACAAAGAAACAAGCTCAAGATTCCGTAAAAGAAGAAGCTGAACGTTCGGGTATGTTCTACATTAACCAACGTTGGCTGGGTGGTACCCTGACTAACTTCCAAACTATTCAAAAGCGTGTTGATCGCCTGAAGAAATTGGAAGCTTGGGAAGAAGACGGTACCTTCGCAGTTCTGCCTAAGAAAGAAGTTATCCTTCTTCGCAAGGAGAAAGATCGTCTTGAGAAATTCCTGGGCGGAATCAAGAACATGAAAGGTCTGCCAAGCGCGTTGTTCATCATTGATCCGCGTAAAGAGCGCATCGCTGTTGCGGAAGCTCGCAAATTGGGTATTCCTATCGTTGCTATCGTTGATACCAACTGTGATCCAGACGAAATCGACTACGTAATTCCAGGTAACGACGACGCGATCCGCGCTGTAAAACTGTTGACTGGTAAAATGGCTGACGCTGTTGTCGAAGCTCACCAAGGCGAAGACACAACTACAGCTTAAGTAGTGGTTACAACATAAACAAGAACTTAAATGAAAAGGGTGGTTGGCAGGTGGATAACCTCTCACTGCCCTTTTTTTAGGATATTAGCAAGAAAACGACAACATATCTGGAGGGAATAATCAATGGCAGTAGATGCAAAGGCAGTAAAAGAGCTTCGTGAAAGAACAGGCGCAGGTATGCTGGATTGCAAAAAGGCGCTTGAAGAAGCAAACAACGACATCACGAAAGCTGCTGAATTGCTTCGTGAAAAAGGTTTGTCCGCAGCAGCTAACAAAGCTGGACGCGTTGCAACAGAAGGCGTTGTAGAATCTTACATCCACGCTGGCGGCCGTATTGGCGTACTCGTAGAAATCAACTGTGAAACTGACTTCGTTGGTAAAACAGATTCCTTCAAAGAGTTCGCACGCGATATCGCTATGCAAATCGCAGCAGCTAACCCGCTTTATGTACGTCGCGAAGAAGTTCCACAAGCAGACGTTGAGAAAGAAAAAGAAATCTTGAAGGCTCAAGCCCTGAACGAAGGCAAGCCTGAGAAGATCGTTGAAAAAATGGTTGAAGGCCGCATCAGCAAGTTCTATGAAGAGTACTGCCTGCTTGAGCAATCCTTCGTTAAAGACCCTGACAAAACTATTTCCCAATTGTTGAATGAAAAAATCAGCACCATTGGTGAAAACATCTCCATCCGTCGTTTTGTACGTTATGAGTTGGGTGAAGGTCTGGAAAAGAAAGTTGATAACTTCGTTGAAGAAGTTATGGCACAAGTTAAACAATAATCTAGTCCCCCGGGTAACCGGGAGAATTGAATAAAGGCAAGCATCAAAAGAGCGGAACACGTACACTTAGTGTTCCGTCTTTTGTAAGAAAGTGAGGGTATACAATTGGAACAGCCGGTATTTAAGAGAGTAGTCCTTAAAGTTAGCGGTGAATCATTAGCGGGACAAAACGGATATGGTATTGATGCCGACACGATTATCTCCATCGCGGAACAAGTTAAAGAAGTTGTAGAACTTGGAGTACAGGTAGCCATCGTCTGCGGAGGCGGCAACATCTGGCGCGGAATCGCTGGTAGCGCAAGCGGCATTGATCGGGCAACTGCCGATTATATGGGGATGCTAGCTACAGTGATGAATTCTCTTGCCCTGCAGGACGCACTGGAGCAAATCGATGTGCCGACACGTGTACAGACTTCGATTTCAATGCAACAGATTGCTGAGCCGTACATTCGTCGCCGGGCGATCCGTCATTTGGAGAAGGGCCGCGTTGTGATTTTTGCAGCAGGTACAGGAAATCCGTTCTTCTCTACAGATACCACTGCAGCTCTACGGGCAGCCGAGATTGAAGCAGAGGTTATTCTGATGGCGAAGAACAAAGTGGACGGTGTATACTCTGCCGATCCTTTCAAAGACAGTACAGCTGAGAAGTACGAACAGCTTACCTACATGGATGTACTGAATAAGAATCTTGGCGTGATGGATTCCACCGCTTCATCTCTCTGCATGGATAATAATATACCGCTCATCGTGTTTGCCATTACAGAACAAGGTAATATCAAACGAGTCGTTCTTGGTGAGAAGATCGGGACGATTGTTAAGGGGAGTGTAGATTAATGCCACAAACGATTAAGAAAAATGCTGAAGAGCGTATGGAAAAAGCGATTTTGTCGCTGAAGCGTGATTTGGCAACATTGCGTGCGGGCCGTGCTTCTACAGCGCTTTTGGACCGTATCCAGGTAGAATACTATGGTGCACCTACACCTGTGAATCAGTTGGCGAACATCAGTACACCGGACTCCCGGACACTGTTGATTCAGCCGTGGGACAAATCTTCGTTGTCTGACATCGAGCGTGCGATCATGAAATCGGATCTTGGCTTGACGCCGGCTAATGACGGCACCATCATTCGTCTGTCCATCCCTCCACTAACTGAGGAGCGCCGTGCTGAACTGGTGAAGTTCACCAAGCGGTTCGGTGAGGATGCAAAAGTGGCGATCCGCAACATCCGCCGCGATGCTAACGACGATATCAAGAAGCTGGAGAAAAACGGAATCTCTGAAGACGAATCCCATGGACATCAGGAAGATATCCAAAAGGCTACTGACAGGTTCATAGCCGAGGTTGATAAAGTGCTCTTGTCCAAGGAAAAAGAGATTATGGAAGTTTAAAGATAATCAAGAGATTAAGGCCCCTCCGTCATTGGTGGGGTTTGTCTCTTTCTGATAAGAGCTTGGAGGAAACGGAAATGATCAAACGGGTTCAAGCGTGGTTGGGCCGTAAAGACAGGCAGCAGTCAGTCGAGATTTCACCGGATAACATCCCCCTGCATGTAGCGGTAATTATGGACGGTAATGGACGCTGGGCTAAACGGCGCGGCTTGCCGCGAATTGTCGGCCACCAGAATGGGATGAAAGCCGTCAAACGAGCAACCATTGCCGCAGATGAACTGGGTATCAAATACTTAACGATGTACGCATTTTCAACCGAAAACTGGAAGCGTCCTAAGGATGAGGTTGAGTTCCTAATGCGACTGCCAGAAGAGTTTCTGGCGATTGAACTTGATGAATTGATCGAAAAAAACGTGCAGGTACGTGTCATGGGCGACGCCGAAGCACTACCTTCATATACCCGCAAGGCGATGGAAGAAGCAGTTGCCAGAACCCAAAACAATACCGGACTTATTTTGAATTTTGCCCTGAATTATGGGGGGAGAAAAGAAATTACAGATTGCATGCGCAGTTTGGGCAAGGATATAGAGGCAGGGGTATTGAAACCGGAAGACATTACGTCTGAAGTGATCGATAGCAGACTTTTATCCGGCGGATTGCCAGACCCCGATCTGCTGATCCGTACTAGCGGTGAAATGAGAATTAGCAATTTTATGTTGTGGCAGCTTGCCTACAGTGAACTGTGGTTTACGGATGCATACTGGCCTGAATTTAACAAAGAACATTTGCTGCAGGCCGTTGCCGAATATCAGCGGCGTACACGCCGCTACGGTGGACTGAAGTAGCCTGATTGGAGATGGAGACCTTTGAAGCAGCGCTTGATTACCGGTGTTGTTGCCGGAGCTATATTTTTGGGTTTATGCCTTTTGGGAGGCTGGCCGTACCAGCTATTGCTGGCCGCCATGGCTCTCATCGGCTACTATGAGTTCGTGAAGATGACCGGTTCGCCTGCGTTTGGCGGTACGGCTCTGCTCGGTTATGGCGCAATTGCAGCTTTTATGATACCTTGGAATTTGCTTGGAGTGACCGCATTATTGTCCTGGGAACAAGGAATTTGGCTCTTGCTGCTCCTTTTTCTGTTGGTCACAGTTTTCACTAAAAATAAAATGGATATTCGGATTACAGCGCTGCTGTTTGCTGGTATCGTCTATATAGGCATGGGATTCTCCTATATGGCTATGGCCCGGTCTTCTAGTGACGGGTATGGCTTGCTATGGACCTTCCTGCTGCTCTTCTGCATTTGGGGGAGTGATGCTGGAGCGTATTTTGTAGGTAAGAGCTTTGGCAAGAATAAGCTTTGGCCTGCGATCAGCCCTAACAAAACTGTGGAAGGTGCAGTGGGAGGCGTTTTGATCGCCATGCTGATTTCCATTGTTTTTGCGATTTTTGCTCCTGATCAGTTGACCTTTGGACGAGCTCTGCTCATTGGTCTTTCTTGCGCGGTGCTAGGTCAGCTCGGAGATCTTGTACAATCTGCCTATAAACGTGTGTACGGTATCAAAGATTCAGGTTCGCTGCTTCCTGGTCATGGAGGCATCCTTGACCGCTGCGACAGCTGGATTATCGTATTTCCGTTCGTACATATTGTAATGCTTATGCCTTACTATTAATGTCAGGGAGAAGGTACTGCTGTGAAGAAAATAAGTATCCTCGGTTCTACCGGTTCTATCGGCACTCAGACATTGGATGTCATCGCGATGCACCCGGAGAAATTTGAAATTGATGGATTGGCGGCTGGAAGTAATACTGCGCTCTTGCTGGACCAGGTTCGTAAGTTCAAACCGCGCAGGGTATCTGTCGCCACCGAAGCGCTTGCTAATGAGATTAGGGAAGCTCTGCCAGCCGGTACTGAGCTTTATAGCGGAAGTCAGGGCTTGGTGGAGATTGCGGCAGGAGGCGATGCCGATACGATCGTTACTGCGGTGGTGGGCAGTGTCGGACTGCAGTCTACGTTAGCCGCGATTGAAGCGGGTAGAACGATTGGACTGGCCAACAAGGAGACACTTGTGACAGCAGGACATCTTGTCACAGAGTTGGCCCGCAAGAAGGGTGTGCGTATACTTCCTGTGGACAGTGAGCATTCTGCGATTTTTCAATGCCTGAACGGGGAGAATCGGAGCGATGTCGAGAGCATCACTATAACAGCGTCTGGTGGTTCTTTTCGGGATTACACCCGTGATCAGCTTGTAGGGGTTACGGTGGAAGACGCGCTGCGACATCCGAACTGGAGCATGGGTGCGAAGATTACGATTGACTCTGCGACCATGGTTAACAAAGGTTTAGAGGTCATAGAGGCTCATTGGCTGTTCGGTCTTCCTTATGAGCAGATCCATGTGCTGCTGCATCCGGAGAGCATCATTCACTCTTATGTGGAGTTCCGTGACAGCAGCATTATTGCCCAACTTGGCACCCCTGATATGCGTGTTCCGATCCAATACGCCTTGACCTATCCGGATCGCTGGCATTCCCCGGCAAAACGCCTCTCGCTTGCGGAAGCGGGCCGCTTAACGTTCCGGGAGATGGATTTTGAACGTTATCCGCTTCTTCGACTGGCTATTGAGTGTGGTAAAGCAGGGGGGACCGCTACAACAGCATTCAATGCGGCGAACGAGATTGCGGTGGATCGCTTCCTGCGCGGAGGAATTTCATTCCTTCGTATCGAAGAGATCATTGATGAGGTGCTTCAGTGCCATAACAACGAAAGTAATCCTGATCTGGAGCAAATCGGGCATTGTGACCGAGCGGTAAGGGAATTGGCGGCACAGCTGTAAACATCCTGCTTTTTATAACTGCTAATCATTGCCTAACCCTAAAAATAGGTTCGGACTGTTGATTCTCTTGTGCCTGATCGGAGAATAATGATAAATTAAGAGGACATACTTCGGTCTCACACCTAAAGGGGGATGTTACGCTTGGAAATGGTTCAAGTCGTTTTTTTAACGGTGCTGATGTTTTTTGTATTGGTAACCGTACATGAATGGGGACATTACTACTTTGCCAAACGCGCTGGCATACTTGTCAGAGAATTTGCTATCGGTTTTGGTCCAAAACTGTTCTCCTATAAACGCAATGAGACCCAGTTCACGTTGCGTCTACTGCCCTTTGGCGGGTATGCGCGAATGGCCGGAGAAGATCCAGAGATTGTCGAGATCGGTCCGGGTCAGACCATTGCTGTAAGACTGGGGCAGGACAATAAGGTCAAGAACATCTATCTGGATGCGCTCGACACTCGCAAAAACGTGATTCGCGGTGAAGCACAGCATACGGATCTTGAGGAGAAGCTGAAAATCTCGCTGGATGTGGACGGAGAAGTGACCACTTATGATGTTCACCCGCAAGCGATGATGGTCAGAGGCAGTCAACAGACACAGATTGCACCTAAGGACCGCCAATTCGGCAGTAAAACCGTAGGTCAACGCGCCCTTGCCATTGTTGCCGGACCAGTTATGAATTTCTTGCTTGCTTTCGTACTGTTTGCGCTCCATATTCAGATGGCTGGAATCGCTATTGAGAACCCTAGCACTGTCAAGATCGGTGATGTCAGCAAGGGCATGCCGGCCGAAGAGGCAGGTCTCAAGAAAGGTGATATCGTCGACTCCGTTAACGGCCAGAAGATTGGCGGTGACTTCCAGAAGATGATCACCCTGACTGCAGCCTCTAAGGGCAAGGAAATGAAGTGGGAAATTCTTCGAGGTAACGAAACATTGGACTTTACTCTCATTCCGCGTTCGATGGAAGGGGAAGACGGGGCCAAGGTCGGTATCACTCCCGAAATTCAGACCCGTAAGGCTGGCCTTGGAGAGACATTTACAGGGGCCGGACAGGATATGGTCAATACCACAAAAATTATTTTTATCGGCTTTAAGCAACTGATCAATCAGTTCAACATGGATGATATCGGCGGACCGGTTCGTACCTTCCAACTGACAGGACAGATTGCCGAACAAGGTATTCAATACTTAACCAAATGGGCAGCGATTCTCAGCCTGTACCTCGGTATTTTCAACCTGTTGCCGATTCCTGCACTTGACGGAAGCCGTCTGGCGTTCCTTGGTGTTGAGGCATTGCGTGGCAAGCCGGTTGATCCCGGCCGGGAAGGCATGGTTCACTTCGTTGGGTTCGCGTTGCTCTTCCTTCTTATGATAGCAGTAACTTATAATGATATATTGCGCTTGATTAGCGGATAATTTTGCTTTTATTTACGGGAGGAATTCCAGCACATGTCAAAAGATAAACAATTCGTAACGGAAATTACGCCGCAAGGCGAAGATTTTTCACGCTGGTATATTGATGTTATTAAAAAAGCGGATTTGATGGATTACTCTCCAGTGCGGGGTTGTATCGTCTTCAAACCGGACGGTTTTGAAATTTGGGAGCATATCCAGGAAGAGATGAACCGTCGCTTCAAAGCAACAGGTCACCGTAACGCCTACTTCCCAATGTTTATTCCGGAGAGCTTTTTCCAAAAGGAAAAGGATCATATCGAAGGCTTCAATCCTGAGCTGCCATGGGTAACAGAAGCGGGTGGAGACCAGTTGGAAGAACGTCTGGCCATCCGTCCAACTTCGGAGACCATGATCGGACATATGTACTCCAAGTGGATTCAGTCCTACCGTGATCTGCCGGTGCTGATCAACCAATGGGCGAACGTCGTGCGTTGGGAGAAACGTACACTGCCGTTCATCCGTACTAGCGAGTTCCTCTGGCAAGAAGGGCACACAGCGCATGAGAACGAGGAAGAAGCACGGGCAGAGACGATGCAAATGCTGGAGGTTTATCGTGATTTTCTAGAAGGCTATCTGGCTATTCCGGTCATCGCGGGTCAAAAAACGCCTTCTGAACGCTTCGCGGGTGCGGTGGATACGTTCTCCATTGAAGCTATGATGAAGGATGGAAAGGCCGTTCAAGCGGGTACTTCCCATTATATGGGTACCAAGTTTGCTGTAGCTTTTGAGATCCAGTACCTTAGCCGTGACAACGTTCTTGAGTATGCACACACCACTTCCTGGGGGACAAGCACACGGATGATCGGTTCGATGATCATGGTACACGGTGATGACCGCGGTCTCGCATTGCCGCCGAAGGTAGCTCCAACACAGGTGATTATGATTCCGATCGGACCTCCGAAGACTCGTGAAGCTGTAATCGGACGGACCGATGAGTTGTTTAAAGATCTGAAAAGCGCAGGCATCCGTGTCCGCGTTGACGATCGTGCGGATGTCACACCAGGCTGGAAGTTCAACGAATACGAAATGCGCGGAGTACCTGTTCGTTTGGAACTCGGTCCACGTGATATGGAGAACGGCGTTTGTGTTCTGGTATCACGGGTTACTGGCGAGAAGAAAGTCATTCAACAAGAGAACCTTGTAGAAGAAGTACAGGCGATGCTGGAGCAGGTACACAACGAAATGTTCGAACGGGCACTCAAATTCCGTGAAGATCACTTCTACTCTGTTGATACCCTTGATGAGATGAAGGCTTCCATGGAAGAAAAACGCGGCTTTGCTTTGGCAGGCTGGTGTGGATCTGAAGAATGTGAGTCCAAGGTTAAGGAAGAGACAGGAGCAACCAGCCGGAATATTCCGTTCAATCCTGCGGAGCAGAAGGAAGTCTGCCTCTGCTGTGGAAAGCCTGCTGCACATACCGTTGTATTTGCTAAAGCGTACTAATCTAGAGCGACTTTACGAGATATAGATTTACTTTATGCAGCTTCTGGCGAAAGGAGTCGGCGGGCCGAAAGAACCCAATGCTTTTTGACCCGGAAGCTTTTTATCATTGGCAAGTTAGGGCGATCATAAGGTGGAGGGAAGCCATGGAACAAAACGTGGAAAGAAGAAAAAGGTTCGAGCTTCTGATGAAGCAGGGCGAAATACCGCCTGGACTCATCGATCCTTATTTTCTGGATGGAAGTATTGAGCGTGTAGAGATTAGCCGTGGCAACCGGGATTGGCGTATTGTTATTGCCAAAGAAACTCTAGTACCTGCGCAGGCTTACCGGACCTTTTGTCTGAGAATGCGGGAGAAGCTGCAGCATATTGCGAAAGTGAGCTTTTTGTTCCAATATGCGGAGAACGTTAGCAGGGCAGATCTGGTGGCAGAGTATTGGGGGTTGTTCCTGGAGTGGGTTCAGCGTGAAATTCCGTCGGTTAATGGTTGGTTGACACGTTCTTCGCAGGAACTTCAAGACGGTACTCTGGTGCTGACGATGAGCGATGCAATGTCCCAGGAGCTAGCCCGTAAAAAGGGCATCGACTCAGCTATTATAAAATTTTACGATAAATATTTTGCTCTCCCGCTAAGGGTTAAAATTCAGGTAGCGGAAAATCAGGATAATACCGTTGTCTTCGAAGAATTCCAGCAGAAGCTCCAGCAAGAGCAGCGAGAATTCATTGAGCAGATGATGACTGAGGTTGAGCCGGAATCCGTTGTAGACGAGGGTGATCCTAATGAAGTCGTGAAGCTTCAGGTGGGCTATGATATCAAAGAACCGCCGGTACCGCTTGTCGAGATCCAGGATGAAGAGAAGAAAATTACAATTCAAGGGACTATTTTTGGACTGGAAAGCAAAGAACTGCGGAACGGCAGCACACTCTTTACTTTCTTTATTACCGATTTTACCGACTCGCTGCAGATGAAGATGTTCGCCAAGAACAAAGAAGACCTCAAGATTATGAGCCAGCTGGCCAACGGAAAATGGGTAAGAGCGCGGGGAAGAGTGGAGTATGACCGGTTTATGCAAATTCCGGAACTGGTGATGATCCCATCTGATTTGTCCGAGGTTGCGGCGCCACCAGCACGTAAGGATAATGCTCCAGTCAAAAGAGTAGAGTTCCATCTGCACACGACCATGAGCACCATGGACGCTGTGACGCCAGTCGATGTCTATATCAAAACAGCGGCCAAATGGGGCCACACGGCAATGGCCGTTACCGATCATGGCGGAGTTCAAAGCTTCCCGGAAGCGAACCATGCTGCCCATAAGAACAAGATTAAAATGCTGTACGGTGTGGAAGCCAATGTCGTGAATGATGCGGTGAACATTGTTGAGAATCCGAAGCCGCTTGATTTGAAGACAGCTACCTATGTAGTTTTTGATATCGAGACCACGGGCTTATCAATCACCCGCAATAACATTACAGAGCTTGCAGCGATCAAGATGTGCGAGGGAAAAGAGCTGGATCGGTATACCACCTTTGTTAACCCGCACGAGAAGATTCCTTATCATATCCAGCAGTTGACGAATATCACGGATGAAATGGTCAAGGATGCTCCAGATCTGGAGCCTGTCCTGCATGATTTTGTAAAGTTTGTAGGTGACAGTGTGCTTGTGGCACATAACGCCAGATTCGATATGGGATTTATTCAGGCCTCTCTGGCTAAGCTGGGGCAGCCCAAGCTGACTAATCCGTCACTGGATACGCTGGAGTTAGCAAGGCTGCTGCATCCCACCATGAAGAATCACCGTCTGAACACTCTGGCGGATAAATATAAGGTGCTACTGGAAAGTCATCACCGGGCGGTTGACGATACTATTGCTCTAGGTGGCATTCTGAACGGTCTGCTTGCGGATGCTGAGAAGCTGAAAGGGATGACAAGTCTGGAGCGGCTCAATGATTATGTGGGGAATGATCTCTCCAACACACGGCCGTTTCATTGCTGTATATACGCTCTTAATGCAATCGGTAAGAAAAATCTCTATAAGCTGATTTCGCTATCACATACAGAGTATTTCAAGCGGGTTCCTTGTATTCCAAAATCGAAGCTTGAAGAACTGCGGGACGGATTGCTGGTCATCTCAGGTTGTGAACGGGGAGAATTCTTCGAATCTGTACTCAACAAAACAGTGGAGGAAGCGATGGAAGTCGCCCAATTCTACGACGTGCTGGAGATCCAGCCACTGACAATGTACATGCATTTGGTGGACAAAGGGTTTGTAGCCAGTCCTGAGGAACTGCGTGACGTGGTACGCAAAATTTGTGAGATTGGTGAGCAGCTGGGCAAGCCGGTAATCGCTACAGGAAATGTGCATTATCTCGAGCCGCGCGACAAGCTGTACCGTGATATTACGATAAACGGCATTACTGGCTTTAGCCCGCTGAAGGATATGCGTAAGCCAGACGCCCATTTTCGGACGACAGAGGAAATGCTGGCTGAGTTCGATTTCCTGGGTCCGGAAAAAGCGATGGAGGTTGTGGTGACGAGCACGGTGGAACTAGCCGATCGCTTTGAGGAGCTGGAATTGTTCCCGGATAAGTTGTTCACTCCGATTCTTGAAGGAGCAGATGAGGAAATCCGCGAGACCTGCTACACGACAGCGAAATCAATATACGGCGAGGAATTACCGGAGGTCGTAGTGGCCCGTTTGGAAAAAGAATTGGAGCCGATTATCAAATACGGTTTCTCGGCCAACTATCTGATCTCTGAACGTCTCGTTAAAAAATCGAACCGCGACGGTTATCTCGTCGGATCACGGGGGTCAGTAGGCTCTTCCGTAGTAGCTACTTTTCTTGGCATCTCGGAGGTTAACCCGCTTCCTGCGCATTACGTTTGTCGCAATGCCGAGTGCCGGCATAGTGAGTGGTTCCTGGACGGCAGTGTACCGAGCGGATTTGACCTGCCGGACAAAGTCTGTCCGGACTGTGGCGGGATGCTGAAGGGCGAAGGACAGGACATCCCGTTCGAGACCTTCCTCGGTTTTAAAGGTGACAAGGTTCCCGATATCGACCTTAACTTCTCCGGTGAATATCAGCCACAAGCGCATAATTTCACGAAGACGATGTTCGGTCCGGATAACGTATTCCGTGCGGGCACAATCGGTACGGTAGCGGAGAAGACTGCTTTTGGTTTTACCAAGAAATATGAGGAGCATCACCAGAAACGCTGGCGTGGTGCCGAGGTTAGCCGTCTGGCGGCAGGATGTACAGGTGTCAAGCGGAACACCGGGCAGCATCCCGGCGGGATCGTCGTTGTGCCAGACTATATAGACGTAGAGGATATTACTCCTGTGCAGTTCCCGGCGGATGATGTCAATGCCGAATGGAAGACTACGCACTTTGATTATCACGCTTTTGATGCGAACCTGCTCAAGCTCGATATTCTGGGTCACGATGATCCGACCATGATGCGGATGCTGCAGGATTTGACCGGAGTGGACCCTACGACAATCCCAATGAACGACCCTAAGGTAATGAGCATGTTCAACTCTACGGAAGCGCTAGGTGTTTCGCCCGAGCAGATCCGCTCACCTGTGGCTACGTATGGGGTGCCGGAAATGGGGACCAAGTTCGTGCGGCAGATGTTAATCGAATCGAAGCCGTCGAGTTTTGCCGATTTACTGCAAATTTCAGGGTTGTCGCACGGAACAGGCGTATGGCTGGGAAATGCCCAGGAACTTATTAAGAATAATACCTGCAACATCAAGACCGTAATTGGTTGCCGGGATGACATCATGCTTTTCCTCATCTATAAAGCGGGTATGGATGCCAGTCTGGCCTTTAAAATTACCGAAAGTGTCCGGAAGGGTAAGGGTCTGCCGCCAGAATGGATCGAGGAAATGAAACGATGCAAGGTACCTCAGTGGTACATTGATTCTTGCCTGAAGATCCAGTACATGTTCCCGAAGGCGCACGCAGCAGCGTATGTTATCTCTGCAGTGCGTACTGCCTACTTTAAGCTCTATCATCCGATTGAGTATTATGCGACCTACTTCTCTGTACGGGCAGCGGATTTTGACATTGATCTTTGTTGTCAGGGTTATGAGGCCATCGGTCGTCAGATCGTGGAGATTGAGCAAAAGGGATTCCAGGCGCTGCCTAAGGAAAAGGCGATGCTGCCGATTCTGGAAATGGCTCTGGAAATGACCGCTCGCGGTCTTACATTCAAGAATATCGATTTGTACCGCTCTGATGCTACCCGCTTTACAGTGGATGGCGACAGTCTCATCCCTCCGTTCTCTGCACTATCAGGCATCGGGGATAACGCAGCGATCAATATTGCTGCCGCTAAGGACGCCGGAGAGTTCTTGTCCATAGAGGATTTCCAGCAGAAATCCAAAGCTAGTAAGACGGTTATCGAGCTTCTTACCGGCATGGGCTGCTTCCGGGGACTACCGGAGAGCAACCAGCTTTCTCTTTTCTAACGACCTCATTTTCGCATAGATTTGCTGCCGGATATAACAGGTTGATTGCGGGAAACTGCAATGGTCATGACTCCTGAAAAGGGGTAGTCAAGGGCTGGCACTTGTCAGTGCCCACGCACTATGTTATAATTTTTTTGGTAATAATGAGATAAGTCCGTTGTGTAAAGAGTGGGGAAACCCACTCTTTATCTTTGGTATATAGCAAAAGACAAGTTCGTGGAGGTTAATTTTTTGAGCACACCCAAATCCAAAATTAAACAAACGGTAGAGCAGATGCTCGGACCCTATCTGGACGACAATGGCTTTGAGCTGGTAGACGTAGAATACGTAAAGGAAGGTTCCAACTGGTTCCTGCGTATATTCGTGGATAAGGAGGGCGGCATTGATATCGATGACTGCGGCTCCATTAGCGAATATTTCAGCCAGAAGCTGGATGAGAATGATCCTATTCCCGAGGCTTATTTCCTTGAAGTGTCCTCACCGGGAGCGGAACGTCCGCTCAAGAAAGCCGCAGATGTGGCCAAGGCGGTAGGAAAAGACGTATATGTGACGGTTTATGAGCCGATTCAAGGACTCAAGGAATTCGAAGGTCGTTTGCTTTCGTTCGAGAACGAGGAACTGCTCATCTCCGCGGGCAAAAAAGAACATGTTGTGCCATATGCCAAAGTCGCCAGCGCGAGATTGGCCATTATTTTTTAACGTCTTGAAAGGGGGACCGGAATTTCATGAGTATGGATTTTATTGAAGCTATGAATGAACTGGAAAGGGAGAAGGGCATCAGCAAGGATGTGCTGTTTGAAGCCATTGAAGCTGCGCTGATCTCCAGCTATAAACGCAACTTCAATGCAGCACAGAACGTTCGTGTGGACATGAACCGCAACACTGGAGTAATCAAGGTGTTCGCACGTAAGCTGGTGGTCGAGGAGGTTCTGGATTCACGGACCGAGATCTCGCTGCCAGCAGCTAGAGAGATTAACCCTCACTTCCAACTGGAAGATGTGGCCGAGCTTGAGGTCACCCCGCGTGATTTCGGGCGCATTGCTGCTCAAACGGCTAAACAAGTAGTTACTCAACGTATTCGCGAAGCAGAGCGTGGACTCATTTATAACGCTTTTATCGACAAGGAAGAGGATATTGTTACCGGCCTTGTTCAGCGTCAGGATATGCGCAACATCTATGTGGACCTTGGTAAGATCGAAGCGGTTCTGCCGCTAAGCGAACTCATGCCTGGAGAGAAATTCAAGCAGAGCGAGCGTATCAAGGCTTACATCACCAAGGTTGAGAACACCACTAAGGGGCCACAAATTCTGTTGTCCCGCAGCCATCCTGGCCTCTTGAAGCGTCTGTTTGAGCTTGAAGTACCTGAGATTTTTGACGGTGTGGTGGAGATTCGTTCCGTAGCCCGCGAAGCTGGCTTCCGTTCCAAGATTGCTGTATTCTCGCGCAACCCGGAAGTGGATCCGGTCGGCTCTTGCGTAGGCCCTAGAGGTATGCGTGTACAGACGATCGTTACCGAACTGCGCGGCGAGAAGATTGATATCGTCCGTTATTCCGAGTCGGTGGAAGAATATGTGGCCAACGCGCTGAGCCCGTCTAAGGTACTTGAAGTTCAAGTATTCGAAGCGGAGAAAATGGCGCGGGTGATCGTTCCTGATTATCAATTGTCGCTGGCTATCGGCATCAAAGGGCAGAACGCTCGTTTGGCTGCTAAGCTGACCGGCTGGAAGATCGATATCAAGAGCGAGACCCAGGCGGAACAGGAATACGGCAGACCTAAGTCTGTCAGTGATGAAATGCATCAGGATTCCGTCTCCATTGATTAATTAACGTGTCAAGGCGGGGGGCGATACAATGAAACAAAAAAAGGTTCCACTGCGAAAATGCGTAGCCAGCCAGGAAATGATGCCCAAGAAAGAATTGATCAGAGTGGTCAGAACTCCTGAGGGCGAGGTGCTTATCGACCTGACAGGCAAGAAGTCGGGCCGGGGTGCTTATATTTGCGGTAAGCTGGAATGCTTCAAACTGGCCCAGAAGAACAAAGCGCTTGACCGGGCCTTAAAATGTCAGGTAAGCTCCGAAATCTATGCCCAGCTTGCCCGGGACTTTGCGTCCGTTGAGGAGCAGTTCTTGGCAGCAAAGGATAGTGAGGATAATGAGTAAGGTACTTTCTTATTTAGGACTTGCGATGAGAGCAGGCAAATTAGTCACCGGCGACGAGATCGTGCTCAAAGCGGTACGGTCATCGGAGGCGAAGCTGGTCGTTCTTGCGGGTGACGCGTCAGACAACACCAAGAAAAAGTTCCGTGATAAATGCGGAACCTACGATATTCCACTAGTAATCGCTTTTCACCGGGATACCCTCGGTGCAAGTATTGGTAAAGACCAGCGCGTAGTGCTGGCCATTACGGATAAAGGATTCGCGGAAATGATCTCCAAGCAGCTCGGAGATACAGTCGGAGGTGTATTTATTGACTAAAGAAGACAATAAAGACAAATTGCGTGTGTATGAATATGCAAAATCACTGAATATGAGTAGTAAAGAAATTATTACAATTCTGAAGCGTTTGGATGTTCCTGTGAATAATCATATGAGTGTAATGGAGAATGGCGCTGTCAATAAAGTAGAGCAATTCTTCAAGGACATCAAATCAAACGCTGCGGCCAAGCGGGATAACGGCACCAGCAGCCGTCCGGTGACAACCGGATCGGTAACAGCCAATCCGCAAAGTGCCCAGAATGCCAACAAAAATCAACCGGAAAAGCAGGTAGGTATGAACAGTAACCAAAACAACAACCAAACTACAACGTCCCCAAGGCCCCAAAGCGGACAAGATTCCCGCAGAACACAATCAGGTTCCACACAAAATGCGCGTCCACAGCAAGGCGGAGCGCCGCGTACTGGCAGTAACAACGGAAGCCGTCCACAAGGACAAGGTAATTCGACCGGTGGCAATCGTCCACAAGGTAATTCCGGCGGCAACCGTCCGCAAGGCAGCAATACTGGTGGTGGCAACCGTCCACAAAGCGCTACTAGCGGCAGTCGTCCGCAAGGTAGCGGCGGCACCGGCAATCGCCCACAAGGCGCTAATAGCGGCGGTAACCGTCCGCAAAACAGTACAGCCGGCGGCAACCGTCCACAAGGCGGCGCACCGCGTACTGATAGCCGTCCACAGCAAGGTCAAGGTGGAGATTTCTCCCGTGGCGGCGCTGGCGGCCCTAAGAAGAATACGACTGGTGGCAGACCGAATTCGAACCAACGTCGTTTTGATGATGGTAAAGGCGGTAACTTCCGTGGTCGCGGTGGCAAGAACAACCGTGGCGGACGTAACCAATCGATGGAGCGTCGCGAGAAGATTGACAATACACCGAAGAAAATCATTGTGCGCGGCAGCATGACTGTAGGCGAAACTGCCAAGCTGCTCCATAAGGATGCTTCTGAAGTTATCAAAAAACTGATTTCTATGGGCGTTATGGCGACCATTAACCAAGAGCTTGATATCGACACTATTCTGCTGCTTTCCGGTGAATTCGGAGTAGAAGTAGAAGTGAAGATTCCAGTGGATGAGGATAGCTTCGAAACCGTTGAAGAGAACGATTCTGAAGACGATCTGCAATCACGTCCTCCAGTAGTTACAATCATGGGTCACGTTGACCATGGTAAAACAACATTGCTGGATGCTATCCGTTCCACGAATGTAACGGGCGGAGAAGCAGGGGGAATCACTCAGCACATCGGTGCTTATCAAGTTGAAATCAACCACAAGAAAATCACGTTCCTGGATACACCGGGTCACGAAGCGTTCACCGCAATGCGTGCTCGTGGTGCTCAGGTTACAGATATGACGATTATCGTTGTAGCAGCCGATGATGGCGTTATGCCACAGACGGTAGAAGCAATTAACCATGCTAAAGCTGCAGGTCTTCCGATTATTGTTGCTGTCAACAAAATCGATAAGCCAGGCGCTGATCCTGACAAGGTGAAGCAAGAGCTTACTAGCTATGAGCTGGTTCCTGAAGAGTGGGGCGGAGATACGATTTTCGTTAACCTGTCCGCTAAACAACGTATTAACCTGGAAGAATTGCTTGAAATGATCTTGCTCGTTGCTGAAGTTAATGAGTACAAAGCGAACCCTGACAAACGGGCACGCGGTACCGTTATAGAAGCCGAACTTGACAAGAACCGTGGACCGGTTGCACGTATTCTCGTGCAGAATGGTACCCTCAAAATTGGGGACGCATTTGTAGCAGGTAACTGCTTCGGTCGCGTACGTGCTATGGTGAATGACAAAGGACGCAAGATCAAAGAAGCAGGACCATCCACTCCAGTGGAAATTACGGGTCTGACAGAGGTTCCACAAGCGGGCGATCCGTTCATGGCCTTCGAAGACGAGCGTAAAGCCCGGGCTATCGCTGACAGACGTTCCACGTCCCAGCGCCAGTCAGAGCTGAACACGAACACCCGTGTTACATTGGATGATCTGTTCCAGCACATCAAAGATGGCGAGATTAAAGATCTCAACGTAATTATCAAAGCTGACGTGCAAGGTTCAGTAGAAGCACTTAAGAGCTCTTTGGCCAAAATCGAAGTGGAAGGCGTACGCGTGAAGATTATTCACAGCGGTGCCGGTGCTATCACAGAGTCCGATATTACCTTGGCAGCAGCATCAAATGCTATCGTAATCGGCTTCAACGTTCGTCCAGATGCTCAAACTAAAGTAGCTGCTGAGCAAGAGAAAGTGGATGTTCGTTTGCACAACATTATCTACAACGTAATCGAAGAAATCGAAAGTGCTATGAAAGGTATGCTTGATCCTGTCTTTAAAGAGAACATTATCGGGCATGCTGAAGTACGTAACGTCTTCAAAATCAGTAAGGTGGGTAATATTGCAGGATGTATGGTTACTGACGGCAAAATCACCCGCAGTGCTGAAATGCGCTTGATCCGCAGTGGAATCGTTGTGTTCCAAGGTAAGATCGATACCCTGAAGCGCTTCAAGGATGATGCCAAAGAAGTGGCGCAAGGTTATGAATGCGGCATAACTTTGGAACGCTATAATGACATCCAAGAGGGTGACGTTATCGAAGCGTTCATCATGGAACGTGTAGAGCGCTAAGCGAAGAGGTGAATATTGATGTCTAAAATCAGAGCTGGACGCGTTGGTGAGCAGATCAAGAAAGAACTTAGCCAACTGATCCAAAGTGAATTGAAAGATCCCCGAATTGGTTTTGTAACGGTGACTGGCGTAGACGTGACGAACGACTTGTCACAAGCTAAAGTGTACCTTAGCGTGTTCGGGGATGAAGAACAAAAAGCCAAGTCGCTTAAAGCGATCGACAAAGCCAACGGCTTTCTCCGCACAGAGCTTGGCAAGGCAATCCGCCTTCGTCATACCCCAGAGCTGATCTTCAAGTTTGACGAGTCCGTCGCTTACGGCAGTCATATCGAGAAGCTGCTTGGTGATATTGGCAAGAACGAAGAGAGATAGTCAACTTAAAAGGAGACGGCGAATGCAGAGCTATGAACAAAGTCTCCAGCAGACCCGTGAGTTTCTGCTGGACCATGACGATTACCTTGTAGTGTCGCATGTTCAGCCGGACGGAGATGCAGTCAGCTCCACCCTAGCGGTGGGCTGGCTTCTCTCATGTCTGGGCAAAAAATACACTATGATCAATGAAGGTCCAATTCCGAAGCGGATGGAGTACCTGTGGCATGCCAGTGAGATTGTCAACATGTCTGAGCAGGAGCTATCTGGCCAATATAGCCATATCATCTGTGTGGATTGTGCCGACTTTGAGCGTGTAGGAAGAACACAGCGTTATTTTGCCGAAGGGGCGAAGATCCTCAACATTGACCATCATCCCACCAATAACGGGTATGGAACGGTCAACCTGATCAAGCCGGATGCAGCGGCGACCGCAGAGATTCTATTCGATCTGCTCAAAGTTATCGGAGTAGAGTGGAATCTTGAGATTGCTACTGCTATCTATACCGGATTGTTGACGGATACCGGCGGTTTCCGTTATTCCAATACTTCACCGAAGGTAATGGCGACAGTCTCAGAACTGCTGTCACTTGGTGTGAATGGTCCGGAACTGGCGGAGAATCTGCTGGAAGAAATGACATTGCCGCAGGTTAAGGTATTAAACCGGGCTCTGAGTACATTGCAGCTGTCACCTGAAGGGCACATTGCCTGGGTTCACGTGACTCCGCAGGACATGATTGATTGTGCTGCAGAGAATGAGGATCTCGAAGGGATTGTGAACTATCCGCGCAATATTCGTGGGGTAGAGGTTGGCATTCTGTTCAAGGTCATTCATGAGAATGCAGTTAAGGTTAGCCTACGCTCTGCGGGCAAGGTTGATGTTGCTGCACTGGCGCAGACGTTTGGCGGCGGCGGACACACTCGTGCAGCCGGTGCCAAGGTAGAGGCGCCACTGGAGCAGGTTATTCCGCTTATCCTTGAGGAGGTCAGACGTCATTTATGAGTGAACTTACAGGAGTTTTGGCCGTGTATAAGCCAGCTGGGTTCACGTCCCATGATGTTGTGGCCAAAGCCCGGCGCATTCTAGGCATGAAGCGAATCGGTCATACGGGGACACTTGATCCCCAAGTGACGGGTGTGCTGCCGTTATGTCTGGGACGGGCTACCCGGGTGGTGGAGTATATACAGGAGCTACCCAAAGAGTATGTTGCTACGCTGAGACTTGGCATGGCCAGTGATACAGAGGACTTGACCGGAACGGTTACAGAAACCGTTGACGAAGTAAATGTCACGGATGAAGAGATCGCGGCGGTGCTGAACTCTTTTCATGGCGTAATTTCTCAGGTGCCACCGATGTATTCTGCAGTCAAGGTAGACGGCAAACGTCTATACGAACTGGCTAGAGAAGGCAAGACCGTAGAACGGAAAAGCCGGGAAGTGGAGATTTACGAAATCGAGCTGCTGAATGTGACTCGAAATGGTAATTATCCCGATATTACCTTCCGTGCGCGCTGCTCCAAAGGCACTTATATCCGTACGCTTTGCGTCGATATTGGCCGGGCACTGGGCGTGCCGGGGGTGATGGTCAAGCTGGAACGAACGATGTCTGCTGGTATTACTGCCGAGCATTGTCTAACGCTTGAGGAGATTGCAGACCACAAGGAAGCAGGTACGCTGGAAAGCCATCTGATTGCTGCTGATGAAGCGATTGCCCATTTGCCACAGCATAAGGTGATGGACGAGAAGAAGAAAGCAGCCTTGCAGGGCCAGCGCCTTTCCTTACGTTTTGTTGCTCCGGAAGTCGAGACGGACGGTGATTTCCGGCTTTATGATTTGCAAGGGGAGTTTCTTGGTATTTACAAGCTGGATGAGACAGGAGCGATTGCTCCAGTCAAAGTTTTTGCACAAGTCTAATATCAATTTTACAAAGTGAATTGTAGGTGAGAGACAGCGTGAGAACCGTAACGTTAACCTATCCAATGCCTCCAGAGACAGCCACGCAATGGGCACAGCCGCAAGTGGTTGCCCTTGGGCAGTTCGACGGTCTGCATCTCGGCCATGTCAGTGTCATTGCCTCGGCTGTGGCTCTGGCCCGCAAAGAAGGCGTGCCGGCTGCCGTAATGACCTTCCACCCCCATCCGAAGGATGTTATGGGTAAAGGAGATTATGAAGGGTATCTGACTCCACAGGCGGACAAGCAGAAACTGCTTGCGGACATGGGTGTTGATATTTTGTATATAGTTGAATTCAATGAGCAGCTCTCCAGAGTTAGCCCGCAGAACTTTGTCTCTGTCATGCTGCTGCCGCTGCATGTGATTACTGCCGTTGTCGGTTTTGATTTCCGTTTCGGCTATCAGGGCGAAGGCGATGCAGAGATGCTGAGCGAACTGGGAGGCGGGGCTATGAATGTCGAGACTGTGCCTCCTTTCCTACTGAATGGCGAGAAGGTCAGCAGTTCTGGTATCCGCAAAAGCCTTCAGACCGGTGAGTTGGAGCTGGCGAACGCCTGGTTCGGCCGCTTTTATCATCTGCGTGGAATGGTTGGACATGGCGAGAAGCGCGGACGTACCATCGGTTTTCCGACAGCGAATCTGCAGCTCGATGACCGTTTTGTCACACCCGCTAAAGGCGTATACGCCGTTCGCGTGTTCTACAATGACCAGGTGCTGCATGGGGTCATGAATGTTGGGGTGAAACCGACCTTCCATGAAGGCGTGATCGCGCCTAGCTTTGAAGTACATCTATTCGATTTTGCCGGCGATTTATATGATAAGCATCTTAAAGTCGAACTGGTCTCATACATCCGTCCGGAGCGCAAATTCGAGTCCATTCCGGCTTTGATCGCTCAGATTGGACAGGATTCCGAAACGGCCAAACAGCTTTTACAGCAATATTTATAATAGGCAGCGGACATGCCGTTTACATTTGTCGGTGAAGATGCTATACTGATAAACGTTGCCGCACTTTGGCATCATAACCTTAGCTTGGTTGCTTGTTCTCACCGACGGCTACGAGGCTATTGGCGATTATTATGAAGGAGGTGAACAGGATGGCATTGACTCAAGAACGTAAACACCAATTGATCGACGAGCACAAAACTCATGAATCCGATACTGGATCCCCTGAGGTGCAAGTTGCTATCCTTACGGAGAACATCGTTAATTTGACTGACCACTTGCGTACGCACAAGAAAGATCACCACTCCCGTCGTGGATTGTTGAAAATGGTTGGCCAACGTCGTAAACTGCTGGCGTATTTGAAAAACAAAGACGTCCGTCGTTACAGCGCCCTGATCGAAAAACTGGGATTGCGTCGTTAATATTCCATAAGCTTACTCTTAAAGCAGCCTGGTTGTATACCGTACGTCCTTTTCGGAGCGACAGCGGGACAACTGGGTTGCTTTTTGAAAATTATGGGGAAACTATTGAAAGTATGAAAGAAGATATGATTCGCAAAAAACGGCTTCATCATCTCGCTGGGAGGACAAGCCGTTTTTGCTTGTAGTTGTATACAGAATTTGTGTATCTTAACGGTTAGCAAATTCGTTTACTTCAATTAAGGAGGGACTTTATGGAACAACGTGTGGAAATGCAGTTGGGCGGAAGACGCCTTGTGCTAGAAACAGGCCGTTTGGCCAAACAAGCTAATGCAGCCGTAATGGTGCGTTACGGTGATACTTCAGTATTGTGTACGGTTACAGCCTCGAAAGAGCCGAAGGATCTGGATTTTTTCCCGCTAACGGTTAACTATGAGGAAAGATTATATTCGGTGGGTAAAATCCCGGGTGGTTTTATTAAACGGGAGGGCAGACCGAGTGAAAAAGCGATTCTGTCGAGCCGCTTGACAGACCGTCCTATACGCCCGCTGTTCCCGGAAGGTTTCCGGAATGATGTACAAGTCTTGAACCTTGTTATGAGTGTGGATCAGGATTGTGCACCGGAAATTGCCGCTATGATTGGTACTTCCGCAGCACTTAGCATTTCGGATGTGCCGTTTGATGGACCTATCGGTGGGGTTGCCGTAGGCCGGATCAATGGTGAGTTTGTCATCAATCCGGATGTAGCTCAGCAAGCCGACAGCGACATTTATGTCGTGGTTGCCGGAACCAAAGATGCCATCATGATGGTTGAGGCGGAAGCAAGTGAAGTATCGGAAGATGTGATGCTTGAAGCGATCATGTTCGGGCATGATGAAATTCGCAAAATCGTCGCTACCATTGAAGAACTAGTCAAACTTGCTGGTAAGGAAAAAATGGCTGTGAAGCTGCATGCGGTAGATGCTGATGTGAACACTGAGGTTCGTGCTTTTGCGGAGAGCCGTTTGGTGGAAGCTGTCAAAATTGCCGAGAAGCATGCACGTCAACAGGCGATCGATGTTGTGAATGATGAAGCTGTTGCGTATTTCGTTGAGAAATACATAGAAACCCCTGAGCTTCTGAAGGATGTCAAGGAAGTGCTTCATGACATCGTGAAGGAAGAAGTCAGACGACTGATTACTCATGACAAGGTACGTCCAGATGGCCGTAAGCTTGATGAGATCCGTCCAATCGAATGCGATACAGGTCTGCTGCCGCGTACACACGGCTCCGGTCTGTTCACACGTGGGCAAACACAAATTCTTAGCGTATGTACGCTGGGTGCATTGGGTGATGTGCAGATTCTCGACGGTATTGATTTGGCTGAAACGAAACGTTTCATGCACCATTATAACTTCCCTCCGTTCAGCGTAGGGGAAGCTCGTCCGCTTAGAGCACCTGGCCGTCGCGAGATTGGTCACGGCGCACTTGGAGAACGTGCACTGTCTAAAGTAATTCCTAGTGAGACTGAATTCCCATACACCATTCGTTTGGTATCGGAAGCCATTGAGTCGAACGGTTCGACTTCCCAAGCAAGCATTTGCGCCAGTAGTATGGCGATGATGGATGCGGGTGTTCCGATTAAAGCACCAGTAGCCGGTGTAGCCATGGGTCTAATCAAAGATGGAGAGCATGTTTCCATTCTGACCGATATTCAAGGTATGGAAGATCACCTTGGCGATATGGACTTTAAAGTAGCGGGTACTGCAGAAGGCGTAACGGCGATTCAGATGGATATTAAAATTGCCGGTATCGATCGGAAAATTCTTCAGGATGCTTTGCAGCAAGCCAAAGAAGGCCGTTTGTTCATCTTGGACAAGATGAATGAAGTGATTTCCGAGGCAAGACCGAATCTGTCCAAATATGCACCAAAAATTATCATCATCAACATCAACCCGGACAAAATCCGTGATGTTATCGGAGCTGGCGGTAAGATCATCAACAAAATTATCGAAGAAACCGGCGTGAAAATCGACATCGAACAAGATGGCCGTGTATTCATTGGTTCCTCTGATGAAGAGATGATTCAGAAAGCCCGTACCATTATCGAAGGTATTGTACGTGAAGTGCAAGTCGGCGAAATTTACGTGGGTACCGTTAGACGCATCGAGAAATTCGGCGCATTTGTTGAGCTGCTGCCAGGTAAAGACGGTCTGGTGCATATCTCCCAGCTGTCCACCGAGCGTGTAGCTAAGGTAGAGGATGTTGTGGCTATCGGCGATACAATCACTGTAAAAGTCACCGAGATCGACCAACAAGGTCGTGTCAACCTTTCCCGCAAAGCGGTGCTGACTTCCGAAGGCGCAGCCAAGGCATAAGTTTTTACACGAGGGCTGTGAGGGTTAAAAGAGACAGAAGCGCAAGTATTCTGGCTCTTTTTCTCATTACACTTTTATAGTTAGTATTTAGATTTAACAATATAGGAATTAGAGGCAGGGCACCGTAAGGTGCTTTTCTTGTTTTCATCAGAGTATACTTGTGGCGATAATCCGCTGCATGCATAATTTCCTCGAATCTTTCATAGGCTGGGACAAAGCCTCCCTGCACAGCGATGTGCAGGAGAGATTGGTTTGTGCCGGAGGAGGAAAGGATCATGAAGACGGAAAAGGTCGCACTCGTGCTGGCCTGCATTGCTATAATTATTGGAATAGGGAGCACGAACGGCCCTGTGAAGGACATGCTGGTCCAGTTGAAGCCGCAGGAAGGATTGGCCGTGTGGAAGGACGAGTCAGCCATAGCGCATGATGATTTACGAAGCCAGATCGAGGCCAATGCGGTCAAGCTCTCCGCTCCACCGGTGGATGCAGTGCTGGACAGGGTATGGAAAGCCATTCCCGGTTACAATGGTCTGGAAGTGGATGTGGAATCCACCTACAGGAATGCGCTTTTGCAGCCCAAAGAGCCGCTTAAATATGTATACCGACAAATCACGCCCAAAGTATCCTTGGATGATCTCGGGGCACAGCCAATCTTCAGGGGAAATCCAGGCAAGCCGATGGTCTCACTGATGATCAATGTGGCTTGGGGCAATGAATATATTATTCCGATGCTGGATATTTTGGATGAAGAAAAAGTGAAGGTGACGTTCTTTCTGGATGGGAGCTGGCTGAGCAAAAATCCGGAGCTGGCTGCAGAAATGCAAAAACGCGGTCATGAGATGGAGAACCATGCCTATACACATCCTAATATGAGCAGTTTGAGTCATGCGCGGGCCACAGCTGAAATTGAGAAAACGCAGAAGCTGCTGAAGCAGACGCTGGGGGTTACGAACAAATGGTTCGCTCCGCCGTCGGGGGATTTCAACCAGCAAACCGTAGAGATTGCTGCAAGTCTGGGACTCAAAACTGTGCTGTGGACCCTGGATACGGTGGATTGGCGCAATCCTTCTCCGGAATCTGTCATTGTCAAAATCACGTCTAAAGCAGAGCCGGGTACGCTGGTGCTCATGCACCCTACGGCGTCCTCCTCCAAGGCACTGAGAGGCATGATACAAGGCATCCGCAAGAAGGGGCTGAGTCTCGGCACGGTTAGTCAAACCTTGTCAGCGGAACGCATTCTGCCCCCAGAAGTTGAGTGAGCGTTCTATTTCTGGTACGATAAAAAGCACGTTGGAAATATCATTATAGATAGAAACAGGGTTACGCCAGGAGGGTTTTCAATTGGAAAAAATAGTGTTATCGAACGGTTTGCGGGTAGTCACTGAGACCATTCCTACGGGACGCTCCGTTTCCTTCGGGATCTGGGTCAAGACGGGGTCCAGGAATGAGAAGCCTGAGAACAACGGGATCTCCCATTTTGTTGAACATATGCTTTTTAAGGGGACGGACCGTTATAGCGCCAAGGATATTGCAGAGAAGTTCGATGCGATCGGCGGCAATGTCAACGCATTTACCTCGAAAGAATATACATGTTATTATGCAAAAGTGTTGGATGAGCATTTGCCGATAGCGGTGGATGTGCTTGCTGATATGTTTTTCCGTTCCAAGTTCGATGCTGAAGAACTGGCTAAGGAGAAGAATGTGATTCTGGAGGAAATCGCCATGTGCGAGGATACTCCGGATGATTTAGTGCATGATCTGATGTGCGAAGCGGCCTACCAGGACCACCCGCTGGCTTATTCCATTCTGGGACTGAAGGAACGCTTGCTGGAGATGACGCCAGATCACCTCCGCGCCTATATGAAGGAACAGTACACGATAGAGAATACAGTGATCAGTGTGGCCGGGAATATCAACGACGAACTGATTGATCTGCTGGAGCAGCATTTCGGTTCGTTCGACAACCACGGAACGTCTGCAGCGCTGACTGTGCCGGATTTCCATGGAGAACTGCTGTTTCATCGTAAAAAAACAGAGCAGAATCATATCTGTATCTCGCTTCCAGGCGTTCGCTCCGGCGACCCGTTGCAATATGCAATGGTGCTGATCAACAACGCGGTTGGCGGAGGGATGAGTTCGCGAATGTTCCAGGAAATCCGGGAAAAGCGCGGTCTGGCTTACTCTGTATATTCCTACCACAGCTCCCAGGCAGATAGTGGCTTGTTCACCGTGTATGCCGGGACTGCTCCTAAACAGACCAAAGAGGTCTTGGAGCTAACCAAAGAAATGTTGTATGAACTTGCGGATAAGGGGCTCAGTGAAGATGAGCTGGACAAAGGCAAGGAGCAAATGAAGGGCAGCCTCATTCTCAGCCTTGAGAGCACCAGCAGCAGAATGAACCGTATCGGTAAAAATGAGCTGATGCTCGGCAGACATGATACGCTCGATGATATGATTGCCAAGATCCAGCAGGTGACGATGAATGACATCAACGCTGTACTGGACAACATGTTCGCCGAGCCGTTGGCCATGGCCATGGTGGGCTCTACAGATAAAGCTATAGTTAATGTTAGGAGAGATGATCTTGTCTTACTTCGTTCAAATTCATAAACAACCAGGGAATGAGGATGTATCCCTACCACGTAAAATGTCAGAACAGGCCTCCGGTTACGATCTCTATGCTGCTGTTGACAGTGATGTCGTACTTGAGCCGGGTGCACGCGCGTTAATTCCGACGGGCATTTCGCTCGCCATGCCGGATGGACTGGAGGCGCAGATTCGCCCACGCAGTGGTTTGGCTCTGAAGCACGGTATTACCTGCTTGAATACGCCTGGCACCATTGATGCCGATTACCGCGGAGAAATCAAGGTGCTGCTGATCAATTTAGGCCAGGAGCCGTTTGCCATTGCTCGTAATGAGCGTATCGCCCAAATGGTCTTCCAAGCGGTGCCGGCAGTGACACTGGTTGAAGTAGAGGAACTGTCTGCAACCGTTCGTGGTGAAGGCGGATTCGGGCATACAGGGAAATAAACGATAAACAAGATACAATAATAGCTACATATTTGAAAAAGCTTACGGGAGCTGTGCTGTTTAAAGCTCATTCCGTGAGCTTTTTTTGCGTTGTTAGCGGACTTATTGAGATAGCTCAGGACATTAAGTCGGCGTATCCCTCAACGTATCAACCCTGCGTGTCAACTACTGTTTGTCTTTTGCAAAATTCAGGTTTTACAGGTATTTCTACTCCGCTTTTCACCCATCCCGAATGCCCAGCATAAGATGCCTTATAGCCTTGGAGTGTAATGTGAAAGGAGCGTCATCCCTATGCTTACTGGCGTCAGGATCGTGTTCCTGGGCGGGGACGCAAGACAATTGGAAGTGATTCGGAAGTGTGTGGAAATGGATGCAACGGTAAGCGTTGCCGGGTTCGATAAATGGGAAGCCCCTTGCCCGGGGGCGAGCCTGGAACAAATGTCAGTGGCGCTGCTGGGAAATGCCGATGTGCTCGTGCTGCCAACTGTGAGCTGTGATGATGAAGGCAATATTAGTGCGCTTTTCTCTTCTGAGCCACTTAAACTGCTGGAGGAGCACGTAGCTGCTTTGCCGCCACATTGTAGCATCTATACCGGAATGGCGAAAAACTATCTGCGCAGGCTGTGTACTAAACATGAATTGAAGCTGATCGAACTGCTTGGCCGTGATGATGTGGCGATTTATAACTCCATTCCCACGGCGGAAGGAGCACTGGTCATGGCGATTCAGAATACGGATTTTACCATTCATGGATCCAAATCCATGGTTCTGGGAATTGGAAGAACTGGTTTTACGATGGCACGGAGCCTCCAGGGGCTCGGGGCAAAGGTGAAAGTAGGCGTTCGGAGACAGGAGCATTATGCAAGGGCGGAGGAAATGGGCTGGGAGCCTTTTATGACAGACAATTTAGTGGCCCATGTTTCGGAGGCGGATCTGATCTTCAATACGATTCCGGACATGATCATTACGGCCCAGGTCCT
Source organism: Paenibacillus sp. NPDC056722 (assembly GCF_042790635.1). Lineage (NCBI taxonomy): Bacteria > Bacillati > Bacillota > Bacilli > Caryophanales > Paenibacillaceae > Paenibacillus > Paenibacillus sp. NPDC056722. The sequence goes on along the minus strand of NZ_JBHTYV010000001.1, from coordinate 456,036 downwards.
GTCCCGGATCCCCAGACATTGCTTAATCGTTGATTTGGCCTCTGCCCCGGGTGGTTGTGATTTTCGCTATGCGGAGAAACGAGGAATCAAGGCATTACTGGCTCCCGGGCTGCCGGGAATCGTTGCCCCACGGAGTGCCGGAATCATCATGGCGAATGCACTGGTACAGTCGATATCGGACGGGACTTTGAACAGGGGGGATGTATAATGAACTGGCACGGAAAAACAGTAGGGTATGCCATTACCGGCTCACATTGCACTTTTGCCGAGGTAATGCCGCAGATCCAACGCTTTATAGATGATGGTGCGAACGTGGTACCCATCGTTTCAGGATCGGTACTGGCAACGGACACACGGTTTGGCACATCGGAAAGTTGGCTAAAACAGTTGAAAGATATAACGGGGAATGATATCATTTCTACAATTGTTGAAGCGGAACCGCTGGGTCCTTCCAAGCTGCTGGATGTGCTGACGATTGCGCCCTGCACAGGCAATACCACAAGCAAGCTGGCTAACGCCATGACGGACAGTCCTGTATTAATGGCGGCGAAATCGCAGATGCGCAACGGCCGTCCGCTTGTGCTGGCGATCTCCACCAATGACGGACTGGGTCTGAATGCTGCCAATATTGCGAAGCTGCTTGTGACCAAAAATATTTATTTTGTACCGTTCGGCCAGGATAGTCCCCACGGCAAGCCTAACTCACTTGTGGCCCGGATGGAACTTATTCCGGAGGCCTGCTATGCCGCTCTGCAGGGAAATCAGTTGCAGCCCATGATCATCGAACGGTTTCATTCAGCATAATTAAAGAAACGATTTGAGACTGCCTTTAACTTTTGAAGGGGAGATGCACAAGGGATGTGGTGAATGTTGATGCCACGGACCATCGACGATTGTTGATTTCATCGCTTGACAATTATACAGCTCGGCTGCTGCCGTCCTCATTTACGAGGGCGGTACAACCATTTTTCAAACAATATACCGTTGAATCACGACTTTCGCAGCGAACATTGCTCTTCTAAAAGAGCCTGCTTTCTGCGTATTTATTAGTGTGCTTGCTTCGATAGTAATGGAGGAATAATACATGGGTATTTTGGTGCAAAAATTTGGTGGAACGTCACTCTCCACGCCTCAGGCGAGAGAGCATGTCATCCGTCATGTCAAACGGGAACTGGCTAGCGGGTATAATCTGGTGATTGTGGTCTCGGCCATGGGACGACGTGGGGAGCCCTATGCCACAGATACACTGCTGGATTGGGCTGTTCAGAACGGTAACGCGCTTGGTGACCGTGAGAAGGATCTGCTGATGTGCTGTGGGGAGATTATCTCCGCCACGACGCTCTGCGGGTTACTGGAGAATGAGGGTATTCCTTCAACGGTGCTGACCGGAGCCCAAGCAGGGTTCGTGACGGACAACAGCTATGGCAATGCCAGAATTCTGGATGTGCGGCCGGAGCGTATTCTTCGTGAACTCAGAGACCAGAAAGTAGTCATTGTAACCGGGTTTCAGGGACAGACAGAAGCCGGAGATTTCACAACGCTTGGACGAGGCGGAAGCGATACATCGGCAACTGCGCTCGGGGCGGCGCTACGTGCAGATATGGTCGATATCTACACCGATGTGAACGGAATTCTGACAGCAGACCCTCGTATAGTCGAGGATGCTAAGCCTTTGACCATTGTCAGCTATACGGAGATCTGCAATATGGCCCATCAGGGAGCGAAGGTTATTCATCCACGGGCTGTGGAAATCGCCATGCAGGCGCAAATTCCCGTGCGTGTGCGTTCTACCTTCTCCGATACGGAAGGGACTTTGGTTACGCATCCTGAGGGCTTCAATGATGTGCAGGCAGGTATCGTAGACCGTTTTGTTACCGGGATCGCTTATGTCAGCAATGTGACGCAGATTTCGGTGGAATGTCCGGATGGAAACGGGACGGGAATGCAGCTGCAGATTTTCAAAAGCATGGCGGACAACGGAATCAGCGTTGATTTTATTAATGTCACTCCTACCGAAGCTCTCTATACGGTCTTTGATGATCATTCTGAGAAAGCTATCGCAGCGCTGCAGGAGCTGGGTCTTCGTCCGAAGAGCTTGTCCGGGTGTGCCAAGGTATCCGTCATTGGCGGCGGGATTAATGGTGTTCCCGGCATTATGGCGCAGATCGTGGAGGCGCTCAGTTCGCAGAACATTCAGATTTTGCAGTCAGCGGATTCCAACACAACCATTTGGGTGCTCGTGAAGAAGGAAGACATGGTACAGTCGCTGCGAGCGCTGCATGCCAAGTTTGAATTACACCGTTAAAGGAGGAATTCAAAATGGATTTCGGGAGATTGATTACAGCAATGGTCACCCCCTTCGACGAAGCGGGAGAAATCAATTGGGAAGAAACTTCGCGGCTCGTTGATTATTTGATTGAAGAGCAGAAATCCGAGGGTCTGGTCGTTTGCGGGACAACTGGCGAATCTCCGACCTTAAGTGATGAGGAGAAGCTGAAGCTTTTTGAATTCGTATTGGAAAAAGCTCGTGGACGCTGCAAAATTATTGCTGGTACAGGCAGTAACAACACGAAGCACTCTGTTCATCTGACGAAGGAAGCGGAGCGGATCGGCGTAGATGGCGTACTGGTGGTAGTGCCGTATTACAACAAGCCTAACCAGGAAGGGCTGTATCAGCATTTTGCGGCCATTGCCAGGGAGACGGAACTTCCGGTTATTCTGTACAATGTGCCTAGTCGGACTGGAGTCAGTCTAAGCGCGGCTACAACGCTGAGGCTTGCAGAAATACCGAATATCGTTGCCACCAAGGAATGTGCTTCGGTAGACCAGATTACCTGGATAGTCGCGGCTTGTCCGGAGGATTTCCATGTGTACACTGGCGATGATTCTGCAGGGCTGGCAGCACTGGCTGTGGGTGGTCATGGCATTATCAGTGTGGCAAGCCACATTGTCGGCTCCGAGATGTTGGAGATGATTGAGACGTATAATTCAGGGAATGTACGGCGTGCTGGGGAGCTTCATCGGAAGCTGTTCCCGGTTTTCAAGGGCTTGTTCGAGTCCCCCCAGCCATTGCCGAATCCCGCAGCTGTGAAATACGCACTGGGTCTTAAAGGTGTGAATGTGGGCTCCGTAAGACTTCCGCTTATTGGCCCGACAGAGGAAGAGGCCGCGTTTATTGAAGCTCTCCTGAACTGATAGTCGTGAAAGGAGACAACAGCGGCTGGAAGTCCAAACATTTTCCCGCGATGAGGATTTAACCTTAAGTAAGAATCATAAGTTCAATCTTTAGATTTGTAACAAAAGATGACTATCTTCAACCGGTTCTCCATGTGGGGAGCCGGTTTTTTACAATATGAAGGGCGTTTTTTTATAAAATAATGGCGATGTTTTGAGGAAAGAATAGAGATACGGATTGGACGACTTGTCTTTTGCCAAAAAAATCATGTATAATGATGTTAAGTGACTGGGTGCGGTTAAAATTAAATATGCGGTAATCTTCCGTCAATGTTATACATTGTGAGACAGGATAGGTCCTTGAATAAGTCTGTTCAGAGCATGGCAGGGGCTTCGCGCAAGGGGCGCGGCGGTGAATTTTGACGGTTTGACCGCTTCAATGGTGCACTTCATTGCCCGGGTTCGGGAGCTTTCGCATTGCATGTTTATATAAGGTCTTACGGAATTTTCCTGTCGATTGAGTGGAAGCTATCGGCTGTTTGAAGAATGTATTCATTTACAGAATGTATTCAACGCCGCTGAAATAATGAAGTTTCAGTATTTAAAAAATAAAATGTATGACGTCCAACATCATAGGAGGGTTAGATTCATTTGTCCAAGAAAAATAACAATGATAAATTAACGATTTTCGCTTTGGGCGGAGTCGGAGAAATTGGTAAGAATATGTATGTCGTTCAATATGGTTCCGACATCGTCGTAGTTGATGCGGGTTTGAAGTTCCCGGAAGAGGATATGCTCGGCATTGATATCGTCATTCCGGATATCTCGTATTTGACAGAGAACCGCGACAAGGTAAGAGGAATCGTGCTGACACACGGACACGAAGATCACATCGGCGGTCTTCCTTATGTCCTGAAGAATTTGAACGTTCCGGTATACGGAACCAGACTGACTTTGGGCCTTGTCGAGAACAAGCTTAAAGAAGCTAATCTGCTGGGTGAAACCAAACGGATTCTGATCAACGAAGATTCAGAGATCCAACTGGGGAACTCACTGAAGGCAACCTTCTTTAGAACCAACCATAGTATTCCCGACTCTGTCGGCGTATGCATCGAAACACCAGAAGGTAATGTCGTGCACACAGGTGACTTCAAATTCGACCACACCCCAGTCAATGGTCAATTTGCGAACCTGCACCGGATGGCTGAAATCGGCCGCAAGGGCGTACTCGCTCTGATGTCCGACAGTACCAATGCTGAGAAACCGGGATTTACACCTTCGGAGAAGAATGTCGGCATCGTGCTTGAAGATATTTTCCGCAAGGCAGAGCAACGTGTTGTGGTTGCAACTTTTGCTTCCAACGTACACCGTATCCAGCAAGTTGTGAACGCCGCTGAATCCACTGGACGTAAAATTACAGTTATCGGACGCAGCATGGTTAATGTTGTATCTATCGCTTCTGAGCTTGGTTATTTGCATGTACCGGATGGTATGCTGATTGAGCCTGAAGAAATGAACCGGATGGCTGCTAACCGCGTAGTGGTATTGTGCACGGGTAGCCAAGGCGAGCCAATGTCAGCATTGACTCGTATGGCACGCTCCAGCCACCGTAAGGTGGATATCCTGCCGGGAGATACCGTTATTATTGCGGCAACTCCGGTACCGGGTAATGAGAAGTACGTAGGCCGTACCATTGATGAACTGTTCCGTCTTGGTGCCAACGTTATTTATAGCGGCTCCAATTCCGGCGTTCACGTATCCGGTCACGGTAGCCAGGAAGAGCTGAAACTAATGCTTAACCTGATGCAGCCGAAGTATTTCTTGCCGATCCACGGTGAATTCCGTATGCAACGCAGACATGCGCTTCTGGCAGAGTCCGTGGGTGTAGACCCAGCGAACATTTTCATCACAGAAATTGGTGAAGTTGTTGAGATCCAGGGCGGAGCAGCACGCAAAGCAGGTAAAGTAACTGCCGGCAACGTACTGATCGATGGTCTGGGTGTAGGTGATGTGGGTAACATCGTATTGCGTGACCGCAAGCTGCTGTCTCAGGATGGTATTCTTGTAGTTGTAGTTACCCTAAGCAAGCAAAACGGGGCGATTGTCTCCGGACCTGACATTATCTCGCGCGGATTCGTATATGTGCGGGAATCGGAAGGACTTCTGGATGAAGCGAACCGGATCGTCTCCAGCACGCTTCAACGCCTGATGAGTGAGAAGGTCAATGAGTGGGCATCCCTCAAGACCAGTGTTAAAGATTCGCTCGGCCGTTTCCTCTATGAGCAAACACGCCGCAGACCGATGATCCTGCCAATTATCATGGAAGTGTAATATACATTTTCTTTCAGTATAACTTATAAATCAAGCCTCTTTCTCCCGGAAATATTGGACGGTTTCCAGGGTGAAAGAGGCTTTTTTGCGCCCATTTCAGCAAAATTTATTACGGTGATGCTTTTTTTTACTGTCTTGCGTTGCAGTTTCATGCCTTGGTATGGGTCTGTATTTAAAGCCGCTGAATAACAGGGTGCCCTGAAATGTCATACTAGGATAGTTAATATGACTGAAGCACTTAACGGAAAGGGCGTGTCAGGAATCATGAATAATATGACAGGTAGCAATGCGGGGAGCAATGAGGAAACCATGCCAGGGCAGGATGCACCAGAGCCAGGGCAGGCACTTCCTCCCGGTGCCGTAGGAACATTGAAGGAACTGGGACAGACGGCTGTTCCGGTAGCGGAACCGGATATTTTTTGCATCACCATTATCGGGCAAATTGAAGGGCATATTGTCATGCCTCCGCATAATAAAACAACCAAATATGAGCATATCATTCCGCAACTTGTAGCCGCTGAGCAGAACAAAAGTATCCATGGCCTGCTGATTATTCTCAATACCGTAGGCGGCGATGTCGAGGCTGGACTGGCTATTGCGGAAATGATTGCTTCGCTGACCAAGCCGACGGTGACGGTTGTGATTGGTGGCGGACATAGCATCGGCGTTCCGATTGCTGTAGCCTCCAGTTATTCAATCATCGCGGAGAGTGCTACGATGACTATTCATCCGATTCGCATGAACGGACTTGTCATCGGCGTGCCCCAAACTTTTGAGTACATGGAGAAAATGCAGGAGCGTGTAGTCAAATTCGTCACTTCCCATTCCCGTATTACGGAGGAACAATTTAAAGATCTGATGTTCAAAACAGGAGAACTCAACCGGGATATAGGAACAGCTGTCGGCGGGTTGGATGCAGTGCGATACGGGCTGATGGATGAGGTTGGAGGAATTGGTGCGGCCCTTAGTCGTCTTAATAGCATGATTGCGGAACGATCAGGTCCCACGACGGCGGGTACGAACGCACCGCTGCATGGAGGGATACCACAATGACCTTGTTTACAGTGATGCCTATGGAGCAGGTGTGGGAGGGCGCATTAACTACCGGTTCAGGACAGCTTGAAGTCCACTATCAGGGCATGCTTATGCAGGTGGAGCCTCTAGACGAAGGACGTGCGCGAATTGTAAGGCTGCTGAATTGTCCGCTTGCCACATATCTTGATTCTTCGCTCGCCCCCGGAGCGATTATTTCATTAACATAATTACTCAATATATGACAAAACAGAACATAGGTACGCCACGCCATTATATGGTATAATGTTGTTCCGGGGGTGTATGGTGTGGCTAAACGTAAACAGAAGAAGAAAAAAGCGCTGCTGGGCAGTGTTCTAAAATATGAAATCTATGGAATTATGCTCATCACCATATCTGTCATTGCATTATCCGGAGAGGCTGCAGTGGGACGTTCTCTTTCCAGCCTGGCCGGCTATTTGCTTGGCAGATTTTATTTTGTGCTGCCACTGGTTGGCATATTTTTAGGTCTAATGGTGATGATTCACAGGAGATGGCCATCTACCTGGAACAGTCGCCATACCGGTGTACTGCTTCTTGTAATGTCTATGACCTTGATGAGCACTATTTCTGCGATGGAGCAGAAGCTTGGACCGCTAAATATGCTGCATCCAGGGAATGTGTTCACCCAAATACATAATGACCTTAATGGCTCACTTACTCCTGCAGCTAATAGCAGCAGTGTATATATGCTGGGTAAAGATATCAGTGGAGGATATCTGGGCGGTCTCGAATATGCGACTCTTTTGTGGCTCTTCGGAAGTCTCGGAGCCAAGCTGTTAATGATTGTGATGCTGGCGATCAGCTTCATGTTAATCACCAATCTGTCCTATGTAGAGCTGTTTATGCTGTTGCGTGTTCGTGCGGTTAAGCTTGCTGAGGATCTGCGCAAGCGTGCGGCTAACCGTCCGCAGGCTGTGCCTGTATCGGCCAAGCCTTCCCGGGCCAAAGCTTCTGCTCCGCGTCAAGTTCCTCAAGAGATCGAGGATGACGAGGAGGATGAGCAGCAGCTGCCGAGACGGAAGGCACCGCTGTTGTTCCAGAAGATCTCGCAGTGGACCTCTGGTGCTTCGCGTGAGCAAGGGACGGGAATTCCAGTAAAAGGCGAAGATATTGAATATAATCCTGCTGACGGTCCGATTATCTCAGGGCTATCCTCAGGGGTACCTGTTTCTCCGTATGACGAAGTGGAGGAGGATTTCGACGATGAGGCCTTTGACACACCAATTATTCGTGATTTCTTCCAGCATATCCGTACGGAAGGCTTGAACGACGAGGATCGTGAGGAGTGGAGCGAATTCTCTCCGGCAGCAAGAAACGGTATCAAGACAGGTTTACAGGAGCCGGAAATTATTGCTGATCCCGAGGCAGATGTCAGCGAGACATTCAGAGCTAATGCCGCAGAGGGATCGCCGGGCCTTGCCGAAGTAGAGGGGCTTGTGACCGCGCCAGTTTCGGATATGACCGAAGAGGGAGGAACTCTGCCTGCTTCTCCGCCACCACCACCTCCGAAGCCGTACAAGCTGCCTTCATTCAGGCTCTTGTCGAAACCGAATAATGGCGGCAAAGCTGGAGACCAGAATGATTATATGCAGACAGCCCGCAAGCTGGAAGCTACGCTGGAGAGCTTCGGAGTTCGAGCCAAGGTGTTAGAAGTGGTACGCGGTCCTGCGGTTACGCGTTACGAGATACAGCCGGATATCGGGGTGAAGGTGAGCCGAATCGTAAACCTCACGGATGATATCGCATTGGCTCTGGCGGCTAAGGATATTCGTATGGAGGCACCGATTCCGGGTAAATCTGCGATCGGGATTGAGGTGCCGAATCCGGAAGTATCCGTGGTCACCATGCGCGAGGTCATGGAGACCCAGACCTTCACCGAAGCAGAGTCCAAGCTATCCATTGCCTTTGGACGGGATATTTCCGGACAGACGATTATCGGCAATCTGGCGAAGATGCCCCACTTGCTGGTGGCCGGTGCCACCGGCTCTGGTAAATCGGTTTGTATTAACGGTATTATTACCAGTATTTTATATAAAGCGAAGCCTAATGAAGTTAAGTTCCTGATGGTCGATCCCAAGATGGTGGAACTGAATATTTACAACGGGATACCGCATCTTATGGCTCCGGTTGTCACTGATCCGAAGCGGGCTAGCCTGGCCTTGAAGAAAATTGTAGTGGAGATGGAAAAACGGTATGAGCTGTTTTCCAAATCCGGTACCCGGAACATGGAAGGCTATAACAATCTGATGAAGGACAATCCGGCCGCTGTACTGCCGTATATCGTTGTTATTGTGGACGAGCTTGCCGATCTCATGATGGTAGCCGCGAACGATGTGGAGGATGCCATCTGCCGGCTGGCACAAATGGCCCGGGCGGCGGGAATACACTTGATCATCGCGACCCAGCGTCCTTCAGTGGATGTTATTACTGGTGTGATCAAAGCGAATATTCCATCACGGATCGCCTTTGGCGTATCCTCACAGGTGGATTCGCGGACCATTCTTGATATGGCTGGCGCAGAGAAGCTGCTAGGTCGGGGAGACATGTTGTTTATGCCGATGGGCTCCTCCAAGCCTATTCGCGTTCAGGGAGCCTTTATGAGCGATCAAGAGGTGGAAACGATTGTACATTACGTCAGCAGTCAGGGTGAAGCCACCTATGATGAATCCATTGTGCCTGAGATCGATGATAGCGGAGCCCAAGAGGATGAACCGCAAGATGAATTGTACGACCAAGCGGTACAAATTGTTCTTGAAGCCAAGCAAGCATCCGTATCCCTGCTTCAGCGCCGCATGAGAGTCGGCTACACCCGCGCTGCGCGCTTAATTGACTCTATGGAGGCCCGCGGGGTGATCGGCCCTTACGAGGGCAGCAAGCCGCGTGAGGTGCTGGTCTCGTTGGAACAGTATCAGCATAACCGGATCAGTTCATAACAGAACTGTTGACGCATTGAACAACAACATGAGAAAGCCCGCTCCAGGACAGGATAACCTGTTCTGAAGCGGGCCTTTTTTAACCTTTATAGGAAGCAACGTTGTTACCCTGTTAAGCAAGTTTATTTTACTGTAGCTAGAAGACTGTTCACGATATAGTCAAGCTGGGCATTAAGGGAGTAAATATCATTGTAGTATGACAATCCGAAATCGATTGGGAGCAAATGTCCATTTTTGACCGCTGGAATGCTGTTCCAGAGCGGGTCACTTGTAAGATCAGCCATGCCATTATAGGACGAACGGAAAATATAGTCACCGCTATACTTGGCAAGTACCTCGAACGATATTGATTCCGCTTCTGCACCTGTTGAAACATCAATTTTCTGCTGAATCAATTCAGGTGCTTTCATGCCCAAATATTCGTACACCACCTGTGAACCCCGGCCGAACTGCCTGCTGTTAACAACAGCCATGCTGCGGTCTTTACCGCCTTCCATAATGGACACGGTCTTGTCCAGAATTCCAGCAGCTTGCAGCTTTTGTTTGCTCTCTTCAACCTTTTTATGGAAATCATCGAAGAGGCTTTGGGCTTCATCTTTTTTGCCTACGACTTCACCAATCATAGCCACGCGTTCCTCTGCAGTCATTTTTTCATAAGGGATGAGAACAGTAGGTGCAATTTGGTGCAGTGCCTGGTAAGTCTCTTCGGATGGCACGATGATCAGATCAGGATTGAGATCAAGTACCGCCTCCGGGCTGGCTTCGAACCAGGTACCCAGCTTCTGCACATCTTTAAGTTCATTTTCAAAAGCTGCACCCTCAGATACATCGGAGACGCCAACCGGTTTAATGCCCAGTGCCAGTACATCGCCCAGCAAGTATAGAACGACGATCCGCTGCGGATGAAGGGGCACTTCAATATCGCCCTTAATCGTAGATACGGTGCGGGTCTGTGCTTCAGCAGGCGTATTCTGGTCAGTATTTCCTGAGTCCGCTACAGCCGTGGCAGATGCTGAAGGGGAGGGGGAAGCTGTGTTATTAGCTGGTGCCGGCGAGCAAGCGCCGAGCAGGATGCTGAAGCATAACATCAGCATTAGCAAGAGGGATGGTTTAGTATTTCTGTACATGTGTGACTCTCCTTTTGTTCTATATTGATCATGATTATCATTATCAATATATCGGAGGAAGAGAGGTGAAACAATGTCATTTCGGGCCTGTCCCAATGTCATATCCGGCCATATATGTGGCGCAGAGGCATTATTTTTGAAGCGAACGGGAGAGATTCCGAAATGTTTCTTGAACATTTTTCCAAAAGAATACGCATCTGAATATCCCGTACCGAGTGCGATTTGCTCAAGGGTGGCGTCCGTCTTCAGCAATAGAGTTCGGGCTTGCTTCATGCGGATCTCGGTCAAGTAGCGGGAAGGGCTGCATTGTAGCTGAGCCCGGAACAAGCGGGATAATGTTCTTGGACTGCTGCCGATAGCTTCAGCCAATTGTTCTATACTTAGAGGCTCATGATAATTTTCCTCCATATATCGTATGGCCAGGTTCAGCAAGTCCGGCTTCATAAGCTTGATTCCCTGAACATGGAGCTGCCATGCAAGTTCGTACACCCACTGATAGAAAAGCGTTTTGACTTGAAGCTGCTCCAGCAGACCGCCACTGTCCCAATTGCTTAACATACTCTCTGTCTTTTGATACAACGAGGTCGCGCTTGTTGGTTCAAAGCCGTATTGGCAGTGAAACGGATTATTTTGTTCCATCAGAGCAACCAGTTCCTTACCTGCTGGAAGCGCAAGGATCGCTCTATATAAAATTAAAACATATTCAAATTCAAGTTCGTCCTCCTCAAGAAAAAGCTCAACGAGCGTTCCCTTTCCGCCATGAAGAACATGGGCGTGGTTGAATTGATACGAATGTTTATCCAGCATCACACGGGCTCCGCCGCGTGCTGCGTACAGGAAAGCGCTGGATGGTAAACGATAGGGAGGTGCGTTATCCCCGGCGTTAAGTGTAGTGCGGCGAATATCCATGATTTTAATGTGGGCATGATTCCACAATATTAAATGATCTTTCAGGTGCATGTAGTCTTTTACCCCCAGGTTACTTTATTCCAGTATAGATGATAACCATTCTCATTAGCAACGAATTCCTGACCCTTCTCCATTGCCATGCATAGGAAGAGCTGACAGTCGTCATAATAACTTTAGCCATCCATGCAGAACTTACAAGAGAAAGGTAGAGCGATGCCCTATGAAGAATAAGAAGCTATGGTTACTTGCCGTACTGACCCTTGCTATAACCACCGCCCCTTTTGCAAACAGCATCATGTTCAGTCAAAAGAGCGCCGCAGCACGTAACGTGGAGAGCAACAGCGCTTCTCCTTCCCAAGAGGTGAGCAACTATGAGCAGGAAGCTTTACCGGCTTTTAGCACAACAACTGTTAAATACGGAGCTTCCGGCAAAGATGTATACGAGCTGCAGGGCCGCTTGAAATTCCTGGGTTATTATGCAGGAGCGATAGACAGCCAATTTGGATCTACAACTCTGGAATCTGTGAAGTGGTTTCAGTGGAAATTCGGTATGCCGGCTGATGGTGTTGTAGGTGCCAAAACTAAACTGAAGCTGTATAACGCGACAAAGGACTGGAGGCCAACGGAACCGCCAACCGGTACTGCCTCCAAGGCTCCGAGTGGTGGAGGGGGCGAGGGGAAAGCAGATAATAATTCGAATAATACTGCAGAACTGTCGTCGGGCAACACGATGGGCCTCTCGGAAAATGATCTTAAGATTATGGCGAATGCCGTATACGGGGAATCCCGCGGTGAGCCTTTTGAAGGTCAGGTCGCAGTTGCTGCCGTTATTCTGAACCGTGTGAAGTCACCAAGCTTTCCTAACACGCCGTCCGGTGTAATCTTTCAGCCTGGTGCATTCACAGCCGTAGCCGACGGCCAGATTTATCTGGAGCCGAATGAACAAGCGCGCAAAGCTGTGCAGCAGGCCCTCAATGGCTGGGACCCATCCGGGGGATGTCTGTATTATTTCAACCCGAAGACGGCGACCTCCAAATGGATTTGGACTCGTCCGCAGGTGAAGACCATCGGGCAGCACATCTTTTGTATGTAAAAGAGCACTGACCGCCCGCTAATGCAGGCTTAAGCTGAATAATCCGTAAGAGCAACCGGAGCCTAACCTTCGGTTGCTTCCTTACTTTGGAATGGTTTAGAATGGAAAGTACTTCATAAACATGATGTATAGCATTTATCTACGCCGTAAAGGAGTTTTGGACTTGACTAATAATGGTTTTCAACATGGCAGCGTCGCAGGCATGCGTATTCACGTATTGCCGACGAAGGCGTTCAAGACCTTCGCCATCTCACTTTATGCCGGCGTTCCGCTCAAAGAAGATACCGTAACTCCAACAGCGCTGGTTCCTTTCGTGCTGCGTAGAGGTACGGCCTCCTACCCGGAGACGACTCAGTTCCGTGAGCAGCTGGAAGAGCTGTATGGCGCGGGTTTCGGTTTTGATGTATACAAAAGAGGCGATTACCAGATCGTGCAGTTCCGGATGGATACGATCAATGATTCCTTTGTCCAAAGTAAGGAAAGCCTTCTGGGTGAGTCCTTTGCGTTTCTGGGCGAAGTTTTGACGAAGCCCGCGCTGGAGAACGGAACTTTCCGTCCGTCCTATGTTGCTACAGAGCGGGAAACGGTCCGCAAGAAGCTGGAAGCTATCGTGAACGATAAAATCCGCTATGCGGCTGAACGCTGTATCGAAGAAATGTGCCGCAATGAACCTTACCGCTTGCACCCGCTGGGACAACGCGCTGATCTAGACGGCATTACGCCGGAGAGTCTGTATAAGTCATACAACTCTTGGCTGGATGGAGCGATCCTGGATCTTTATGTGGTAGGAGATACGACCCCGGAAGAGGTAGAGAAGCTGGTTAAGCGTCATTTCGGCCGTAGCGATGCTGCTGTCGCAGCGTATTCTTCCAATTTCACTCCGGTATCCGTAAGTGAAGTCCGTACGATAGAGGAGAAGCTGGATGTCAGTCAAGGCAAGCTGAATATGGGGTTGCGCACTTCAATTACTTATAAGGACGATACTTATGCGTCAGCCTTGATGTATAACGGGATTTTGGGCGGCTACCCGCATTCCAAGCTCTTCGTTAATGTGCGTGAGAAGGAGAGTCTCGCTTATTACGCTTCTTCCCGTTATGACGGACATAAAGGGATCGGAACGATTCAGTCCGGTATTGAGATTCAGAATTACAGCAAAGCGGTAGATATTATCCGCCAACAGCTTGACGAGCTGAAACGCGGTAACATTAGCGATCTGGAACTGAATCAGACCAAAGCAATGATTCGCAATTTGCTCTCGGAGATTCAGGATTCCGCTTTTGAGCTGATTTCATTTGATTTTAACCGCCAGTTTTCCGGAAAAGACCGGTCTGCGCAGGAACTGCTGACGCAAGTGGAACAAATCGGATCTGGCGATGTTAAGGCCGCTGCGGAATCGTTCCAACTCGACACGATTTATTTCCTGACAGGGCAGAAGGAGGAATAGCGGTGGAACAGTTACGTTACGACAAGCTTCAAGAGACATTGTATCATGAGGTGATGGACAATGGACTGCAGGTGTATGTACTGCCTAAGCCAGGGTTCCGTAAAACCTACGCGACATTTGCCACTAAATACGGATCGGTGGATAATCATTTCCGGGTAGCCGGCGGGGAAGAAACCACGGTTCCTGATGGGATTGCCCACTTTTTGGAGCATAAAATGTTCGAGGAGCCGGAAGGCGATATTTTTGCTACCTTTGCCTCCAACGGTGCTTCCGCGAACGCATTTACAAGCTTTGACCAGACGGTCTATTTGTTCTCGGCAACGGAGAATATCGAGACTAACCTCAGCACTTTAGTTGATTTTGTGCAGCGGCCTTATTTCACAGATGAGAACGTGGAGAAGGAAAAAGGCATCATCGGACAGGAAATCAATATGTACGCTGACAATCCGGACTGGCGCGTCTATTTTGGCCTTATAGAAGCCATGTATGACAAGCATCCGGTTCATATTGATATCGCCGGGACCATTGATTCTATCTCAACCATTACAAAAGAGACATTGTATACGTGCTACAATTCGTTTTACCATCCGAGCAATATGTTGTTGTTCGTCGTAGGTGGTGTTGAGCCTGAGAAAGTTTTCGAGCTCATCCGCAGCAATCAAGCGGGGAAATCTTATGATATACAGGGCGATATTGAACGCATCTTTGAAAAAGAACCGGAGCAGGTAGCCACCAAGCGCAAAGAGAGCAAACTGGCTGTCTCCATGCCGAAGTGCCTGTTCGGTTTCAAAGAGAAGGAACTCGGTCTTACTGGTGAAGCTGCTGTTCGGCGAGATTTGACAACCAAGCTGATGCTGGATCTGCTGCTGGGCAGCAGTACGGCATTGTACCAGAAGCTGTATGACGAGGAATTGATCTCCGACAGCTTTGGTCATGAGTTCAACAGCTCGCCGCAATATGCATTCTCTGCTATCGGCGGCGATACGAAGGACCCTGATTTGCTGCTCAAGCGGATCAAGGAAGAGATTGAACCGTTGCTGCAATCCGGGTTTGCCGAGAAGGATTTTGAGCGGGCACGTAAAAAGAAAATCGGCGGCTATCTCCGTATGCTGAATTCTCCGGAAAATATTGCTCATGAATTCACCCGCTACCAGTTCCGTGGTGGAGATCTCTTTGAAGTGCTTCCGCTGTATGAATCCATCACATTGGATGAAGTCAATGCACGTCTGCGCAGTCACGTAGATTGGGAACAGCTGGCGGTTTCGCTGGTGGTGAGCCCTTAATGCCGTTTCAGGGAGAGAACAGCAAGCCGATTGGAGAAATGACTGTGCTTATTACCGGCGGAAGCGGGGGAATCGGCGGCGCTATTGCCGAACGCTTTGCATCGGTGGGCATGAATATTGTAATCCATTATATGAACTCTCATGAAGCGGCGAATGACGTTGCCCGCCGCTGCATGGCCCTGGGGGCAAGAGTTATGACAGTGACTGCGGACGTCAAAGACCGCAGTCAGCTTTTGCGTATGGCAGAAAGACTGGAGAGCTGCGGACTTCAGCCAGACATCCTCGTTAACAATGCCGGCAAAGCTCATTACGGGATGCTGGCAGACCTTTCCGAAGAGGAATGGGAAGAGATTATGGCGGTTAATTTGAAGGGGACTTTCCTCTGTAGTCAAATTTTTATGCCGTATATGGTATCACAGCGTTTTGGACGAATTATCAATGTGTCCTCCGTGTGGGGGATTTCCGGTGCCTCCTGTGAGGTGGCCTACTCGGCCAGCAAAGGCGGGATCAATGCTTTCACCAAGGCGCTGGCCAAAGAGCTGGCGCCTTCCGGTGTCACGGTGAATGCTGTGGCGCCAGGAGCGGTGGATACGGCGATGCTAGCCAATCTGGAGAAGGAAGAGGTACGCATGCTGGAGGAAGAAATTCCTGTTGGACGGCTTGGCGCGCCTGATGAAATCGCTTCGCTGGTGTATTTTCTGGCGCTACCTGAATCCGGGTATATTACAGGACAAGTTATCAGCCCGAACGGGGGCTGGATTACCTAAAAGTCTCGGGCTTGGAGAAAAGCTCCAGCATAAGAACTTTGCATCCGAGACATATTATTACTGTTGATTTTAAATCTCACGCAAGACGGCGGTTCTTTCGCGTTAAACGAAGGGACTGACCGTAACCATGAAGGAGGATTTAAGATGTCAACAGAGAATACGGTAATCAAAAACTTCGATACCTGGAAAAAATTTCTGGGTGAACGGGTCGTTCAGGCCGAGAAGATCGGGATGAGTGAAGATACCATCTCCAAGCTGGCTTTTGAAATCGGGGAATTCCTCGACAACAAGGTAGATCCAGCGAACTCTTCGAACCGGGCGATCAAAGAGCTGTGGGATGTCGGCAATGACGAAGAGAAGCAAACAATTGCTAAACTCATGGTCAGACTGGCGAAAAAACACGCATAAGCTCGCGGAAAAAGCTCCCCTCGGGGAGCTTTTCTGTAATTATTACAGTACTGACCTTGCCTTTCATTTTTTTTTTATATATCATTAACATGACCCGTGTAATGCAGCACCTTGTCGATTCAGAGGTTTTTTTGACGTCTGGACAGGTGCAGGGAAAAGGAATCTATGAGGTGTACAAGTGGAACATAAACAGTGGTATATGGAATATAAGATACATAAGAACAGACCTGGTCTGCTCGGTGATATCGCTTCTATGCTCGGGATGCTGGAAGTCAACATTATTACGATTAACGGTGTAGAAGGCAAGACTCGGGGGATGCTGCTCGAGACGAACGATGAAGAGAAGATAATGCTGATGGGCGAGATGCTCAAGAAGGTTGATAATATTACCGTTACGGCTTTGCGTCCTCCACGGCTCGTGGACAAGCTGGCTGTTCGGCATGGACGATATATAGATCGGGATTCGGATGACCGCAAGACGTTCAGGTTTACGAGGGATGAGCTGGGGCTTCTGGTGGATTTTCTCGGAGAGCTGTTTAAGCGTGAAGGCAATCAAGTAATAGGACTGCGTGGGATGCCTCGTGTAGGCAAGACGGAGTCCATTATTGCTGGGAGCGTCTGTGCGATGAAGAGATGGACCTTTGTGTCTTCGACACTATTACGGCAGACCGTGCGCAGCCAACTTGCAGAGGATGAGATGAACCCTCATAATGTGTTTATTATTGACGGTATCGTCAGTACGATCCGTTCCAATGAGAAGCATTACAATCTGCTGCAGAACGTGATGAGCATGCCGAGTACGAAGGTTATTGAGCATCCGGATATTTTTGTGCGTGAATCGGAGTACAGCTTTGATGATTTTGATATCATTATTGAACTGCGAAATTCTCCTACTGAGGAGATTTTGTACGAGACATTCACCGGAAGCTACAATGAGGACCTATAAACATGAGAGAACAAGGAGGTGATGGTATGTCGGAACTGGGCCGGCAATTGAAGGAGGCGCGCCTGCAAAAAGGTATGAGTCTTGACGATGTCCAGGAAGTTACGAAGATCAGAAAGAAATATTTGGAAGCCATCGAGGCGGGGGATTATAAGGTGCTCCCTGGAAGTTTTTATGTCCGGGCGTTCATCAAAACTTATGCGGAAGCAGTTGGGGTTAACCCTGACGAGCTGCTAGAGGAGCATGGCAATGTACCAGCACCTCCAGTGGAAACCACCCCAATGGAAACGGTCATTCAAAAGCGCAGCCGCAGACCTGAGACGGAACGCAACGCCAAGTGGTTGCCGACGCTATTAATGTGGACTTTTCCAGTCCTGATTATTGTTGTCATCTATATGTACGCATCTAATCTGAATAAAGGCGAAAGCAATCAGGTGGATCCGACTAAGGTAACGGATGCTCAGCAGGACCCGGCGACGGCTCAGACTCCACCGCCGGCAGCGGGCAATACAGCGAAGCCTACGGCCACCGAGGGCACTACCAGCGTGGAACCTACGCCAGAGCCTACATTGCAGCCTACCCCTTCGCCAACGCCGCCTCCACAGGCTGTTACGGTCACTGAGGATCGCAAATCAGGCAAGAGCACAGTCTTTAAGGTATCTGCACCTCCAGGAAGTGCGGTGCAGGTGAAGATTGCAGCTAACGGAGTCAGCTGGCTTGAAGTCTACAAAGGCTCTAACTCCAAGGGTGAGAAGCTTTCCTTCGGCAATACTGCTGCGGGAGATAATATGACATTTACACTTGATAGCACAGGAATGTACATCAAATCCGGCTATTCGCCAGCAACAATTATTACGGTCAATGGTCAACAGGTGACAGACGGTAAGTCTTCGTCCCGCATTTTGCTTGAGCTGGATGAAGCATCCGGCAGTAATGGTTCTGCGAACAGCGGTACAACGGATAGCGGTGCAACGGATAGCGGTGCAACGAATTCGGAAACCACTTCAACGCAGTAAACGGCAGGAATGCATAGGCTTTGGCTTTATGGGGAACATAAGAAGGATTTACAGTTCTCACGCCAAAGCGAGGTGTATTCTATCATGACTGTCAGCTGGATTGTAGCAGGGCTAGGTGTAATCGTTACGCTCCTGGGATATTACCTGACACCAAATGCCTGGGGTTATGGAATCCTCGGGTTCGGACTGGCGCATATTGTGCTGGGGATTCTGGACATGTTTCGGTCACCTTCCCGCAGCAGATAGGTCCTGCACTCAGGGAATCAAGCGTCTCCCGAGCCTTCGATGCCTCCGGGAGGCGTGTTTTTGTAGGGAATGGCAAAGCTCCACACTGTGGGGCTGTTTTGCATGTCGGGTCATTGTTTTCTTCCATAATTAGACTTGGACAAATCTTTCTCATATAATAATAAAAGAATAAATGTAAGCAAAGGACGTGAAGTAATGGCTTCGGAAAGTTCGTTTGACATTGTATCAAAAATGGACATGCAGGAATTAACCAATGCTGTTCATCAGACAGAGAAGGAAATCGATAATCGGTTTGACTTCAAAAACAGCAAAAGCAGTTTGAAACTTGAGAAAGATGCGCTTATTATTTCCTCTGAGGATGAATATAAGCTGAACGCTGTCATCGACATTTTGCAGTCCAAGATGGTGAAGCGCGGCATTACTCTCAAGAACCTGGATTTCGGAAAGGTAGAGCCTGCGTCACTGGGAACAGTACGTCAACGCCTGGGCCTGAAGCAGGGGATTGATCAGGATAACGCGAAGAAGATCAATATTCTGATTCGTGATTCCAAGCTGAAGGTGAAGAGCCAAATCCAGGGTGATCAAATCCGGGTAACTGGTAAAAGCCGTGATGATCTGCAACAAATCATCCAAATTCTGCGCAAAGCTGATTTGCCGCTCGATTTGCAGTTTAACAATTTAAAGTAAGATACCTGTGCCCCGCTGTGCTGTACCAGCACGCAAGCTTGCGGGGTGCTTTCTGTTTTTGGAAGAGCGGGTATAAACATCCCGGATTCGCATCATCATAACAAGACGGGTAATGGTTACTTTTGTGGCTCAATTTACATATGGATATTGCAGCAGTTTTTTTGAATAGATAGAGAGAGTAGAATCCAGCCAACTGTCCATGATGTCCACAGCATTCCAGGGATAAATGAGATGGGGCAGCCGCTATTGCCTGCGGCCGTTTTATGGCTATAATATACTTGCGTAAGAAATGGTTAGAACAAGATTTGGATGATTGATTAGGGGAGGAACTTCAGTGAATTTGCCCAACCGCATCACGCTTGCTCGTATTTGTCTTATCCCTATTATGATGTTTTTTTTGCTGGTGGATTACAGCTTCTATCCGGAGCCGCTACACTGGGGCTCATTCCAGCTTTCTGTTAACCATCTGGTAGCGGCGGTGATTTTCTTGCTGGCAGCTAGCACGGATGGAATAGATGGCTATATCGCCCGAAAATATAATATGGTCACTAATCTTGGTAAGCTGCTTGATCCGCTCGCGGATAAGCTGCTGGTTACCGCTGTGCTTATTTCGCTAGTGGAGCTGGGCAGATGCGATTCCTGGATCGCCATTGTCATTATTAGCCGCGAATTTGCAGTCACTGGGCTTCGTCAGGTTGCACTGCTGGAAGGCAAGGTAGTAGCTGCCAGCAAATGGGGCAAGATCAAGACGATTGTTCAAATTGTCGCCATCTCACTGCTGCTGCTTAACAATTTCCCGTTTCAGTTCATCAGCATTCCGGTCGACGATATTGCTATCTGGGCCGCAACGTTGATCACCATCTATTCGGGGATCGATTATTTTATCAAGAACAAGGATTTGCTACAGCTCCATAAAGCATAATAATCGAACGGTTCACTCTATATAATCAGGAGGCTTCAGCCCGTTATGAAAGCAGAAATCATCGCAGTCGGCACTGAGCTTTTGCTCGGCCAGATCGTCAACAGCAACGCCCAGTTCTTATCAACGGAGCTTGCTGCGCTAGGAATCGATGTTTATTTTCAGACGGTAGTCGGAGACAATAGCAACCGCCTGCAGCAAGCGATCGAAATTGCCCGGAGCCGTGCGGATCTGATCCTCTTCACCGGCGGTATCGGCCCCACCGAAGACGATCTTACCAAAGACGCTCTGGCTGCGGCGCTGGGTCGTGGTTTGCATATCGATACCTTGGCCATGGATCATGTACAGCGCTTTTTTGACGCACGTAAGGTCGTAATGACAGAGAACAACCGCAAGCAAGCTTTGATTATTGAAGGCACAACTCCACTTCCCAATGAGATTGGCTTGGCCGTGGGCGTAGCTCTGGCGCATGAGGATAAGTATTATATTGTTCTGCCTGGACCTCCGCGTGAGATGAAGCCAATGTTCACGGACAAGGCCAAACCATGGCTACTGCAGCATGCGCTGACGGACGAAATGCCGATTTACTCGAAAATGCTCAAGTTTGCCGGTATCGGTGAATCCTTGCTGGAGGACAAGCTGATTGATTTGATCCGCAATCAGACGGATCCAACGATTGCTCCCTATGCCAAGGAGGGCGAGGTGACGGTCCGCATTTCCACCAAGGCCCCTTCAGAGCATGACGCGCTGAAGAAGCTGGATGTTCTGGAAAAGCAGATCAAGGATATCCTTCCGGAACATATGTATGCGAACATTGACGTACCTCTGGAACAATTGATTGTGGACTGGATGGCGGATGCAGGGCTGACTTTGAGTGCGGCGGAGAGCTGCACTGGCGGCCTGCTGATGGAAAGCATTACGAATATTCCCGGCAGCGCGTCGATGTTCGCCGGTGGCATCGTTTGTTATTCTAACGATATCAAGAAGAAGCTCCTGAACGTACCGAGTGATTTTCTGGAGGGCACCAATGCTCCGGGCGCCGTTAGCCGTGAGGTTGCTGAGGTGCTGGCCGAGCAGGTGAGAATGATTGCGGACAGCGATTTCGGACTGTCGGTTACCGGCGTTGCCGGACCGGGTTATTCTGAACGCAAGCCGGTGGGACTCGTCTTTATCGGAATTGCCGAGCGGAACCGCCAGACTGAAGTGTATGAGCTGAATCTGCAGGGTACACGCGAGAATATCCGGCTGCGTTCGGTAAAAGCACTGCTGTATCGTCTCTGGCGCAGGCTGGAGGAGCGGCAGGTGGAGACTCCGCTGGAAGGCTCCGACTTGTAATCTCTTTGGAAGACGTTGTATAATTGACACATACGGAAGAACCGTGGCGCAGAGCTTTCTATGCCGCGGTTTTTTGTTTGAGAATCATGGTAAGATGATTCTCCTGGCCGCGAAGCTCTTATTATTTGCAACCGGAAGGGGGCTTACAATAAAAGGGAGAGATAGGCCGAAAGTCAAAAAAAACGAATGTATGTTCGAAAAAAAGCTTGGCAAGGTCTTCAAAACACGTTATTATATATATTATAAACAACAGTGAAGGAAGTGGTCTGATTGTCAGATCGTCGTGCGGCGCTTGAGATGGCGCTTCGTCAAATAGAAAAGCAATTCGGTAAAGGTTCTGTAATGAAACTAGGCGAATCCACCCACATGCAAGTGGAAGTTGTACCTAGTGGAGCTTTGGCACTGGATATCGCATTGGGGATTGGCGGATTTCCGAAGGGACGTATTATCGAAGTATACGGACCGGAGTCTTCCGGTAAGACCACAGTTGCGCTTCATGCAATTGCAGAAGTACAAAAGCTTGGGGGACAAGCTGCATTTATTGATGCGGAGCATGCACTTGACCCGAGATATGCTAACAAGCTGGGCGTGAACATAGATGAATTGCTGCTTTCGCAGCCGGATACAGGCGAACAGGCGTTGGAAATTGCTGAAGCGCTTGTCCGCAGTGGAGCGGTAGATATCATTGTTGTTGACTCCGTGGCAGCTTTGGTGCCAAAGGCAGAGATTGAAGGCGACATGGGAGATTCTCACGTAGGTCTGCAGGCTCGTCTAATGTCTCAAGCTCTGCGGAAGCTGTCTGGTGCGATCAACAAATCGAACACCATTGCGATCTTTATTAACCAGCTTCGTGAGAAGATTGGTGTTATGTTCGGTAACCCTGAGACAACTCCTGGTGGCCGGGCTCTGAAATTCTATTCATCCGTTCGGCTTGATGTACGTCGCGTAGAGAGTATCAAGATGGGCAACGATGTTGTGGGTAACCGGACGAAAATCAAGGTTGTTAAGAACAAGGTAGCGCCTCCGTTCAAGCAGGCGGATGTTGATATTATGTACGGTGAAGGGATTTCCAAGGAAGGCAGTCTTGTGGATATCGGTACAGAGATGGATATCGTAAACAAGAGTGGTGCCTGGTATTCCTATGAAGGCGAACGTCTTGGTCAGGGACGGGAGAACGCTAAGCAGTTCCTGAAAGAACATCAGGACATCGCCCTCGTGATTGAGAACAAGATTCGTGAAGCCAGCAATCTGACGACGATTGTGGCTGCTCCAAGTGAATCTGAGATTGCAGCAGAGCAGGAAGAAGAAGAAAATCTGCTGATGGAAATCGAATAGTCTGAATTGAATATTCGCTAAGTATAGGCGCCCTGTGAACGACATAACAGGGTGTCTTTTCATAATCATAAGACGTTGAAGAAGGTATACGATAATTGCAATGAGGTGACAAGCAACATGGTTATACAACTTGATTCGGAGCCGGAAGAGCAGGGGGAGCAGGTGTTATCTGATTTTCCGGATGATGGGGTGCTTGAAATCACGCGGGTAGAGCGGCAGAAGAAGTCGGATCACCGCTACATCATTCATTTCGGCCCGTATACGATGACCGTTCATGAAGATGTCATGATTAAATACCGGATGATCACGGGCAATTCTTTTATCAAGGCTGATCTGGAGGAGATTGTAGTTGCGGATGAGCGCCAGCGCGCTTATGTAGAAGGTCTCCGCTATCTGGAGCGCAAGCCGCGAACTGCGCAGGAGATGGCCCGCCGTTTACGGCAGAAGGAAATAGGAGAGACTATTATTGCGGAAGTGGTGCAGCGGCTGCAGGAGGAACGTTTTATTGATGATCCGCTGTACGCCAAGCAGTGGGCGGAGCAGCGCCTCACGAACCAGCGCAAGGGTAAGATGTGGATTCGGCAGGAGCTGCGTGAGAAAGGAATCGATAAGTCACTGATTGCAGAAGCGCTGGAGAATATCAGCCCGGAGGACGAATTGGCGAGTGCACTCCAGACAGGACGAAAGAAGTGGAATATGATTCGCGGGGAAGTCGTCGACAAAAGGCGCAAGACGGGAGCCTTCCTTATGCGGCGCGGTTTTCCGGGAGAAATGGTGCGCCAGGTGATCAACATCTTGCTCGAAGAAGAGAATGCAGAAGGGCAAGAAGAGGATCCATACTTCATGGATTACTAGACTTGACTTTACTTAAGGGATGAGCTCTCTTGACAATGTCTTTTTATAAATAATAAAATATAACATGAATCGGCAAAAGTAAGAACCCTTTTTCCTTCCCAAAAAGGTGATTCTGTTTGCGGTTCGCATACAACTCATATGATATGTAATCGCCGGATATGGCGGGCAGTGTGCATGTGCAGCATGTGCAGTATGGCAATCGGTGAGGTTACCGGTTTTTTGTATGGTGATGAAACGGATAGTTGAACAACTGCACAAATTCCCAAGGCATACCTTGGAGGAACCAACGAGGAGGTGAACAGATGCCAACTTGGGCCTGGATCATTATCGTTCTCGTTGTAGCTGCCTTATTCTTTGGGTTCGGTTATTTTATTCGTAAATCCCTTGCAGAAGCTAAAATTTCAAGCGCTGAGAAAGAAGCCGTAGTCATCGTGGAAAACGCGAGGAAAGAGGCAGAAGCGCTGAAGAAGGAAACGGTATTGGAAGCTAAGGACGAAGTCCACAGAATCCGTACCGAGGCTGATAAAGAAACTCGTGAACGTCGGAACGAAATCCAACGACAAGAGAGACGTTTGCTGCAAAAGGAAGAATCGCTGGATAAAAAAATGGAATCGCTCGAGCGAAAAGAAGAACAAGTAGCTAACAAAGAGAAACGAATCGATGAAACCCAACAACAAATTGATGTCATTTACAAGAACCAAGTTACTGAATTGGAGCGTATTTCCAATCTGAGCATCGACGATGCAAGAAGCATTATTCTCAGCAATGTAGAACAGGAAGTTCGCCACGAAACCGCACAAATGATCAAGGAAATCGAACAGCAGGCGAAGGAAGAAGCGGATAAGAAATCCCGCGAGATCATTACGCTCGCCATTCAACGCTGTGCAGCTGATCACGTTGCGGAGACAACCGTCTCGGTTGTTACGCTGCCGAATGAAGAGATGAAGGGACGGATTATCGGTCGTGAAGGCCGCAACATCCGGGCACTGGAGACTCTCACCGGTATTGACCTCATTATTGATGATACGCCGGAAGCAGTTATTCTATCAGGATTTGATCCAATCCGTCGCGAAGTGGCCCGTACGGCACTTGAGAAGCTGGTTGCAGATGGACGTATCCATCCAGCCCGCATTGAAGAGATGGTGGAGAAATCCCGCAAAGAAGTGGACGAACGGATTCGTGAATACGGTGAGCAGGCTACCTTCGAGGTGGGTGTTCACGGCTTGCATCCAGACCTGATCAAGATTCTGGGCCGCTTGAAATTCCGTACAAGCTATGGACAGAATGTATTGAAGCACTCCATGGAGGTCGCTTATCTGACAGGGCTTATGGCCGGTGAGCTTGGGGAAGACATCGTGCTTGCAAAACGTGCCGGATTGCTCCATGATATCGGCAAAGCGCTGGATCATGAAGTAGAAGGCTCACACGTAGAAATCGGCGTCGAACTGGCGAAGAAGTACAAGGAACATCCGGTAGTTATCAACAGTATTGCGTCCCACCATGGTGACTGTGAAGCCACTTCGGTGATTGCAATGTTGGTTGGTGCGGCTGACGCTCTGTCGGCAGCAAGACCTGGCGCTCGTCGGGAAACACTGGAAACGTACATCAAGCGTCTGGAGAAACTTGAAGAAATTTCTGAATCTTTCGAAGGTGTTGAGAAATCATACGCCATTCAGGCGGGCCGTGAGGTTCGCGTAATGGTACAACCTGAGAAGATTGACGATGCGGAAGCTTTCCGTCTGGCTCGTGATATTACGAAGATGATTGAGAATGAACTGGATTATCCGGGACATATCAAAGTCACTGTAATCCGTGAGACTCGGGCGGTAGAATACGCTAAATAAGCAAATGAAGAATAGTGGCCCCCAAACGGGGCCATTTTTCTGTAAATACGAGTTTCAAACCAAGTGCAAGTCTAGGAGGAGAGTCTTATTAAAGTACTATTTATTGGTGATATCGTCGGCAATACCGGAAGAAAAGCGTTACGTGAAATGCTGCCTTCCCTGAAAAGCAAATACCAACCCCACATCATTATCGTCAACGGTGAGAATGCGGCTGCCGGCCGTGGGATAACGTCGGCTATTGCCAACGAATTCTTCAACTGGGGTGTCCACGGCATCACGATGGGTAACCATACATGGGATAACCGTGATATCTTTGAGTTTATTGATGATGAGCCCCGGCTGATTCGTCCGGCGAACTTTCCTCCCGGCACACCAGGACGTGGATATACGGTAGTAAAAGCTAACGGCAAGCAACTAGCGATTGTGAACTTGCAGGGACGCACCTTTTTGCCGGCTATCGACTGTCCGTTCCGCACGGGCGATGAGATTGTGGAAGAGCTGCGCAGACAGCACAAATGCATCCTGGTTGATTTCCATGCGGAAGCGACCTCCGAGAAGATTGCCATGGGCTATCACATGGATGGACGTGCGTCGATCGTTGTCGGGACCCATACGCATGTGCAGAGCAATGACGATGTAATTTTACCTGGGGGAACTGCGTACTTGACCGATGCAGGCATGGTTGGTTCAAGAGAAGGAATATTGGGTATGGAAAAAGAAGCGGTCCTATACAAATTCAAGACGCAGCTTCCGTCACGCTTCGTCGTGGACGAAGGGAAGTGGCAGCTGCACGGTTTATTTGCAGAACTTGACGAGGCTACTGGAGCGGCTACCAAACTGGAGAAGATCCGCATGCGCGAAGGCGATTGGATCATGGATTAAGAGGAACGGTCAAAATGTAAGATGAATCGGGCGAAAGCAACGTTTTAGGATGAAGTGTGATCTTTTTTATATCGAAAAAGAGTATCTTTTGTACCAATTTGAGTAGAAGTAGCCCGCAAAAAGAAGGAATTATTTCTTCTCCCGCGAATAACATCTACAGAGTGGAAGAACACCATCATTTTTCCCAGGGGAGGTACTTACATGGATGTATTAAAAGTATCAGCTAAATCCAATCCAAATTCCGTCGCCGGTGCATTAGCAGGTGTTCTCCGTGAACGTGGAACGGCCGAATTGCAGGCAATAGGAGCTGGAGCACTGAATCAGGCAGTGAAAGCTGTAGCCATCGCCCGGGGATTTGTGGCACCAAGCGGTGTTGATTTGATTTGCATTCCTGCCTTTACCGACATAGTTATTGATGGAGAAGATCGGACGGCGATTAAACTTATTGTTGAACCGAGATAATAGAGATTGATCTGTTTAAAGCCTGTTTACTTTGGTAAACAGGCTTTTTTGCTGCATATTTACAGATAACACCCCGGGCCTCGGCATAGAATCTGAAGGAGGCTCCATCGTCCGGAAAGTGGAGGGTGGCAGCAGAAAGTGAGGGGAATGCTGTGAGGAAAGCAGACATGAAAGTGGCAGATTTCCACTGCGATGTACTGAGTAAAATGCAGAATTTCGGCGATATTGACTTTCGGAAGGATCCGCGTCTGGATGTAACAGCCGAGCGGCTGGCAGCAGGGAATGTGAATCTGCAATGTTTTGCTATCTATTTGTCGGAGCACAGGGGGAAGCTGGGGTTTGAGCGGATATTGGGTCAGATCGATCTTTTCCGTGAAAAAGTAGTAAGGTCAGGAGGCTTGCAGTGGCTTCGCTGGAAAGAGGAAGTGGGAAGTCAGGTCCTTGGAGCGACTAGCGCAGGAATGCTCTCTGTGGAGGGCGTAGACGGTCTGGAGGGCAATCTGTTCTATGCCCAGCTTTGCTTTGAGTTAGGGGTGCGATTTCTGGGGGTCACCTGGAATTATGCTAACTGGGCTGCAGATGGGGTACTTGAGCGACGAAATGGAGGATTTACGGAAAAAGGCAGGAAGCTCGTGGAGTGGTGCAATCAAAGCGGAATGCTGCTGGATGTATCGCATCTCTCTCCATCGGGTTTCTGGGAGCTTACAGAGCTGAGCGATCGGCCGTTTATTGCCTCTCATTCCAATGCAGCGGCGATATGTGGACATCCACGCAATCTGGTTGATGAACAGATTAAAGCTCTAATTGCAATGGATGGAAGAATGGGGCTGACCTTTTTTCCGTGGTTTGTAGAAGATGGAGGGAAGGCTGGACGAGAAGACCTGCTGAAGCATATTGAACATGTATGCAGTCTTGGCGGGGAACGGATTCTGATGTTCGGCTCGGATTTTGACGGGATTGACACATGGGTGGAGGGCCTGGAGCATCCGGGAAAATACCCGGAATTTGCGGAGCTGCTGCTCCGGCATTATCCTGAAGAGCTTGTAAGCGGGTGGTTGTACGGGAACGCTATGACTTTTTTAGGAGAGAATTTGCCTTCAAAGGGGGAGCAAGCGTAGTCCAGAATTGGAATTTATTGTTTCTCTATGTGTCCAATACAAGAAATTATCTTAAAAAGTGACAAGGTTCCTTTAGGTTTTGGGTATTTAGTTGTATAATGTTCTGTGGCTTGTACAGATACTAGAGAAAATTCAAGGAGTGACTTACAATGAGCAAGACTGTACCCGTAGGTGTGTCGGCTAGACATATTCACCTTACGCAAGAGCACGTGGAGGCTTTGTTTGGCCCAGGCTACCAATTGACTGAGTTCAAACCCCTCTCCCAACCCGGCCAATTCGCTGCGAATGAAACTGTAGCGGTAATCGGCACCAAAGGCAAATTTGACAAAGTAAGAATTCTTGGACCAGCTCGTCCGGCTTCCCAATTGGAAGTGTCCCGTACTGATGCATTCGCGCTTGGCGTGAAGGCTCCTGTTCGTGAATCCGGCAATATCGAAGGCACACCGGGCATTACCCTGAAGGGCCCTGCTGGCGAAGTGGAACTGGAAACCGGCGTTATTGTGGCAGCTCGCCATATTCATTTTCATACTTCCGATGCTGAAGCTTGGGGCATCGCTGACAAGCAACTGCTGAAGGTTCGCCTTGGCGGCGAGCGCGGTCTCGTGCTGGAGAACGTAATCGCGCGTGTATCCGACAGCTTTGCACTGGATATGCACATTGATACGGACGAAGCCAATGCAGCCGGTGCCAACAATGGCGATACTGCTGAAATTGTCGACTAGTCTTAATACGTATACAGTTTGAAGAAGCGGGGGAGTAATCCTCCGCTTTTTTGGTGTTCTTTTTTACGAAAATAGTAGCCCGTGTACAATTAATCGTTATTTTTAGTTTGGTACAAGGTTTGGTATGATAGAGCGGATGGTCACAATTGAAGTTACGAGAATGGAGGGTACATAATGAAGTATGATGCCAGCAGTCCGGAGGACTATATTCGTCAACTGCCAGAGGAGCGAAAGCAGGCCATAGAGGCGCTGAGAAAAACGGTATTAGGCAATCTGCCGGAAGGCTTCCAAGAGACTATGGGCTATGACATGATCGGTTATGTCGTCCCACACAGCATCTATCCATCTGGTTATCATGCCAAGCCCGAGGAGCCCCTACCGTTTATCAGCTTAGCTTCCCAGAAGAACCATATCGCTTTTTATCATATGGGCATATATATCTTTCCCGAGGTGTTGACCTGGTTTAAGGAAGAGTATCCGAAGCATGTCCAGACCAAACTTGATATGGGAAAAAGCTGCATACGCTTCAAAAATCCAGCGGTCATTCCTTACAATCTGCTCGCGGAGCTGTGCCGCAAGATTACACTGACAGATTATCTACAAAAATATGAGGACGGATTACGTACGCTCAAGAAAAAATAAAGGCTGCCTTCAGCCGTCAGAAACGGAGCGGGCAGCCTTTCAATATGGCTGATTGCGTAACTGTTAAAACCCGGATACAAGCGCTCCGGCCTGATACGCACGAAGTTCTTCCTGCAGTCCGGTGCTGATGGACATCAGCGGAAGGCGAAGGGTATCGGAACCAATGACTCCAGTATGGCTAAGCAGCCATTTGATGGGAGCGGGATTGGATTCTTTGAATAGCAGAGAGATCAGTGGAGTCTGGCGTTCGAAGGCTTCTTTGGCCTGCTCGAGTTGTCCGGAAGCAAAATACTCGTAGATCTCGATGAATTCTGCCGGACGTACATTCGCCGAAGCCAGCATTCCGCCAGCAGCGCCGCGTCCCAGCATATCCAAGAAATGCTGATCATCGCCGCACAGAATGGGCTTGGAGCCGTATTTGGTCAGCTCGGTGACCAGCAGTGGCGAACCTGAGCAGTCTTTTAGACCAACAACATTGTCCATCTCCAGAATCGTCCGTGCTGTATCGACAGTCATGCCAACACCGGTTCTTCCGGGAATATCATAGGCCATGATCGGTACGCCAACCTCTGCAGCCTTGCGGAAATGCTCAATAATGCCTTGCTGCGAGGGACGGCTGTAATAAGGAACTACAACGAGTGCGGCATCTGCGCCCAAATGACCGGCCAGCTCTGTACGTTTTACAGTGGATGCGGTATCGTTCGTTCCAGTACCAACCATAAGCGGGATAGAGGATTGCTTTAAAAGCTCACGGGATGCATTGACCAGGAGCTGAAATTCTTCCACGGTAACCGTCGGCGATTCGCCAGTGGTTCCGTTTACAACCAGACCCTGAATATTATGCTTAATGATGTTGTTCACATAATGCTCATACGAATCCAGATCAACTTCACCGGCTGTATTGAACGGAGTGACCACGGGGACATATACTCCAAAAACCTGTTGTTCTGTAAGCATGATTATCGGCCTCCAACATTTTAGTTGCTGTAAGATTACTTTACCATGGAATAATTCATCGGTGTTATCTATAATAAATGATATGGATCATCATTATTATTGATGTTAGGGTGAGATTATGGATTTGACATACTTGAGAACATTCCGTGAAGTAGCTAAGCGTCAGAGCTTTACCCGTGCCGCCGAGGAGCTGGGTTATGCCCAGTCGAGCGTTACGATGCAGATCCAGAAGATCGAGAAGGAGTATGGTGTTCCGCTCATGGAGAGGCATGGACGCCAGCTGCGCTTGACTCCTCCGGGGGAAGAGCTGTTAAAGCTGTTTGTGGAAATGCTGGATCTGTATGATCGTTCCAAAGAAACGATTGCTCAGCAAATTGGCGGGACACTGACGATCGGAACGATAGATTCCCTGGCCGCGTTTTATTTGCCTCCTTTTCTTCAGCAGCTGCGCACCCGGTTTCCGGGATTGAACATTCATCTGCAGACACAGCAGGAAGCCAATCTGGTCAATAAAATAAAGGACGGGGAAGTTGATATCGGACTTATGCTGGACCGCAGCACGGCAGATTCCTTCCTGAACCGGACGATTATCCGGGAGGAGCCACTGGTACTAATTGCTCCCGTTGGTCATCCACTGGCCGCACTGGACAGCGTTAAGCTCAAGCATCTGAACAATTGTGAATTCATTGTTTCAGAGGAAAGCTGTATTTACCGGAGTCTGTTCGAGAATTTGCTCAAGGAGCACGGCATTGTGTTCCGCATAGGCTTCGAGCTGTCCAACCTGGAGGCGATCAAGCGCTGTGTCATGAACGGACTGGGCATTGCGCTGCTTCCACGGATTGTGGCCCAGGAGGAGATTGAGCGGGGCTATCTGGCCGAGCTGAATTTTAATCATCCTGAAATCCATTTTGATTTGCAATTGCTAATCCACCCCAAAAAATGGAAGTCTCAACCACTGCAATCTCTGATTCAGATGCTGATGCAGGATGCGGGAACGCAGGCAGCAGGGCTGTGAAAGTGATGCCAACAGAGGCCGGAAATTCAGGGTTCACCAGAGCGATACCGATGCTTATGTCTAGTAACTTAAGGTCAATAAATATAGCAAATATGCAGTAATATATTGACATCTAAATTTATTATATGGTATATAAAAAGAAGTGTTAGCACTCACTTGAGTGGAGTGCTAATTATTTGTTTATTTTGATCATATGGATTGAACTGAAAATTTTATATAAGGGGAGCGGAATGGAGGGGGGATTTTGGAACTGTAGGAGCGACAGCGTCCGCCTAAAAGCTTTCCATAGGAAAGCTAGCATCGGAAGCATTGGCTGTCTCCGGATTTTATCCGCGAATAGCGGTACAATTCCAAGAAATCTGGAGACAACAGCGGCCGGAAGTCCAAACATTTTCCGCAATGACAGCCTGAGACCTTATTAAAATCCTAAGTTTATTCCATACAGATGTTTATCCTGAAAGGAGATCAATTTATTCATGGCCAAAAAAAAGTTTAAAGCCGAATCCAAGCGCCTGCTGGAGATGATGATCAACTCCATCTATACGCAGCGGGAGATTTTTCTCAGAGAGCTGATCTCGAATGCCAGCGATGCTATTGATAAAATCTATTACAAAGCATTAGCTGACGATTCGCTGGTCTTCAATAAAGAAGATTACTATATTAAAGTGACTGCTGATAAGGCAAACAGAACGCTGACCATTACCGATACGGGTATCGGTATGACTGCGGAGGAATTGGAGAACAATCTTGGCGTTATTGCGAAGAGCGGCTCCCTGGCCTTCAAGGAAGCGAATGAAGCGAAGGACGGTCATAACATTATCGGTCAGTTCGGTGTTGGCTTCTATTCCGCCTTTATGGTTGCAGACGATGTAACGGTTATCAGTAAGGCGCTGGGCAGCAGTGAAGCGTTCAAATGGGAATCCAAAGGCGCTGACGGCTATACCATCGAACCGGCTGAGAAAGACAGTGTTGGTACCGAGATCACACTGAAGATCAAGGCGAACACCGAAGAAGATCAATATGATGAATACCTGGAAGAGTATCGTCTGAAGTCTATCATCAAGAAATACTCTGACTTCATCCGCTTCCCGATCAAGATGGATATCACCACCAGCCAGCCTAAGGCTGACAGCGAGAACGAGTTCGAGGAAATCTCCGAAGAACAAACCGTGAACAGTATGGTGCCGATCTGGCGGAAGAATAAGAACGAGCTGACGGACGAGGATTATAACAATTTCTATGCCGAGAAGCGCTACGGTTTCGACCAGCCGCTCAAGCACATTCACATCAGTGCTGACGGTGCGGTTGTCTATAACGCGATTCTGTTTATCCCGGAGAATACGCCGTTTGACTACTATACGAAGGAATATGAGAAGGGCCTGGAGCTGTACTCCAACGGCGTCCTGATCATGGACAAATGTAGCGATTTGCTGCCGGATTACTTCAGCTTCGTCAAAGGGATGGTAGATTCCGAGGATCTGTCTCTGAACATTTCCCGTGAGCTGCTGCAGCATGACCGCCAGCTGACTTTGATTGCCAAGAACATTAAGAACAAGATCAAGAGCCAGTTGCAAAGCCTGCTTAAGGACGAAAGAGAGAAATACAATCAGTTCTACAGCGCCTTTGGCAGACAGCTCAAATTCGGCGTATATAACGATTACGGCATGCACAAAGACACGCTGCAGGACCTGCTGATGTTCTACTCTTCCACTGAGAAGAAACTGGTTACACTGGACGAATACGTGACCAGAATGCCGGAAGATCAGAAATATATCTATTATGCTGCAGGTGAATCCGTAGAGCGTATCGAGAAGCTGCCACAGACCGAACTGGTTGCTGATAAAGGCTATGAAATTCTGTACTTCACCGATGATATTGATGAATTTGCGATCAAGATGATTACCTCTTATAAGGAAAAAGAATTCAGATCCGTCTCCAGCGGCGATCTTGGCATCGAGACCGATGCTGCGGACAAGCCTACCGATGCTGAAGAGAATGAGAACAAAGAGCTATTCGAAGCAATGAAGGGCATTCTGTCCGGCAAGGTTAAGGATGTCAAAGCTTCCAAACGCCTTAAGACCCACCCGGTCTGTCTCTCCACTGAAGGTGAGCTGACCATCGAGATGGAGAAAATCCTGAAATCGATGCCGAATGGTCAGGAAGTGCAAGCAGACAAGGTGCTGGAGATCAATATCAATCACGAGGTTTTCCAGTCTCTGAAGGCGGCTTCGAACAATGATAAAGAGAAGCTGAGTCTCTACACGAACCTGCTGTACAACCAAGCTCTGTTGATTGAAGGTTTGCAGGTAGGCGACCCTGTGCAGTTCACGAACGATATTTGCAAAATCATGGTGTAATTGGCGTGGCCAATTAACATCTCTATAAAGAGTGAATAACCCGTCACTGGTGTATACCAGGACGGGTTATTTGCTTTCTCTATAAGCTTAAGGCTTACCCAAAGCAGTCAATAAATTTGGCTGCCAGCGAGGAGAGATATTTGTCCTTCATCCAGATGGCAGCGACGCGGGTGCGGAGCGTCTCGCTGCGGATCTCCTTGTATAACAAGTTGCTGTTGTTCACGAGTCCAAAGGCAGATTTGGGAATAATACCGATACCCAGCCCGGCGTTGGCCCAGAGCAGTGTGGTACGGGCATCATCATTCATGCAGAAGAAGGAGGGTTCAAAGCCCTGATCAATACAGGCTTCGCGGATCAGCTGTTCGAACCGCCGATAAATGATCAGCGGCTTGTTCTGCAGCTCACCAACCTCCATGAATGCTTCACCCTCGCTCCAATCGTAGTCGGGGGTCATCACGGCGATCATAGGCTCTGCACTGCTGTATTTGCATTCCAGGTTCGTAGTGTTAAAAGGAGTGCGGACAATGCCGACCTCTACGATGCCTTTATTGAGAAGGTCTATTACCATAAAAGTGTTGCCTTCATGAATTTCAAATTTGATACCAGCATACATTTTGTGGAATTCGCGCAGTCTATCCTGAAGCAGGGTCGCGCCGGAGGAGGAGACGGTCCCAACAGTAATAGTCCCTTTCATACCTTTAGCGAAGTCATTAATCTCCCGGGTAGTGGAGTCGGCCAGCTCCAGAATCTGCTGCGCCCGGTTTCGTAGAATGATGCCTGCATCGGTGAGCTGTACGCTACGGGGACCACGTTCAAAGAGCTTGACGCCAAGCTCATCTTCAAGAAGCTTGAGCTGCTGGCTCAGAGGTGGCTGGGCCATCTGCAGCTTGCGTGCAGCTGAAGTGATTTGACCTTCCTCGGCGATAGCCAAAAAGTATTTGAGCTGCCTGATGTCCATGGGGAACCTCCAGTTGAGATATGTATATCGTATCGCACTGATACGAATCAAATATTATTAATATGAAAAAAGATATGACATAATCATAACTGGTCTTATAGAAAAATCAAATACTACTTCTTAGGTTAGGTGTGGATTCCTGTGTTCAAAATTGCTGTGTATTTAAAACCGTATCGAAAAGAAGCCATCATCGGCCCCATCTTCAAGCTGCTGGAGGCGATCCTGGAGCTGCTGCTGCCAACCTTTGTTGCCCTGATTATCAATAATGGAATCGGGCATCAGGACAGCGGATATGTGTACCGGATGGGCGGGCTGATGCTCCTGATGTCGCTCCTCGGCTTCGGCTGCTCGATGATCTGCCAGTATTATGCTGCCCGGGCCTCACAGGGTTTTGGTACCACGCTTCGCAACAAGATGTTTCGTCATATCTCGTCATTGTCTTATGCCGAACTGGATACCTTCGGGACGCCTTCGTTGATCAACCGGATCACGAATGACGTGAATCAGCTGCAACTGGCCGTTGCCATGCTGATCCGCCTGGTGATCCGGGCACCGTTTATCTGTATCGGAGCGATTATCATGTCCATGATTCTCGACTTCCGGTTGTCCCTGATTCTGCTGGCAGCCACGCCCGTATTCGGGATTATTCTATATTTGATTATCAGTCGGACATCTCCACTATATCGCCTGTATCAGAAGAAGCTGGATGCATTGGCACTGGTACTGAGCGAGAATCTGTCCGGTCTGCGTGTTATTCGCGCTTTTGCCAAGAGCCGCCAGGAGCGCGCTCGTTTTGCAGAGTCCTCCGATGATTTGACAGCTACGGCGATTCGGGTTGGACGCATCTCTGCCTGGCTGGGACCGCTCACCACATTAGTGGTGAACGCAGCGATTATAGCTATCCTCTGGGCCGGTGGCTTTCACATCGATAGCGGCCGTCTCTCACAAGGGGAGATCATTGCTTTTATCAACTATGTTACGCAGATCCTACTGGCACTGATTGTGGTCTCCAATCTGGTAATCATTTTCACCAAGGCATCGTCTTCAGCGAGCCGGATCAATGAAGTGCTGGCGGTAACTTCCTCGGTACAAGACACCGGTCTTAGCGAGCCTGCCGGTCACCGGGAGGTACCCAAGATTGCCTTTGACCAAGTGTCCTTCGGATACAGCAGTACCGGTGAGCTGGCACTGGATAATATCTCTGCGGTTATAAATAGGGGGGAGACGATTGGACTGATCGGCAGTACCGGTTCCGGGAAGTCTACCTTTGTGAATCTGATTCCCCGTTTCTATGATGCAGTGGAGGGCAGCATCACTGTGGATGGCCTGGATGTTAGAGAGTACCCGCTCTCCCGGCTGCGGGAGAAGATTGCGATTGTTCCGCAGAAAGCACTGCTATTCACGGGCACTATCGCGGATAATATCCGCTGGGGTAATGAAGGGGCAACGGAAGAGGAGATCCTGCGGGCAGCCGAAGTAGCCCAGGCGGCTGAATTTATTCACAAGCTGCCGGAAGGACTGAATACCAAGGTGTCCAGAGGAGGAATGAATCTGTCCGGCGGACAGAAACAGCGTCTGACTATCGCACGCGCTGTCATCCGTAAGCCACAGGTTCTGATACTGGATGACTCATCTAGCGCGCTTGATTTTGCCACAGATGCAGCACTGCGCAAGGCGCTAAAAGAATACAGCCGGGAAATGACCGTGCTTGTGGTGTCCCAACGGGTAAGCACGGTACGGCAATCGGATAAAATTATCGTATTTGAGGAGGGGCGGATTGCCGGCATCGGAAGTCATGAAGAACTGATGGACAGCTGTGCAGAGTATAAAGAAATCTGCCTGTCCCAGTTATCGAGTGAGGAGTCTGGATAATGAAAAGAAATAATACGTGGAAGAGACTCATCGTCTATACATCCCAGTACCGAAGCCTGATGATTCTCGCGGTCATCTGTGCCATTCTAAGCGTAGTGGCCAGTTTAATTGGACCGCTCCTGATCGGTAAGGCAATTGACTTTATGATCGGTCCGGGAAAAGTTGATTTTTCGGCCGTTCTGCGCCTGCTGCTCATTCTCGGTGCTATTTATCTCGTCGGCAGTCTCTTTGGATGGTTGCTTACGGCGCTGATGAACCGGATCGCTTACCGGACTATCAATGATATGCGGCGTGAGCTGTTTGACAAGCTGAACATCTTGCCGCTGAAATTTCATGATAATCATCCGCAAGGTGATAGCATCAGCCGTTTTGTCAACGACATGGATGCTGTCTCGGACGGGTTGCAGCAAGGCTTTTCTACCCTTCTGACCGGTGTGGTTACGATTGCGGGAGCGATAGGGCTGATGCTCTACATCAGTCCGCTCATGACCCTGGTGGTGCTCTTGTCCGCTCCGGCTTCGTATTTTGCAGCGCATTTTATTACGACCCGTTCGCAGCAGATGTTCCGGGATCAGGCTAAAATTCTTGGTGGGCTGAACGGTTATGTGGAAGAGCTGGTCGGCGGGCAGAAGGTTGTTCAAGCTTATCAGTATGAAGAGCGTGCTTTTGCAGCGTTTGCTGAGCAGAATGAAGCGCTGTACCAGACAGGTGTAAAATCGCAGTTCTATGGTTCACTATCGAATCCAACGACCCGACTGGTAAACAATCTGACATTCTCGGTCATTGCGATGATCGGCAGTGTCATGGTCATTATGAACCACCTGACAGTAGGGGATCTCTCCAGTTTCTTGATCTATTCGAACCTGTTCGCTAAGCCGTTCAACGAAATCACTGGAGTGATTACACAATTGCAAGCAGCGACGGCCTCGGCACAGCGTATCTTCGCGATAATGGATTTAGCACCGGAAAAACCGGATGCCGAAGGGGCTGTGGAGCTGCAAACCAGCCAGGGAACGATCACGTTCGATCAAGTGCGTTTTGCTTATGATCCGGAGCGGCCACTCATTACCGGGTTCAGCCTGGAAGTGAAGCCGGGAACCCGGGTGGCGATTGTAGGGCAGACGGGAGCGGGGAAGACGACGCTGGTCAACCTGCTGATGCGCTTCTATGATGTCGATAGCGGGACCATCGCGATTGACGGAGTAGACATTAACACCATCACCCGGGACAGCCTGCGCCGCAATTTCGGGATGGTGCTGCAGGAGACTTGGTTGTTCGGTGGGACCATCCGCGAGAATATCGCGTATGGCAAGCCCGAGGCCAGTTATGAAGAGGTGGTTGCTGCGGCCAAGGCTGCCAATGCACATGGCTTCATCAGGCGTCTGCCGGAAGGGTATGATACCCGGATCAGTGGCTCCGGGGACAATCTGTCACAGGGTCAGAAGCAGTTGCTGACGATTGCCCGGGTCATGCTGGTGGATCCGCCAATGCTGATTCTGGATGAGGCGACCAGCAGTATTGACACCCTGACAGAGGTACGGATTCAGAAAGCGTTCCTGAAGATGATTGCCGGGCGTACCAGCTTTGTGATCGCCCACCGCTTGTCAACGATCCGTGAGTCCGATCTCATCCTCTACATGAAGGACGGCGATATCGTGGAGAGCGGAACTCATGATGAGCTGCTGGTGAGCGGAGGCTATTACGCCCGCTTGTACAACAGTCAATTTGCCGCTGTGTAGTGTCGTGATTGCCTAATGTTAAAAAGCGTCCACTCCCTAATGAAATACCGGGAGCGGACGCTTTTATGTTCTCTTAGGAGTCTCAGCTCCATTCGGTTACGGATTTCAGCTCTTTCAGTTCTTTTAGATTTTTACGGTATTCGTTGGGGCTGCAGCCGTTGTCCATCTTAAACAGCTTGGAGAAATGTGAATAGTTCGAATATCCGACCTTGCTGGCGATGGTGTAAACCGATTGCCGGGTGGTTTCCAGCAGATGCTTAGCAGCCGCCAGTCGGGTCTGGATGATATAGTTGCCGAGTGAGATCCCTGTCTCCTTCTTGAAGAGCCGGGCCAGATAATCCGGGTTGAGATAGACAATCTCTGCGAGGCTGTTCCGTGTCAGATCATTACCGCAATGTGTTTTGATGTAATGAGTGATTTCTTCTACGACTGACTTAGGCTGCTCGGCAAAATTGCGGTATTCCGCTGCTGTGTTGACTAGATAACCGATATATTGCTGCATATCCTCAATTGAATTCAGGGAATGTATGAACAGTTGGTCCCCGGCTCTGCCCATGTAGAGCTTATGTGCTTCGATCTCCTTGCTCTTGAGATGAGCGTATACGAGCTGTACAATGTCCAGCCGCAGCAAGCTGAGCACCGAGGTGTTGACGATTTGGCCCTGAATCAGCTCGTGCAGATAGCTTAAGGTCAGCTCCAGAAACGCAGTGTAATTATTCTCATTCAGCAGCTGCTCTAGCAGGATCAGATCGGGCGGGTTATAAATTGCTTCGGATTTGCGGTAGTGCTCCAGCAGAAAGGTCTGGTTACGGTGCTTGATCATTTCCTCATTCATCACCAGCAATTCCTGAATTTCCTTGCGGATCGCCCCGAGCGTCAGGGATTTGCCAATGTTGCAGCAGGCGTCGCATTTCAGGAATTTGTTGGCCTGGGCAATGAAGACGGAGCAGTGGCCTTCGAGCATTCCAGGGTCAGGACTACTGTTCCATTTTAGAATAATCATCCAGTTACAATCCTTGATCTCTGTAATTGCTTCCACTTGAAAGAGGGGATGCTGGTACAATTCATGCATCACATTTAACAGCGCATAGTCGAACAGGTTCTTGTCTTCTTTGCCCAGACTTCGATCATAGGGAAACAGATTAACCAGAACGGGAAGGAATAGATCAC
Organism: Paenibacillus sp. NPDC056722; assembly: GCF_042790635.1. Lineage (NCBI taxonomy): Bacteria > Bacillati > Bacillota > Bacilli > Caryophanales > Paenibacillaceae > Paenibacillus > Paenibacillus sp. NPDC056722. The sequence continues at coordinate 416,419 of NZ_JBHTYV010000001.1, read as the reverse complement.
AGGGCTGATAAGGAAGGTTCTGCTCAGCTAGATAAGGGGCAAGATTGGCAGGGTCCGCCGGAAAAGATTTACCAGTGATCAGCCTGCGCCAGCTGTGCTCAATCATCTTGCTTCTGTTTTTCTGCCACAGCACGCCTTCACGGATCGCTTTTTCGTTATTTTGCTGCTCCTTAGCCTTGGCAACAGCCTTATGGATAATCAGGGTAAGCTTGTCGAACTCAATCGGCTTCAGGAAATAATCGAAGCTTTGCAGTTCTATCGCTTTCTGCGCATAATTGAAGTCAGCATAATTGGTCAGGAATATCGTCTGGATGCTGTACTGCTCGGAACGAATCCATGCAAGCAGCTCCAGCCCACTTCCCTGAGGCATTTCGATATCACAGATCAGAATATGCACCGGATGCTGAAGCAGGATTTCACGTGCTTGTGCTACATTGTAAGCGGTATAAATATGATCAATAGACAAAGCGGACCAATCAATCCTTTTCTCCAGTGCCGTAATTACAAAATAATCATCATCCACAAGCAAAGCATTCATCGGCAAATTCCCTCCTCGTCAGCTTCATGTCTGTGGTACTTTGGGAAGCAGTATGGTTACGCAAGCCCCGCCGCTCAGCATATTGGAGAAATGAACCTCCGCCTGCCGCCCATACAGCAGCTCCAGTCTTTGCTGGGTATTCGTGATCCCGATCCGGTGTCCATCGGTTTGATCTAGTAGGTCTCCCCGCGACAGCTTCTCCAGGATTTCCGGCGGAAAGCCCGGCCCGGTATCGGTGATCCGGATACAAGCCTTGTCACCTGCTTCCACATTAAAAGGGGTAAACACCGACAGCCTGATTTGCAGCTCCTGATCTCTTGAGACTGCATACTTTACGGAATTCTCAATGAAGGTCTGAAGCACCAGGGGCGGAATCTGCAGTCCTTCCATACTCACAGGACGTTCGATATGATAAGAGAATGCATTCCGGTAACGAGACTTTTGAATATCCAGATAGATTCGCACGTGCTCGATTTCATCCTCCAGCCGGACGAAATTTTCTCCGCTCTGAAAAATGTACCTAAAATACTTAGATGTAGCCATCGACATTTCTTCAATTTCTTCATACATTTGAATTTGGGCCATGCTGTAAATGCTGGTCAGACAATTCAGGAAAAAATGGGGTTTGATTTGCATTTTCATGTAATCGAGCCGAATCTTCTGCTTCTCGAGCTCCTGTTCATACATCTCGATTTTGAACTTTTTTAGCTGATCCACAAGCTGCTTGAACTGTCCATTAGCCTGCTCGAGCTCGATGATGGTGCTACTCTCGAAATCAGCCGGTTCGCCCTCCGCATTGATGCGGCCCAAATTCTCTGAGAAGCTCTGGATGGGGCTTAGCACCTTGCGCATGAACAGTATCATTACAGCGCTCAGAGTGAAGATCAGCAGGAAAAACAGGACAAGAATCAGTAGCTGGGCAATCATGATTTTCTCAAAGGTGCCGAATTTAATGACCATCTTGACGCTTAATGAGGCGTTGGCAAAATCGCTGATCACCGTAGTCCGGGATTGGATCAGGTCAAGAAAGGATGGCTTAGACTCTTCCTGCAAGGTTGGTTCCTGACCTTTTTCATAGTCTGGTCCCGAAACGATCGTGCCATGTTTATAGACTAGGGAGGCATAGCCGTCGGCACCCAGGTTCATTTGCTGTAGAGGAGCAATCAGGTCATTCGCGGAGATGAGCCCCACCAGGTAGCGGTCATGATACGGTACAAAGCTAATAATGAAATACTTGCCATTGGCGAGAATAGGGGTCCACTTCGCATAGAACTTGTCGTAAACCCCTTTGTTCTCGGTCAAAGAGATAATTTGCCTTTTGACTTCCAGATAGTCGCTGTAGGAGAGGGTCATCGGCGCGCAGTTTAGAAAGAAGTTATGGTTCTCCAGATAGAAGAAAAAGTTATACCCCTGACCGTAGTTTCTTTGCAGCTCCGCAAAACGCATACGCAGCTTCTCGTTCGCCTCCCGGAAGTCAATGCTTTCCACGGGGGAGTTACTCATAGTCTTGATGTTATCATCATTGGCTAAAGCCCAACCCATAAAGTGACTGATGTAGTTAAAGTCATAGTTAATGCGGTTGATATAGAGCTCAGCGGTGTCTTGCAGATACCGGGTGGACTGCTGTTTGACTATGGAGATGGAGGCAATGCTGATCGCGAGGTCCACAACTAATGCGATGAAGGAAATGACGAGCATAATTCGTACGTAATATTTGATGGAATACGGCTTGCTCGGTTTGTGTTTTGCCATAGGCCAGGGGCGCGGTCCTTTCTGGATCCATAGTAATGAATGCGTTTTATATGGTAATAAACACATTATAAGTCTTTCATTTTAAAAAAACATGGCTAAAAATACGCTTTTGACAGCAAAGTCCGGAAAGAACATGGAAAAGTCTGGATTTCAATATGCTTTTGTCATGCGGCAGGGGAGGGATAAATTTTGGAGGGAATATGGAGCTGGAAATGTCCGAATAGCGGTGCTATGAGGTCCGATATTGTTGCACTGGGACCGTTATACTGAAGATGTTCAATCGATTGAGCAGCGTGAGCGGAGGAAAGCTTAGGCCACATCTTTTGGGGAAGGGAATGGATTCATATGTCATCCGGTCAATTCAGTACAGGACGGACATGGGCACAAATCAGGCGTAACTGGGGGCTCTATGTACTGCTTTTTCCCGCTGTAATACTGACCCTGCTGTTCGCCTACAAGCCGATGTACGGGGTTCTCATTGCATTTAAGGATTACAGTCCGGCTTCTGGAATAGGAGGCAGTCCTTGGGCGGGGCTCAAATACTTTGAGAAGTTCTTCAACTCCTATCAATTTTCTGCAACCCTGAAGAACACGCTGGTGATCAGCCTTTACAGCATGGTGACTTTCCCGATTCCAATCATGCTGGCATTGATGGTTAACCAGATGCGGCCGAACCGGTTCAGACGTTTTTTTCAAACGGTATCTTACATGCCACACTTCATCTCGACGGTCGTTATGGTGGGCTTGATGCTAATCTTGTTCTCTCCTAGCACGGGCTTGGTCGGCAATCTCTACAATCTGTTTGGTGGAGATCCTCCCGATCTGATGGGTTCGTCTGCCTTGTTCAGCAGTGTGTATGTCTGGTCCGATGTGTGGCAGCATGTCGGCTGGGACAGCATTATTTTCATCGCTGCACTGTCTGCGGTGGATCCGAGCTTATATGAAGCTGCAACCGTGGATGGAGCCAGCCGCTGGCACAAAATCCGGTACATCGACATTCCCATGCTAATGCCAACGGCGGTGACGCTACTGATCCTGCGGGTCGGCGGACTACTGGGTGTCGGATTCGAAAAGGTGTACCTGATGCAGAACGATCTGAACTTACCATCCAGCGAGATTCTATCTACCTATGTTTATAAAATAGGGCTGCTAAGCAGCCAGTACAGCTTCTCGTCGGCAATCAATCTGTTCAATACCATCATCAACTTTATTCTGCTGATCATTGTGAACCAGATCTCCAAGAAAGTTAGTGAAAACAGTCTATGGTAGGAAGGGGGTGCACAAATGAGCGAATTGGAACCTGTAATCCAGCAGCGTCGGAGCATCAGAAACCGCTCTTCCGATTGGGTCATGGAGTTTGGCGTTTACATTGTTGCCGTGTTGTTCCTTGTAATGCTGATCTACCCGCTGTATTTTATTGTAATCGCTTCATTTAGTGATCCGTCCGCCGTGGCAAACGGCAAGGTATGGCTCTTTCCCAGCGGTTTCACACTGGATGGGTATAAGGAGCTGCTGAAGCATGACAACATCTGGATCGGCTATAGAAATACTATCCTGTACACAGTAGTCGGCACGGCGATCGGGTTAGTTGTTAATGTCTCAGCGGCGTATGCGCTATCTCGCAGAGACCTTGTCGGACGCAAGTTTCTGTCTCTGTTCTTCATCTTTACGATGTTCTTCAACGGCGGGCTGATTCCGACCTTTCTGACGATTCGGGATTTCCATTTGTATGACACGTTTCTTGTGATGGTATTGCCCTTTTCCGTAGTCGTGTTCAATATCATCGTAGCCAGGACCTTCTTCCAATCCAGCATTCCCGGTGATTTATGGGAGGCGGCCCAGATCGACGGTTGTGGCAACCTCCGGTACTTTACTCTGGTAGTACTGCCGCTGTCCAAAGCAATCATAGCCGTGCTGGCACTCTGGATTGCCGTAGGGTATTGGAATTCCTTTTTTAACGCGCTGATCTATCTGAAGAATCCGAATCTGTATCCGCTGCAGTTGATCCTGCGCAACATTCTCATCACCAACCAAATGCAGTCGGGAATAGGAACCGGTGAAGCTGCGCAAATTGCCCTGCGACTCGCCAGCATGATGCGCTATTCCGTCATTATTGTAGCTACGGTACCAATTATGTGCATTTATCCATTTGTGCAAAAGTACTTTAACCAGGGGGTGATGATCGGCGCCGTGAAGGAGTAGACAAGAACTTCTTATAACAATGAAACGGGGGATAATGTGATGAGTAAATCTACCAAAGCTTCAGTTAAAAAAATGGCGACGATGATGCTTGCGGCTACATTACTGTTTGGACTCACAGCATGCGGGGGAGCAAATGACAATACTGCGGCCAAGACACCGGGCAGCTTTAACAAGGAAGGCTTACCGATTGTGACAGAGCCGGTGACCCTGAAAGTTCTGACCATGCGCTGGGGCAATATGGGCGATACCTTCACTAACAACCAGTGGCTTAAGGATCTGGAGAAGAACTCGAATGTTAAAATCGAATGGCAAGTGGTATCCTCCAACGACTGGGCTGAGCAGAAATCCATCATGCTGGCCAGTGGTACGCTGCCTGACATTATTATAGGTAACCAAACGTTCACCGATTCGGATATCGTGAATAACCTGAGTTATTTCCGCCCGCTGGATGATTATATCGCCCAGTATATGCCTAACCTTAAAGCGGCTATGGATGAGACACCAGAGCTTAGAAAGATCAGCACTTATCCTGATGGAAAAATATACTCTTTGCCAACCAGGCTGCCGGCCCGGCCGCAGAGCAAGAACCAGCCAGTCATCAACAAGGCATGGCTTGACAAACTGGGACTGAAGGTCCCGGACACGATTGACGATCTCCACAACGTACTGAAAGCTTTCAAGGAGCAAGACCCTAACGGAAACGGCAAGAATGACGAGATTCCTTTTACGGAGAATGGACTGGGGGATTTTCTTACACCTTTTGGCATCACAGATATCAATTTAAACAGCATGATGGTCAGAGACGGCAAGCCGCTCTTCATCCCGGTGTCCGAGGAATATAAAGAAGGCCTCAAATGGGCACATCAATTATACAGCGAGGGCTTAATCGACAAAGAGCTATACACGCAAGACAACAGCATGACATCAGCCAAACAGCAGAATGCGGATGCCGCTATCGTCGGCTTCACGTATCAATGGACGCCGGATGCCGTATTCGGCAAGTGGAAGGATCAATATATTGCAATTCCACCGCTTACCGGTCCAGACGGGAAGAAGTATCAGCCTGGAGATCCGAGTGGTCTGAGCTACAACCGCAACGAGATGCTGATTACGACGTCTTGCAAAAATCCGGAGATCGCCGCTCGTTGGGCGGACCAGTTCTATACGAATGAGGCCAGTATTCAGAATTTCTGGGGCGCAATCGGTACCGTGATCCAAAAGAATGACGATGGCACGTATACCCTGATGGACCCGCCAGCCGGTACCAGCGCGGATGCCTGGTATTGGGAGCAATCGCTGCGTGATTTTGGACCGAAATATGTAAGCCCTTCGTTCGAGAAGGACATCGTATTGAATCCCGAAACCGGGGATGGACTGAAGCAGGAACTCGACAAACTGGGTAACAAATTCGTGACGACGCCGTTCCCGAACGTAATGTACACAGCGGAAGAGTTCAAGGAATTGCCGACACTGACTACGGATATTGATGGCTACGTGGCCACCATGCGCGCCCAGTGGGTCACCAAAGGCGGGATCGACGATACCTGGGATATTTACGTCAAAAAGCTCAATGACATGGGCCTAGCGCAATTGATTAAAATCCGGACAGATGCTTACGAACGCTATATGAGTGTAAAGTAGGAAACTTGTAGGTGACATTGGCATCGAGGAAATAGGAGGATAATTTTTAAAAAAAGGGGGTTCCTTGCCGCAGATGGCAGGGGACCCCCCTTTGAGTTGTTCAGTTTGCTATCTGGCCAACCAGCCGCCATCTACGGCCAAAAGATGGCCGTTCATATAGTCGGAAGCGGCTGAGGCCAGGAAGACAGCCGGACCTTTAATATCGTCCGGTGATCCCCAGCGACCTGCAGGGATGCGCTCCAGAATTGATTCAGCCCGCTTCTCGTCGGCCCGAATTGGCGCGGTATTGTCTGTAGCCATGTAGCCCGGGGCGATGGCGTTGATGTTGATCCCATGAGGTGCCCATTCATTGGCCAAGGCCTTGGTCAATCCGGCGACGCCGTGCTTGCTGGCGGTATAGCCGGGAACGATTATGCCACCTTGGTAGGAGAGCATGGAGCAGATGTTGATGATTTTACCGGACTTGCGTTCTAAGAAGTGGCGTCCGGCAATTTGCGAGAGCAGAAAGACGGTATGCAAGTTAAGGTCGATGACATCGAACCAGTCCTGTTCGCTGTGCTGCTCCGCGGGTGCCCGGCGGATGATTCCGGCATTATTGACGAGAATATCGACATGCCCGGTAAGGGTCAGGGCTTCGTCAAAGACAGCCTGAAGCCCGCTGTGCTGACTGAGGTCTGCTTCGATGCCCAGCGTCTTGACACCAAGGGCTGTGGCAGCTTCCAGTGTATGGTCGCTAGGATTGAAGGAGACCGAGACGATATCCGCGCCTGCTTCGGCTAACCCAAGCGCGATGCCCTGTCCAAGTCCGCGGGCGCCTCCGGTAATGAGAGCCGTTTTGCCGGACAAGCTGAATAAGGAAGACATATGAATTACACTCCTTTTTAAGCCTCTGAAGGTAGTTAATATCTAGGTATTAATTCTGCGATCCGCACTCCAGGGTTACACCGGCGCTCCGGAACTGTTGTGCGGTTTCCGCTGGGAGGCCACTGTCAGTAAGGATGAGATTTACTTCCTCCAGCGAGGCGAACGTACGGAGTGCGGTGTGGCCGAATTTGTGATGGTTCACCACCGCGATTACTTGCCGGGCCGTGGCAACCAAGGCTTGTTTGAATTCGATTAAATCTCCGGTATAGATAGACAGACCGTGTTCGAGATGAACGGCGGTTGCCGAGAGAAAGGCTTTTTGAATATTCAGCTTCTGCACATAGGCGACAGCTTCGGGACCAGCCAACATGTTGCGGACACGGTACCCTCCGGGAACGACGAGACGGATGTGCTCCTTGGGAGCCAGTTCGCCGATGATATGCACATCATTAGTGATGACGGTCAGCGGCCGGTTGTCGAGCCGCCGGGCGATCTCGAGCGTTGAACTGCCCCCGTCCAGCGCGATAATATCATCCTCTTCAATGTGGGCCAGTGCACGCTGCGCGATCTCGCTTTTCTCCTCGGCGTATTTGTCCAGCGGCTCCCGGGACGGCAGAATGCCGAACTGGTCGCTCTGCGCCAGCACGGCACCGCCGTGCACACGGACAATCAGCCCCTGTTCCTCCAGTCGGGTCAGGTCTTCACGTATCGTTTTACCTGTGACCTGGAGCTTGTCACTCAGTTCATTGACCGTTACATCCTTTTGGTTCAGCAGAACCTCCATAATCATCTCATGCCGTCGTATCGGGTTCATCCTTGTGCCTCAGCTTTCCGTAAATGTAGTGATTCTATTGTAATTCTTTTATGGATACGGGGTCCATATCATCATATCTTTTATTATCACCGGCCATGCTCCAGATAAATGTATAATTGCTTGTGGCTACGCCGCTGTGGATCGACCAGCTTGGAGAGATGACCGCTTGCTCGTTGCTCATGACAATATGGCGGGTCTCGTCTGGCTCACCCATAAGGTGAAACACTGCTGCGTCTTCCGGGAGTCCAAAATAGAAGTAGGCCTCCATCCGGCGTGGATGAATATGGGCAGGCATCGTGTTCCACATATTGCCCGGTTTCAGTTCAGTCATGCCCATCACCAGTTGTGCGCTTTGCACACCATCAGCGTGGATGAAGCGGTAAATGGTGCGTTCGTTGGAGTTCTTGATATCTCCCAGAGCGCTGGAATCGGCCTCGGCCAGTGTGGTCTTAGCGGTAGGATAGGATTGATGCGCAGGAGCAGAGTTCAGATAGAACTTGGCTGGCTGAGCGCTATCATTGCTTTTGAAACTAACTTCCTTAGAGCCCTGACCTACGTACAAACATTCCTTCGTGCCCAGTTCATATGAGGTACCATCAACAGTAACTGTCCCTGCGCCACCTACATTAATAACACCAAGCTCACGGCGTTCCAGGAAATACGTGACACCGAGTTCCTTTAGATCTGTTGTCAGTTGCACTTCTTGCGTCACCGGCTGCGCGCCGCCAATGATCATGCGGTCTTCATGGGTCAGCACGAGCTTCAGCTCATCGGGAACGAAGAGGACGGGAATATGAAATTCCTTGCGCAGGCGCTCAGTATCGAATTGTTTGACTTCTTGGGGATGGGATGCGTAGCGTCTTTCCATGGTGTGATCAGTCTCCTTTTTGAATCGGAATTGGTTTCTATATGTTCAAATTACTCCATTTGTGTTCATTTATCAAGTGTAAATACTTTTTAGGTTCATTTGTTTGGAGCTGGATGATGGATAGGAGAAGAACTATTGACAATCTGTCATAGCGCTGTTATTTTTAATGCATTATTAATAAAGTACATTTATAAAGTGTATTTATATATTAATTGGGATAAATCTAATGAACATTCATTGCAAGATTATTTAGGGTTCTTTTGAATGGAGTATGGTCAGTAGTTGTATATGTATGAAGATGAGGGAGGTCCTGGAATATATGCTGTCACACAACTGCGGCGCAAGCGGAGAGGAGCAGTCGGGGTGGACGGAAGAGGATTGGCATTGTTGGGAAGAGCATGGATATTTTCTGCGGCGGCGGGCCGTTCCGAAATTTTATATTCTGCGTCTTCTTTCCTTGATGCCAGCTGAAGCAGACAGACAAAGGGCCTTATGGAATAAGGATTTATCCGTAATACGATCTCATCCATACATGTGGGATATTCTGCTGCGTTATAAGGTATATGAAGCTTTTTCCGGACTATGGAAGCAGCCTGGACTATGGTTGTATCTCGAAGGGCTGAGAATTAGGGGAAACGATGCCCAGACAGCTTCAATGCAGAGTCCAAAGATAGAGGGCTGCATTTCTTTGTTAGCCCAGCAAGTGGAGTTTCATTATGCTGATCACTCTGGCAGAAGGCTTGCAATAGCTGTTGAGGTGGGGGATTTACTGATATATGCCAGTGATAAACTGGTTTTGCTTAGTCAGACTTCGGATTTGCTGCCAGTGACCATGGTTCCAGCGCAAGATAGTGAGGATTGCAGGAGCGACCGGATTCTATTCTGGAATGAGATCCACCAGGCAGGACAACACGGGAGGGTGATTCTGAACGAGCTTGGTGAACGATTGCTGGGACTGTCCGCTTGGTAATCTGAGATGAATAGAGTGTGTCTCTTGAGCTGGAAAGTCCAGATCTAAAATTATGGAGGTAACGAAGATGTGGATACTAACAGGAATAGTGCTGTTGATCGTACTGTGTGGTTCGGTACTGGGGCTGGCGGCGATACCGATCAAGATGCATCAGCGGCAGCAGCCAGCTGCCGTTAAGGGCGGCAATGGAAATCACAAAGCTGATAAGTCTGCTGAGGAGCGCGATCCCTTTCATTCACTATTTGATGTGTATGGGGCTTAACTCACTGGTACTGAAAAATAAGCTTTTCTTTGTCTAAGAGGCACATTTTCCTCGCAGCATTACGGTTTTCGTAATCTTTATTGTATATAGGTGGAGACAATACTTAAAATAAAAGGTATTATCCTAGTAGGCAATAGGGAAATATAGGATGGACTTTCGTCTTGAACTATGGCCTAAACCTAAACTATAAAGAAAACAATGCGGAGGTATGAACGGTGTCAGAGACTGAATTTCGCGTGGAAAAAGACTTTCTGGGCAGTAAACAGGTAGAAAAGCACGCCTATTACGGTATTCAGACGCTACGTGCGGTCGAGAATTTTCCGATTACCGGCTATCGGGTGCATGGTGAATTAATCAAAGCGATGGGGATCGTAAAGAAAGCCGCAGCACTGGCCAATATGGAAGTGGGCAGACTGTACAAAGGACTCGGAGAAGTGATTGTACAAGCCGCAGGAGAGATCATTGATGGCGGGTGGCATGACCAATTTATTGTGGACCCTATTCAGGGTGGTGCCGGCACTTCGCTCAACATGAATGCCAACGAGGTGATCGCTAACCGTGCACTGGAGCTGCTGGGCAAGGAGAAGGGCGATTATCTGCAGCTCAGCCCGAACTCCCATGTCAACATGGCTCAGTCGACGAATGACGCCTTCCCTACGGCGATACATATTGCCACACTGTCACTGCTGGAACAACTGCTGGCCACCATGCGGAGTATGCATGAGGTATTTCTGCAGAAAGCCCAGGAGTTCGATCCGGTGATCAAAATGGGCCGGACACATCTCCAGGATGCTGTACCGATCCGCCTCGGCCAGGAATTCGAAGCCTATAGCAGAGTGCTGGAGCGCGATATCAAGCGCATCGAGCACTCCCGTCATCATTTATATGAAGTGAACATGGGGGCAACAGCGGTCGGCACCGGGCTGAATGCCGATCCTGATTATATCGTGCAGGTGGTCCGTCATTTGACGGAAATCAGCGGGTTCCCGCTTGTGACTGCAGACCATCTGGTGGATGCCACCCAGAATACAGATGCTTACACAGAAGTGTCGGCGACACTGAAGGTCTGCATGATGAACATGTCCAAAATCGCCAATGACCTGCGGCTGATGGCCTCTGGTCCACGTTCCGGATTCAATGAAATCTCGCTTCCGGCCCGTCAGCCAGGCTCCTCGATCATGCCGGGTAAGGTCAATCCGGTTATGGCAGAGGTCATTAATCAGGTAGCCTTCCAGGTTATTGGAAACGATCACACGATTTGTCTTGCTTCTCAAGCGGGCCAACTGGAGCTGAACGTAATGGAGCCAGTGCTGGTCTTCAACCTGATCCAGTCGATCAGCATTATGAACAATTCGTTCCGGGTCTTCACGGACTATTGCTTAGCCGGAATTGAAGCGAACAAGGAGAAGCTGGAACAGGAAGTGGAGCGCAGTGTCGGCATTATTACCGCTGTCAATCCGCACCTGGGTTATGAGGTCGTCTCCCGAATTGCGCGTGAGGCCATTCTGACCGGGGAATCTGTACGAGAGCTGTGTCTTAAGTACAATGTACTGACTGAGGAAGAGTTGAACATGATCCTTGATCCTTATGAAATGACCCATCCGGGAATTGCGGGAGCATCGCTGCTGCATAGAGAGTAGAGTTTGCCCGAAAAGCGAAAGTACGGACAGCAGCGCAGCGGAACATCGAGGCGGCGAACGTTCCTCTTTCGCTTTTCGGCGTTATGAAGAACCGCTAAAGGCCTGATTTCTATTCTAAAAATGAGGTGATGTCATGGATTATCGTATAGAAAAGGATACGCTTGGAGAAGTGCAGGTGCCAGCAGATAAATACTGGGGTGCTCAGACCCAGCGCAGCCTACAGAATTTCAAAATCGGCAGCGAAAAAATGCCCCGCGCTCTGATCTATGGACTGGCGCTGATCAAAAAGGCGGCGGCTCAGGCGAACGCGGAGCTAGGCGTGTTGGATAATGCCAAGATGCAAGCGATTGTACAGGCGGCGGACGAGATTTTGGCCGGGGACTTTGACGAACATTTTCCACTTGCAGTGTGGCAGACGGGCAGTGGTACTCAGACCAATATGAACGTTAATGAGGTCATTGCCCGCCGGGGGAATGAAATTCTAAAGTCCAGCGGCGCTTCGGCCGTGATTCATCCCAATGATGATGTGAACAAAAGTCAAAGTTCCAATGATACTTTTCCTACAGCAATGCACATTGCCGCATATCTTGCCGTAGAGCGGCAGGTGCTTCCTGCGATCCGGCAGCTGGCGGCTACGTTAACCGGAAAAGCAGAATCGTTCAAAGACCTTATCAAGATCGGTCGTACCCATCTGCAGGATGCGACCCCGATCACCCTTGGTCAGGAAATCAGCGCCTGGGCGGCTATGCTCGAGAAGTGCGAGCAGTTCATTGAAGTCAGCTCGAAGTCGCTGCTGGAGCTGGCGATCGGCGGAACCGCGGTGGGCACAGGCATCAATGCCCATCAGGAGTTTGGTGACAGGGCGGCGGCAGGGATTGCCGCAGAGCTGTCCGGTGAATTTACTTCCGCCGCCAACAAGTTCCATGCACTGACGAGCCACGATCAACTCGTGCATGTGCATGGCGCATTGAAGGCGCTGTCTGGCGATCTTATGAAGATCGCCAACGATGTCCGCTGGCTGGCGAGCGGCCCGCGCAGCGGCATTGGCGAGATCAGCATCCCGGAGAATGAGCCGGGCAGCTCCATTATGCCAGGTAAGGTCAATCCGACACAGAGCGAAGCGCTGACGATGGTAGTGTGTCAGGTGTTCGGCAACGATGTGACCATTGGGATGGCAGCCAGTCAGGGGAATTTCCAGCTGAATGTGTTCAAGCCGGTTATCATTCACAGCTTCCTGCAATCGTGTCAGCTTCTCGCCGACACAATGATTTCGTTTGACGAGCATTGTGCGCAAGGGATCGAACCCAATGTGAACACGATTGAACGGAACCTGCATCATTCCCTGATGCTGGTGACTGCACTGAATCCGTATATCGGTTATGAGAATGCAGCCAAGATTGCCAAACTTGCCCACAAAGAAGGCCTTACCCTTAAGGAAGCCGCCTTGCGCTTAAATCTGCTGACCGAAGAGCAATTTGATAGCATGGTCAAGCCGGAGGATATGATTTAATAAAGCTTGCTCTATCAGATCTGTTTAAGAAAATTAAAATTACGGTGAAAAGTGAGGGTGTTTTTCCCTAGCTTTTTCTTAAACTTTGAATCCATTGTTCTACATAAGTCTGACTGAGCAGTTTTCGAGATCGCAGCCATGGATTCGTTAGGACGGAAAATCCGTCTCATCCCGATCGATCCTGATCATCTACCGACCGATTTGCTTTGATGTGACGCTGAATATTAGGCATAATGTTCATAGGTGAAAAAACATCAATAGGCAAGGAGACGAACATCATGCAGCGAATCAGCAGGCAAAAGCGGATAGAAGGAACCAGGGTGCCCGGTATCATTAATAACAATCAGTATTTTTATATTAATGTGGATGTCTACGAGGACGGTATGGTCAACTGCTGGGAACTAGTAGATTTGACAGGGGCAAAGGAAAAGCTGGAAGCGGGTTGGCTTGTTACGAGAGTCCCGGAGGGCGAAAGTCTGTCAATCCATGGATTGGGTGCATACAAGATTGCGTCTGCTGAGTGGGCTTTTGATGAGACCTCTTACTTAAGATATCTGCAAGACACCGTCCGTACACTTAATCCTGAACTTGAGAATCTCTATACGATTTCAGTGCGTGACAAGCAGCATGGGCGCCGTGTGATCCATTCACCCAATGCTAGCGAATTCTACGTGCAAACCGAACAATTTTATCAGACAGCTGCAGGTGACGGCTTCACGATGTTTCTGAAGCATGAGGGCCAGAATTATATCGCCAATATTGTCGTCTATGAAGACGGTCTTGTATCCTGTTACACGCCGGCATTTGAATGGAAGATGACTTTGGACGAGGTCGGGGACTTGTTTCGGAATGGCACGTTGTTCACCAGCTTCACAGAGTCTACTACGGTTAGATTTGATAATTTGGGGATCATTACATTTGATGAAGTCTTGTATAGTGCTGAACCGGAGGAGAAGTACAAGGAGCTGGCCAATGCATATCAGAAGCTCAGCGGCAGCGAGACCTCTTTGGAGAAGTGCCGACAGGCGTATTACAGCTACTTGGAGTATCCCGCTGACCATGCCAGGGCCGGTGTTGAGGTATGATCTTAAATCCAATCGCGGGTTTGAATAAAATATAATGCTATTCAACCGAAAGCACGTCCCACTTGGGCCGTGCTTTTTTTGCGATATCGTAATACTTTTACCCTGTTCAGGAATACGAATTTCAGTGAAAATTAACATCAAGAGAAGCGAATTTGCAAGTAAGGAGAAGATGGTAATGGCGATCCTCCAGTTGAGGTCCACAAACCCGCAGTTTTCATTTTTAATCAAAAAGAATCCCGGTTCCGGTATGATGCTTCGTCCTATTCGTAAAGGCATAGCCTATGGATGGTATACCGATGCTCAGACGTATAATGTGTATTTTAAGGATGCGGATAATGAAATTTCTTACAAGCAGCATGAGCAGGAGAACTTCGAGTATTTGAATGTGTCGCGGTACAATACACCGTTGTTTCCACTGAATGCAATGAACGAATTTTTCTCAGCGCCGCTAAGGGTACAGGATGAGCGGGATGTTAAAGGGTATGAGCAGACCTTGTTCATAGGCATGATTCATATTGAACTGGTGAGGTACATTCATTTTTTTGAAAAGCACTTGCCGGACTTCACGTTCGAAATGAGTCATCTGGCGCATAAAAGTTATTCCTTAACGGTGAAGACGAGCAAAAGCCTCTACCAGCTCCTGCATGTTGCGGGTGTACTGTGTTTGTTCCTCTCGGCCTTCGGCAATGAGTACATCGATATTTCAGAAAGTATCCTTGATAAATATATCAAGAGCGTAAACGTCATGGATGCGCCATTTTATATCCGTAGCCTGTTCGTACGCAATTTTTTATCGTCGAAGGACCGGTTCCACAAATACAAGGGTGAGCTGGAAACAACAGATCGTTATGATATCCAGTTTGCCTATGGAGGAACGGCACTACAGCGCAGACTACATATCGGCAATGTCTTAGCCTTCGATAAGTCGATTGTAGATATTGGCTGCGGAGAAGGGTTCTATGCTATTCCTTTTGCAGGAAAGCTGGAGGCTAGCTATTATGCGATTGATATTGACGAAGAGCGCCTAGAGACGGTAAGACGCAAAGCAACGGCCAAGACGATCGACAATATTGTTCTTGCAAGCTCCATCGATCAGTTCCTGGAAAGCTATAACGGGGAGCAGGTGGACGTGATTTTAACGGAAGTGATTGAACATATGAGTCTGGATGAGGCTGCTAAGTTAATCCGGCAAATCTGCACGTCTATTGATTTTGACCAACTCATTATTACGACCCCTAATGCGGACTTTAACCGCTATTATGAACTGAAAGATTTCCGCCATGAGGACCATAAGTGGGAACTTGGGGAAGAGGATTTTCAGCAATGGATGATTGATGTGATTCAAGATGCTGATGTGCATGCCGAGTTCGTAGCCATAGGTGATTGTGTAAATGAAACCCGAACCACACAAGGCGTTATTCTTAAGCAAAAGGGGACCTAATCGATGCTTATTCAGACAAAGGTTCATACGATCTTTATGTTAATCGGTTCTACAGAATGCGGTAAAACGACATTTGCCAAGGAAGTACTGATTCCCGGGCTGCAGTTTGAAGATCACAATCGTGCCGTGCGGGCCAATGTCCAGTACCTATCCTCTGACCAGATCCGTCAGGATATCCTCGGCTATGATTATGATAAGTACGATCAGTTTATGTTGGAGTCCAGTGAGCAAGCTTTTAAGCTGTTGTTCGAACGACTGAAATTGGTAACGTCCTTTCCGATCAATGCCGAGTTTGTGGTGGTTGATACTACAGGTTTGTCAGAGGATTTTCGAACGAAGGTCAAGGGGATTGCCCAAGAGAACAACTACAATCTAGAAGTCATCGTCTTCGATTATCGGAAACGCGACGACTATTATGCATCAGAACGTTCCAAGAAGCTGATTACGAGCCATATTAACCGGCTGAAAACAGAAGTACTGGGTTCATTGGCGCGAGAAAGCTATACGAAGGTTCATCGAGTGCGGGCTAAGGATTTTTATGTACCTGTAGAAGGAATAGTCAATTCGGAATACAGTATCGTCATAGAGGATTTACAAGCGTATCTATCCAGTGTATTGCCGCAAGACCAGCAGTATATCATCGTTGGCGATGTTCACGAATGCGTGGACGACCTGCAGGGACTGCTACTGGATTACGGATACAAGATGGAAGATGGTAAGTGGATTCCCGGAGAGAAACTGAAGCGAACCAAGGTGATTCTGGCCGGGGACTGGATTGATAAAGGAAAACGGACGAGGGAGATCATTCAATTTCTGTACGATAACCGGGAGCACCTGGTTCTTGTTCTGGGGAACCATGAGAACTTCGTAGATAAGTATTTGCGTGGTGAAGTGAAAGGTGTGGATCAAGAGCTGCTTCATTCGTACTTTGACTCTACCCAGACGCTTCTGCAAGATCCGGAATTGCTTGAGAAATTTCAGTGTCTGGTTGCCGTGTCGAAGCCGTTTTACCGATATGTAGGTGTTAATGGACCCTCTTATTATGTTACCCATGCGCCTTGTCGGAACAAGTATATAGGCAAGCTGGATACAAATTCGGTTCGCCATCAGCGGAATTTCCGGTTGGACCGGGAAGGGCTGGTGGAGGAGCAGCTTTCTTTTTTACGGGAGGAAGCGGTTAAAAATCACCCGTATCATATCTTCGGGCATATTGCGGCCAAGCAAGCTTTTCGAATCTATAATAAAATTCATATCGATACCGGCAGCGTCTATGGCAACCAGCTCACAGCGGTCACCATAGGGTACAAACCGTTTGTACGGTCACATCGGTCGAGCAGGGCGGTCATTCCGGAAGAACTGCCAATGCTGTTCCAGGAACCTAGAAAGGTCTCACTTCAGGATCTGGAGGAAGAAGAGGCACGCCGTCTCCGTTACGCTACCCGCCATAAAGTGAACTTTATCTCGGGTACAATGTCCCCGTCAGATAAAGATGAGGAGACACAAGAACTGGAATCGTTAAAGCAGGGCTTGGCGTATTTCCAGAAGCGTGGTGTTCAGCAGGTGATACTGCAGCCGAAATATATGGGCTCAAGATGCAACATTTATCTGCACAAGGAGCGGGACCAGTGCTTTGCTATTAGCCGTAACGGCTACAGGATTAAAGGAGCAGATTTATCGGAGATTTATACCGGGCTGTACGAGAAGTTTAGCAGCTTCATGGAGAAAGAGAAGATAGCGATGCTGATTCTGGATGGGGAGCTTCTGCCATGGAAGGCGCTCGGAGAAGGGCTGATCGAACGTCAGTTTAAGCCGATCGAGGCGGCGCTTGGAACAGAGTTGACCTTTTTGCAGGAAAATAGTTTTGAAGAGGCGTATCACGGGCTTGTTGCTGCTTATGAAGCAAGTGGCTTTGAGCAGGATCAGAATCGTACTGCCAAATCTGCTTTGAGTGAGAAATATGGGGCAAGTGTGTATCAGACCTACAAGTATATTCACGATATAAAGGCGAGTTATGTGCCGTTAGCCGATCATCAGGATGCATATGATGTCTACAAGCGGCAGCTGGAGTTATACGCTGGGGACGAAGTCATGGAGTATAAGCCTTTTACTATCTTGAAAATCGTCTGCGAAGATGGACGCGAGCAGCAGCCGGATTGGAAGACATCCGAGATGTACAGCTTTCTGTCGGATGACGAAGCGATTGTATTAGATCTTGCAGAACCGGATAGCTGGAAAAGAGCAGAGCAATATTTCTCCAAGCTTACGTTTGAGAGAGGAATGGAGGGCATTGTAATCAAGCCGGAGACATGGGATGAAAGTACGGTGCCTTATATGAAGGTACGTAACCCGGAGTACTTGTCCATCATCTACGGCTATGACTATAAGTTCCGGCATAAGTACCGGAAGCTCTTGAAGCAGAAGAATATTGCCCGGAAGCTGCGTACTTCCTATAATGAGTATAAACTGGGAAGAGATCTGCTGGCGATCCCGTTTGATGAGATCAACTCTGAACATGAAGGATACAAAGAGATCGCTGCAAATTTGCTGTTTGAAGTGGCTAAGGAGCGGGAGATTGACCCGCGGTTGTAAGGATTGTAGAGCGTCCATCCGTATTAACGGATAGGACGCTTTTTTTGCGATGGAATCATAAAAGAATATGAGATTGATCCCTTGAATGGAATCATTGACAACTAATAAACATTAAATTAATATCTAATTAGACAATTGACTAATTTTATGGATGTTCAAATACGATCTCAAGAAAGGTGCATATCAGATGAGCGATCAAGATCAAGCATTGAAAGCATCTGTTATCCGCAACTTCTCCACAGCCGATGGACGGTTGCAGAGCATTCCAGTACAGCGCAAAAAGAAGCTTATTATCTTGGAGTACCTGATTTCCAAGCTGGAGCCGGGACGTCCATATCCCGAGAAGGAATTGAATATGTTTATCAAAGGTTTTCATGAGGATTTTGCCACGATCCGCAGGGAATTTATTGTGCATGGATTCATGACCCGGGAGAATGAGGTATATAGGTTGGCCCCGCAGGAAAACTGGGCGACATAGGGTGGATTAGCCGCAGGCTACTAAGTAGCGCGAGGTTAATAGGGAACTTCATGAGTGTAGAAAAGAGGGGCGGGGTGCCTCTCTTTTTTCATATCATTGAATCCGTCTTCATCCAGCGCACCCACGTCGTGCTGAATCGAGGCTAATGCTATCAGTTCCAAGTTGATCCACAGCGTTGACCCCCGATTCCGGGAGAAGTTCCCCGATCGCTGCGACGAAAGCTTGAGTTTCACTATCTTGCTATTGTATTCCAAAATGCGTACAGGCAGGCCTGGATAGGGGTATACTATCCATAGAGGTGAGCGGAATGAAGAGTGGAATCGATAGCAGAATCGAACGCGAAATGGAAAGCAAAGACGAGAGTCGAACAGAGCACCGGACAGAGCATAACATGGAGAAACTGGCTGTGAGTCGAACGGAGCGCCAGAATGAGCGCAACACGGAGAGCCAAATCGAGCTCCAGACCGAGCGCAAAATAGATGAGAAATTGACGGAAGAGAAATGGCAAGCCATTCTGTCTAATAACGCCGCGTGCGATGGCACCTTTTTCTATGCTGTGCGGACTACGGGTATCTTTTGTCGACCATCCTGCAAATCCAAGGCCCCGAAGCGCGAGAATGTCGCTGTCTTCTCGGTAGCTGAGCAAGCGCTGGCAGCTGGATTCCGCCCCTGCAAACGTTGCAAGCCCACCGGGGAGCGATTACCGGATGCAGAGTGGGTTGAAGTTATGACCCGATACATGGATAATCACCTATCTGAGCCTGTAACGCTTGGGCATCTGGCCGAGGTATGCCATGGGAGTCCCTATCATCTGCACCGGACGTTTAAGAAGATCACGGGTATCACTCCGGTGGATTATCTCCAGCAGCAGAGGGTGGCTAAGGCCAGACAATATCTGCTTCAATCGGAGCAAGGGGTGGCCGAGATTGGCCAAAGTGTTGGTCTACCCAATACCTCTTATTTTATTACCCTGTTCAAGAAAAAAACGGGCTACACGCCCTCTCAATTCCGCCAGATTTACCAGGCAACGACGCAAGCTGCGGAAGATAATATATCAGCCAAGGAGGCATCCATATATGAGTAAAGAGACTAGTCCAGTTATCTATTGGACGTTGCTGGATTATAAAGAATGGCATTTTTACATCGCTGCTACAGAGAAGGGGCTCTGTTATATCGGCTCGCAGGGGAAGCCATTTAGTGAGACGAGCACGTGGGCTGAACGCCGCTTTCCAGGCAGTTCGCTTGTAGAAGATGAGGCTCGGCTACAGCCATGTCTAGCTGAACTGAAAGAATACCTGGACGGAGAACGTCAGGATCTAATCTCTCCAGCCGATTTGATTGGCACCCCCTTTCAGCTTGAAGTATGGCGCGCGCTTCGCGAAATTCCATATGGCAGTACATGGTCTTATTCGGATATTGCAGAACGTATCGGCCGTCCGTCCGCAGTGCGGGCAGTGGGGACCGCGATTGGGGCCAATCCGGTCTTAATTACCGTTCCGTGCCACCGGGTGATCGGCAAAAATGGAAGTCTAACCGGCTTCCGGGGCGGGCTGGAGATGAAGAAACGGTTGCTGGAACTGGAGCAGGGCACTGCTATTGCTGGAGAACAGCGCCTGCAATTTTAAGCAGGGAGTTTGGTGAAGGGGAATTCTTTTTATAAATGTCGGGTAGGGACATGTTATAATGAGAAGGAGCATTCATACTTCGTTTTATCTTAAATTGTAATGGCTTATTGGAGGTACAGTGTGGCAAAAGCAAAGGTAGCAAAACGGCCGACGAGAGACGAGTTCGTGCTCGAAGAACTTGGCAATCAGCTGGCAGAAGCCAAGATGGAAGAATCTGAAATTCTTTTGACCGTATGGGGGCAGGAAGAGCAGGTACGTGGTGTTATTGTTGACATGGACCCTCGAACCGGTAAAGTGCATCTCAGCTATCATGAGACTCTTATAAAAGTGCCTTTTATGGATATTATGCAAGTCAATTATCCCAGGGACTAATACTCATGACTCGAACCCCAATTCTGCGATTGGGGTTCTTTACTGCCAAGCGATCTTTGCCCCGTAAGGAAAAATCACATATATCTATATACTGCGAGGTGAACAGGATGGCTATGGAGCTTTTGTACAAACAGCCGAAGACACTGCTGAATAAAGGAACGGGATTTCTGTCGGGCTACAGCCACTCCCTGAACCCATATACGGGTTGTGCTTTTGCCTGCTCTTACTGTTATGTGCGCCAAATGCCGGTCTCGATCTTCCGTAAGGAAGAGTGGGGCACCTGGGTGGATATTAAGCAGGGGGCGGCGGAGCTTTTACGCAAGGAACTGCTCCGGGCAAAGGCGAAGGGACCGGTCACTATATTCATGTCCTCCAGTACAGATCCCTACCAGCCGGTTGAATATAAAGAACAGGTCACCCGTTCGCTGCTGGAGGTCATGGTGCAGGAACAGCCGGACTTTCTGCTAGTGCAGACACGGAGCCCGCTGGTGCGGCGGGATATAGATTTGCTGCGGGAGCTCGGAAACCGTGTGCGGGTCAGCCTGACCGTGGAGAGTGATCTGGACGAGATCCGCAAGCGTTTTTCCCCTGATGCTCCGCCTATCGCTGCCCGTCTCAAGACATTGGAGCTGCTTAAGGAGGCAGGCATTCCCGCTCAGGCTGCGATTGCACCGGTGTTGCCAAGCAGCCCGGAATTCCCGAAAAAGCTGAAAGAAGTGGTGGACCGGGTGTGTGTGGACGATTATTTCATGGGTGATGGTAGTGGAGGCAAACGTACGCGGAAGCTGGGAATATCTTCGTTATATGAAGAACAGGAGCTGGAAGAATGGTATAACCCATCTGCATGGCGTATCGTATATGACCGGATGAAGACGGTTTTTTCGGAAGAGCAGGTATTGCTCAGCCAGCAAGGTTTTGAGCCTTGATGACTATCCTTGACTGGATGTAATATGAAAGGGAATTGAATGAAAGGTTGATGATGATGCAAGCGGGTAAAACCAATGCAATGCGAATTCTGGATGCGAAGAAGATTCCATACGGCATCTTTTCTTACGATCATGAGGATGGGCAAATCCATGGGACTGCGGTCGCCGATAAAATAGGCCAGCCTGCAGAGCAGGTCTTTAAGACGCTCGTTTCGCACAGCGGCCCTAATATATACGTGTTCGTGATTCCCGTTGGCGAAGAGCTGGATTTGAAGAAGGCCGCCAAAGCTGCCGGGGAGAAAAAGATTGAAATGCTGCCAATGAAGGATTTGCTGAAGTGGACAGGCTATATCCGCGGGGGCTGTTCCCCGGTAGGCATGAAGAAGCTATACCCGACCTATATTGATCAAAGCGCAGAGCCCCTTGAGATGATGGCTGTCAGTGCAGGGAGAGTCGGCACACAGATGGGGCTTGCCCCGCAGCAGCTAGCGGATACTGTATCCGCAGTTTTTACGGAGCTGATTAAACAGCATTGATGTACATTAAGCGGAAGCCTGAAAGAGTCAAGTGGGGTTCCGCTTTATTTTATTATTGTTTAGCACGGAAAAGAGTTTGCGGTCTTCTCCCCCTGATTGCGGGTATTTGCGGAGATGGGTCGACAATAATAATATATCATGATATATTATTATGTATAAAATGAAATAATGAACGTCAGGAGAACGATAGCCATGAGTGAGACGACTTCTTCCAAGCCGATGTATGAGAAAATATTTGACGAAGTGAAGCAGGATATTGTTACCCAAGCTTACAAGCTAGGTGAGCGTGTTCCTTCCGAAAAGGAACTGGCTGAAGCTTATAATGTAAGCCGCATTACCAGTAAAAAAGCGCTGGAGCTGCTGGCAGCCGAGCGATTGATTGTACGTAAGCCGGGAAGGGGCTCTTTTGTAGCTGATCCCGTGCATGACTATGTAGAAGAGGAAGCGTCTTCAGCCGGACATCCCGATGAACCCGCTATCAAATTTGCACATCAAGAAGAGAAGACCATTGGCTTGATTATTACCGATTTTGGTAACAGCTATGGTACAGGGCTGATTTATGGTATGGAGCAGGCTTCACGAGACAAAGATTGTTTTCTGGTACTGAGAAGAACCTTCGGCATCCCTGAGAATGAGGAGCTGTCGATTCAGAAGCTGTTGGGCCTCGGGGTAGACGGGCTAATTGTGTTCCCCGCCCAGGGTGAGTATTTCAATGCGGAAATTCTGAAACTGGTGATTGACCGCTTTCCGCTGGTCCTTGTCGACCGGCATTTGAAAGGCGTGGCAGCGGCTTCGGTCAGTTCTGATAACCTGAAGGCTGCGCTTCAAGGCACAGAGTATCTATTTGATCTTGGACATACGCATATTTCCTTTCTGTCGCCGCCGCCGGTGGATACGACCGCAGTGGAGGACCGGATTGAAGGGTTCATCCAGGCTCATGCCCAGCGGGGGATCATGGTTGACAAAGGGCTATGGGTCAGTGATCTGACCTCAACGCTGCCCAATTCTTTTAATGATGAGAACATTGAGCGCGACATATCACGCCTGGTCTCCCATTTGCAGAACCATCCTTCCATTACTGCCTTGTTCGCCATCGAATACAACATTGCTCTGCTGGCCAAAACAGCGGTGGAACGGCTTGGTCTGCGTATCCCTGAAGATATTTCGATCATTTGCTTTGACAGTCCGCCGACACATTTGGGCGGGGGATATTCCTTCACCCACATGCAGCAGAATGAAGAAGAGATGGGACGGATTGCAGTAGAGAATGTGCTCAGTATCATGAACGGACACACCGTTCCGAATAAAATCATGCTGGAAGCCCGGTTGATCACCGGTGAATCCACCGGTCCTGCCCGAGATCCAGGCACCGTCTAGCGGTATTGGTGTCAACGAAATATATCCGTCGAGAATCGTCATTCCCTTAGAAACCTGTCAGCTTGTGATGGGTTTTTTGGGGTTCTTTGTGCATTTATTTGCTCTTAGTATCGATATAACAATATATCATTATCGAAAATAAAACATATTGACATATGGATGGTATACCAATATACTAATTTGTGAAAGCGCTTTAGATTAAAGTGAAGATGGGGAGGTTATGAAGCTGAGCTCAAACAATCAAATTCCGCAGGCCATAGAAGAACTTATAGCCGCAATACATGAGAAGCTAGGGGATCGCCCCAGACTGGCAGGGATGTTTGAGAAGTGTTTGTTGAACACATGGAATACGACGATTAAGCGTAAGCCCGATGGTACCACCTTTGTCATTACTGGAGATATTCCAGCCATGTGGCTGCGGGACTCGGCAGCGCAAGTTAGGCCGTATCTGATTCTTGCTTCCAAGGATGAGACAATCGCAGATATGATCCAAGGGCTGGTCGACCGGCAATTTGCCTATATCCAGCTTGATCCTTATGCCAATGCTTTTAATGAAACTGCTGCTGGCCAGGGCCATCAGGACGATCTGACAAAAATGAATCCCTGGATATGGGAACGGAAATACGAGATTGACTCCTTATGTTACCCCATTCAGCTAAGTTATCTGTTATGGAAAAATACAGGGCGGACCTCCCAGTTCAACCCGAATTTTGTAACAGGGGTCAGAAGGATACTGGAATTGTGGAGCAGGGAACAAAATCATGAAAGCGATTCGGCTTATCGGTTTCAGCGCTTGAATTGCCCACCGACGGACACACTGATCCGTGACGGCCGGGGAAGCCTCACCGCATATACAGGAATGACCTGGTCAGGCTTTCGCCCCAGTGATGATGCCTGTGAATACGGTTATCTGGTACCAGCCAATATGTTCGCAGTTGTAGCGCTGCGGTATGTGGAGGAAATTGCCCATGAGGTGCTGGGGGATATTGAAATGGAGACAGCCGCTTCCAGGCTCAGGGCGCAGATAGATGAGGGCATCCGCGAATATGGAATCGTGCAGCATCCGGAGTTCGGCGATGTGTATGTCTATGAGGCAGATGGTTTAGGGAATGTGAATCTTATGGATGATGCTAACGTGCCCAGCTTGCTGTCCATTCCTTATCTGGGCTATGCAGAAGCAGATGATCCCGTCTATCTCAACACCCGCAGGCTGATCCTAAGCAAGGAGAATCCTTATTATTATGAAGGCAGCGCTGCAGCCGGTATTGGTAGCCCACACACGCCTGAACGATATATCTGGCATATTGCGCTGGCGATTCAGGGGATGACGGCGACAAGCCGGGAAGAACAGAAAGGACTGCTCGATTTACTGGAGCGTACTGATGTCGGAACGGGTTTCATGCATGAAGGTTTTCATGTGGATGATCCCGGGCAGTTTACGAGACCCTGGTTCTCTTGGGCCAACATGATGTTCTGTGAGTTTTTGTTAATGACCTGTGACATATCCGTTAAGCGAAGCTGAGGAGGCAGGCGAATGTTGCGTCTTGCCGCTGCACATGTCTGTTGAATGCAGTGTCGTTCATTTAAGCTTTATCACACAACAAAAGGGGATGAGAATATGAAGAAATGGTTGGTTACGGCAGTTACACTCAGTATGGTTACTGTTCTAGCGGCAGGCTGTGGAGGCAGTAACGGAGCTTCTGAGAAAGGGGATACCGGAAAGGGGGATACCGGAGGCAACGGTAAGAAAACAGAGCTTACCTTCTGGGGAGACTGGGGCGGTGAAGGTCAGAAGCAATTCGAGACAATGGTCGATGCCTTTAATAAATCTCAGGATAAAATTCATGTTAAATATGTGCTGCAGCAGGATATGATCACGAAATTCCTGACCGCAGCCACTAATGGCGGTGCACCGGATGTGCTGTTCTGGGATCGCTGGCGGACTTCCCTGTATGCGCCCAAGAATGTCCTTCATCCTGTGGATGAGTATCTGGCACGTGACGGCATATCCAAAGATAATTTTTACAGTGAATCTCTGAAAGAGCTTACCAACGACGGAAAATTGTACGGCTTGCCGCTCACAGTAGATGCTCGCGCTCTTTTCTACAATAAAAAGCTGCTCGCGGAAGCCGGACTTCAGCCGCCGACGACATGGGATGAACTGGAAGCTGCTGCAACGAAGCTGACCAAATGGAAGGGTGACAAGCTGGAAGTAGCCGGCTTCTCCATGGGCGATCTTGGATTGTTCAATATGTATCTGCAACAGGCGGGCGGCCAGATGCTGACTGAAGATGGTAAGACAAACTTTAATAATGACAAAGGCAAGCAGGTGCTGGAGTTCTGGGACCGCCTGATGAACAAAGATAAAGTGTACAAAGTCGGCTTCGAATTGGGACTTGGCGAAGGTCAGGATGCTTTTGTCACAGGAAAGGTTGCTATGCTGTATTCCGGTCCTTGGATGCTAAGCACCTACAATAAATACGGCAAAGACCTGGATTATGGCATCGTACCTCCACCAGCAGGACCAAGTGGCGATAAGGGCAGTGTTATGGGCGGATTTGGCCTCGTGATCCCTGAAGGCTCCAAGCACCAGGATGAGGCATGGGAGTTCATTAAATGGTGGACAGCAAATAAGGATAACGCACTGCTGTGGGCAAAAACCAGTCTGAATTTGCCGGGCTTCAAGCCATCTCTGGAAGATCCGTTCTTCAAGGATGATCCGCAGTGGAAGCCATTTATGGATACGCTGGAATTCGCGAAAATTCGTCCTACTCACCCTGGCTACTCGGTTATGGAGACAGATGCACTCTCACCGAACCTCCAGCTCAATCAGCAGAACAAGCAGAGTATTGAAGATACGTTGAAGAAAGCTCAGGAACAGGGCGACAAAATGCTCAAAGACAACGAGGTTGTGAAGTAAAACGAAGGAAAGTAATATGGCAAATTACTGAATGGAATATAGAGGGGGAACCCAAGTGACATCCGTCAGAAGGATTGAAAGGCATCAGGCGAGAACGGCATATTTGTTTATTACGCCTACAGTGCTGCTGTTTGTGGTATTTACGGTCATCCCCGTTGTCATGGCCTTATATTTAAGCTTTACGAACTACGATGTGCTAAGCCGGAACGATTGGATCGGATTCGATAACTACCGGCGGCTGGCCGAGGATGATCTGTTGTGGAAAACCTTTCGGAACGTGTTACTGTATGCGGTAGTATTCGTTCCATTAAATATCCTGATATCGGTGCTGCTCGCTGTTCTGCTCAGCCGGGCGTGGCGCGGGGTTAAGCTGTTCCGTACGCTTAACTATCTGCCGACGCTAACCTCTGCCGTAGCCGCGGCTACGGTATGGATCTGGCTGCTGCATCCCGAATTCGGAGCGGTGAACGGGCTGCTCTCTTATGTAGGGATTACAGGCCCGGCCTGGCTGTCGGAGACCCGCACGGCGATGCTGTCCATTATCATGCTTACGCTATGGCAGTCGGTAGGATCGAATATGATCATTTATCTGGCCGGCTTGCAGGGGGTTCCCGATTATCTCTATGAATCAGCGCGGCTCGACGGGGCGAACAAGTTCGATTGCTTCCGGTACATCACGTGGCCGCAGCTTCGGCCGACAACCTTTCTGGTCAGCACGATGTCAATCATCGGTGCGCTCCAGCTGTTCGACCAGGCTTTCGTACTTACACAGGGCGGTCCGGCTAACATGACCAAGACACCTGTCTATTTAATTTATCAGCAGGGCTTCAATCAGCTTCAAATGGGCTATGCGTCCGCGCAGGCATTTGTACTAGCGATGGCGATTCTCATCTTTTCGCTGATCAATATGCGGATATCGAAGGCGGAAGACCCGATCGTATAGACACATGCCAAGCAGAAGGGGGCTCAAAGGAATGGATACTAGCAGCAATTCCGCGCTGAAGCGGGGTTTAGGCAAAACATTTTATTATATCTTATGCATCGCTATCGCGCTTGTCATGTTCCTGCCATTTTACTGGAGCGTGCTGACATCGTTAAAGCCGGATGAAGAAATCTTCGCGATGCCAATCAAATGGTTTCCGTCACATCTGACATTCGAGCATTACCGCAAAGCGTTCACGACTGTACCGTTCGGCCTGTATTTCTGGAACTCATTGGTGCTGGCGGTATCGGGTGTACTGGCGAACCTGTTCTTCGGATCAATTAGCGGCTATGCCTTTGCGAAGCTGAAGTTCAAGCTGAACAAGCCGATTTTCCGTGTCCTGCTTGCAGCCATGATGATTCCGGGCATCGTCACCATGATTCCGACCGTCTATGTGATGCGCCATATCCCGCTTATGGGCGGCAATGATATTTTTGGCAGCGGGGGTATGGGGCTGATGAATTCCTTCTGGGGCATTATTTTGCCGGGTGCATCAGGGACCTTCGCGGTATTCTTTATGCGGCAGTTCTTCCTGACCCTTCCGAGCGACATGATGGAGATGGCCCGGATTGAGGGCTGCGGGGAATTTATGATCTTCTGGCGCATCTATCTGCCGCTGACGAAGCCAGCGCTGGCTACCCTGAGCATCTTTACCTTTCAGGCAGGCTGGAATAGCTTCCTGTGGCCGATGATTGTGCTGAATGATCCTGATAAAGCGACCATCCAGATGGGTCTACAAGCGTTCTCTTATAATTTCCAGACGGATTACGGACCGATGATGGCCGGAGCGCTCGTGGCAATTTTACCGATACTCGTGCTGTTCCTGGCGTTGCAGCGTTATTTTGTGCAGGGAATTGCCTTCAGTGGTATTAAGGGTTAACAGCTCTTAACCAACTTCAACTCAAGGAGATGATGGAATGGCAAAATTCGGCAAGAAAGCATCAGCGATCGTCAGTGGAATTCTGGCGGCTGTGCTTCTGATTTCGCCCTTTGGGGGAGAACGACATGCGGCTGCGTTTACCGCAGCGAATGCCGACATGGCAATGAACAGTTTTGTCAGTACCTTTTATGATCCTGTAGCAAAGTATTTCTATACCAACAGCGACCACCTGATTCATTCAGAGCATGCTCATGGACCTGACGGTGGGCTGTATACCGACTTCTGGTGGGAGGCCCAGCTGTGGGAGACGGTGATGGATGCGTATGAACGGACCGGCAGCAGCACTTACCGCGCTATGATCGATGATATTTATGCGGGCTTCAACGCCAAGTACCCGGATATGATGGCCAATGATTTTAATGATGATCTTGGCTGGTGGGCGCTCGCCTGTATGCGGGCTTATGAACTGACGGGCACCGCTGAATATCGCAACCGTGCGTCATACCTGTTCGACCAGATCTGGAGCGATTGGGACAGCACGTATGGCGGCGGTATCTGGTGGAAGCGGGACGGTACTTCGCCGCAAAAGAATATGGCAACCAATGCGCCGATGGTTATGACAGCTATCAAGCTGAAGAATGCTACGGGCAACAACGACTATCTGACAAAAGCGCAGAGTATCTACAGCTGGATCCAGAGCAGACTGGTCTCCGGCAGCAAAATCAATGACCACGTCGAAGGCTCCGGCTCAGGAACGGTGGTAGATTGGGACTTTACCTATAATTACGGCACGTATCTCGGTGCGGCACTGGCCCTGAATCAGGCCACGGGGAATGCTTCCTATCTCACGGATGCGAATACTGCCGCAGCTTATGTCATTGATAAAATGACCCTCTCCTATACGCTTATGTATGAGGGAGAGAATGATTCACCTGGTTTCCGCATGGTGTTCGCCCGCAACTTGAACCAACTGCGAAAGGCGACAGGGAACGCTGCTTACTTAAATTTTTTGCAGCAGAATGCGACCCAGGCCTTTAACCATCGGCGGGCCTCTGACGGCATTATTGACAGCGACTGGACAGCACCTGCCAGAAGCGGTTATATCCAGTCCATCGCTGCCGCCGCAGGTGCTTCGATCCTGCAACTGGTTCCGGCAGACAATTACACCGGACCCATTGCGGGGAATGGTACCTACGAGGCCGAGAACGCCCGCCGTTACGGTGTTAATAACGAATCCTCGCAGCCAGGCTTTTCAGGGCGGGGCTATACAGCAGGCTGGAACACCGATAATACGAAAGTTGTATTTCACGTCAATCAGAACAGTGCCAGTACACGGACGATTAGCTTTCGTTATGCCGCCGCGGCGGGGAATGCCGGAAGGTACGTTAAAGTGAACGGTACGGTGGTCAGCAATAATTTGATTTTTAACGGTACCAGCAGTTGGTCCGCCTGGAACACGGTGACGCTAAATGTTCCGCTGAATGCAGGCTACAACTCTATTGAGCTTGGATTTGATAGTACCAAGGGCAACAGCAATTATCTGAATGTAGACAAAATGACGGGACTTTAAGCTGCTCTGCCAGAATCGGGGACGGCTTGGGAAGAACCGGGAGACCAGGGAGAGAAGCATATGAACCAACTGAAGCTTAAGCTGTGGGATGAACGGGCGGACCAGGCGCAGGGAGCGCTGGATACGCTATTCTGGAATGAAGATATCGGGATGTACAACATCGAGACACCTTGCCCGAATGGGGAATGCAACACGATTTTTCACTACTGGTGGATGGCCCATGCTGTAGATGTACTTGTGGATGGACTGCTGCGTACCGGTGACACCCGCTATGCCGATCGATTAGCCGCTCTGCATCAAGGGCTGCTGAAGCGCAATGGCGGTGTGTGGCCTAATGAGTTATATGATGATATGGAATGGATGGCTTTGGCTTGGTTACGTGCCTATCAGGCTACGGGTCAAGAGACTTATAAAGAAACAGTGTTTATCCTCTGGGAGGATATTCTCACTGGTTGGAATGAGCATATGGACGGCGGTATTGCCTGGCAGAAATCGCAGCTGGATTACAAGAATACGCCTGCTAATGCACCGGCAGTGATTCTCGCAGCACGTCTGTATCAAACATTCGGCGATGCCGAAGCCTTGAACTGGGCCGAGCGGATCTATGCGTGGCTAAAAGGGCATCTGGTCGATGCAGATACAGGCTTCGTCTGGGATGGCATGAACCGTGCCGGAGACGGCGGCATCGACAAGGACTGGAAGTTCACCTACAACCAAGGGGTGTACATCGGCGCAGCTGTAGAGCTGTACCGGATAACGGGCGAAGCTGGTTATCTGGAGAATGCCCGCCGCACCTTCCAGGCGGCGGTGACGGAGCTGGCCGATGCCGGACACGGCGGCCTGCCGGATGAGGGCGGCGGG
This sequence comes from Paenibacillus sp. NPDC056722, assembly GCF_042790635.1. Classification (NCBI taxonomy): domain Bacteria; kingdom Bacillati; phylum Bacillota; class Bacilli; order Caryophanales; family Paenibacillaceae; genus Paenibacillus; species Paenibacillus sp. NPDC056722. The sequence goes on along the minus strand of NZ_JBHTYV010000001.1, from coordinate 385,716 downwards.
GATGCCGGGCTGTTCAAAGGCATCCTGGTCCGCTATACGGCCGAGCTGTGCAAGGCCGATCCGGGGTCAGGCGTGGCTGCGGATTTCCTCCGCGCCAATGGCGATTTGCTCTGGTCGCGCGGGAAATCCGGCGACGGAGCGCTGTTCGGCACGGACTGGAACAGTGCGGGTGGCGAGATCATCCAGTTAAGCTCCCAGCTCAGCGGAATCAAGCTGCTGGAGATGTTGGCTGAGTTGGAGAGCGTGCGGAGCTAATTGGACAATAGATGTTAGTTTATAGAGTATGTCTCAATAGAATGTGAGCTAACAATGTGAAGGAAATGATATATCAACAGTCTAACGATAAACTAATAGCGAACATTGAACAACGAACTAACAACAAGCTAATCGGGTTAACCATGGGTACGCTATTACTAGAAGATGAGGTGCAGCTGATGTCAGACCTGATACAGACAGTGGACATGGACAGTTGGAAGGAACGGGCGGAGTGGTACCAGCAGCAGCTGCTTCATAACTATTACAACGCAGAGACCGGAATTATGAACCAATGGTACCCGCAAGAGAATAGCCCAGCTGATGAAAACTTTTATTATTGGTGGCAGGCCCATGTTATAGATGTGCTGGTAGACGGGCTGGAACGAACCGGCAGCCAAGGGTATGCGGACCAAATTCGTGAATTGAGCCGGAGTCTTCGTGCGTATAACGGTGGCACCTTCTCACATAATTACTATGACGATATGGAGTGGACGGCGCTTGCACTGCTGCGGGCTTACAAGGCGACAGGCGAACAAGAATATAAGCTTGCGGTGCTGGAACTGTGGAAGGACATCAAAACCGCGTGGAATGATCATTTTGGCGGCGGGATGGCCTGGAAGAAAGATCAGAGGGACTATAAGAATACTCCGGCAAATGCCCCGGCAGCTATTCTGGCCGCCCGTCTATATGGCCTATTTCAGGATGAGGAGGATTTGAACTGGGCGGAGCGTATCTATGAATGGAACAAAACCCATTTGGTAGACCCGGCTTCCGGCTTTGTCTGGGATGGAATTAACAGGCAGGGTGATGGAGAAATTGATTACGACTGGGAATTCACCTATTGTCAGGGGGTGTTCCTGGGCGCTGCACTTGAGCTGTATCTTAACACGGGTAACACTAAATATGCAGCGGACGCGCGCCGTACTTCAGAAGCTTGTATCGAGCGGCTTTGTGATGCGGATACACGGATGCTGCCTGATGAGGGCATAGATGACACGGGGTTGTTCAAAGGGATTCTAATTCGATATTGGGTACAGTTGTACCGTCAAATTCCGGAGCAGGAGCAGGTACGAGAGATCATTCTCCGAAATGCCGGGCGGCTATGGGAGTCTGGTCTGAACAAACAACTGGGCTTATGCAGTCCGTCATGGGAAAAAGCACCGGAACTGCCCGTTCAGTTGAGCGTTCAGCTCAGTGGATTGATGCTGCTGGAAGCAGCAGCGGTAGTACAGGAAAAGTGATAGCGCAGGAGCTGTACTGGTGACAAGAAAAATGAAGCAACAGAGGCATAGAGTTTTACTAAAACATTCAAGAGCGTTCTAAATGAAGGTCAGGATTGTTAATTGATGTTCAGACAGTTAGAGAATCGTTCACCGCTGTCCAATGATAAAAAATCGCCAGGTGTCCCGTAAGCCATTAATGGCTATGGGTCGCCTTTTTTTGAATTGTGGATCTGTGTGGAGCACTGAGATTCCTCTTAGATATGCTCTGAGGCGTTGTTAAGTTTTGCTCAAAGCTGCGTTTGAGTTATACTTAGTTGATATGCGAAGCAAACTATGCTCAGGCAAAGAGAGGTGGCTGTTCTTAAAACCACTTCATTCCCCACGCTTCAACATGAAATAAAGCATCGCCGAGTTCTTTCCCTTTCTCGGTCAACGTATATTCTGTGCGGACAGGCCGTTCTGGAATGACGTGGCGCTTTAGAATATCGTATTCTTCAAGCTCCTTCAGTCGTTCATTCAGCATGCGTTTGCTGAGGACGGGAATAATGGCGTTCAGCTCGTTGAACCGTTTCGGTCCTTCCATGAGTACATGGACGATTAGGTTCACCCATTTTTTCCCGATGATATGGTAAGCACTTTCGACTTTGGCATGTAATGGCTTAGGAGGTTCTTTCATAAATTAGGCTTCATCCTTTTTTGTGGTTATCATTAATATCTTTCTTACTATAACACAGTATAGTGAAATGAATAACTTCTGTAAATGTCGAAATGATGTTGACGAATGGACATTATCGTCGTATGATGTGTGATATAAAAGTTAAGAAGTAATTAATAGTAACCTCATAAATATATATTAACAACAGGAGGAATTAAAGTGGAATCATCAACTTTTGTGCTATTTGGCGCTACCGGAGATTTGGCAAAACGGAAAATTTATCCCGCTTTATATAACCTGTTCTTAGATGGTAAAATATCGACACCTTTATCTGTAATCGGACTCGGCAGACGGGAACTGTCGAATGAAGCATTTCAGGCGCAGGTTCTGAATTCCCTTCAAACCTTCTCCAGAAAACCGGCGGAAGATTCCGAAAAATTGCGGACTTTCATCCAGGCGTTTGAATATACGGTGCTGGACGTGGGTCGTCCGGAAGACTATGTGAAGCTGCTGGGACATGTCAAGGCTAGAGAAGAAGATCTGGGGATTCCTGAGAACCGAATGTTCTACCTGTCTGTCGGTCCTGAATTCTTCGGTGAAATTGCAGCCAACATCAATTCCAGCGGTCTTGGTTCCACGAAAGGCTGGAAGCGCCTGGTGATTGAAAAACCGTTCGGTACGGATCTGGCGTCGGCGAGAGTGCTGAATGAGAGCCTTTCGGCTGCGTTCAAAGAAGAAGAAATCTTCCGTATTGACCACTTCCTGGGCAAGCCAATGGTGCAGAATCTGGAAGTGCTCAAATATTCCAATCCAGTGCTTAGAGCGCTTTGGAAAAACCGTTATATCGCCAATGTGCAAATTACAGCGAGCGAAACAGTTGGGGTGGAGGAACGTGCTGGTTACTACGACAAGTCCGGCGCGCTGCGGGATATGTTCCAGAATCATATGCTCCAGCTGTTGATGATGACAGCCATGCAGCTTCCTAAAGGCAGCACACCAGAAGATGTCAGCAACAAGAAGCGGTATGTAATGGAATCGCTCCGCCCGTTGATAAAAGACGATCTTACACGTGATGTCGTGCTGGGACAATATGCAGCCGGAGAAATTAAGGGCAATCCAGTGCCAGGCTATTTGGACGAACCGGGAATCGACTCCAGCTCGCGGAACGAGACCTACATTGCTGCCCGCCTTTGGATTGAAGATCCGATGTGGAATGAAGTTCCGATCTATATTCGGACCGGGAAGCGGATGAAAGAGAAGTCCACGCGAATTGTCATTGAATTCAAAGAACCACTTAATGATTATAACAATCTGAATAAAGGGAACACTGACCCTAACCTGCTGATTATTGATATCAGTCCGAATGAAGCGATTACTCTGCAGCTCAACACTAAAGATCCGCTTCGTACCGGCAAGCTGGAACCTGTCCGCATCAATTATCAGCTCGGTAACCCGGAAATTCCGGAATCTTACGAGAACCTCATCTATGATGCCCTGCGCGGCGACTCGACCTTCTTTGCCCATTGGGATGAAGTTGAGCTGTCCTGGCAATGGGTTCAGCCGATTCAAGAAGCGATGGAAGCAGGAGTTCTTCCGTTGCACAGCTATGCTGCTGGCTCTCACGGTCCTGCTGCGGCAGCTGAACTTCTTGGCGATGACCACTGGTGGCTGGACGAGAATGAGGAACCGGAGGCTCAAGAGATTCAATCCGTACCGGCAGGTGTTCTGTAATTTCTAAACGCATCCAGGGGCCTCGGCCTCTGGATATTCTTTTTCTATACACCTTTAAAAGGAAGTATTTGGACCATACATGATCATACACAGGAGGGAATTTAGATGAAAGTAGGATTAATTGGACTTGGAAAAATGGGCTTTAACCTTGGACTGAATCTGCTGGAACACGGACATGAGGTGGCAGCGTTTGACCTGAATACACCAGCTGTGGAAGAGATGATCAAGAACGGTGCGGAAGGTGCAGCAAGTCTGGCAGAACTTGTGGGGAAATTAGAGCAGCCGCGCATTCTCTGGATCATGGTTCCCCATCCGGTCGTGGACAATGTGATCGCTGAGCTGACTCCGCTGTTATCACAAGGTGATATCATCATTGAAGCGGGAAACTCTCATTACAAGCAGTCCATTAGCCGTTATGAGGCCCTGCGCCAACATGGCATTAGCTTCATGGATGCCGGTACTTCGGGCGGGATGGAAGGTGCGCGGAACGGCGCCTGTTACATGATTGGTGGTGATCCTGAAGCTTGGGCGATTGTCGAGCCGCTGTTCCGGGATACTTCCGTGGAGAACGGATATCTCTATGCGGGTAAATCCGGCAGCGGGCATTTCCTGAAGATGGTGCATAACGGGATTGAATACGGGATGATGGCTGCCATCGGGGAAGGCTTCGAGGTTCTGGAGAAAAGCGGGTATGATTTCAACTTCGAACAGGTGGCCCGGGTATGGAACAATGGCTCCGTCATCCGTTCCTGGCTGATGGAGCTGGTGGAACGAGCCTTTTCCAAGGATGCTAAGCTGGAAGAGATTAAAGGTGTGATGCATTCCTCAGGTGAAGGCCGGTGGACGCTGGAAACTGCCTTTGATCTTCAGGCGGCTACACCGGTTATCGCCATGTCACTGCTGATGCGCTACCGTTCGCTGGAGACCGATACCTTTACCGGTAAAGTAGTTGCGGCACTGCGTAATGAGTTCGGTGGTCATGCCGTGGAATCCCAGGATAAATAAACTGGAGATTCCTCTAACGGGTATCTTGTCTACAATCCGCGGATGCTTTTCATTTCAGCCGCCCTTTCAGGAATAATAACGACCTTACTCCATGTAAAATCCAAGTGTGCGTTGGGTTGTAATGTTCTGTTCACTTTCAGTACAAATTAGGCCGATATACTAAAGTGATAATTGTCAGGGAAAACAACTGGATGAGGTGTGGTACAGCGTGACAACAATTTTGGTGGCGGATGATGAAGCGCATATTCGGGAGCTGGTTAGCCTTTTTCTGAAGGATGAGGGTATGGAAATTGTAGAGGCAAGCAATGGCGCGGACGCCTGGAGCTATTATGAGAAACATGATGTTGATCTCGTAATTATAGATATTATGATGCCCGGTATGGACGGATGGGAATTGTGCAGACGGATTCGTGAGGCCGGAGACAGACCGGTCCTGATGATCACAGCTAAAGGCGAGCCTGCCGACAAAATCAAGGGCTTTCGCCTTGGCACCGACGACTATCTCGTTAAGCCATTTGATCCGATGGAGATGGTCATGCGGGTCAAGGCGCTGCTGAAGCGATACGGCATTTCCACATCCCATACCATTAAGCTGGGAGGCGTTACGTTAGACAGGAGAGGTTATCATGTTCTGCATGACGATACCGGTCAATTGACTACGTTGCCGCTTAAGGAATTTGAGGTACTGTGGAAGCTGGCAAGTTACCCTGGCCAAATCTTCACACGCGATATGCTAATCCGCCAGATTTGGGGCTATGAGTATTTTGGCGATGAACGAACCGTAGATACACATATCAAACGGCTGCGGGACCGGTTCCAGCCGCACAGCGGTGATTTCCGGATTGTTACACTTCGAGGAGTAGGTTACAGGCTGGAGGTTCTGCATGATTAAGTCGCTGTATGTACGTGTGGTACTGACCTTTCTGGGGGCTGTTATCCTTAGTATTTTCACGGCATCGCTGTTGATAAATCACATATATATAGGACAAATCAAGAAGGCACTACAGGATCACATGATATCCAGCGGAAAAATGATGATCAAGGCTTACGAGCAGGCTGAGGGGGGAGATCTGGATTACCTGATGACAGGGGTATCCTCCCTCCCAGGCTATGCTGTACATATGTACGATAGCAAGGGGAAATTGCTGTATGTGAGCAGTGAAGTTCACCAAAGGCAGTTGGAGCTGGAAGCAGTCCATGTTCCGGAGGTTCTCCATGGGGGCGTTTTTCGCAGTGGAATTAACAAAGGTGAGGGAGGCATGACAGTCGGCCTTCCATTGACCGTGAATGGCTCACCCGGCGCATTATTCATCACACCGGAGGTCAATGAACTGGTGAGCATGATCGGCGGTTTCCTGAAAACCCAACTGCTCTTTATTCTGGGCTTCGGCAGTCTGTTCATTCTGATCGCTGCCAGGTACATCGTTCAGCCGCTGCGGCGGTTGACCCGTGCGACCCGAAGAATGGCCAAAGGCGATTTCAGCGTCAGTCTCAGCACCAAGCGTGGTGATGAAATCGGCCAACTGACTCAGAGCTTTAATGTGATGGCGAAGGAACTGGGAACGCTGGAGGAAAGCCGCAAGCGGTTCGTCTCGGATGTATCCCATGAAATTCAATCTCCGCTGACATCGATTAAGGGGTTCACACAGGCGCTTAAATACAAGCAGCTTGATGAACAAACACGCATGCGGCTGCTCGATATCATTGAGGCAGAGAGCGACCGTCTGTCCAGGCTGAGTGGTGATTTACTGCAGCTATCGACGCTGGAATACGAGCATATGCAGCTGTCCCCGGGGAAATTCTCACTGGATGAGCAGCTTCGTCAAGTGGTGATTGCTCTGGAACCTCAGTGGTCCACCAAGGAGATGACAGTCAATCTGGATGTACTTCCTGTAACTATAGAAGCGGATGAAGACCGGTTGAGTCAAATATGGAGTAATTTGTTAAGCAATAGCATCAAGCATACGAACAACGGTGGAACTATTGACATTAAAGTATCTTTAAGTGGAGAACAGGTATTGGTGGAGATTGCTGACACCGGATCAGGAATTCCTGAGGAGGAACTCCATCATATTTTTAAACCTTTCTATAAAGTGGATAAATCCAGAGAACGAAAAGTTGGCGGCAGCGGCCTGGGGTTATCCATCGTCAAGCGAATTGTCGACCTGCATAAGGGTCAGATTGAAGTCGCCAGCACTCCGGGAAAAGGAACGACTGTCTCTGTTCAACTCCCCCAATTCTACTACAAGCCCGAATTGTAATCCTCAGTTCACATTGAGGACAAATTCGGGCTTTATACTGTGGTCAGATAGAGGAGGAGAAGAGGAATGAACTTTTTGAGTAAAATCAGTTTAAAAAATTCAGTGGCTGTGCTGATCTTGTTTGCCCTTATTATGGGCTATGGCGTATATTCAGCGACACAGATCAAGCAACAGACTTTCCCGGATATCGAATTCCCTGCGGTATTTATCCAGGCAATTAATCCTGGGGCATCCACAGAGGAAATGGAGACAGGAGTTACAAAGCCAATTGAGGACAGCCTGAAGAACTTTGCCGGGTACGATTCCTTAACCAGTACTTCTACAGAGAATGCGTCCAGCATCTCGATCCAGTTTCCATTCGGTTCCGATATGGACAAATTGTCTACAGATATTGAGGCCTCGGTGGCAAAATTGAAGCTTCCGGAGAATGCCAAAGTAAGTGTGCAGCGTCTTTCGGCTGGTGCTATGCCAATCTACCAGGCGGCAATTTTTTCTACAGGCAAAGACTCTGGAGAATTAACCAGAAAGCTAGAGGACGATGTCGTTCCCGCCTTGCAGAAGCTTGAAGGGGTCAGCTCGGTGACACTGAAGGGAGCAGCCTCGGACCAACTGCAAATTGTCGTCGACAAGGAGAAGGCTTCCAGACTGGGGATCTCGCTGAGTTCTATCCAGACAGCCCTTCAGGGCTTAAATTATGCTTTGCCGCTAGGAAATGTAAACGAGGGTGAAACCACAATTCCGATCCGGCTCTCAGGCTCGGCGACTACCCTGCAGCAAATCAAGGATTTGCCGCTCGGCCCAGCCGGCGGAGTAGGCGGGGGCGTCGCAGCTGCGCCTGGTTCTTCTGGCGGAGCTGGGCAACAAACGAGAGGCGCCGCCGGAGGTGCTCAGGTGGCCACGCCGCCTCCTGCGATCAAACTCTCCGATATTGCAACAGTAACCAGTTCTGCGCAAGTCGATGAAATTACACGTTACAACGGGGAACCGAGCTTTGTATTGGAAGTGGTCAAGACCCAGGATGCTAATACAGCTGATGTAGGGGATGCGGTTCAAAGCTTGCTGGATTCCTACAAGAACGATCATATAGAAGCTCATGTGATTTCGAACCAGGGAGAGGAAATCAAGGAATCGGTTAATTCATTGATTAGAGAAGGATTGTATGGGGCATTATTCTGTATCATCATTATCTTCCTGTTCCTGCGTAATGTACGGGCAACACTAATCTCCATTCTGTCACTGCCAATCTCTATTTTCGCTACAATCGCAGTGATGAACCAAATGGGATATACCCTGAATATTATGACGCTGGGTGGGATTGCCGTATCCATCGGCCGTATCGTCGATGATAGTATAGTGGTCATTGAGAATATTTATAGATGGCGTCAAGAGAAAGGTACTTCACTTAAGAGCAAGGACTTGACCTACCGGGCGACCAAGGAAGTAATCAGTCCAGTACTGTCCTCGACGATTGCCACAGTCGTAGTATTTGCACCGCTTGGTTTCGTCAATGGCGTGATTGGTGAGTTCTTCCGCCCGTTTTCTCTCGCTGTCGTAATCTCTATTGTGGCGAGTCTTCTGGTCGCTGTGATGCTTATTCCAGTGCTAGGTGCTTCTTTTTTCAAAAAGGTAAAACCCCATAAGAGCGAAAGCAGACTTACGGGCGTATATGAGCGACTGATTAATGCTGCACTGAAACGCAAATGGCTGGTTATGATTCTATCACTGGTACTCCTTGCTGGCTCGCTGAGCTCTATTCCATTGCTGGGGGTTGCGTTCCTGCCGGCAGATTCCGTGCCAACGGCTTCCATTCAGCTGACGCTTCCAGCCGGAAGTGGCACAGAGCAGGGCGATCAAGTCAGCAAAAAAGTAGAGAGCTATGTCAAAGATCTTAACGGAGTGACGAATTACCAGGTTGCTGTTGGCGGCTCAGCAGATAATCCGATGCGATCCTCAGGCAGTACGGCTAACCGGGCAACAGTGACAGCACAGTTTACGAAGGATATTGACATGGAAGCTGTCATTGACAAAGCCAAGGCTGACCTGCCGGCGCTAGTGGAGAATGTCATTCCCGGCACGACAGTGACAGTCAAGGCAGGCGAGCAGCAGGGTCTGCCTAGCGGCAACAATATTGATGTCAGCCTTTATTCAGACAATATGGATGATTTGTCCAAGGCCTCTAAGCAAATAGAGGACCTGATGGGGCAAAACAGCAATCTCAAGGATGTTACGAACAATATGAACGAGGTTACTCCGAAATGGGAGCTTACCCTTAATCAACAAGGAATAGATGAGAAAGTCAGTCCTTATGTGCTCATGCAGGCAGTATCAGAGCAACTCAAGCCTGTCCATGCAGGGAGTTATACACTGGACAATAAGGAACAGACAGTTACACTGTCCTATCGTCAGCAGATTACCTCACTGGAGGAATTGAAGAGCATCCCATTACCTACGGCAGGCGGAATTCGTACTTTAGGGGATGTAGCTGATATCTCTGTCCGCGATGCTTTGGTTACTGTCAATCATAACGATGGCAAAACCTATGCCAAAGTTTCAGGGACCGTCAAAGGAGACAACACTTCAGTCGTCACCCGTGAGGTGCAGAAGGATATTTCAGCCCTGTCCCTGCCTGATGGTGTTGAAGTCAGCTATGGCGGCGGTATGGCGATGATGCAGGAGGGCTTTACGAATCTTGGGATTGCAATGGCGGCAGCGGTTGGACTTGTATTTCTGGTCATGAGCATCACCTTCGGCGGCGTAGTTACTCCGCTGATTATCCTGTCCTCCCTGATCTTCATTCCGGTCGGTTCTCTGGGGGCATTGCTGGTTACAGGGCAGGCCTTGTCCATGAGCGGAATGATAGGCATGCTGATGCTGGTCGGTATTGTTGTGACGAATGCAGTCGTTCTGCTTGACCGTGTGGAGAAGAATCGTAAGAGTGGCCAGCCGATCACGGAAGCCATTGTCGAGGCTTGCAAAACACGGCTTAGACCGATCCTGATGACCGCACTGGCGACAATGCTGGCCCTGTTGCCGCTGGCATTGTCCGGTTCCTCCACGAGTCTGATCTCTGGCGGCCTGGCAGTGACAGTGATCGGCGGTTTGTTCACTTCAACTTTGCTTACGCTGATTGTGGTTCCGGTCCTCTACGAGATTGTGTGGAAGAAGCGGAAGGTCAGAGAAGTTGAGAATTTTTAACCGAAATTAACCAAAAGATATGTTATCTAGCCAAAGGGTAATACTTAATAAAAAGATGCATAGAGAGGAGGCGGCATATGTTAAGAGGACTCAAAGAGCGATTGTTGTTTCTATATAAGTTCCTGCAGGCCCCTTTATCGACAGGGAATATTGTTCCCAGTTCGCGCAGGTTGGCGCAAGCGCTGCTGGAGCCCATTCCTTGGGAGCAGGTAAACTCTCTGGCAGAGCTTGGAGCAGGCACAGGCGCGGTTACCCGGCATCTGCCGTCGGCACAGCAGCCTATGCAAGTTCTTTTGTTCGAGAAAGATCCGGAACTCCGCCGCCGATTGAAACTGCGGTTTCCTGACTACCGATTTTATCCGGACAGCTCCCGGCTGCGGCTGGCGTTGCATAACGGTAAGCTGGAGAAGCTGGATTGCATTGTGAGCGGTCTTCCGTTCTGGAGTATGGGCAGCGAGAAGCGGATGCAATTGCTGTCACAAATTTCCGCTTCCCTGAAGGATGAGGGGATGTTCGTGGTCTTCAGTTATTATTTTAAGCAGATACAAAAAGACCTGAAGCCATTCTTCGACATCCAGAGATCGATGTTCGTTCCGCTGAATTTCCCACCAGCGGTAGTCTATGTCTGCCGTAAAAAGGCGAATGCAGACAGCGAAAAGAAAGTCCCGTGGCTTTCAGTGGTTGCTGCCAAGGACTCCCGGGTGCTGCTTGAAAGATGACTGTTAGTTGAATAGAAGACTAAGTAGAGTGCAATGTCAGAGAAGGGTCGTTTCCCGCAGGGGAGACGGCCCTTCTTTTTAATACTAATACAGCAGTTCGATATTATCTCTGGATAGACGTTCCAGCCATGCTTCGGATGGTCTGCGGTCTGTGATCAGATAGTCGATGTTACTTAACTCGATGAGCTTCGAGAAGGCGGTTTTGTCAAATTTGGTGTGATCCGCAAGCAAAACAACTTTGTCGGCCTGGCGCAGCATGTATTTCTTCAGCTCGCATTCCGGTTCGTTAGAGTCGGTAACACCTTTGTCAAGATCGATGGCTTTGCAGCTGATTACAGCTGTATCCACATTGTAGCGCTGGATGGTGTCGTGAGCGACCGGACCGACCAGTGAGAGGGAGCGATAACGTAGTGATCCTCCGGTAGAGATAATGTTCATTCCCGAATTAGCGAAATCATGCAGAATATTAACCGAATTCGTAATGATGGTCAGATTGCTTTTCGTCTCGAGCAGTTTCAGAAATTCAAAGGCGGTAGAACTGGGGTCTACCATCAGCGTGTCACCGTCGTTAATAAGATCGAGTGCCTTCAGAGCGATGCTTCGCTTGATTTCTGTGTTCAGGGCATTCCGGGTGACAAAAGGCAAATCTTCATTCGTATGACGGTTCAGCATCGCGCCCCCATAAGTGCGGCTCACGATACCGTCTTTCTCCAGCTTCTCCAGATCCCTGCGGATTGTCTCTTCCGTGACCTCAAACATTCGGCTTAAATCCGAGACCAGGACACGCTTGTCCTGATGGACGAGATCAATGATTTTTTTGCGTCGTTCGGCTGCCAGCATAATAATCACCTTTTCAACAGTATAGTTATTTATGATAGGGGGATATTCTGTGTTTTGCAACAAACGAAGAAGAATAACATGCTAATTACAGCATGAATTGCCTGAAAATCACTTAAAACAAATATAAACAACACAATTAATATTTAATTTGTTGACAATGAAGAATCGTGCACATACGATTAAATCATTAAAGGACGAAGAAGGAGAGAAACAAGCGATGAGCACATCTATGATTAGAAATAACGGATATATTGCTAGTGCCGAAGCTCCATTTATCAATGAAATGACAGAGATTACCCATCATATGTGGAAGCTCGGCTGGGATGAGCTGAACGGCGGGAATATCAGCTACCTGCTGGATGAAGAAGAAGTTGGAAAATATATCAATATCGTCGAGCCCTTGCGCACCATTCCGCTGACCTTTCCGGTACAGGAGCTGGCAGGTCGTTATTTTATCGTGACCGGCTCGGGGAAATTCTTCCGAAATGTAATCAAGGACCCGGAAGCCTGTCTTGGCGTATTGCGTGTAAGTACGGATGGCAACAGTGTCGAAATTCTATGGGGGCTGCGGGATGAGGCTATGCCGACCAGTGAATTGGCCTCGCATTTCATGAGCCATATCGAAAGGTTAAAGGTCGACCCGAGTCACCGTGTCGTCCTTCACACCCATGCGACGAATGTGATTGCCATGACTTTCACTCATGATCTGGATGAACGTAAATTCACTAAGACTTTATGGGAAATGTGTACCGAATGTATTGTTGTGTTCCCGGACGGTGTGAGTGTTATTCCTTGGATGGTACCAGGCAGCAGCGAAATCGGACGTGAAACGGCGAAGAAAATGAAGGATCACCGCGTTGTCATCTGGCCGCACCATGGCATATTCGGCACAGGATCAACAATGGATACGGCCTTTGGATTGATTGAAACGGTTGAAAAAGCCGCAGCGGTGTACAACCTCATCGGTGGCAGGGAAATCAGGCAGAGAATTACCGATCAGCAGCTGGCTGATCTTGCCAAGGCTTTCGGCCAAGTGCCGAAACCAGGGATTCTGAACGTTTAGAATCGAAGACAGATCTTCCCGTTCCAATAGAATGAAACCAGGACTTTTACGATAAAATAAGTTATCCGGCAAAGCCGGGCATTTGCAGAGGGAAGCTGCGTTGCCCGGCTTTTGATTTGAGCATTCACTTTGAATTACCTTAGTAATTCGGTAGGTTATAACGGATAATTTGCAATTTGTTCTAAATCGCGCGATAATATGCTTACAAAAAGTAATTATATTAAAATATGGAGGTTACTCATGACTACTAAATTATTGTTTGAGCCTGTTACAGCAGGCAACCTGAAGCTGGCTAACCGAATTGTAATGGCACCGATGACCAGAGCGTTCTCGCCGGACGGAATTCCAGGTGATGATGTTGCGGCTTACTACCGTCGGCGGGCAGAGGGCGGAGTCGGTCTGATCGTTACTGAAGGAACGGCGATTAATCATCCGTCAGCTGTCAGCAGTCCGCGCATTCCCAATTTCCATGGGGAAGCAGCACTTAAGGGTTGGGCAAAGGTTGCTGCTGAAGTCCATGCAGTTGGCGGCAAGATCATCCCGCAGCTCTGGCATGTCGGGTTGGAACGCAAGATTGGCGCGCTGCCGAACCCTGAGGCTCTGCCGGTTGGCCCCTCAGGCCTTAACTTGGCCGGAGAGCAGGTTACAGAGCCGCTAACCACAGCTGAGATCGAAGGCTTGGTGGCCGCTTACGCTCAAGCTGCTGCTGACGCCAAGGCAGCTGGCTTTGACGGGATTGAGCTACACGGGGCACATGGCTATTTGATCGACCAATTCTTCTGGGAGCGGACCAACAAGCGCACCGACCGCTATGGCGGCGATCTAGTAGGCCGCACAACGTTTGCGGTAGAGGTTATTGAGGCTTGCCGCCGCGCAGTGGGTCCGGATTTCCCAATTGTGCTGCGCTTCTCGCAGTGGAAAGCGGGCAATTATTCTGCCAAACTGGTGGAAACACCAGAGGAGCTGGAGCGCTTCTTGGCTCCGCTGGTACAAGCTGGAGTTGATATTTTCCACTGTTCGACACGTCGCTTCTGGCTGCCGGAGTTCGAAGGCTCTGAACTGAACCTGGCGGGATGGACGAAGAAGATCACAGGCAAGCCGACCATCACTGTAGGTTCTGTAGGTCTCGACAGTGACTTCCTGATCCCGGATAAGGAGAAGAGTGATGAGGATAATCTGGAGCGTCTGCTGGAACGTCTGAATCGAGAAGAATTTGATCTTGTCGCTGTGGGTAGAGCGCTCATTAGTGATCCAGCTTGGGCGAATAAGGTACAAGAAGGCAGAACAGATGAGATTCTTCCATACACTCAGCAATCAACTAGCACCTTGTACTAATAAACCGTTGTACACGGCCTAAGCGTCGATTATTTCAACGTTTTTTTGAGTAATATTTGGTTTTAACTAAAGAGTATGCTTCTGCGCAGGCCAGTATGGTCTATGATGAATTCATGCATTTATCATGACTGGCAAAGGAGCTACTTATTTGAGTCATTTATCTACCGACCGTTTGCATGATGTTGAGATCCGTAATTTTCAGGAAGCAGATATGCCGCTGCTGGAAGGGCTGTTCCGCTCTGTAACGGCAAGGGAATACGCTGTCTTCTGGTGGGTTGGGGATCCGGCGAACTGGGGCAATGTATTCTGTGCCTTCAGGCAAGGTGTGATGATCGCCAAGGGACAGGTGAGTATTATTAACATCGTGCCGCCCGGAAGTCTGTCAGAAGCGCGGCATTCGATCTACATGAACCTTAAGGCTGTACCGGAATGGGAACATGATTTTGAATTGATGGATCGTCTATATGAGCTGTTGTATGCCAGGGCTTTGGAGCTGAAGGCGACGCTGTCAGCTGAATATCCGACGCTCTTGTGTGTGGGTAATGATTCGGGAGAGGTAGCCAATAATCAATTTTTCAAGGAACGGCACAGTTTTCGCCATCTGAACAGCCTGTTCAGTATGAACCGTGATTTGGGATTCCCGCTGCCCGAACTGACGCTGCCGGCAGGGCTGGAAATGATGCACTGGCAGATGGCGACAGTACAGGAGGAAGAGGATTATTTGACGCTGGAGGCCGAAATATGGCCCGATACGCCACTAGGCAGCAACAGATTGGCTGAGTACAAGCGTAATGATCTGTGGACGGCGCTGGTGGTCCGTGAAGGGGAGACCATCATAGCCAGTCTGATGGTGTGGCGTGAGGATAATTACGGATACATTGAAGATGTGTTTGTACGCGAGCCGTGGCGAAAGCGGGGAGTGGCCAAATATTTGCTGACGCAAGCGATGAAGTATTCCGGGTCCCACGGATTGTCCTCGGTCCGGTTGATGGTGTTAACCACCAACCCCTCCGCACTGAAATTGTATGAGTCGCTGGGCTTTACCGCAATACAAGAGGAGATTCGATTCTGTCTGGATCTGAAGTAGACTGAAACGGTATGAGTATAAGCAGAAGGTGTTCGCAGTGTTTTCACTGCCGGACACCTTTTTTATATTAATCAGACTGGACAATAAAGTGACTTTCTGGGTTTTTGTGCATACCATAAGGTATAAGTGAATGTATAAAATTGGAACACAAGGTTGTGATTACATTATGTCAATGCCCAATATTCCGGATATCAAACCAAACATCATCCTCAACCGCAAAGATGTCATCAACCTGCTGCTAACCACTATCGCACTTGAGGAGATTGGATTTTCCCATATTATTAATGCGGAAGCTGAGAAAATACAGCATATGCTGAAAGACAACTGCCTCACCTTGGATGATGCGCTGCGGGTCAATGACAGTGTGGAGCATATGCTGCGCGGAATTGTGGCTAATCAGATCCTGCTGCAGTTCAAATTAAGCGATGTTTTGAAGCTCGAACGAAGCTACAGACTCTCCCTCACAGAGGAGGAGTGTGAAATTGAAGAAGAGGAAGAATAGCATTGTTCCGTCAGAGAAAGGAGACTTGCAGCGTGGGAACGAGAATAGTTGATGACGCAACTACATACGGGAAAGCTGTTAGCAGCCAGCAGGAAGCTTTGGATAGCGAAAAAGAAGCACTTGCAGCTCTGATGTCGGCGCTGGCGGATGAGGTGAGTCATTTCACGAACGATCGGAGACGCCGTACGGAAGTTGAAACCGCTGAGATCATTCTCTACAATGACTCCCTTCTCCGGACGGTGGATTCTTTTTGTATGATGAGCTGGATGATGCTGAGGAAGGAACAGTCCCTGCATCAGGTCAAGGCACTTGAGGAGGTGTTGTCCTGATGTCGATATCCAAGTGGCAGGGGCACAGGTGATGCCAAATTCCGATTCCAGTTATATCGAGGCCATTGATAAGTTAACCGATTCCCTTGCCCGGATGATGGTCTGGGAAACGAGGCGAGTATGTACAGGCCAGAACAGTGATGAGCTGGAAGGGCAATGGGTTGCTTTACTCTCCCGTATTGCCGAAATGACCGGTTTTTCCTGCCGGATCGAGCAGACCTCGTCCGAAAATGCGAAACGTGACGCTACACTGGCACAGGTCTTTCCGGCATGGATTGCAATATTGAACAAAAGCATCCTAGAGTTTCCATTTAGCAATACCTTTCACCGTCTAGCTGTACAGGAAGAACTTCGCCAGATCGGATATTATTATATCGGCTCCTATAGTCAAGAGATGGCGCTAAGGAACAAGCTCAGAGATCGTAAGTTACCGATGCCATTCCTGAATCAGGAGCTGTTCCCCAAATGGAAGAACTGGGAGTGGCCGCAAGAAATGAGAAGTGAACTTAATGAATAAAAGCGAAAGCTGTTTACAGAGCGAATCTTCGACTGTGGACAGCCTTTCTTCAATTTTAGCGAATTTAGAGCCTTGGTTCTGGTGAGGAGCTGTGAACTTTTGTCTGCAATCAAAAAGAATACCCCCAGAGCTATAACTATCTGGGAGTATTCTTGTCGTAATCTTTTAGACGAGGCGAATGATGGTCAACGTGGCACCTGGTGCCTGCAGGCCGACCGAGAGTGTAGAGGTTACATTGAGCTGAATAGTGGCCCCGGCAGGAACGTTAGTGATTGTTTCGGCCGCCAGAACGGTGGTGGCAACGGAGGCTGTAGCTGTGGCTGCAACAGGAGAACCGTTCAACAATATGCGGGATGAAGTAAGCAGAGAAGCCGTCATATTGATTCGGTAGCTAATGAAATAGCTACCCGCATTAGTGATCGTTAAGGTGTCATTTGCACCGTTGATGGTGATGCCTGCCGGAATGTTTTGGTTATCCGGGAACGTGGCATTACCTGAGCCCAGAAGCACAGCGATCGTTCCTGAAGCATTTTGAGCAAATGCGTAGTTGGATGTTACGCTAGTGCCAGTAGCACCGGTAGGTCCTGTTAAACCAATGGGTCCTGTTGGTCCAATATTACCTGTGGCTCCTAAGGTTCCGGTCGGGCCAGTAGGCCCTGAAGGACCAATGGGTCCAGCAACACCGGTAGCTCCTCGTGCTGCTAACTGGGTGTAGTTAGGGGAGACGTCTGGTGTACCTACTGGTGGAGCACTTGTGACGATATAAGTGCCGCCGTTGTAAGTGACAACCTGGCCGACAGGATATCCTGGAGCAAGTGCGGCGTTGTAAGTGACGATCCCGGTCAAACCTACACCTGTCGGACCTGTAGGTCCAGTAAGACCTGTAGGTCCGGTAGCACCGGTGGCTCCTACAGCGCCTGCGCTGCCTGTAGCTCCACGTGCGGCAAGCAGTGTATAGTCTGCTGATGCACCGGGCAGACCGGTCGGTGGAGCATTGTTAACTATAAAGGTGCTGCCGTTGTAGCTAACTACCTGGCCAACAGGATACCCTGGAGCGAGCGCGGCATTATAGGTTACTATGCCAGTGAGTCCCACACCTGTGGCTCCTATAGGTCCGGTTGGGCCAGTAGCGCCAGTAGGTCCAGTAGCACCAGTAGGTCCCTGTAGTCCAGTAGCGCCTGTTGCACCGGCGGCAGCGATCAGAGTATAGTCCGGGGAAGTATCAGGCGTACCTACAGGCGGTACCGTGTTGACGATATAGGTGCTGCCGTTGTAGGAAACAACCTGATTGAGAGTATAGCCAGGTGCAAGGAAGGGATCAAAAGGAACAATGCCGCTTAAGCCAGCCCCGATCGGACCCGTGGCACCAGTAGGTCCAGCGAGTCCGGTTACCCCCGTTGGCCCCGCCGGTCCGGTAGCACCAGTAGGCCCGACAGAACCTGTGGGCCCAACTGGACCCCCAGCAGGCCCTGTGGGTCCAGCCGGTCCGGTTGGTCCTACAAGTGTAGGAGCCTGTAGTATTCCCTCCATCTTGGATTGGAGGAACATCTGGTTGCGGGCTGTACTGTCTAGTGTAGACCGAACACTCTGGTTAACAGAAAGTAAATCGGCAATAGTTGCTGGCGGCCCTGTCAGGCCGGGCAGAGTTCCGAGCACATACTGAAGCTTTTCACCTTCAGCATTCAGAATGTGGCTCATCCCCAGTTCTTCCATAGCTATGGAAGATAAAATCAGGTTCACAGCATCGTCTCTCGTGATAGTCACGCTAGGAGTAATGTTAGGAATATTCGGTTGAGACATGTATTCAGATCACCTCTGAGTTATTTGATTTGTACACCATACATACTATGTTGCTTATTAAATAGTGGAACATAGACGAAATAACCAATATCAGTATAGTGATTCTTTTATCTGGATTTTATAGAAAGGGAATAGGGGCATAGATGGAACGAACTACATCCTTGTGATATAATTTTTTATTAGCAAAGAATTATGGCAATCTACCCATTCTTTATGAAGAAGCTTCATTAAATAAAGGACGTGACAAGATGACTAAGGGGAGTCAACCCTCACCGGACTTAACATCCGGCAAGAGTGTCAAGGATTATTCCAAATACTTTGATTTTAGCGATGCCAAGCTCATCAGTGAGGAAGATGGCAAAACCACCTACCGTATTAAGGGCAGAAATGTACAGATCAACAGCCAGCCTGATTACAAGGAAGGCAAACGCCGGGGTAAGGAAGAGATCGAGGTTCATTATGAATTTGCGATTCCAGAAGAAATGTCCGGCTTCGGTGTGGGCAAGTTCTATCATATAACGACCTACGGCTGCCAAATGAACGAGCATGATACCGAAACGATGAAGGGTATGCTGGAGCAGATGGGCTACCGTAGTATTGAGGACCGCACGAAAGCGGATCTGATTCTATTGAATACCTGTGCCATCCGTGAGAACGCCGAAGACAAGGTCTTCGGGGAACTTGGTCATCTCAAGCATCTGAAGACCGAGAATCCTGATCTTCTGCTGGGTGTCTGTGGTTGTATGTCACAGGAGGAAGGCGTAGTTAACCGGATTATGTCCAAGCATGGCTTTGTAGATATGATTTTTGGAACGCATAATATCCATCGTCTGCCGCATCTGATTAAGGAAGCGGTATTCAGCAAAGAACTGGTTATCGAGGTATGGTCCAAAGAAGGCGATATTATCGAGAACCTGCCCAAGAAACGCGAAGGTATGCGTGCCTGGGTGAACATCATGTATGGTTGCGACAAGTTCTGCACCTATTGCATTGTGCCGTATACCCGGGGTAAGGAGCGTAGCCGTCGTCCAGAGGATGTAATTGCCGAAGTGCGGGATCTGGCCCGTCAAGGCTTCAAGGAAGTGACCCTGCTGGGACAAAATGTGAACGCATACGGGAAGGATTTTACCGATATCGACTACACCTTCGGCGACCTCATGGACGACATGCGACGTATTGATATCCCGCGCATTCGCTTCATGACCTCTCATCCGCGTGATTTCGATGACAAACTGGTTGAAGTGCTGGGCAAAGGCGGTAACCTCACGGAGCATATCCATCTGCCGGTGCAATCAGGAAGCACGGCGGTGCTGAAGAAAATGAGCCGCAAATATTCCCGTGAAGTCTATCTGGAGCTGGTCCGCAAAATTAAAGCTGCCGTACCGGGTGCCGTGCTGACTACCGATATTATCGTTGGTTTCCCGGGTGAAACCGATGAACAATTCGAAGAAACCCTGTCCCTCGTGCGCGAGGTAGGTTATGATATGGCTTATACCTTCATTTATTCTCCGCGTGAAGGGACGCCGGCCGCCGCCATGGAGGACAATGTACCGATGGAGGTTAAGAGCGAACGCTTGCAACGACTGAATGCTCTCATTAAAGAGAACAGCCGTATCAGTAATGATCGCATGCTGGGCGAAGTGGTCGAAGTGCTGGTAGAGGGCGAGAGCAAGAACAATGCTAACGTGCTATCAGGGCGTACTCGCAGTAATAAACTGGTGCATTTTGAAGGATCTCAGGAGCTCATAGGCACCTTTGTGCAAGTACGTATTACCGATACCAAGACCTGGTATATCAAAGGAGATTGTGTGGCGGAGGCTATGGCCGTCAATTAATTATATAGAAATGGAGCGATTGCCAGTGAGTCAGGAGCAAGGACGTTTGAACAACTACGGGATGCCGACTTATGATACCCGTGATTTAATCGTACGCGAAGATATTATGGGCAAGGCCAAGGAACTCGCTTCATTGATTTCGACCAGTGAGGAAGTACAGCATTTCCAACAGGCCGAGAAGAAGATCCAGAATCATGAGCGCGTACAAGGATTGATTGCACAGATCAAGAAGAAGCAGAAGGAAATTGTGGCCTTCGAGAGCTTTCGGAATAAAGAGATGGTAGCGAAGATAGAAGCGGAAATTGCAACTCTTCAGGATGAGATTGATGGCATCCCGGTGGTGAATGAGTTTCAGCAGAGCCAAAGCGATATCAATTACCTGCTTCAGCTAGTCATTTCGGTCATCCGGGACACCGTCTCGGAGAAAATCAATGTGGAAGCGGGCACTGAAGCGCCCCCGTCCACCTGCGGAGATTAAAGGACAGCAGACACGGGGCGGATGAGAATCCGTCCCGTTTTTGATATGAAGCATTGCTTTTCGAACTGAAGGTTTGGTACATTAAAAGATACGAACAGCAAAAAAGCTGCGGCAAAGGATGGATATATCGTGAGCGAGAACGGGGAACAAACCTATAACGCCAAAAAATACCGCACTCCGGACGGTGTTCCGGCCGACATTGTGATGTTTACATTGACGAAGCGCGAGCGGAAGACCGTGACGAAGACCCTTCCCCTACGTGAATTAAAAGTCATGCTGATTAGGCGGAAAAAGTGGCCGTGCGCCGGGATGTGGGCGCTGCCGGGCGGCTTCTGCCAGGAGGATGAATCTATATACGCGGCTGCAACACGTGAGCTCAAGGAAGAGACGGGCGTTGACGGCGGACATCTGGAGTACTTAGGCGTGTACAGCACACCGGGCCGTGATCCGCGCGGCTGGATCATCAGCCATGCCTTCTTCGCTTTGGTGGAGGAGTGGATGCTGGAGCAAAGACAAGCCTCCGACGATGCCGGCGAAGTAGGGCTTTTCACACTGCAGGAAGCATTGGAAGAGCTGGAACTGGCTTTTGACCACCATGACATTATTACGGATGCTTACTTGCGTATTCAGCAGCAAATGCTGCAGACCACAATTGCAAGACAGTTTCTGCCGCGGCATTTCACACTGAGTGAACTGTATCAGGTCATTCAGACTGTGGTGCCTGAGTTCAAGGAGCCCAATTTTATCCGTAAAATAACATCAACCCGTAGCCGCCAAGGAATTCTCCAGGAGGTTCGGGATGAAGAGGGCAATCCGCTGAGTTCCAATCAATATTCACAGCGTCCGGCCCAATTGTATATGTTCACTGACCATGAGCCGTTGTTGTCCATCTATACCTGATCCTGAAGTAACGGTGTCTTACAACAAACAAGGAGGTAATACTCATGAGGGGATTAATCGTGATTGATTTCACGAATGATTTTGTGGATGGTAGTCTGCCAGTAGGTCAGCCAGCAATCGATATTGCGCCTAGAATCAGTCAAATAACAGAAGACTTTGTAAAGAACGGCGACTATGTCGTTATGGCTGTGGATCTTCACGACGAGAATGATGAGTATCATCCCGAGACCAAGCTGTTTCCACCGCATAATCTGCGTGGCAGCTACGGACGTGAGTTGTATGGCACGCTAAAACAGGTGTATGAGGACAATAAGGAGTCTATCTATTGGATGGACAAAACACGTTATAGTTCATTCAGTGGCACGAATCTGGAGCATAAGCTCCGTGAACGCGGAATTACTGAACTGCATTTGATTGGGGTATGCACGGATATCTGTGTATTGCATACCGCGGTAGATGCGTATAATAAAGGCTTTAAGATTGTTGTGCACGAGGACGGGGTCGCCAGCTTCAATGCAGCAGGCCATGCCTGGGCGCTGGGCCACTTTACAGGAAGTCTCGGGGCAAAGGTAGTCAACGGAGAATAAGAACAGCAGCGAGACTAGGAGATGAGGATTTGAGAAGAGAACTTGCTCTTCATACGGATAAGTACCAGATCAATATGATGTACGCCCACTGGGTCAACGGAAGTCATAAGCGCAAAGCGGTATTCGAAGCCTATTTCCGCAAGCTGCCGTTTGGAAACGGCTTTGCCGTATTTGCAGGGCTGGAGCGCATTGTCGGCTATATCGCCGGATTGCGCTTTACGGAGGAAGATATTCGTTATCTGTCGGAGCAGGAGGAGAACTACGCGCCCGCCTTTTTGGAAGAGCTGCTGCAATTTCACTTTCAGGGCACGATCCATTCGATGAAAGAAGGGGCGCTTGTCTTTCCTGACGAGCCGCTGCTTCGGGTCGAAGGGACGATCATGGAGACTCAACTGGTTGAAACGGCCATATTGAACTTCATGAACTACCAGACGCTAATCGCCACTAAGGCATCACGTATCAAGCAGGTTGCTCCTAACGATATTTTGCTAGAATTCGGCACACGGCGGGCTCAGGAAGCAGATGCTGCGGTATGGGGGGCACGGGCTGCCTATGTTGCGGGCTTCGATGCTACCTCTAATATGCTGGCCGGCAAGCTGTTCGGCATTCCCACGAAGGGGACGCATGCCCATTCCTGGGTGCAGAGCTTTGGCAGCGAGCAGGAGGCCTTCGATGCTTATGCAAAGGTCATGCCTGACGGAGTCACACTGCTGGTGGATACGTTCGATACCTTGCGCAGCGGGGTGCCAAATGCTATAAATACGGCCAAGATGCTGGAATCTCAGGGCAAACGGATGAACGCTATTCGTCTGGACAGCGGTGACTTGGCATATCTATCCCGGCAAGCCCGCAAAATGCTGGATGATGCCGGTTTGCCGTATGTGAAGATTGTCGCTTCCAATGATCTTGATGAGAATACAATCATGAACTTGAAGTCCCAAGGTGCGGCGATCGATACCTGGGGTGTCGGCACTCAACTGATTACAGCTTCCGACCAGCCTTCACTGGGCGGTGTTTACAAGCTGGTGGAGATCGAATCGGCGAGCGGAGAGATGATCCCGACGATCAAAATCTCCTCCAATCCCGAGAAGGTCTCCACACCGGGCAAGAAGGATGTGTTCCGGATTATCGGGGCGAACGGCAAAGCATTGGCTGATTATATCAGCTTCCCTGAAGAGGAAATTCCGCGGAACGGAGCGCGTCTGAAGCTGTTCAATCCGCTGCATCCTTATATGAAGAAACATGTGGATCGCTATGAGGCGCTCCCAATGCTGGAGCCGATCTTTGTCAACGGCTTTCAGGTCTATAAGCTGCCCGATCTGGAAGAAATCCGCCGGTATCACCGGGAACAGCTGGATCTGTTCTGGCCGGAATATCTGCGCAAGCTGAACCCCGAAGTCTATCGGGTAAATCTCAGCCAGCAGGTATGGAGCCGCAAGCAGCAGTTGATCGCCGAGCATATGCAGGCGGATATGGAATAGGGTACTTATAATTGAACAGCAGCCTATTTAATACTGCAATAAACAAGGGGTTGTCCAGGTAGCCATTTATATGGCTTAGGGACAGCCCCTTTTCCAGTTGTTGAGATGATTATCGGAGCGAGTGTCGTTGGAAGCTGCCGAAGAAATCGTGCAGGAGGCACTCGTCAGTTGAAAAAACAAACACAAAAGCAGCGATTCTCCCAACAAGGGAAAGTCGCTGCTCTGTTTTTGTTTTTCATTATACTAGTTTCTTTTTCTAAATTTCACGAAAGACCAGACGATCAAGAACAGCAGGAACGCCAGGCATGTGCCGATGCTGATGCGATTCTTCGTATCAAACAGAAACATGCTCGCAATCACGATCAGGCAGGTAACCGTCAGGGTAGTGATATATGGGAAGCCCCATACTTTAAAGCTAGGCTCCTGAGGATATCTTCTGCGTAGCTTGAGCTGGGCTAGAGTGATCGAGATCCATACCAATAGCACCACAAAGCCTGGAACGGCCATCAGCAAGGCGAATACCCTGTCCTGTGCAAAATAAGCCAGCATCGAACCGATTCCAAGTACAGCGGCGCAGAGCTTCAGGCTGTTCAGCGGTACGCCTCGCGAGGTGGTACGCGCCAGAGCTTTCGGTGCTTCTCCTTGGGAAGCCATGGAATGCAACATCCGGGTCGCTCCGTAAATTCCTGAATTGGCCGCCGACAGTACGGCAGTGATCAGGATAAAGTTCATCACATGTGCGGAGCCTTTCAGACCTGTGGAGGCCAGCACCTGCACAAAAGGACTTGTCTGATCATTCAGCTGATTCCATGGCATAAGGCCGCAGATCACCAGGATCGGCAGGGTGTAAAACAGGACCACGCGCAGAATGAGGTTTTTGACCACCTTGGGCAGTACTTTTTCCGCATCCTTCGTCTCAGTTAATGTCAGTCCGATCAGCTCAGAACCGCCGTAGGCGAACATAACGACCAGTAACGCAGAGAAAATGGAGGTCCAGCCATTCGGCAGAAATCCGCCATAATCCGTAAAGTTACGCAGATAAGGAGCACCTTCTGCCAAAGGGAGAAGTCCGAAAATCAGCGCGGCTCCAAGAATAATGAAGATAAAAATCATTGCGATTTTGATGCCGGCCAGCCAGAACTCTGCTTCGCCATACCCGCCGACGCTCATCGTGTTAATACCAATAATCAAAGCACCGCTTGCCAGACTGAGCAGCCAGAGCGGTACATCGGGGAGCCAATATTGCAGGAAGCTTCCTGCAGCCAGTATCTCAATGACGCAGACCGTCAGCCACATGAAGCAGTACATCCAGCCCACGATAAAAGAAAGTCGTTCTCCAAACGCCTCGCGGATAAAATCCTTCATATTTCTGTTCGGGTAGACTGTAGCCATCTCGGCAATCGCACCCATCACCACTAGCAGAAGCAGCCCTCCTAAGGCGTAGGACAAAACAATCCCCGGCCCGGCAATTCCGATGGTCTCGGAGCTCCCCTTGAAAATTCCAGTGCCGATTACACCGCCCATAGCCATAAAGCTGATATGTCTAGGCAGTAATTTTTTCTGTAGTTCGGCTTCATTTGACTTCACTATCGATGCACCCAACCCTCTATACAATATTTACGACAAGAATATAGTGTATCCTGAATCGCTTGCCTTGAAAAGTACAAATCACACGATCAGGCAGGTTTCTCAAACAGAAAATGGTCACGACCGGGGGAATCCTTTGGGGAGGCCCAACTGTGATTTTAATCATCCATTCTGTGATGAATTTAACATCTTAATTTTTAATATTGTTGCTAAAGTAAGAATGAAGGATACGATTCACATAATAATTTCCAAACCATGGAAAAATGCAAGATTTGTCACTTCGCGGCAAATGGGATCAAGCTATAATCTTTGAAACAGTCAAAAGGATACTATTCTTATGAGAACCTTGAAAGGGGTTATGTCGGTGGTACAGTTACCTAAAGTAAACGACCTCGGTTTTTTTGAGATTCGTCTGGAGTCTATTGGGGGCCTGGGAGCGAATCTGGCGGGTAAAATGCTCGCTGAAGCAGGTGTTGTCGGGGCCGGAATGAATGGGGTGAGCTTCTCATCCTATGGCTCGGAGAAAAAAGGCTCTCCCGTAAAAGCGCATATTCGTTTTTGTGATCTGAATACGCCTATCCGTGATACTTCCCCGGTGGAGCGTCCCCATGTCGTTGGTGTTTTTCATGAAGCGTTGGCGAAGACCATTAACGTTACAAGCGGAATTTATGAGCATAGCACGGTGCTGGTCAACTCGGCCAAGTCGCCGGAAGAGCTGAAGTCATCCATGAAGATGATGGCAGGTACCATTGCTGTAGTGGACGCGACAAGCATTGCGCTGGACGAGAAGAATCGTGTCAATATGGCGATGCTGGGCGCGTTGTTCCGGATGTGTGATTTTCTGGACCCGGAAATTATGAAAGATGTCATCGAGAAATCACTCGGCAAAAAATACCCGCAAGCCGTTCACTCCGCAATTATGACGTTTGAGCGCGGATATAGTGAAGTGAAGTTTATGCATTTCCCGCTGGCGCAAGGTGTAGAGATGCCTCTGTTCGTCCGTTCCGACATTTCGGCTCTTGGTTACGAGACCCAGACCATCGGGGGGACAATTATTAGCGCGGGCAGTACTTTTGTGAAAAATCTCAGCATTTCCCGTTCCGGGCATTTGCCTCATTTTAAAGCGGAGGAATGTATTCACTGTGCCCAGTGTGACACCGTCTGTCCTGATTTATGCTTCGTATGGGATGAATTGCCGGACAAGAAGGGACGTCCGCAGATGTTCCTGCAGGGGATCGATTATCAATACTGTAAGGGCTGTCTGAAATGCGTCGAGGCCTGTCCAACCAGCGCCTTATCTGGTGAACGGGAGGAAGAGGGCTACGCAGAGAGTCATTCGGTCCGTCAGCATTTGGATCTCGTCACCCAAGTATAAATGGAAGGAAAGGTGGAACACACATGGCAATCGACTATGAAAAAGAACTAGGCTCTGCCAAGGTGGAGCAGAAATTCCTATATGAATCCGGCAATGAAATGGCTGCTTATGCCGCTCATCAGATCAACTATCATGTCATGGGCTATTTTCCAATTTCGCCATCTACGGAGGTTGCTCAGTTTCTCGACACGATGAAAGCTAGCGGACAGCATGATATTCTGCTGATTCCTTCAGATGGTGAACATAGCTCAGCCGGCATTTGCTACGGGGCATCAACAGCGGGTGGACGGGTATTTAACGCAACGAGTGCGCAGGGCTACATGTTTATGCTGGAGCAAATGCCGGTTCAGGCGGGTACCCGGATGCCAATGGTCATGAACTTGATCTGCCGCTCCATTTCCGGGCCGCTGAACATTCATGGTGACCACTCAGACTTGTACTTTGCCCTGAATACAGGCTGGCCGATTCTGATGTGCTGTGATCCGCAGTCAGTCTACGACATGAACCTGATGGCACTGAAGCTGGCGGAGCATGCTAAAGTCCGGCTTCCAGTAATGGTGGCTTCGGACGGTTACTTTACTTCTCATCAGAAGCGCCGTGTGCAGGCTTTTGCTCATCGCAGTGACGTGCATAAATTCGTAGGTGAGCAGCCGCCAGCAGGCTTTACCGATACACTTGACCGCAACAATCCAGTCACAGTCGGTCCTTACATGAACGAACCTGACTACATCAACAACCGTTACCAACAGTCGGTGGCCATGTACAATGCCGGAGAAGTCTTCGAAGAAATTGCCAAGGAATTCGGCGAGCTGACCGGACGTCATTATCCGATGATTGAAGAATACCGGATGGAAGACGCTGAGGTGGCGGTGTTCCTGATGAATTCCGCGTCAGAGATCATCAAGGATGTCGTGGACCAGCTTCGTCTGCAAGGGATTAAGGCTGGAGCGATCTCACCGAATATGATCCGTCCCTTCCCACAAAAGCAGATTGCGGAAGCGCTCAAGCATGTGAAGGCCATCACCGTTGGAGACCGTGCGGATTCTGTCGGCGGACACGGCGGTAATATGGTGAACGAGATCAAAGCTGCGCTGTTCACATATGGCAACACAACGACCAAAGTTATCAGCCGTATTTATGGCTTGGGTGGCAAAGATTTTTATGCAGAGGATGGACACAGCTTCTTCAAGTTGGCCTTGGATGCTGTAGCGGCAGATCGGGTAGAAGTACCATTCGACTATTATGGTCACAATCCGGGTGCGCCAGAGAAGGCGCCGCAGCGACTACTGAAGCCGATGGATTTCGATGCTCTGAAGACAGGACTTATTACGGTAAAACAGGATGAAGCCACAGGCAAGCTGAGTGTGCGGATTCCGCCGCTACGCAACTTGACTAGGAAGCCAAAACGCCTGGCTCCAGGCCATGGGGCGTGTCCAGGCTGTGGGATTTTCTCGGGACTGGAGACTTTTTTCAAAGGCATCGAAGGCGATATTGTAGCTCTGTATCATACTGGCTGTGCAATGGTTACTACGACAGGGTATCCATATTCAGCGCATAAATCGACATTCATTCACAACCTGTTTCAGAACGGTGCAGCAACGCTGTCTGGCGTCGTGGAAATGTTCTGGGAGCGCAAACGCCGCGGGGAACTGGATGGCCTTGGCCTGAAGGATGACTTCACCTTTGTGATGGTTACTGGGGACGGCGGCATGGATATCGGGATGGGACCTGCTATCGGTGCAGCCCTGCGCGGACACAAGATGATTATTGTGGAATACGACAACGAAGGCTACATGAACACTGGCGCACAGCAGTCCTATTCCACGCCGCTGGGTCATCGTACCTCGACTTCAAGCATCGGCAAGAACCAGCAGGGAAAGGTCACACAGCATAAGGATACTGCGCAAATTATGGCGGCAACTAATATCCCTTATGTCTTCACAGGAGCTGAGGCCTATCCGCAGGATCTGGTGAAAAAAGCAGCCAAAGCCCAATGGTACGCCCAGAACGAAGGTCTGGTCTACGGCAAAATCCTGATCGCCTGTCCGCTCAACTGGATGTCCGAGGACAAGGAGGGCACGAACATCGTGTCCCTGGCTGTGGAATCCTGTTTCTTCCCACTCTACGAAGTGGAGCATGGCATTACGAATATTACGTACAACCCGGAGGACAAGAATAAGCGCCTGCCGCTTACCGACTGGCTCAAAACCATGGGCAAAACCCGCCATCTCCTGAAGCCGGAGAACGAACCTGCCCTGCACAGCTTCGAGGACGAAGTCCAGCGCCGCTGGAGCCGGCTCAAAGCGAAGCATGAGCATCCGGATTTGTAGAATTATTTTATAAAAATATAAGCAGTGAAATTGGGCTGCCCCTGTAGTTGGCAAGATGACTATGGGGGTGGCTTTGTTTTGGATGGGAATTACTGCGATCAGGAGAGATTAGAGAGTCTAGTAGTGATTGACAAAAAGTAAATATTATCTAAAAATCAATTTAAGGATTTTGTACATATTTGAAAATTAAAGGAGTGAAAATGTATGGTGATAGTAAAATATACACCTGAATATTCGCCAGTAGAAGTATTCATAACTAGATTTTTTGATAATGAAACTAATGTCTTAATTTTTGAACAAGAGACCCAGATTCCGATCCCGACATTAACTGTCGGAGATATTATACATATATTTGAACAAGAATATATAGTGAAAGAAAGGAAATTTGCATTTAACGAAGATGCGTTTCTTACTATATACGGACTGGAGACAAAATGACGTTATTTGAGGAATGTACTCTAGCGCTTGGAGAGAATATTGAGATTTTATCTATAAGAGAAACAGAAGATATGTTCAATAAGCTTGTGAGTTTCTTTCCGGTCACCAGTTGGGGACGAATCGATTGTATGAAGTACGTGCTAATGGATCTAATGGATTAACGAAAGCAACCGGAATTAATCCTGCAAAATCACTCGGTGGTGGATAATAAATGGGGTGAAAGAGTGACACGAAATGAAGCAATAACCATTATTTTAAACTCAACGATTGAAGATTTGTCTAAGGAAGAACGGGAAGAAATTCTAATTGACTGGTGGGGGATAGACCAAAACCATCCTGGATTTGATAATTTGCCGAAAACATTAAAATCAGAGATACTCCATTTTGATGAACCTCAGAGAGATGCAATGGATGAAGTTTACAATGTATTGTTATTTGTGGCTTTAAGAAAAAAATATCTTGGGGTTAGAAACGAGTATTTATCGAAGAGAGTGTCAGTACTCCTACATTCTAATCAGGAGGTTGAGGGGGTGCAGGAAGAACTTTATAGTTGTCCGTGCTGTGAATTTAAGACACTTCCAATAAAGGGTGAATACGAGATTTGCTTAGTATGCTTTTGGGAAGATGATGGGAATACATATCTAAACTACTATAGTTCACCTAACCACATGACACTTGCTCATGCCCGTGAGAATTTTGTTGAATATGGTGCTGTGAACGAGACTTCGTTACAATTCCTTCAATCAGATAGACTTGAGATGTTTTGTAAATGAAATAGAAGGTAACACATGATCAGCCTTGAGGAATACAATCTTTAATCATTGTTTCATCTTTAATAGGTGTTAGATTGCTTGTCCGATTCGATAGAAACTAAGTAGTATGAATGGGTGATACAACATTTTTAAGATGGAGTTAATCTTAGAGAAGCCATTGGAAAGTATACCTGAAACCGAATATATAATACCTGATTCAGCACTTGATGATGCAGTGGCAGTTCTGATAAGTATATGCGAAGCTTTTGAATCATCACTATTTGTGTCATTTATTGTTTCTGGTTTTGGACAAGATAATTGGCCTGTTGATTGTAGAACAGATTTAGCAACAATAATTGAACAAATTCCTGATATTTTAGAAAAAACAAGAGCGGGTGTATTTTCCTTTCAATTGGATTTCTATGAACAGGGAATTGAAAGACAGCTTGTATTTGAAGAGGACAAGAATCTTGTGAGGGTCACTTGTATTAGTCGTACTCACTGGATACCGCAACCAATTTCTGTGTTTATGGAAAAAGTTGCAGTTTCAACAATGTTTGAAGAAATATATAGTGATTTTTTTGATGTTAGTAGAGTTCTCTGTGAAAGACTAGCTAATAATACTTTACTGAACAACTGGAAAAAATGATTAGTCTTGACTTTACTCAATGCCTATTACGCTCTCGGCTCTCCTTTGTCACCTATAGCTCAATCCCTAAATGATCATCTTCATATTGTTGAAAAAGAAACAAAAAATAGTTATAATACTCTTTATGTTTTATGAACAAACGAGCGGGAGGACAGGCCATGGACAAAGAAGAACAGGTCATAATAAGTTTCAGGGACTTGTATAACAAGATCGCTTGGGTGAATAGGCTTAAGCTGGAAGACAGTCTTAGGAATTATACGTTCTCTGAAGTAGGTTGCATAGAATATATTGGCGACAATGCAGATTCCAACGTGACAAAACTTGCGGAGTACCTTTATATGACTAGGGGTGCACTGAGTAAAATGACCAAGAAGCTTATCGAAAAGGGACTTATTGAAAGCTATCAGAAGCCAGATAATAAGAAAGAAATCTATTTCAGGTTAACCGAACAAGGACAAGTAATTTATAACGTCCACGAGGAAATGCATAAAAAGTTTATTGATCGGGATAAAGTTGTATTTGAGCATATAACCGCAGAACAATTTGACAATATACTCGGCTTCATGAAAAAGTATGATAGGCATTTGGATGCAGAACTACAGAAAATGGAAATAGAGATGAAGTCGTAACAAATGTGCATATTGAAAATGACACCACAGGCAATCCAACTCGCTTGAGAATGGGCTGTCTTTTTTATTTGAATTATTATTGATGAGGGGATTTTATTGTTAAAAGAGAGGGAAGAATAACAAGTAGTGCGTTTATCCAAGAAGATCTATTACTTGAATAATACAAAATCAAATTCATAAGTTGGGATTATACGTAACCAAATTAAGAATGATTTTTCTCCTCCCAGTAAGTGAGGGTTCTAGCTTTTTCAAGGACACCGAGAATGCACCGAATTTAAAAATGTGATTTTTTTAAAGATCCACTCAGGATGATTTTTGAGTAAAAACCGCATATTTCTCCCCCCACCCAGCCATGCTACAACTGACAGGTGTAGCAATAAGATCTTTATAGGGAAAGGGTGGCGGGGATGAAGCGACAATGGCTCCAAGTACTGGCTGTTGCGTTCGTTTTGACAGCTGTGCTGGCAGGCTGCAGAGGGCATCAGATCCGCAAGGAAGCGGATAAATACAGCATGAAAGCCTATGAGGACGGTGTGCTGCGTGCACAGTCACAGGGAAAAGGACTCAACGGGCGTTTTCTGGGTGAAATGCGCCGCTCATTTGCCGGAGAGGGAATCAAGCTGACGCATGAGATGTTCGCCGAAGACAGCAGGGGAAACGTCAGCTACCAGTATCTGATTGCTGGACAGCCCTCTCAGAATATTACGCTGCATGTATTCTCGAACCTGGATGAGCGGAAGGAACGAATCCCAGAGTGGTATGGGAGCAGTGACATTTCTGTAACACCAACGACGAAGACAGAGATTTACAGCAAATATAATGCCTCACTCGTCTACACATCAATGGGCAAGGAAAAGGCCAAGTATTCTAAAAAGATTAAATCGTTGTTCACCGGACTGCTGGAGCGTTTGAATCTGTCGAAGGATGAGCCGCCTGAGCATCTTAAAAAACTGCAAAGGGGCACCGAGGTCTACTACAGACCTACTCCAACATCACAAAGCTGATGAACGGGTAGGCAGATGTTTCATTCACTTAAGGATGATGCGTCTGCCTTTTTGTTATGAACCTGGCTGGAATGAGCAAGAACTTCTATTGTGACGCGCTGCCATACGCTTGCGGCCTATGAGTCTTTCAGTCTTCTTTACAGAAAACGGGCGAATCTCGTAGTTTAATAGCCATTGCTGTCCTATCTAACCCGAATATTATAGCTATGTACAATTAATATATCTATTGGGGTGATGGATGGCATGGTAAACGAATGCAACCAGAATGCGACTGGTCAATATTCTACAGTAGAGGGGATCGATACTATAGCCAGTGGCATTGCTGCGCATGTGGAAGGCTACCAGGCCAATGCCACGTTTAACGCGGCTCATGCCGAAGGCAGCGCTACAACCTCAAGCGGGAACGCCTCCCATGCAGAGGGATACCAGACATTGGCTAGTGCGGATACAGCACATGCCGAAGGAAATACGACTACGGCTAGTGGAAGTGCATCTCATGCGGAAGGCTACCAGAGTCAGGCTACCGCAGACACGGCTCATGCCGAGGGATCGTCAACCGTTGCCAGCGGTGTGGCTTCCCATGCGGAAGGAACGCAGACGGTGGCTTCCGGATTATTTGCTCACGCTGAAGGGGAAGGGAACACTGCCAGCGGAAGGGCCTCTCATGCGGAAGGTGGTGGCTTAGATCGACTGAACACCCCCTCTCCGAATCTGTCTAGCGGAGCTAGCAGTCATGCCGAAGGAGTGGGCAGCATCGCCCTCGGGTTCGCTGCTCATGCGGAGGGAGGCACGATCAGTATAACCGGTTCGCCAGGTCCCCGGGCCATCGGAGATTTTTCTCACGCTGAAGGGCAAAGTACGGTAGCGATCGGCTCTCCGTCCCATGCGGAGGGGTTGGACACCGTCGCCAGCGGCAATGCGGGGTCACATGCTGAGGGGCAGAGTAGCATTGCCAGTGGAACATCTTCTCATGCCGAAGGCCTCCATACCCATGCCAGCGGGCCTTCTGCGCACGCAGAAGGAGCGTATACATTGGCCGATGGTCCATTTTCTCATGCCGAAGGTATTGGTACCCTAGCCGATGGACCCTATGCCCATGCGGAAGGTGAAGACAATATATCTAGCGGTGAAGCCTCTCACGCCGAAGGCCAGGGGAATAATACTACGTTTACGGCATCCCACATTATGGGCCGCTTTGGTGACGCGGATGAAGCATATTCTTGGTTTATCGGGAACGGTACCTCCAGTACGGTTAGGGGCTTGGGGGCCAAATGGAGCGGATCTACTTTCGATATGTACATCGACGGCATGTATTTAAGTCCGGCGGCTGACCATGCCGAAATGTTCGAGACCGCAGACGGACAGCCATTAGATGTAGGTTACTTTGTCACCGTGCAGGAAGAAGACCGGATTCGGAAAGCAACATCTGCTGATGATTTTATTATTGGGATTACTAGTGCTACTCCAGGCTTTGTCGGCAACAGTGCAGGTCTGCGCTGGCAGGACAAATATGTGACCGACGAATGGGGGCGCAAGCAGTATCATGAGGTGACTCTGCCAGCTCATCAGGATAATGAGGGACATCTGCTGATTCCTGAGCGCAAAGAAATGCAGCCGCTCCTGAACCCTGCTTGGGATGCTGATAGGGAGTATCTTCCACGGCCGAAACGGCCGGAGTGGGTAGCAGTAGGATTAGTGGGACAAATTCGCGTTCGTGATGATGGAAGTTGTGTCACCCATGGATATTGCCGCCCGAATGACGAGGGAGTGGCTACAAGCGCTGATCATGGTTTTTTTGTCCTGAAGCGAACAGGTGCCAATCAGATTGTAGTCCTATTGAATAACGTTCCGGGGCAAACGGGACGTTGAGAATAACTTTGAATTCGTAAGGTGCAAATCAATGAAACCTCTCTTTGAAAATGGCAGGTTATACAGGGATCGGTCCCAACTTCCATTTCAGAAAGAAGAGGTTTTTTTGCCTGAATACATAAGGGTACTTGTAGCAATGTTCCAGCTATGCTTCGCTTATACAGGTAATCCTGGTAGTCAGAGATACCTCAAACCTGTTCATCAGGCGGTCATGATAGCGGACTTTACTATTTTACAATCCATCGGGCAGCAGAGAGGAGTAGCGGGGATTATTTTGTAGATTGTTTTATAGTAGAATAGACTTATATTTGGGGAATACTCGGAAGTAATGGGATCTATATAGAACGCATTTAAAAAACAAACATAGCCAAGAAAAACTTCTAAGAAGTATCGAAGTGTAATTAACGGCATTTTTGTACCTTAAATCCTCTGCAGCTAGGGGTTAGTGGAGATTAAGTGCAATATTGTACCTTAAATCTTCCCAATACCCCACCTAGCGTGCTTTTCCGAAAAATAAGATACAATAATACCCTCATTTCCCTATTTTGTCTATATTAAAGAAAAATAAGGTACAAAAATGCCGTTAGTTGGAGAGGTGGCCCCTCTTTTTCACTATTAAGACGACTAGTGAAGGGAATATACCGCTTCTGGTGGTTGCAATCTGTCAATAGTCTATGTTCTGGTGGAAGCTTTCCTATGGAAAGCTTCCAGGTGAGCACTTTGCACCTACAGCTCCAACCTTCCCTCTTTGCTTTTTGTTAATTTCTTTTGTTCGGCTTAATAGTTTACTTTATCAAGGAGGATGCAGATGATAGCTTCCATAGAAAAGACTGAGGCAGGATACACCGCCCGATTTGACCGACACTACATTTTTCCTGTAACGGAAGTTTGGTCTTGGTTGACTGAGAATGACAAGCTGTCCCAATGGTTTCCTGAATTACGGGTAAAAGATCTGCGTGAGGGTGGAAGTTTAATATTCGATATGCCAAGCGGTACAGCGATAACGATGGAGATCACTGATTTTACACCTCATGCTGTGTTGGAATTCACGTGGGGTGCTGATCTTGTACGCTTTGAGCTGTCCCCTGAGCAGCAGGGCTGTCACCTGGTATTGATCGAGAGACTGGGCAAGGTTACTGGGCATACCGCGAAGGATCTCGCGGGTTGGCAAGTATGTCTGGAAGTGTTCTCTTCCTTAATGGAGGGGAAGTCACTAGAATCTCGTGATGACGAGTGGAAGAAGTGGTACGAAAAGTATCAACTTTTGCTGGAAGCGTATTTAACTGCTGAGTGATAAGTCCAAAGGAGGTCCCTTGCGGGTACCTCCTTTTTAGTGCTGCCTTGACTACAGCTTCAGGACTGAATAAGTCTGGTAGCGACAGTTTATCTTTTTTTACGGCTACGAACGCTGGATACTGTGCACATAACGTCTTTGACAGAGTAAGAGTAGCAATGTTTTGGAATCGGCACACAGTGATGACGTCTGATGACTTCGACGGGATGAATGACATTGACCACCTGTGGGTGATAGTAATCCTCATAAACAAAAGACGGCGGGTCTGTTACAGTTTGTTCTGGGCAGTTGGGGCAAAAAGTCATTTCATTTCAGCTCCTCTTCATTGGACTTATCGTATTATACGCACAGAACAAAAGCCTGCTTGGTCTATTGTCTTGTAGGCTGCAAAATAGGTGAATGCCACCTGATAACCGAAGTTTTCTAAGCGGGTATCCTGTTTGAGAACGATTTCAGCTTTTGTTTCGCTCAGGAAGAACAGCATCGGACTGGTTGCATGCCTATGTCCTGATGTAGTACACTCGCTACCATAACCGATTTTTTGCAGGGAGAGATGAAACATGGAACAGGCTATACCTGTGTATATATTGTCAGGCTTTTTGGGGAGCGGCAAAACAACGCTTTTGCAGCGTCTGCTGGATCATTGGAAAGGCCAAGGCTTACGCCCGGCTGTTGTTATGAATGAGCTGGGAGAGGTAAATCTTGATGGTCTCCTGGTTGAACAGTCCGTGCCTATGGCTGAATTGCTGGGCGGCTGTATCTGCTGTTCGATCCGTGGCGATCTTAGCACTGAGCTGGCTACACTAATTAAGAAGGAATCGCCGGATGTCGTTGTGATTGAAGCAACTGGCGCAGCCAATCCGCTGGAGATCGTCGACGGGGTGACCGAGACTTCGCTGTATCTGAAGGTAGAGCTGAAAAGCTTAATCACTGTTGTGGATGCCGGACATCTTCTGGAATTGCATCGCGCCCAGCAGGGAGCAACCTATCGTCTAATGCAGGAGCAGATTCGCTGTGCTTCAGTGCTTATTTTAAACAAGCTGGATCGGGTGACAGAGGAAGAGAAGGAGGAAGTTCTGACTGTTCTGCGGAAATGGAATGCTTACGCGGCAGTAATGCCGGCGGTGCGTTGTGAGCTGGATTCTGAAGAAGTGCTAAGTCAGGCCGGAGGCATTCGTCTTGAAGCCGAGGATTTAACAGATGAAGCTGAAGGTGACGATACCTCACATGAAGTTGAGACAGAGGGCAATCATACTGCACCGGGAAGCACCCATGCGCTGCATGATCATGTTATGGCTTACACGCATTATTTCAAGAATACAGTGAACAGCGAAGAATTCGAGCAGTTTGTCAAAGATTTGCCGCGGGACGTCTATCGGGCGAAGGGAATTGTGGAGTTCAATGATACCTCTAGCCGTTACTTGTTCCAATATGCTTACAGAGAAGCGGATTACATGAAGATCACACCGCAGGGCGATGTGCCCAATGTGGCAGTATTTATTGGGGAGCATTTTTCGTCAGGTGAGCTGCGTAGCAAACTGCTGCGACTAGAGAAACGTCTGCTCGCCCGGCCAAATGCGGTCAGACGAAGCTTGTAACTGTCTGTGAAGTGCCACAAGGTCTGGTTCGTTGCTTTTCTTGCAGGTTAATAGATAGGCATACCCTATAAAAAATCGCAGGAGGTTAAGGCTATGACCCGAATTCAGTATCAGGAGTGCATTGATGCTTGTATCAAGACCATGAACACCTGTAATTACAGTTATGTCTCAAGCCTGAAAGAGTACCACCTGGAGGAGCTTCGTGAGAGTATCCGGCTCGATCGGGAATGTGCGGACATTTGCTCCTTTGCCATTCAGGCCATGACGCGTCAAAGTCCGTTTGTAGTTCAGATTCTGCGTCTGTGTGCAGATATTTGCGAAGCCTGTGCAGACGAGAGCAGTAAGCATGTACATAGGCATTGCCGGAGCTGCATCGAAGCTTGCCGGGAGTGTGCAGCAGCCTGCCGTATGATTAGTGAGACAGTTGAGGTGTATGCTTAAGAAGCTGCCCTGAATCTTTTACAATATTAAAACCAGACCTTATGTTAGCGATAACTTGGGTCTGGTTTTATTTCATTTTCTCTCCAAAAATTAGATTTATTAAGAGGAAAAAGGGAGGCGCCCGGCGAATTACATGGAGGTGATAAAGGAGTGTGTAGTATGAATGATCCTGTGAATGGCACTACTCAGATGAATTGGAAATGTGCTGGCCGGAGCAGAGTGCAGGCCTTGCGCGATAACATAGATATGGACAAGGATACAACTGCAAGTTGGTCCGAGCGGAAAGCTTCACGGTGGTTAGAATATGGGGATTAAAACAGGAAAGGGCATAGTTGAAAGCCCAGCTGAGGCGGCATGTGCCGAACTTGAAGCTGTGAGCAAAATGTATACAGGACACATGGTGCTCCAAGAAGTGTCGATGAGTATTCGGCCAGGAAATATTACTGCCCTGATCGGACGAAATGGTTCCGGCAAAAGTACGCTATTGTCCATTCTCGCAGGTCTGGTCCAGGTTACATCGGGAGCCATCCGCAGGAAAGCTGACCTGGTAATAGGTTATGCGCCTGAGGCGTTTCCAGGGCTGAAATTCACACCAGAGCAGTATTTGCGCAGTATGGGAAGAATACGCGGGTTATCTGCACGTGAGATTGAAGTACGAATGGCAGAATTGCTGGAACTGTTTCATTTGGCACCTTTCCGGGGGCAGCCGATGAATAACTTTTCCAAAGGGATGCTGCAGAAGATAAATCTGATTCAAAGCTTGCTTGTAGAACCGGAGTTACTACTGCTGGATGAACCGATGTCGGGGCTGGATCTTTCGGCTCAGAATATGCTGGTTCAGCTGTTGCGTGAACGAAAGAAAAAAGGAACGGCCGTGGTATTCTCCGTTCATGAACCGCAATGGGTGGAGGCCCTTGCTGATCATCTGCACATTCTGCAAGCCGGACGAACGGTACGAATGCAACAGGGAATACAGGAGCTATCCGCGCGTCCCACAACATACATAGTATTCAAGCATTTGCAGGAAGAGGAGCTTCGCCAATGGCGGGATCAGCCGGGGTTTCTTTCCTTGCAAGTCGTGACGGAATTACATGATCAATCCTGTCTGGGTCTCACTGTTGATGCTGCGGTATCCGATGCGTACTTGCGTCAGGTGCTGGAGCGGGGAGGATCTGTTGTATCTGTGGAACCATGCGATGGCTGGTCAGACTTGGAGCAGTGGATGAATCCCAAGACCCCTGAAGGGGGCGGAAAGTCATGACATCACTTGTTGTGTATATGCTGCGAAGTTATACACTGTCCCAGCGTTACTTTGCCCCTTTTGCAGGCATCCTTATTGCCGTTTTGGTACTTTATTCGTACACACCCAATCCAGTGATGAACAGCTATGCTGCTACAGCTGTAATCCTATTCATCGGCTGCGCCTGTCTGGGTTTGAGCTTTTTAAACCATGAACATCCGGTACAGAGACAACTGACAACCGTTCATTTACGTAGTATCAGAAAATACAACATGGGCTGTCTCCTCACACTCGGGGTCCTGACTTTGCTGCTGGACGTGCTGATCGTTGTATATCCGCTGGTGACTGGACGTTTTGATGAACAAGCAGGATTATACCGAATCATGCTGGCATTAACCGGTCATGCACTGCTCGGGTTGTTGGGAATTGCGATCTCATTGTTCCTGCAGTCGTCCGTGATCAAGAAAGCCAGCCATGCTACCGGAATCATGCTCGCTGTGATCATAATTTCCATTGGTGGTACGAAGATCACTGAATTCTTGCCGGGTTCTCTGACCTATCTGCGGCTACTACTCCCGCCGGTGTCACCAGTCATGGATGCCATGATGAATGCCGATCAGATCTCTGGGGTGGCTGTGCTGGTTCCTTTACTTCACATTACTATCTATACAGCATTATTGATCGGATTCTACGGCTACAGATCGGGCAAGAGAGATATGAATAAAAATTAATGGTTCTATCTAAAAATCAGAGGTGTATTCAAAATCCAAAGATACTGAACGGGAGGAACGATGAAGGATACCAGAATACCGGAGAGTGAACAATCAAAGGAACTGTTTGCCTATTTCGGCTTGGCAGTCTACTATTGTCAGGCGCTGGAGCAGCAGCTCACGAATCTGCTTCTACTGACCAAGCTTTCGCAAGGGAAGACGCCCACGGAAGCCGATCTTACAGATCTGTACCAGCGCAAACTCAGCAACTCCCTCGGCCAGCTCATCAAAGAAATCCAGCATCACTTTCCGTTCTCCGAAGAAGAAACGGCGCAATTACAAGAAGTTTGGAAGCAGCGCAATCATATTGTCCACGACTATTTCAAAGAGCGGATTCAGGAGACCTTCACCCCAGCGGGAAGATCTCAAATGCTGCGTGAGCTGAAACGCTTCAAGAATAAAGCTTGTAAACTGGAAAAGACCTTACAGGGGTATTGTACAGAGTTATACGCGAAGTTGGGTCTGGAAGAGGAGCATTTAATATGAACGAAATTTTCAAGCACATCCCGCTATACCGCTACCTTAGCTTTTGCAATGAGACCGGGCTAGAGCGAACTGTGCTGGATTGCGGTGCGGGAGGAGACAGCCCTTCTTTAGGGTTGTTTGCCCAGTATGGATATACTACCCATGGCATTGAATTTGATCCTATTGCTATAGCGCAAGCCCAGGCTTACGAACAAGAAAGAGGGCTTCAGTTGAAC
Source organism: Paenibacillus sp. NPDC056722 (assembly GCF_042790635.1). NCBI lineage: Bacteria > Bacillati > Bacillota > Bacilli > Caryophanales > Paenibacillaceae > Paenibacillus > Paenibacillus sp. NPDC056722. The sequence continues at coordinate 345,241 of NZ_JBHTYV010000001.1, read as the reverse complement.
ATTGAGCGTGGGGATATGCGGAACTTACCTTTTGCCGATGAATCCTTCAGCTTTGTGTACTCCTATAATTCGATATTTCATATGAGAAAAGATGAGGTTTCGCAGTCCCTGCAAGAAATGATCCGGACGCTGAAACCGGGGGGATTGCTGTTCGTTAATTTTCTTACAGTGAACGATTTTCGCTGCGGGGAAGGTCCTCATCTTGGTGACCATCAGTATGAACAGTTTGACGACGATCAGCCGGTCATTCATTCCTACTATACAGCTTCCGAGGCAGACCCTTTATTCGGCAATATGGAAGTCTTGTTCAAAGAAGACCGTACTCTGGAGAGAATCTATGAAGGCGAACGCATTAGGCAGGGCTTTGTCGATTATATTGTTAAAAAATAGGGAAGACAACAGGTTTATAAGATGGATCCGACGGGTCTGTTTTATAAACTTTTTTTGTATATGGACTTGACTCTGAAATAAGACGTTTGTAGAATATAATAGTAGACAGTTGTAGAATATGGGGAAGAGAGGTTGTATGATGAAAAAGCTTCCTGATACGGAGTTTGAGATTATGAAGGTAGTCTGGGACAATGAACCTCCAATAACGACCAATATGATTATGGATCAGTTAGGAAGAGAGAAGGAATGGAAAGCACAGACGATCATTACGTTATTGCTGCGGCTTGTGGAGCGTGGGTTCCTCCGAACGGAAAAGAACGGCAAGGAACGTACCTACTTTCCACTTATAGTTAAAGAAGAATATCTTGAGTTTGAGACTGCAGATTTTATGAAGAAGTATCATGGCAACTCATTCACAAGCCTGGTTGCGGCTCTGTATGACGGGCGGAAATTAAAAAATGCTGATCTTGATGAGTTATTAACCTGGTTGAAGGAAAAGAGGGATTAGGATGCGTGCCTTCATAATCACTCTACTGGAAAGTTCCCTGACATTATCAGCTATCGCACTAGTCTACATAACCCTCACTCCATCGTTATCCAGGCGTTATTCTGCAAAATGGAGGTATTACATCTGGCTGGTGATAATCATTGGCCTGTTAATACCCTTCCGCCCTCACTTCGCACTCACACCTCAGATTCAACTGAACCCAATAGAGTTGATGCCTGATCTTATTTCAGAAGCAGGTCGCAGTCTTCTCGGCGCAGCTTCAAATGAAATTCTGACGATAAACAGTAATATTTGGAACGTAATTGCAGTGCTTTGGTTCACTGGCGTCTGTGTCGTGATAGCCTTTCATGTGCTTCGCCATTATCGATGGATGAAGATGATAGCCCGCTGGAGTAATGATGTTGAAGATCAGCAGATCATGGAGACCATGCAGTTTCTTCAGGGAGAACTGGGTATACGGAAACGTATAAATATAAAGCATTGCGCAGCTATACCTGGACCGATGATGAGCGGTTTGTTCAAACCAGTAATTACCTTGAATAGCATAGACATGACTCCTGAAGCGTTGAATGTTGTGCTCAAGCATGAGTTGGTTCACATCAAACGTTTGGATTTGGGGTACAAAGCTTTGGTGCTATTGGCAACGGCACTGCATTGGTTTAATCCGCTGGTTTACTTGATGGCCAAGGCCATTGAGGAGCAATGTGAGCTTTCGTGTGATGAAGAAGTTTTGAATAACGCAAGTCTGGAAGAACGCAGGCAATATGCCGCGATTATTATTGACACAGCCAAAGCAGTAGCCAAGCGGCAGACCGCGATAACAACTCACCTGTATAACGGTAGAGATACACTGAAGAAACGCATTTTCGCATTGATGGATACCCGGAAAAAGAAACGGGCGACATCTATATTGATTTTTGTGGCGCTTTGTATATTCTTGACCGGAGGGACGATAAACGAATTTGTTGTTGAGAATATTCAGTTTGCAGATTCAGAAGATATTATGGTTGCCACTCAATATGACAGTACTGTAAACGATAATGAGAGTAAGCAGTCACAGCTATCCAGCTCTTCTGTCATTGAACCTGAATGGTATACCTACGAGGAGTTTAAACGTTGGGTGGAGGCGGAGCTGATGGTGATTAACAAGCTGGTCAAGACGGGGGAATGGACGCAAGAGAAAGCGGACTTTGCCGCCGAGACCTATAAAGAAATACTAAGCCAAATTACACAAGGTGCGAGAGTATCCAAACCGCAATTACAGCATGCAGAAGGGACTCAAACACAAAACATCGTATTTATTAGTGCTTCTGAATAGGAGAAATGAGGAGAATGAATCTCAAAACATTGAAGCTGATTGCGATTTTTTCCATGTTGTTTGATCATATGCTCAGAATATTTCCTTTACATAAACTATTGCTGCCAGTTGCTTCAAATTTGGAAGTGATCTACCCGGCACATGGGGAGTTGATTTGCAATCTTCTTCTGGACACCTTACCGACGATATTGATGTTTGTTGGAAGATTGGCTGCACCTGTCTTTATGTTCTGTATAGCTAACGGTTACATGCATACCAGTAATATAAAAAGATACCTTTTACGAATTTTTTGTTTTGCAGCCCTTGCTCAAATACCTTATATTTTATTTTTTCAAGCTGAAGCTAAAGTGCTTGGTACTGAAATCACACCATATGAGGTGAATCTGAACATTTTATTTACACTGGGGCTTGGGTTGCTGGCGATCACTTGCTTCGAACGATTCAAGCAAAATAATAGGTTGATCGGATTTGTCTCTGTGTTATTAATAGCCCTGTTCGCCAAGTTGATAAAAACGGAGGGAAGCGAAGGCTATATACTTATTGTGTTTATGTTTTATCTGTTAAAAGATGTATCTAAGCCTAAACAGGCATGGGTTTGGATTGGGGTCATCCTGCTTTCCCGCTGGAAACTGCTGCTTTGGCTATCAGATGATTTTGACTCTGCATGGCGTTCCACGCTTCTTAACACCGTTGGTGCGTATTTGGGGATATTATTAACTTTTTATTATAACGGGAGGAAGGGCAATATCAACAAGGTGCTGCAATATGGATTCTACTGGTTCTATCCGATACATCTACTGTTACTCGCCGCAATAGGATTCATAATCATATAAAATCGAAGGCGCTGTGATTCTCTACACCATTTGACGATACGCGGAATGTTCTCCTTTATCCATCACAGGCTCACAGCGGCTTCATTCCTCCACACTTCATCCATCTGACGACTACAGCGTTATGACCACATTCCCCTGTTTATGACCCTTTTCAACGTAAGCATGAGCCTGAGAAATCTGTTCGAAGGGGTAACATTGATCGATGACCGATTTCAATTCTCCAGCTTCTACAAGCTCTTTAAGAAGGAGCAAGTCGTCAAGATTTTCTTTGGCAAGCCCGCCTGCTACCGAAATGTATTTGCCGCTTAGAGTTAATGCCTGTTTGCTGCTCGATTTTGAGCTTTTGCCGACGGCATCAAAGATAAGATCGTAGCGCGTCCCTTTTTTCGAAAAATCCTCTTGGGTATAGTCAATGACGTGATCTGCTCCGAGCGACCTCACCAGTTCAAAATTGCGGCTGCTGCATACAGCGGTAACAGTGGCTCCGAAGTGCTTAGCCAGCTGAATAGCGGAAGTACCCACGGCTCCAGAAGCACCAAAGATGAGCACGTTTTGACCATTGTGAATGTTTCCTTTTCGGAGAAAATACAGAGCCGTCGTACCACCGAAGGCAATAGCTGCACTTTCCTCAAACGTCATGTTTTCCGGCTTTGCCGTGAGTACAGCATTCTCGGAGAGGGTTATATATTCTGCATGTGCACCAACCTGCATCCCGGTATAGGCAATTATGGAATCACCTTTCTTGAATTTGGTGACGTTCTTACCAACAACCTCGATTGTCCCGGATAATTCACTTCCCAGGATATCTTTTCTTGGTTTCGTGAGACCAAAGAGCAGCCTCATAACCAGCATCTTGCTGTTACGCAACACACAGTCACCAGAAGTTACGGTCGTTGCATGCACTTTGATCAATACCTGGTCGTCTTGAACAGTCGGTGTTTTGACTTCTTTAATCTGAATAACATCTGGTGTCCCGTATTTCGTACATATCGCAGTCTTCATATGTTATTTCCCTTCTTCCTCAAGTGATGTTGCTTGGCTACTGTCAGTTCCTTGTGGGTGAAAAGAAAAAATCTCTTCCAGCGGGAGCTCAAACACTTGAGCAATCAGAAACGCCAGTTCGAGCGAAGGGGAGTACTTCTCTTTTTCAATAGCAACGATAGTTTGTCTTGTCACGCCGACCCGATCGGCCAATTGCTGCTGGGTCATCTCATGTTTCATAAATCGTAATTGTCGTATGTTATTCTTGACCAAGTTCTTCTTCATTTCAAAATCCTCTCTGATAATAGAAGATGTAGGACAGGTTCAAGACTAGGCCGGAGAGAAAGAAGTCTATTGCCAGGGTATTAAACATGACTGAGAGGGGTTGATGAATCGCTAGTGCACCCATTGCGACGAAAAAACCAAAGGAAAACATAAAGCAAAAGTTTCTGACCGCTTTTAGCTCAATCATTCGATCACGTTCATCGGCAAAGGAAGGCTCTGCTTCTCGTGTAGCTAACCTGTTCAAAATATTGAAAACAATCAGGATCACCATCTTCGCTAAAACCTCGATTACGATCCATTTCAGAAAGAAGACTCCCCAAAGCTGTGGCAGAGATTCTACTCCTGCGGAACCCGCCCCCTGGATATCGATAAAAAGATAAAGAAAAACAAGAAGGGAAGTGAGGATGGATACGATTGCTTTTTTGGAGTGATACGTCATGGGGCATCTCCTTTATGTATGTTTTATTTTACATGATGTAAAAAATTATATACATACAATATAGTTAACTTCACTTCGTGTCAAATATTTTTTACATTGGAGTGTAGTGCTTTGTTTAATTCCTATAAAGGACGCAATAAAAACACAACGTAATTGTAATCACCCGCAAATACGTCGAAAGGCTTAACTTCACTCTATAGGGCGTTGTAATAATTGAAAAAGCTCAGATTGTTGAGAAAGTAGTGGCTTTGAGAAAACCCATAATTAAACTCTTGATTTATGGATCTATCTCGAAATCAGTACTTTCTTCTTATTCCATCTGGTAACGGACCCCAGAGACGTTATCTCCTAACAATCAACCGTAGCAGAAAATAACGGACTCCAAAGACGTTATGAGCAGAAATCCTGTGTAAAATCCACGGTTTGGGAGGAAATAGCGGCACCTGAGTCCGTTACAAATTCCAGAAGCTGCTTGATGTGCAAATAACGACGTTAGGGTCCGTTAGCCCCCATGCATGAGTTTCAACCTTCTGAAGCAGTGGTATTGGGAAGCACTGATAAGATGTAAGGAAGCATTTAACGGTATTTTTCCCGCTACGAAAGCCCCTCTGAAGCTTCGAACCTGGGCTCAGCCAATTATTCCAGTGATGTGTGGACTTGTGATCGCTGTTGTTCCCCAATTTCTTATCCGTTAAACTGCTTCTATTGACTGAACTTAGAAAAAAAAGCCCCTCCGCCAACAGGCAAAGGGGGCATGAATATGCTACATTTTCTTAAATGCTGGCTGCAATCCAGCAGCAGAAGCCTGATGTGCCGAACCAGCTGCTACAGGATTTGTACTTTCCGCTGCGGCAGCACCGACCTGAAGCTGATACATGCGGAAGTATCTTCCGCCGAGCGCCATCAATTCATCATGGTTGCCGCGTTCTACGATCTCCCCGCGGTGCAGCACCAGAATCTGGTCTGCGGAGCGGATTGTCGAGAGACGGTGGGCAATGATGAAGGTGGTACGACCTTTCTTCAGCACCTCCAGCGCTTCCTGGATAATGCTCTCCGTCTCGGTATCGATGTTGGAGGTTGCCTCATCCAGAATCAGAATCGCCGGATCGAAGGAGAGAGCACGGGCAAAGGAAATTAGCTGACGCTGTCCGGCTGACAACGTACTGCCTTTTTCCACTACCGGTTCATCGAAGCCCTGCGGAAGATGGGCCAGCAGTTTATCTGCGCCTACCTCACGCAAAGCCCGTTCCACACGCTCACGTGAGATGCGTTCATCCCCAAGACTAACGTTGGAAGCAATGGTACCGGTGAACAGGTAAGGGTCCTGTAGAACGATCCCCATATGGTTACGGATCCACTGCTTCGGAAGACTCGTAACCTCCTGGCCATCTATCGTGATGGAGCCTTTCTGCGGATCGTAGAATCGGAACAGCAGGTTAATGATCGAGCTTTTGCCTGAACCTGTGTGTCCCACCAGGGCGACAGTCTCACCCGGACGAGCCTCGAAAGAAATATCGCGCAGGACAAAGTCTTTTTTGTAGGCGAAGGATACATTCTTGAAAGCCACATTGCCTTTATAGCGAGGCATGGTGCCGTCGGTCACAGCTTCGCCCGGTTCATCCATCAGTGTGAACACACGGCCTGCGGAGACCATGGAGCTGTCAAGGTTCGCCAACTGGTTGACCATACCTGTGATCGGCTGGAACATCCGGCCCAGCACATCGACGAAGGCATACAGCACACCGAGCGAGACGAATGTTGAGCCGTCCAGACTCCCAAAGCCAAAGTACCAGAGGACAAGGACAAAGGACAGGCTGCGGATCGAGTTGACCAGATTGTGCGAGGTCAGCGCATTGAGGTTAAGCATTTTGTTCTGATACTTCAGATAATCGTCATTTAGTTTCTCGAACTCTTCGCTGCGCTCCTTCTGGCGGCGGAAAATCCGGATGATCGACATCCCCTGAATGGATTCGTTGATAATGGCGTTGATCTCACTCAGACGGGAGCGGATGATCGTGTTGTACTTGGTCGCCACCTTCCGGTAGATAACAATCCAAAGGATTAGTGCCGGAATAATGAAGAGACTGACCAGTCCAAGCCGGACATCCAGCAGGAACAGTGCGATATAGACACCAATAATATTAATTACACCGGTGCTGAAGTTGGATAAGACGGCGATGAACAGGTCCTTGATGGCTTCCGTATCATTCGTGACCCGGGAAACGACTTTACCCGCTGGCAGGTTGTCAAAAAAGTGGACCGGAAGGCGCTGGATATGCGCATAGACATCAGTCCGCAGCTTGCGGATAACCTGGTTGGCTGACGATTGCAGCCAGTAGGTTTTCCCAAATTCCGCGAAGATGGAGATTACAAGGAACAGGGCATAGAGCCCTACCAGCTCATAGATGCCTGGCAGCTCGGGCTTGTAGAAGGCGAACAGCTCATCCACAGAAAGCTTCACTGCCGGATAGGTGACCTCATTCCCGCCGCGGACGATATGAAGCTCTCCGTCACGGAAGGTGCGTTCACCATCGGGCTGATCTACAGCACTGTTGATAAAATAGAAGCTGCGTCCAGCCTGCAACAGGCGGATTTCCTGGCCTTTGGCCTCACCCGGCTGGAAGCGGTCGGCGCGTTTGTAATACTCATTATTATAGACCGCGGCTTCCTCTGAAGATGCGGTTTTGAAATAAGGCTTCTCAATCGCCAGCATATGGTTGTCGATCATGCTCTTGGCGATGAAGGGACCGGCAAGCTCAGCCGCAACGCCGATGGACAGCAGCAGCAAGGCTGCGATAAATGTTTTTTTAGCGGTTAATGCATATTGGAGCAGGCGTTTGCCTGTACTTTGTGTCAACGGTGACACCTCCTGTTAGTTGGTCTGTAGCTCAGGCTGTTTAGTTGGACAGGTTATTCTCGATCTGCTGCCTGTCATATTGTTCACGGTACCAGCCGTTTAATTCAAGCAGTTCTTCGTGTGTTCCCCGCTCTGTAATATGTCCGTTGTCCAGCACGACAATCTGATCGGCGTGTTCGACGGCGGAGAGACGGTGGGTAGAGATCAGCGTTGTTTTGCCGGCACGCTCCTGCCGGATGTTCTCAATGATCTGTGCTTCTGTCCGTGCATCTACGGCGGACAGCGCATCGTCCAAGATTAGAATTTCCGGATTGGCGATAAATGCCCGGGACAGCGAGACACGCTGCTTTTGTCCTCCGGAGAGGGATACCCCGCGTTCGCCGACTAGCGTATCCAGTCCGTCGGACAAGGTGCCGAGGTCATTCTGGAATGCAGCCGCAGTAATGGCGTCCATAATCTTGTCATCACCGGCATTCTCCAGTCCGAACTGGATATTCTGCCGCACACTTTTGGAGAACAGGATTTGTTCCTGCGGAACATAGCCCATCCAGCTATGCAACTGGTCCAGGGTAATCTTCTGGATCGGCACACCGGAGATCAGAATGTCTCCGCTACCGGTCGGATATTCATGTAGAAGCTGCTTCAGCAGTGTGGATTTACCGCTACCGGTTCGCCCTACAACGCCTAGCGTCTGTCCGCGTTCAAGGGACAGGTTGATTCCGATCAGATTATCAATGGTGGATGAAGGATAACGGAAGGTCACATTTTTCAATTCAATGCCGTTAGGTCCGGCTGCAACATCTACAGGGTTCGGAAGATCGGTTACGTCTGGCTGGGTTCCCGTGGTTTCGTCAATACGTTCCAGCGAGGCGCCGCCGCGTTGCATAATGTTGATCAATTCGCCAATGGCGAACATCGGCCAGACAATCATCCCGAGGTACATATTGAAGGAGATCAGATCGCCGAGCGTGATCTGGTTGCGGAAGACTAAGTAGATACCATAGGTGAGTCCAATAATATAACTCAATCCTACGCAGAAACGGATGGTTGGCTCAAAGAAGGCATCGACCCGGGCTACAGCCATATTTTTGCGGTATACATCTTCCGTGATGTCAGCAAAGCGCTTCTCATCGAGGCGCTCCTGTACATAAGCGCGAATCACGCGCACGCCGGAGACGGATTCCAGAACCTGGTCATTCATGTCACCAAAAGCATCCTGGGCCAGACTGTACCGGTCATGTATGGCTTTACCATAGAAGACCATTGCTATTGCGATGAGTGGCAGGGGCAGTACGGCAGCCAGCGTAAGCTTCCAACTGACCAGAAATCCCATGGCCAGCAGGACGACGGTAAGATATACCGTGGAATCTACAAGGGTCAGCATGCCGAATCCTACAGTAGCGGAGACTGCACGGATGTCATTGGTGGCTCGGGCCATAAGGTCGCCGGTACGGTTGCGTTCGAAGAACGAAGGCGTCATGGTCATCAGGTGATTCATGAACCGGGAACGCAGCAGACGCTCTACAAGGTTAGAGCCGCCGAATAATTTGTGCATCCATATGTACGTGATCCAGTAGATAAATAGCAGCAAAGCCACGATCAGACCAATGTACTTGATCAGGGAGCTCGCCGTGACGGAGCCGCGGACGATTTCGTCAATGGCATTGCCGAGCAGGCGAGGTGGCAATAGTTCCAGCACACCTACTGCGATCAGCAAGAAAAGGCCGAGCGAATAGCGCCTTTTTTCCCGGCGGAAGAACCATCCGAGATTTTTAAGAACAGAGAACAAGGTAAATCCCTTCCTTTCAGGTTGTAATTAAGTCGGCAATTGGGATACAGCGGATAGTGGAAAATCTCCAACAAAAAAGGCATATCATCCGAAAACGGACGATATACCTGTGTAATTAGAGGCTATCATGCGCACGGTGCAAAGCAGCACCTGGCATGGGAAGATTTTCGTTACCTTAAGACATGCGGTATGTATGATCCGCAAAGCTTCAGGAGAGTTCCACCATTTGGGCTGCTTCGGTATTCGATTGTGTATGGTTGCCGACAATTGTAAAGTAATGGTCCTGTACTGTGATAAACACCGCTCTCACCCTTTCGTTCATTTTTTGGTAATAACTTGAAGAATATTCGTTATGTTCAGAGTTTATCATTCGCTTCAAGACGTTGTCAAACAAATTTTTTTAGCTTTTTTTTAAAAAGCAGTTTGGAATCTTTGATTTTTTTCAGTATGATTAAGGTTACACAAAGGAGTTGAGAGAGATGAGTATGGCAATTAGCCAAGCTGCTGCAGCCTGGTTCAAGCGAGAACTGGCACTTAATAACGGAGACTCTATTCGTTTATTTCCCCGGTATAGCTCGGGCGGCGGACTCCACCCTGGATTCTCGCTGGGGCTCGCCACCGAGGCCGCTGTAACGCCGGGTGACCGGATTGAGCAGGAGGGCATCGTGTTCTTTATGGAGGAGCAGGATTTGTGGTATATGGAGGGGTATGACCTTGCCATTGAATATCATGAGGCTGAGGACGATATCGAATACATTTATAAAGCAAAGACCGCGTCCGCTGAGCTTCAGAAGTAGCGAGAAATATAAGGATGTTTACAGCGTAGAACATATGCATTCTTATATTTTTCAAAAAGCCCCTGCCGAGGCAGGGGCTTTTCATATGGAATATGGAGATCAGTCCGGGAAGTTACCCTGGATCAATGGGAGCTGCGGAAGGAATCTTCCTCCATTGCAAAATCAAAATCGTCAATATCGAACACCTGAACCGGGACGCCGCCTTCGATAATGCGCTGGATCAGCTCGAATTGGTCTGTTAGAATAGGCACGTTCTCCCGCTGGGAGGAGAGAAGCAGCTCAGTCTCAATCGGATCGAACATCTCACCGTACGGAGCGGTATCCATACTGTTGATGATGGTAATTTGCGCTTGCTCGCCCAGAAGAATCCCGGAGCTTTTGGCCCAAGGCACAGCGAGACAGCGATTGATTTTCTTGGCATTAAGCGGTTCTTCAAAATATGCGATCAGCTCGCCGATCTTGCTCTTGACATGCTTGTCGTCATCTGCACGGTTCATCAGCGGCTCATCGCTGTCCCGCAGTTCATATAATTCCATCACCGAGGTGTAGGGAACTATGTATTCCACAGGGCTTCCCGGCACTAAAAGTTGACCGTAAATCGCCATCATGACGGCTTCCGTCACAAATTGTCTTGACATCATTATCCTCCTGAAGTTCGGGTGCTGCTTATCCTACTAATGGACATAGCCTTATAAAAACATTGTGGAGAGCAAAAGTCAACATCACCATGCACACACCAGCTAGAAGAAAGGACACCCTAACCTGTGAAGTACTGGAAATCTTATTATACCTTTGTACGTCCATATATGAAATGGATCATTATCACCCTGATCATAGGGATGATCAAATTCAGCATTCCGCTGACACTTCCTATTATTCTAAAATACGTCGTGGACGACCTTTTGATGAATCCGGCGATGACCGTTAACGAACGAGTTTCGCAATTAATGATGATCCTGGGCGGTGCCTTTGTGTTATTCGTTATCGTTCGCGGGCCGGTGGAATATTACCGTCAGTATTTTGCCCAGCTCATTACCAGTAAAGTGCTGTTCGATATGCGTAACAAGCTATACGCTCATTTGCAGCGCTTATCACTACGTTACTATCAGAATACCAAAGTAGGCGAGGCCATTTCCAGATTTATCAATGATGTGGAGCAGACGAAGAATCTGGTAGAGGTCGGCATGATGAATGTCTGGCTGGATATGTTCACGCTGGTCTTCGCTCTGGCGTTCATGTTCTACCTGAATCCGGTGCTGGCTCTGGTCTCCATTGCGATACTGCCTCTGTACGGTATTGCAGTGAACACGCTGTATAAGCGGCTTAAGATCCTGACCAAAGATCGCTCGCAGGCGCTGGCCGGTATTCAGGGCTATTTGCACGAGCGCATTCAAGGGATCTCTGTGATCCGCAGCTTTACGATGGAGCGTGTTGACCAGAAGAAATTCGAAGGCATCAATGCTAATTTTCTGAACAAAGCGATGGCCCAGACGCGCTGGAATGCATTCACTTTTGCCATCATCAATACCTTAACGGATATCGCCCCGCTGCTTGTGATCGGGTACGGAGGTTATCAAGTTATACAGGGGAATCTGACCCTTGGGACCTTTGTTGCTTTCTTCGGTTATCTGGATCGGATGTATGCGCCGCTTCGGCGTCTGATTAACTCTTCTACGGTTCTGACCCAGGCCTCGGCCTCATTAGAACGGGTGCTGGAGCTGCTTGAGGAGCCCTATGATATCGTCGATGAGCCGGGAGCCAGAAATTTGAGTGGAGGGTCGGGCGCGATCGACTTCCGTCATGTGTGGTTCAAGTACAGCCCGGAAGGCGATTGGGTATTAAAAGATATTGATCTATCCATTCAACCGGGACAAACGGTGGCCTTTGTTGGCATGAGTGGTGGTGGCAAATCATCGCTGATCAGCCTGATTCCGCGCTTCTATGATGTCACTGAGGGTAGTCTATGCGTAGACGATCAAGATATTCGGAGCTTAACGCAGGAGAGTCTGCGCGGAGCTGTCGGGATGGTCCTTCAAGACAACTTCCTGTTCAGCGGTTCGGTGCGTGAAAATATTCTATTCGGGAATCCGCAGGCACCTGAAGAGAGCATCATCGCGGCGGCGCAGGCAGCCAATGCCCATGATTTCATCATGCAGCTGCCGCAGGGATATGATACGGAAGTGGGCGAGCGGGGCGTCAAGTTGTCCGGCGGACAAAAGCAGCGGATTGCGATTGCCCGTGTTTTCCTCAAAAATCCTAAGGTGCTTATTCTGGATGAAGCCACCTCAGCACTGGACCTCGAGTCAGAGCATCTGATTCAGCAGTCACTTCAGTCGCTGGCTTCGGAGCGGACGACCTTGATTGTTGCTCACCGGCTGTCTACGATTACCCATGCCGATCAGATTGTCGTACTGGAGAATGGATCGATCACAGAACGGGGCACACATGAACAGCTGATGGCATTGGACGGAAGTTATGCCCGGCTCTTTAACGTACAGCGATTGGATGTTTAATTTAGACAGCATATCCACTGGCTGGATTGCATAGAAGAGAGCAGCGGTGATCTCGGGAGAGACGCCGCTTTTTTCATTTGCTTGATTTATAAGATGCACATAAGAAAATAACAAAAAGCGAGAAGGAACGAAGGGGAAAGGTTGGAACTGTAGGAGCGAACGCGTTCGCCTTTGTCACCAGATTTCATCCGCTAAAAGCGGTTTAATCAAAGAAATCTGGGGATAACAGCGACCGGAAGTCCAACATTCACCGTAGTGACGACCGAGCCTTACGTTCATATCTTAAGTTCGTCTTTTATAGCATCAGCAAAAGTTTTTTTGAGTCCTTGCGTCTTTTTGGGAGGGCTGCACGTCTAACTGGTGTATACGTTAAGAAAGGAAGTGAGCAGCATGAACGTTGAAGTACTGGCTGAGCGGGCAATCGCCGGCGATGAAGACAGCTTCATCACCCTGATCGAGGGCATGCAGGAGCGGATTTACAGAATGGCATTTTCTTATGTCAGGAACAAGGATGAGGCGCTGGAGATTGTCCAGGAGACAGTCTATAAAGCCTATATTTCCATTCATAAATTGCAGCAGCCGCAATATTTTGCGACCTGGCTTACCAGGATTGCGGTGAATTGCGCACTCGATCATATCCGCAAATCCCAGAAAATCATCTACATGGAGAAAGAACCTGAAGGCAGCTATGTACCGGGGCAGAAGGAAGAAATCATTGACTTGCACGAAGCGCTGGATGGGCTGGATGAAAAGTCGCGAATGGTAATCGTTATGAGGTATTTCGAAGACTTGCCGCTGAAGGACATTGCCGAAATCCTGGAACAGCCCTTGAGCTCGGTCAAATCGGTCCTCTACAGAGGATTGGAGAAATTAAAAATCAATCTGGAGGAGAGTGAGCACCTTGGATAAGAAACTGGAAGTGATGCAGCAAGCATATAACGATATAGAGATTCCTCAAGAGCTGTCGGCCGCTGTCCATAAGGGGATTGAAAGAGGCAAGCAACATCGGCGCAAAAATAGCGTGGTACGGCGGAGCCTGAAATGGGGCGGTTCAGCAGCGGCGGCGGTGCTGATTTCTTTTACTATAAGTGTGAATACGATGCCTGCATTCGCAGGAAGTCTGGAGCAAGTGCCTGTACTGGGCAAGCTGGTAGAGGTGTTGCAGTTTACCCACGGAAGCGCTGGTGGCGGCACGATCCAAGATGGGGTCGATGTGGACTTTATTGCTTTGAAGACACAGGGCGAGCGTGATCAGTTAATATTGAATTTTGCCAACCCTGATGAAGATCAGACACTGGCGAGTTCGTATAACGTGAAGTTTACAGAATATCCTTACACGATGACCATTTCTGTCAGTGGTGCGAGAAAATTCTCGGCGGCCAAAGACTTGGAGACTCTGAAGGAGAGTCGTTTTGTAGAGGATGCCTATCCGCTCATCACGCTCGATGACTCCGCTATTCGGTTTAGTGTAACTTTCAAAGAGCCGGTTGCCTATGAGGTCAAAGAGTACAAAGATCCTGCACAAGTGGTGATTACATTGAAGAAGGGAGCGGGCGTTCAGGAGCAACCTGTGTATTCGCTGCGGACACCTTCTCAGCCCGCTGGGGAGACGCTAGCTATTGCTGAAGAAATGCTGTTCGGGGTAGAGGGATTACGTATGCTGAAGGACCAGAAGGGCTTATACCTCGTGGAAGCAGGGTATTATCCGACGGAGAAAGCGGCGCAGGAAGCCATGAAGAAGATTCAGGCAGAGCATGGCTATGCAGAACCGTTGGTTGTGGAGAAAAGAATGGCAGGCGAGCTTCCGCAATCGATTACTGCTGATGAGTAACTGTCGTTTGGCCCAGCTATTCCGGGCAATGATTTCACTAGTTTGAAATAAGAATATAACACGAAGCAGCTAAACACAAAATGCAAGCAATTATACAAGATATGAATTGAAGGTATGTATGAGCCTTTGATTCATATCTTTTTAACTCTATAGACTGAATTAGCATAACTAAACTCAAGTTCAAAACCATTAAACCTAGGAAATACCTTTCAAATGGATAAATAAAAATAAAGATGGCGAATATGATTACTCCCAGAGAAAAAAAGTACCTTATCAATTTCAAATTTCTTTTTGATAATAAAGTCAATTTACACCTCTCCTCAGCCTACTCCGAAGCTTAAAATAATTTACTATTTAGAACGCAATAAAATAACAAACAAAGCTATATAGATTGAACTGAAAAATTTAAACTAGGGGAACAGAATGGAGGGGAAGTTTGGAACTGAAGGAGCGGAAGCGACCGTCTAAAAGCTTTTCGTAGAAAAGCTTGCATCGGAAGCAAAGGCTGTCTCCGGACTTTATCCGCGAATAACGGTACAATCATAAGAAATCTGGAGACAACAGCGGCCGAAAGTCCAAACGTTTACCGCAAAGGTGATCTAACCCCGTGTAAGAATCCTAAGTTCAATCTATATAAAAGTTATTTTTAAAGTGTAATTAACGGCATTTTTGTACCCTAAATTGTCTGCGAATACCAGTATATTGGGAATTAAGTGCAATTTTGTATACTAAATATTCGCTAAAAGGCCTTCTGGCTTATTTTTTTTGAAAATAAGTTACAATAATGCACTTATTCTCGTTATAACGCCTCAATTAGCAAAATTAAGGTACAGAAATGTACTTATTTACTTTGTATACCTATAATCGACAAATATAAGGTGTAAAAATGTTATTAGTCGGGGAGGTAGAGCTATTTTCACTGCTAATAAGACGGGCACAGTTGAGGGGGGATTTGCGACTTAAAGCTCAATTTCACCTCTAACTATAATAAGGTTTATTCTTACAAATGCTCGCTTATTCACAGGATATCCCGCTGCTGAATAGCACCTGATCTTCTGTTTGATTCTTCATTTCACTTAATGATAGGAATAATAGATTAGAGACTATTTCTAGCCAAATCATTAAAATTCGCTTTAAAAAAAGCTTATTGCCAATAGATACAAATAGCTGCTTCAGTACCTGAAGCAGCTATTTGTGCGGATATGAAATGGAGGTGAAAAATGAATTTGAGCGGCTTCAATAGGTGAATTCCTATTGTGAATTCCCGCCCGATCCGAGTGAATTACAATTTTCCAATCAACAGCGATAGAATCCCCGCGGCGATCAGCGGGCCGACCGGCACGCCCTTGAAGAAGGCCACACCGATAACTGTGCCGATCAAGAGACCGGCGACAACGGTGGGCTGGTTGCCCATCAGGATAGCGCCGCGTCCGCCAAGATAGGCCACAAGAATGCCGATGCCGATCGCAGCGAGCGATTTCCAGTGCAGGAAGGACTGGCCGACCGTCTGCAGAGAGATTTTGCCGCTGGCCAGCGGGGTCATGACGCCGATCGTCAGGATGATAATCCCGATGGTGAGTCCGTATTTCTCCAGCCAGGGGAAGGCTTGATGCAGCCCTAGTACCCTTATTAGCAGCAGAACGACCATCGCGATAGTGACAGGCGAATTGTTGCTGACAATACCCAGTGCGGCCAGTCCCAGCAGCAGCAAAGAAGTCATGTCCATCCGTGCTTCAACTCCTTGTCTGATTACCTTGACTTCGAGAGGATGTGATCCACAATCAGTTTGCCATGTCCCCGTCCAGTCTCAATGAAGACCTCATTGGCATTGCGACCGGAGGCGATCACTCCTGCTACGTAAATCCCTGGCACCGTTGACTCCATGGTAACAGGGTCGTATACAGGTTTATCCAGATCGTCATTCATAGCTGCACCGGCGGAAGAGAGCAGGGCCCGGCTTGGCTTGAAGCCAGTTAGCGCCAGGACAAAATCATTGTCGATGACGTTAGTCTCGCCATAATGACTTGTAATCAATACTGAATCCGGCTTAATTTCTGTAACACGGGACTGAAGATGCAGCCGGATCTTTCCTTTTTGCACCATGCCTTCGAAGATCGGCCGTACCCATGACTTAATATTGTCCGAAATGCTGTCTCCGCGATAGACCATATCTACAGAGGCACCCACACGCATCAGCTCCAGCGCAGCATCTACTGCCGAGTTACTGCCACCTATGACGGTAACCTTCATCCCTGTGTAAGGGTGTGCTTCCCCGAAGTAGTGAGTGACCTTTGGAAGCTCCTCGCCGGGAATGCCAATCATATTAGGTTGGTCAAAATAACCGGTCGCAATCACAACATGACCCGCTTTATGACTGTGCTGCTCGCCGCGCATATTGGATGTATGTACGACAAAAGTTCCATCCTCGAGTGTTTCAATTGACAGCGCCTCTTCATAAGCGGCAATTTCCACACCATGCTGCTCAGCGGCGCGGCGGTAGTAGACAAGCGCTTCATGGCGATAAGGCTTGTCATTTGGCGAGGTGAATGGTACATCGCCAATTTCCAGAAGCTCTGCCGTGCTGAAGAACTGCATATTGGTGGGATACAAATAAATAGAATGGACAATGAAGTTCTTTTCAATAATGAGGCTGGACAGCCCCTGACGCTGGCATTCGATAGCTGCTGAAAGCCCGCAGGGCCCGGCCCCGATGATGATAACATCTTTCATGTTGCTGGTAACCTCCCGTGAAATCCTATCTTTTTATTCTGTATAACGGATCCGGCAAAAAGCCGGACCTCTAAATCCTACTCCAAATCCAAGTTTTTTTCCATAAGGACGAAAAGTAAGCGCTTTTATATTGCTTGTAATGTTAGGATGGTGTATAATTAGATATATATCTAAAGTTATTTCAACTTTATCATCAAGATCTGAATGTCAGTAAGGAGTGTATCAAGTGCAGCTCGACAAAATCGTTAATTATCATAAGGCGCTGGCCGACCCTACCCGCCTCCGCATGTTGCTCTTGTTATCTCAAGGAGAAATGCACGGACATGCGCTGGCTGAGAAGCTGAATCTCTCCCAGCCAACGGTTACCCATCATGCCGCCAAATTGCGCGAAGCTGCGCTGATTAAGGAACGTCGTGACAAGAATACAGTCTTTTTCAAGCTGAATCCTGAGTTCATCAGAGAGAATGCGGAAGCATCTTTGGAGTTTATTTTTGCGAAAGGAGCCCGGGATATGGAAGAGCAGTCACCTGAGAACAGTCTCAAGGAGTCGGTGATTCGTAATTTCTTCGCCAAGGACGGCCGTCTGCGGCAAATTCCGGCCCAGTACAAGAAGAAGCTGATTGCCTTGCAGTACATTGTGGAGAAGCTGGAACCTGGTGTGGTGTACACCGAGAAAGAGATCAATGAGTTCATCAAGCCGTTTCACGACGATTTTGCCACTATCCGCCGGGAGTTCATCATGCATCAGTTCATGTACCGGGAGAATGACAAGTACGAGCTGAATCCGCCGGAGATGTGGACACATTGGGAATATGTCAAATAAAAGGCTCTAAATGATAAGGTTATGTGAAACTTGGGCTTATAACGGTTTAAAGGATTGGGAATTGCATAAAATGGAATTGTAAGCGTTAACTAATATATGCATTGAAAGGAGACTTTCGGTATGATATTTAAACGCGCTAAAAAAGCATCCCCGACCATTGCTGTAACTCTGCCGCAGATCAAGCAGGCTGTGAGGCAGTTCGAAGCCGATATGCCGGACCCGATCAATCGCACTGTACTGATCAATGAAGATAAGAGTATTGATGTGGACCGTCTCAAACGTTATTTAGGCGGTGTTCCGGAGCAGAAGTTCTTTATGTCTCGTGAGACCTTTGAAATCTTTGAGGAAAAAGACAAGCTAATTCCTTATTATTTGGACATGGTTCAGTCCGCTGTGGACAACTATATTAGCGATACCGGCAAGCTGCCGCTACTGGAGGATGCCTGGTTGCCCGAGGTGCACTACCGGCTTCTGTCAACGGAAAGGTATCTCAAGGAGACCCCGCCTTTTCCACTGTATATCACGGAAGAGGAAATGATGCTTACTCACAGACCGGAGCATTTCGAGTAACGGGGGTGACAGGGTGAGCAGGGGGCTAGAAGATAAAGACTGTCTCGGATAAAGGGCAACCAGCACCCTTTCCAAGACAGTCTTTTTGTTGATGTGTGAAGTGTGGAAGACGGGTAAGTGCAAGCTAGATGAAGAAAGGAAGCAGGAACAGGTCCCTGATACCGAAAAAAGGAATACGCCGATGGATAAACCGCCGTCTTGGAAAGAATCCGGGACGGAAGCCGAATTGTCTGTAAGTAGAGCCTTGTGCAGGTATTCCGTTTG
Organism: Paenibacillus sp. NPDC056722; assembly: GCF_042790635.1. Classification (NCBI taxonomy): domain Bacteria; kingdom Bacillati; phylum Bacillota; class Bacilli; order Caryophanales; family Paenibacillaceae; genus Paenibacillus; species Paenibacillus sp. NPDC056722. The sequence goes on along the minus strand of NZ_JBHTYV010000001.1, from coordinate 326,313 downwards.
CCTGAGTCATGATTTCACCCGTCGGAATTGCCAGTGTAATATAATCCTGATCAACGTGAGCAATAAATCCGTCATGGGATTGACCGTCCGTTGTCACGATCCCAACATATTTATTCATACAGTTCCAGCTGATTTGTTGAATGTCTTGCGTTTCCATAACATTACCCTCCCAGAATTTACCCATCTAGATTTGAACTCCTGACACCAGTCTATGGACTGCAACCCAGAACGACCACGGTATTCGCCTATAGGATGATAATTAATACAGATGGGGTGAAATTTACGGAGAGAATAAAAGAAGCTGATCTAACCGCTTTGTTCGGTTGGACCAGCCTCTTGTGCAAATTATTTTAGCAGGAAAAATGCATTACCGTTGTATTAACGATGCTGTGCATACTGATTAGCATTGCTAATACCCCGGAGTATATTCAGAGTCTCCTCAGAGAGCGGGGGACTCCCGGCGGCCGCTACATTCTGCAATAACTGTTCCAGACTACTTGCGCCCGGAATGATTGTTGCTACAGAAGGATGGGACAATGGATAACGCAGTGCCGTTTGGGTCAAATGAAGGCCATCGCCACTCTGCTGTGTCAGCTTGTCATGGAGCGCGAGCAATGCCTCCCGGTCATAATCCAAATAGTTCTTCTCTGCTTTGACTCGGCCTCGCTCAGTCAGGATTCCCCCAGCCAGTGGCCCCCGGGCGATCAGACTGATATCATGCTGGGCTAGCAGCGGAAGAATCTCTTCCTCCGGACGCCGGTCCAAAATGCTGTATTGACTCATAACACTGATAATATTAGAGCGTTTGACATATTCTCTGATTACATTGGGGCGGATGGAGGAGATGCCATAGTAACGGATGAAGCCCTCCTGCTTCAGCTCCTCGAACGCCTCGATAGTTTCCTCAATAGGGTCCTCGATTGTCCCGCCGTGGAGCTGATACAGATCGATGTAGTCCGTCTGCAATCTCCGCAAACTGTCTTTGACTGCTGATTTGATATAGGCCTTGGAAGGGTCCCAATCCCAGCCTTCTTGACCTGGCCTTCTGCGGTTGCCCACCTTGGTGGCAATAACCACATCCTCGCGGCGGTGGCGAATGGCCTGGCCTATGATCTCCTCATTGCGGCCTGCATCGTACAGATCGGCGGTATCCAGGAAGTTGATACCCTTCTCCAGTGCTTCATGAATGAGATAGACGCCTTTGTCTTCCTCTGTTCCGAGCGACATGCAGCCGAGTCCAATTTCGCTAATGTATAGTTCTGATGTTCCCAAACGGTGTTTGTTCATCCTAGGTTTCCTTTCTGTAGACAGATTGACCTTTATTATATCGTCTTCAAGTCCAGTCGGACAAATCGGGAGGTGTGGGCTGCCGGTTCATGAGACCCTTTTCTTTTCAGAAAAGGATCAGGCGTGATATAGTTTTAACTGTGAACCTGTAGACAGGTTACTTGTACGGGAACACGAAATCTAGCGAATTGGTGAACTTATGACAAAAATACAAGGCTTGCTGTTTGATCTTGATAATACTCTTATGGACCGTGATCATACGTTCCGCAGCTTCAGCACCCAGTTTGTACGCGATTTTCTAGGCCACTTATCTCCAGAGGAGATGGACAGGGTGGTCGAAGATATGATCATCAGGGATAATGACGGTTACAGGGACAAGGATGGTTTTTTTGCCGAGCTGAGCGAGATACTGCCTTGGAGGACACCGGTTTCTGCCGCCCATATTCGCACTTATTATGATGAAAGCTACAGTCACCATGGTGCGCTGATGAAGCATGCCCTGGATATTCTGGAGCATTGCCAGGCGCGCGGTTATGTGCTCGGACTAGTGACCAATGGGAAAAAGCATATCCAGGATGGTAAAATCGACAAGCTGAATCTGCGTAGCTTCTTCAAAACAATTGTGATTTCCGGAGAAGCTGGAATCAGTAAACCTGATCCAGCCATCTATCGGCTTGCGCTGGAACGTCTGGGAACAGAAGCCGATAAGACACTATTTATAGGGGATCATCCGGTTAATGATATTTGGGGTGCCGGTAAAGCGGGGATCGAAAGCATCTGGTTACGCCGCAATCATCCATGGGATGATGGGCTTGAAGGTGGTCCGTGGAAAACAATTGATGAGCTTTATGAACTGAAGCAGATTTTGTAAATTAATATTGCATTATAGGTTGACATTTAGTATGAAGTCCGTTTATGATAGCAACAGATTATTTCGGAAGGAGACGATGAATATGACAGCATATACAATGATTGTTTCGACGGTTGTAACTGTTGTAGATACGTGTCTTCCGGGAACAGCGGCTGTTCAGTAAGTCTGATTCAGCTTAGCGGGTAAGCTCTTTTAATGCTTATTAGAGCCGCCGGGAACCGTATCGGTTCCGGCGGCTTTTTTGCGTACAAATATACTATGCCTAACTTTTATAAGAGTGTGGTTTATTCTGTATTTGTAATCGTACAGCCAGACTCTACGTGAGTGTGGAGGATTCTGTACCAGACGCCGCCGGAACCTTGGTTTCGGCGGTTTTTTATGTTCCCGGAAAACTTGCAGGGTGATAAAAATATGGATACAGAAACTTAGGAGGCAATACATGAATATTGAACAATATGGTTGGAATGAAATCTGGATGAAAAAATGGAACCAAGAATGGAATACACAAGAGGATGGAAGAAGCTATGTACCCGGGCGGATTGTGGGCGACTTTGGCAGCAAATACCGGGTCCTTGCGGAGACCGGCGAGACTTGGGGGGAATTGGCCGGAAAGTTCAGGCATTCTCTTCACGAGAAGGGAGAGTTTCCAGCCGTTGGCGACTGGGTGGCATTAGTTATGCAAGATGAGGGTGCCCATGCGGTCATCCATGGTGTTCTTCCCCGGCACAGCGTGATTTCACGCAATGTAGCTGGCAGCACCCAGGACGAGCAAATCGTCGCTTCTAATGTCAACACCTTGTTCCTGGTCAGCGCGTTGAACAACGATTTTAATGTCCGGCGGATGGAGCGGTATCTTATTATGGCCTGGAACAGTGGAGCCAACCCGGTAATCCTGCTGACCAAAGCAGATTTGTGTGAAAACGCGGAAGAGCAAATCGCCGATATGGAAAGGGCGGCTCCGGGCGTTCCCGTGTATGCCGTCAGTGCCTTGCTGGATCAGGGGCGTGAGAAGCTGCTTCCGTATATCGGCAGCGGTCAGACGGTTGCGCTTACCGGCTCGTCGGGCTGTGGTAAGTCGACGATGGTTAACTGGCTTAGCGGAAAGAATCTTCAATTGACGCAGGGTGTTCGCGAAGACGATAGTCGTGGCCGGCATACTACAACGCACCGGGAAATGTTCGTGCTGCCAGATGGCGGTATTATCGTCGATACGCCGGGGATGCGGGAGCTGAAGCTGTGGGAGGACGAAGGCGGACTTGATCTTGCTTTTGGGGATATCAGCGAATGGGCTGCGTCCTGCCGGTTCAGCAATTGTAGTCATGAGCGGGAAGAAGGCTGCGCCGTGCTGGAAGCAGTCCAAAGCGGACAGCTGGATGAGAAGCGGCTGCTCAACTACCGCAAAACCCAGCGTGAGCTGCAATTCCAGAGTTCGAAGGAAGCCAAAGCCAAACGAAAGGTAGCCTCCGGGACAGGCTCCTCCAAAACAGGCCAGTCGCGCACCAGAGGCTACGGCTGGCGCAAAGAACTAGATGAATATTAAGTGATATGTGATTCTTAAGATCACTCTATCAAACGACAAAACCTCCCTGTTCCAGAAGGAACGGGAGGTTTTGTCGTACCTATATATAAATAAAGGCCCGGTTAATGTGATTCCAGATCGTTGTTAAGTCTAGTGGTTCAAATCGTAACGGCAAATGTTATAACCGGACCTTTAGAACGATAACTTAGAACGAGGCTGCTACAGTTTTGGCAGATTCAAGGCCTTTTGCAATAATGTCAGCGGCTTGATCTGGAAGTTGACTGTGGCCTTCAACGATTACTTGAGTAATATCTTGGATACCCCAGAAGCCAAGGTTGTTAACGATGAAGTTAACAGCCATTTCAGCACCAGCAGCAGGACCTTCGGAATAAATGCCACCTCTGGCATTCAACACAACTGCTTTTTTGCCGCCCAGGAGGCCTTTAGGACCTTCAGCAGTGTATTGGAATGTCTTACCAGCTTGGTTCACGTAATCGATGTATGTGTGAAGTACAGCAGGCACAGTCATATTCCAAAGTGGGAAAGCGAACACGACTTTATCAGCTGCGATAAATTGATCCAGGTATTTGTTTACCAAAGCTGCACCAGCAGCTTCTTCAGGAGTAGCTTCATAGCCTTGATTGGATTTGTAAACGCCAGTGATCAAAGTGTTGTCGTAGTAAGGGAGCTGTTCAGCGAACAGGTCAAGTTCGGTAATCTCATCTTGCGGATTATTTTGCTTGTAGCTCTCCAGGAATTCGTTGTACAGCTGGACGCTGATCGATTGGTCAGCAGGGCGGTTATTTGCTTTGATGAATAGGACTTTAGTCATGATGATTGCTCCTCAAATGTATATTAGATACTTACTGAATATAATATAGCACATGTAATTAAGTTTGTAAAACTTTTATATATAAAAAGAAAATCTATGAATAAACAGATAATCCCTCTTAATGAGAATGCGTTTAGGAATATGTAGGAAGGGTATATAGGAGTACGAGGGTAAAAGGAAATGATTTCCTGAAAAGAATAGTGTCTGATAAGAAATGAATAAAAGGAGCGATTGGCATGTCCATTGACCGTTTTATTATTAAGAAATTGGACAGCTGTCACGAAGAACATACGCGTCTAAATCTGCTCAAGCTATTCAAGCTTCGTATCCAAAAGGCCGAGAAAATGGAAGAGAGAAACTACAAAACCAGCTAAACCGTTCTATCCAAAAGTTAAAAGGGCGGCGGTCGTTCGGGTGATAAACAGGGCATATTCCTTCGATCGAGAAGGTATATGCCTCTTTGGGTTGTCTGGAGCATAAAAAAAACTACCCCTCTATTAATAGAGGGATAGCGCCAATGAATCATTTTCACTGTAACTGTGCAATATAGCTTCAGAGCCTTTAATTTCAATACTGATCAGAGAATTCAAGCATTTCTGGAGGGCACGTTTGCCTTTTTGAATTTTGAGATCCAAGGTGTTGTTAAGTAACCGGAGCACTTTTTGAGTCGGCTGTTTATTTTCTGTTGTGAAATACACAGGTACAAGTTTGTTCTGAAATGTTATAACCATTCTCATTTGAAATCCACCTCGCTACAAGTATTTCATAGTAATGATAATACCGGGTGTTTCTTAATTTTACCTTAAAATTAGCTTATGATAACATAAAGATTACTAGATTTATTTCCATATGCCGTGTTTTTTGATTTAATTATGATCAGTGAAGTATTACAGGAAGGAATAATGATGTGAATGAAAAGGAAAGATTGATTCTGGCCCGGTTTCTGTTTCCAGAGCTGACCAGGAGTGTGGATATTGAAAAGTTGTTGAATAAAGCGGATGCAGGAGCACGACTATGTCGGCTGAAATACGCCGAAGCGGGTTTTACACGGGATGTTTGCCTGCTGATACATAAGGAGAGTACATGGGTTTTTTGTCTGAGAGCACCGGAGTTGTCCAGTTGGGAGCTAAGCGAGCCAGAAGAAGTGCGTGAGGCTTGCATCCTCTTACTGAATGGTTGCGACGAATGTGAAAGTGATACTCAGACCGTACCACCCGCACCTGCAATGTTGCTATCCAGGACAAGATTTGAGCAGATCAAGGAAGAGTCAGCCGCCCTTCCGGTACATATCCTATCGGATTTACTGGAGGAGACTAGCGGCGATGTCATGAACGCCCCCCGGTTAGCCAGAATCATGAAGCGGTGCACATCTGAGGGTGAATTACGACTTTGCATGCACGGTTCCAGCGGCTGGAATACGCAATATGCCTCCTATATCGGTGATCCATCCGGCGCATTTATGCTACGCATCGGGCGCGGAACGGAAGATTGGATGATTGCTGCACCAACCACCAAAGCAGAGTTCTGCAACGCTATCACACAATGGGTTCTGAAGGCGGCGCCAATCTGACGCTGCGGGCAGCACGCAAATAATGAAACCGGAACCCGTATCAAACCTCAGCCAAAATATGCGTAAACAAATAGAGTGACACACATCAGGCAGGACCGATACTACCGGTTCCGGCCATTTTGGCATTCCTCTTGAATCTCAAATTCTCTCAACCATAGTTTCCATGTATTTCAAAAAAATGAGTATCCGCCGATGTACCTATTTTTACTTCATTTTGAATCCGCCCACCGCAGCCTCCTGGTCTTCTTAACCATTCTTTAGGCATCCGCATATGCTGCAAGCAAGGGCGAAAGACCCGGTAAGAAAGGAGAATGAAGGATGAAAAGAAGAAAAAAACTGTCACTGTCGTTCTTGATCATCGCTCTGTGTTTTTCCGTACTTGCCGGCTGCGGGGGCGACCCGTCGTCGGTGAAGGTGAAGATCGGCGAGGTGACCCGTTCGGTGTTCTATGCGCCTGAGTATGTCGCGCTGTCACAGAATTTTTTCAAGGATGAGGGTCTGGACGTGGAGCTGCAGACCATTCCTGGCGGGGACAAAACGATGACAGCTTTGCTTTCTGGAGCGATTGATGTGGCGCTTGTAGGCTCCGAGACTTCGATCTATGTATCTCAACAGGGAGCCGATGATCCGGTGATCAACTTTGCACAGCTTACTCAGCGGGACGGGACATTTCTGTTTGCCCGCAAGGCCGCGGGACAGTTCAACTGGGATGACGTGAAGGGGAGCGTTTTTCTCGGACAAAGAAAAGGCGGCATGCCACAAATGGCCGGCGCTTTTACCCTGAAGCATAAAGGTATCGATCCTGCCAAGGATGTGAACCTGATTCAAAATATTGATTTTGCCAACATTGCCGGGGCTTTTGCTTCCGGGACAGGGGACTATGTACAGCTGTTCGAGCCGCAGGCCTCAATCTTCGAGCGTGAAGGACGGGGTTCAGTTGTGGCTTCGTTCGGGGTGGAGAGCGGGTACTTGCCGTACACGGTTTTCATGTCCAAGAAGAGTTACATCGGTAAAAATGGCGACACGGTCCAAAAGTTCACCAATGCGATCCAGCGCGCTCAAGCTTGGGTGAAGGATCACAGCCCGGAGCAGATTGCAGACGCGGTGCTGCCGTATTTTGACAAGACAGACCGGGATATCGTCATCTCTTCGATCAAGCGTTACAAAGAACAGGATACGTATGCGACAGATCCCATCATTGATAATAAAGAGTGGAATAACCTGCTGGACGTTATGGAGAACGCCGGTGAGCTGAAGGAACGCATTCCAGTAGACAAGATTGTGAATAACAGCTTTGCCGAAAAAGCCAAGGACAGTCTCGCAAGTCAAACCGGAAAGTAAGGAAAAGCACAATCTGTGAAAGGAGGAGGTGGATATGCTGCCGGTAGTGGAATTAAAGGGCGTAACACATGCTTACTTGGGCGAACGGGAAGCCTCTCTGGCTATTGAAGACTTGAACCTTAGCATCGGAAGTGGAGAATTCGTCAGTCTGGTTGGGCCAAGTGGCTGTGGTAAAACGACGCTCCTCTCAATAATTGCCGGATTATTGCAGCCTTCCGAAGGAGAGGTCTCCGTCTATGGCCGTCCAATCCATAGCCCTTCCCCTGAGATCGGCTACATGCTCCAGCAGGATTATCTGTTCCCCTGGCGCACGATTCTTGAGAATGCCCTGCTGGGGCTAGAATTGACCGGTAATCTGAACGAGGATAACCATAGAAAGACCGTGGAGCTGCTGGGAGATATGGGACTTGCGGGAAAAGAGGATGCTTATCCGTCCCAGCTCTCCGGCGGCATGCGGCAGCGCGTAGCGCTGGTGCGTACCCTTGCAACCGATCCCGGCCTGCTTCTGCTGGATGAGCCATTCTCGGCGCTCGACTACCAGATCAAGCTGCAGCTTGAGGATCTGGTGTCAGAAACTCTGCGCCGCCGCGGAACTACAGCTATTCTGGTTACCCATGATCTGTCTGAGGCAATTGCAGTCAGTAACCGGGTGATCCTGCTGGAACCAAATCCGGGAAGAATCCGCAAAGTGTTTACTGTGCCGGAGTCTATCCGCGAGGTTCCACCCTTATATGCACGGGATCAGCCGGGCTTTGCAGAGCTTTTTCATGAGGTTTGGCAGGAAATGGAGCAGGCAGGGAGCAAGTCGGTTTAGGCAGGTAACGCTGAACGTTAGGAGGGAACGCTTGTGAAGCAATCGGAAATATCCGGGATCGCAGCTTCCCGGGAATCATGGCTGCGGCAAATGCACAACACATTCAGCCAAGAGAAACGACGGGAGAAAAATCGGATTATCGCGGTACGCACCAGCCTGCTGCTGGTGTTCTTTGCTCTCTGGGAAGCCAGTGCACGGTTGAGCTGGATCGATGAATTGCTGTTCAGCTACCCGACCAAGGTGTTCCGGCAAATCTGGGGCGATATGGTCAGCGGCACTCTTTGGCCACATTTAGGCATCACGGTTGGAGAGACTGTGGTAGGTTTCGCACTGGGGACGCTGTTGGGCACACTGCTGGCCGTGATGATCTGGTGGTCGCCTTTTTTATCTGCGGTGCTGGATCCATATATGGTCGTATTCAACAGTATGCCAAAGGTAGCACTAGGTCCCATCTTTATTGTGATGTTCGGTGCCGGATTTACAGCAATAGTAATGACGACTTTATCCATCACGGTCATTGTTACTACGCTTGTCGTCTATAACAGCTTCTGCAGCGTTGATCCCAATCTGGTCAAGGTGGTGCGGTCGTTCGGGGGCACGCGGGTGCAGATCTTCTTCAAGGTTATTCTGCCATCTTCGTTCCCTGCCATCGTATCTACGCTGAAAGTGAATGTCGGCATGTCATGGGTTGGTGTCATTGTGGGTGAATTTCTGGTGGCAAAATCAGGTCTTGGCTATCTCATTATCTATGGCTTTCAGGTCTTCAACTTCACGCTGGTCATGTCAAGCCTGCTAATCATAGCAGCGGTGGCAACGGCTATGTATCAACTGGTTGTTTATGTGGAGAAGCTACTGTTAAATCGGCGTTAAAAAGATGATGTCATGTTGTGCCGTTCTGAAAAATCTTGTACCATGACTATATTATCTTTACTTAAATTAAGAAGCGAATGTAGTTAAGGAGAGTATTGTTCATGGGATTTCGTGTAATCAAAACCGCAGCGGCCACGCTGTTGTCCATTCTGCTGGCAGCCGCTGTGGGCATACCCAATGCGCAAAGCGCAGGTCTGCTAGCTATTCTGGGTGTGGAAGTGACCCGAAAAAGGAGTCTCCGAACGATATCGGCGCGCTTTTCCGCCTCGCTCGTGGGACTCTTTTTAGGCTGTATTTTATTCTGGGGACTAGGGTTTCATTATTGGGTGCTCGGACTATATGTGTTGCTTGGCTTCCCGCTGATTGTGCGGGCAGGCTTTAAGGAAGGGATTGTCACCAGCTCGGTTATCGTTTTTCGGGTCTTTGGACAAGCAGAGATCAGCTTGCACGTCCTGTTCCAGCAGATTGAACTGCTCGTAATCGGACTAGGGTCTGCAGGACTGGTGAATTTGATCTATATGCCTCATGCAGGTGGGGCGATCTCGGCCATCCGCAAGGAAGTGGATGGTTATTTCTCTGTGATCTTCACACAGATGTCCCGCACATTGCGTGATCCCGCGTATGTCTGGGACGGGAAGGAACTGATCGGGGCGAACGCTGCAGTCCAGCGGGGACTGACGGCGGCAACCCGGGAGATGGAGAATCACGTGATTCATCCCGATGAAGCATGGAATGTTTATTTTTATATGCGAAAAGAGCAGTTGGAGTCGATTCAGAACATGGTTCAGCTCCTCTCCCAGGTGTACCGGCAACTGCCGCATTGTGACATGATGGGTGAGCTGTTCGATCAATTGAGCAGTGATGTGAGAGCAGAGGAATATACGGGACGTACGGAGCACTTGCTGCAAGAGGTAGAGCAGGAATTCAAGCGGATGGAGCTCCCGGCTTCCCGTGAGGAATTCGAGGTGCGTTCAGCGATTCTCCAATTGTGCCGTGAGCTGACTCTGTACCTAAAAATTGCTAAACAGCATAAGAATCCGGTTGGACATGAGGTAGTTCGTCCTTCACGGAGCCGTGCCCGCAAAAGCTGAGATTAGGCCTCGAAGCCCGGGACAGGTATTAACAAACAATAGTAAAATAACGATAAGTATAGTTAAGCAATAAAATAGTACCACATAGGTGATGTATCTTGAACGGTAACAGTGGGGATTCAAATACAGCAGGGAATTCCGTAGTCTCGGATTTTCTGCTCTGGCAGGTGAGAGCATGAATAGTAGCAATGAGGAGTACATCGGGAAGCAGTTGGTTGCCAACTTGTTCAACAGCAAGGGTGTCTTTGTATTGCCTGCGATGACCTTGTTAAGCGCCGAGCATATCCGATTGATCAGTCAGCACAAGATTACGCTGGAGGAGAAAGATGTTATTCATTTGGATGGCGCGGCATTTTTCCAGATTGCTATCGACGACTGTACGACTGCAATGGAAAGTATTTTTGAACAAATCCGTTACAATAAAAGCAAGCGCATTCCCATGATTGAGCTCCGCAATGAAGTCATCCCCTTCATCCATCAGGTGACGGAGAAGAATGATTTCTATGGCATATTGGCTGCGTTGCAGTCAAAGGACGATTATACATACAGGCATAATGTTGCAGTAGGGATTCTCTCGACGCTGCTGGGCAAGTGGCTCAAGATGAAGCCGGAGGATCTTAGCCAGCTGACCATTGCGGCCACCCTGCATGATATCGGAAAGATTATGGTGCCGGCCGAGATTTTAACCAAGCCCGGGCCGCTGAGCGAAGAAGAGTTCCAGATTATGAAAAAGCATACTACGTACGGCTACGAAATGGTGCGGGATACGGTGGGTACGAATCACAATCAGGCACTTGTGGCCCTTCAGCATCATGAACGAATGGACGGCAGCGGCTATCCGTTCGGGGTGCTTGGACACCGGATTACCGATTTCAGTAAAATCGTGGCGATCTGCGATATTTTCCATGCCATGACCTCAGACCGTTTCTATCGGAAGGCATCTCCGCTATACGAGGTTCTGACGCAGATGGAGGAGAGCGTGTACGGCAAGCTGGATCCTTATATATGCCGGGTCTTTATTGATAAACTGATGCAGTCCATGATAGGGAACGAGGTGGAGTTAACAGATGGGCGGACGGGAAGAATTGTGATGATCCTGTCGCATGACCCTCTTCGTCCGCTCGTGAACCTCGGGGAGGACTTCCTGGACCTCAGTAAGCAGAGAAACGTCGGTATTGTAAGGGTTATTCCGCAATAAAATGTACTCATACCATCGTGTCAAATGAAATAAAATGAACTATAACCCTCGCGGCCGGGGCCGGGAGGGCTTACTCAAATTTATTTATAGACTAACAATCAACAAATGCCTAGAACCTGCATACACTTGATAGTGAATGATTGTATGGAGGAGGTTCAAAGATGTCATTAGGCCATAAACGTCAAACAAGGGAGATCATTACGAAGGCAATTTGCGGCAAAGGTCGTAAGTTCTCTACCGCAACTCATACCGTGACTCCGCCACATCATCCGACAAGTATTCTGGGGGCTTGGATCATCAACCACCAATACGAAGCGGTTGCCGCCGGTAACGGAATCGAAGTAATCGGTACTTATGATGTGAACATCTGGTACTCGTACGACAAGAATAAGCAGACCGAGGTTGCTAAAGAAACGGTCTCTTATGTGGAGCTTATTCCTCTTTCGTACTTGGACCCGAGACACCGCGCATCTACAGTGGAAGTTTCTGCGGAGGCAACGCAGGAACCAAACTGTGTAGAAGCGGGCGTATCGCCGGGAGGCGGAAGCGTGACCCTTCGCGTGGAGCGGGAGTTTGAAGCGGAATTGGTGGCTGAGACCAAAGTCCGCGTGTTTGTAAGTGATCAAGTCGATGATCTGGAAGACAAGGATTATGATTTTGACGGCGAAACCTTCGATTATGAAGATTTGGACCCTGACGCCCTGGATGATGAGTTGTAAAAAACATGCGCCGCCGCCTGACTTACGATGTATGAGATATGATTCATTATATGCTGGGAGGGCGGCGGCGTAGAGGGCGAATGCCCTCCTTTTTTTGAATAATTTTTTTGCTTGTCTAAAAAGGCTGTTGAATTTCTGCAAAGCTTAATTTGTATGGCAAAAACGGTGTCTTCCGCATGACGGGAAGCCGTTTTTTGCTATTTGGGCATCTAAACCGGGAATATCAGCCCGGAGGAGGGCGAGAAGATGATCAATGAGGGGATTGGCGTCTACAGGTCTCTTTCACTTGAACAGCGAGAGGGTCGTCTACTGCGGAGCGGGCTGAAGGCGGCACTCACTGCGGGTAGCAGAAGAAAGTATTTGATCACTGATTCCCGGGTCAGTGCCAGTCCAGCTAGGGAACGTCGTTGTGCCTGGGAGATGACAAACTCAGTTGATGATACATATAAGGCCAGCAATCACGGGGGGAAACACCGGCAGCGTTACTCCATTTCGGTCTACAATCTCGCGGTGAGGGCTATTACGCCCTTTGGAGCAGGGCCGGGGATGAAGGGAGTTCGACGTAGTTCCTATGGACTGCAAGAAGAGCTGGTAGACGATCTTTCAGGGGGGCTTCTATCCGCTAGCCAGGGTACAGAAAGGGAGGATTTTACTACAAGTGAGAGGCATACTGAGGGCTACGCACTAGATCGGCTAAGTCACTCGTTAGATACTGCCAGAGGTAATGGTACTCCGGAGGAAGGAGATGTCGGGTCATGGAGAGGTTCGAGAACTACTTTCGGTCGACGCAGAACCTTCCGCCGGGATGTCGACAGCTTGGCGATTGCTGCCCTGTATAGCCTGGGGCTGGACAGCGGGGAAGTGCTTCTCACCGCCATGGGCGAGCGCCAGTATGTGGTGGAGGATGTGACACCACTGGCAGTGGCTCCGGGCAATTCGCTCCCGGAGCCTTATGCATCGGCTGCGCGGGTCTTGACCCGCAGCCTGGCCGCTGAGCAGCCCGGGCGTCCGGGGCTGCTCATGGGCATGGACCCGGAGTTCCTGCTGCTCCGGGCCGACACGGGCCGCGTCGTGCCTGCGTCGCGGTACCTGCCCATGGCAGGCGTCGCGGGCTGCGACGCCGGACCCCCGGGAACGCGCGGCGCGTTCCCGGTAGCGGAGCTGCGCCCTAAGCCGCGCGGGGAACCGCGCGCGCTGCTGGCGCAGCTTATGTCCGCCGCGGCTACGGCGGACCGGCTGATCGCCGACCGCACGCTGGCGTGGCGGGCGGGAGGCATGCCGCTGGCGGGCTGGGCCCTCGGCGGCCATCTGCACTTCAGCGGCGTGACGCTGACCGCGCCGCTGCTGCGCGCGCTCGACAACTATCTCGCGCTGCCCATTACGCTGCTGGAGGACGCCAGGGCGTCCTCGCGCCGTCCGCGCTATGGTGTGCTCGGCGATTTCCGGTACCAGCCGCATGGCGGCTTCGAGTACCGCACCCTGCCGAGCTTCCTGGTCTCCCCGGTCATCGCCAAAGGCGCGGTCCATCTGGCACACCTGATCGTGAGCCATTATGAGGACCTGCCGCTCCGCCCGCTCGACCGGGAAGATCTGCATGCCGCCTACTATAGCGGCGACAGAGCTCCCTTGCGGGCCGCCTTTACCCCTTTGGCGGCCCAGATTAGAGCCTTGGGCGGCTACGAGAAGGCCGCCCCATACATTGAGCCCCTGCTTCACTATATTTCCGCAGGGCGAACCTGGGATGAATCCCGCGATATCCGCAGGCTATGGCGGACCGGGAAGCCCAGCGGGAGTATTCCCGCCGGGCAATCTTAACCCACCATTAAAGATCGGGCCGTCCTATTAAAGATCGAACCGCCCTAAAGTGATTTTCTACGATTGAGGCAAAACTGTTTTTGTAAAAGAAGCTTTAAAAAGAAGATTTAAAAAGACATTAGAGCAGTGATTTTCCCCTTAAGGGAGGATCGCTGCTCTACGTTTTACTTATTGACGCCTGCTTCAAAAATTATTGCCAGTGAAAGTCATCCAATCTCGATAGTTACTTAAGGTAAAATCCTTGATTGGCCTAATAATACGAAAATGCTCCTTCGGGATGGTCTGTGACGCTGCTATTTTTAAAGGCACAACAGAAAAATCGGCGCTTGAACGTTTGGCAGTGAAGATGCTGTGTGTTCAGAGGGTTCTCCCGATCGCTGATAAAGACCGATTTCCTTTGCGATTTTTAAAGGACCCAACGTCATCACCAGTGTTGTCAAACAAATTGTCAAAACAACTACATCTAACGGTTGAAATTCACGCCTGAGAGCTAACGGACCGTATAATCGTTATTTTCCATAAAAGTTACTTCTGGAATGTGCAACGGACTCAGGTGACGCTATTTTCTCCCGCACAGCGGATTTCGTTTGGAAACTATGCTCATAAAGTCTCTGGAGTCCGTTATGTTACTGAGTGGTTGACTCGAAAGGCATTAAAGCCTCTCGAGTCCGCTGTTTGACGAAGCGAGCACTAAATGGAGGTAGCTCCTTTTAAAGACGTGCTTTTTAAGACGTGTGATAAACAATTATGTCTCCCAAGCAGCGGAGAGGACGGATTGTGGAAAAGCGGTAGCGTTCGCCTTGTTATCAGTATTCCATGGGTTTGGAGATAACTCTATGCTAAACTATCCATTCTGTTATGGCTTGGCTCAAACGCAGGTCAATAAACAAAACAAGATCAAAGCTCCCTCAGCTCCGCGACCATTTTCCCATGCAGACTGGTATTCGCAGTGATGATCCCGGAAGTGCCCCACGTGAAAGGTCCGCCTTGACCATTCGTAATGATCCCGCCAGCCTCCTTAACGAGCAAAGAACCCGCCAGCCAGTCATAATAATCGTCCCCAAATTCAAAATAGCCATCAAGTCTACCGCTTGCGACGTACGCTAATTGTAAGGAGACAGCACCGAGTATTTTTACAGCTACAGTCTTAGTCATAAAACGGGTAATGCCGCGTACCGTCAGCTCTGATATCTCCGGTTCTTTTGCCGGATTGCTGGGCAGGGAGGTTGTAATGTAGGGTTGGCCCAACCCTTGCTTGGTTGCCACATGGATAGGAGAGCCGTTCATGAAAGCCCCTTGTCCTGAAACAGCATGGAATAATTCCCTGCTGCTGGGATCATAGACAAACGAAACGACCGGTTGTCCTGCACGGACAAGACACAGAGAAAGGGCAAAGAAGGAGAAGCCTTGGACAAAATTCAGAGCTCCATCCAGTGGATCAAGAATCCAATATTCGCCTGCAAATTCTGCCTGCCGCTGATTATCCAGATTGAATTCCGAATCCGACCAGAGAATAGAAGGATATTTGGTGGCAAGGGGTTCTTTTAACGATCTGGTGACCCATTCACTCATTTCTGTAGCTCTGGCGTGTACTTCCTCAAATGTGGTCAAACGCAGATCTTTCTTGCATTCCTTCAGGAGACTTGGCTCCGAGAGAGACAATAAGTTCGCTGCAAAAAGCGATATCAATAGTGGTTGAGGTACTCATGGTTGGTTTATCCTCTCTTTGTTCGAATTTAAAGTAGTATTAATGAATACGACCTAATTTTTTGAAAAAAATACCCTCTACAAAAGCTGTGTTAAAATGATACCTTTGTATAAGTGGTATATTAGAATACTACTAAGTGAAATGTGGTCTGTCAAGATTCTTTCTCAGTGATTACTGACTATAAGGCATACCATTTAGTTTGACTTTACCTTGAACATTTAATCGATTAAGCAGTATTTGTATAGCTTGAACTAAAAATAATAAATTGTCTGAGTCTACAATCGAGCTAAGAGAGGTCTTGTTAGAAGGGGAAAATACCTTTAAATGCTTTAGTATGTTTTTTTAAATAAAGGCAATTTAGCGTTCAATATAGTAGTAAAGCGGACTAAATGGGATCTCTATAACAGCGGCTACCAGTACAACTTACCAGGGGTAACTTTGAGGGCAAACTTTCTGTTATAATAGAGGTTAGCATGAAAAAGGCTTGGAGGTAGACCATGGCAAAATATACGCCGATGATAGAGCAGTACTTACGTGTGAAAGAAGGAGCAAAGGATGCGTTCCTCTTTTTCCGACTGGGCGATTTCTATGAGATGTTCTTTGAGGATGCCGTGCTGGCATCGAAGGAACTGGAAATAACATTAACAGGACGCGAAGGTGGGGGCGACGAGAAGATTCCGATGTGCGGTGTCCCATACCATGCCGCTGAGGGTTACATACAGCGTTTGATCGAAAAAGGATACAAGGTCGCGATCTGCGAACAACTGGATGATCCTGCTGTAACGAAAGGGATGGTGCGCAGAGATATCGTGCGCGTCGTAACACCGGGAACGGTGATGGATGGCAAAATCATCTCCGACAAGAACAATAACTATTTGGTCTGTGTCACTGAGCTGGACGGGATGATGGCGCTGGCTGCCTGTGATTTGACCACAGGTGAGCTGTATGTAACTTCCGTACTCTCCGGCGCAGAGTGGTTGCGTGATGAGATTGGCATTTATGAACCCGCCGAGATTATCGGTGATACAGCACTGCTGGAGACCTTGCGGAGCGAAGCTTCGCTGCTGGCCAAACCTGTCGTATACACCCCATGGGATAAGCGGGATGAGGAATTGGCTCGTCGCCAGTTCGGCGAATCAGCATGGGTACGGCTGGAACGGGAGCGGGGCCATTGTCTTTCGCTGCTGATCTCCTACCTGAGTGAGACACAGCGGCGCTCCTTGGGGCAACTCAGTCAGATTTCGCCTTACGAACCCGGCAATTATATGATTCTTGATCCATTTACCCGCCGAAATCTGGAGCTGACCGAGACGGTGCGTGAGCGTTCCAAAAAAGGCTCGTTACTCTGGCTGCTTGACCGCACCGAGACATCGATGGGTGCGCGCCTGCTGCGCCGCCGCATTGATAAGCCGCTGCTTCAGCGGGTACCGATTGAACGTCGCCTGGAAGCCGTCGATTATCTGTATAACCAATTCATCGTTCGTGAAGATCTGCGTCAGGCATTGAAAGAAATCTATGATCTGGAGCGTCTGGTTGGCCGAATTGCCTTCGGGAGCGCCAATGGCCGGGATATGAATGCACTGAAGCTGTCGCTGGAGCAGATTCCGGCTCTGAAAGAATTGTGTGGGACGTCAGGCTCTGCGACCTTGCGGGAGATCGGGGCGGCGATGGACGATTGCGCAGAGCTGCGTGAAGACATTGCACGGGCAATCGTAGAAGACCCGCCCGTATCCGTGCGTGATGGGGGGATTATCCGCCAGGGGTACCATGAACGTCTGGACGAGCTGCGGGAAGCAAGCAGCAGTGGCAAGCAGTGGATTGCGGAGCTTGAGGCCAAAGAGCGTGTCGCTACCGGTATCAAATCACTCAAAATCGGCTACAACAAAATATTTGGCTATTTTATAGAGATCACCCGTGCCAATCTGGCTGCACTGCCGGAAGGGCGCTATGAGCGCAAACAGACACTGGCGAATGCAGAGCGCTTTGTTACTCCTGAGCTGAAAGAGAAAGAGGCGCTGATTCTGGAAGCCCAGGATAAGATGACCGATCTGGAATACAGCCTCTTCACAGAATTGCGTGACAGAATAGCGGCTCAGGTTCCGCGACTTCAGAATCTTGCTGAGAAGGTCGCTGAGATTGACGTATACCAGAGCCTTGCAGCTGTCAGCGCAGAACAGCGGTTCGTGAAGCCGAAGCTCTCCGACGGATATGATCTCCGGCTGGAAGGCGGACGACATCCGGTCGTGGAAGCGGTGCTGAAGGATGCAGCGTTTATCGCCAATGGAAGCAGCCTTACCAAAGCAGAGGGTAATATTCTGCTTATTACCGGACCGAATATGGCGGGGAAGAGTACCTATATGCGCCAGGTTGCCTTGATCTGCATTCTGGCCCAGATCGGTTGCTTTGTTCCCGCGTCTAGCGCTGAAGTGCCGCTGATTGACCGCATTTTCACCCGGATTGGAGCCGCGGATGACTTGATTGGCGGCCAGAGTACGTTCATGGTGGAGATGGCCGATATCCAGGTCATGACGGAAAAAGCCACCGCACGCAGTCTGATTATCATTGACGAGCTGGGCCGGGGTACCTCGACGAGCGAGGGCATGGCCATTGCTCAAGCCGTTATTGAATATGTGCACGACACCATCGCCTGTAAGGCGCTTGTCTCGACACACTTTCATGAGCTCGCTCACTTGGAGCAGAGTCTAACAGGCTTGCGAAACTATTCGATGGCGGTGCAGGAGAGTGGCGACAAGGTTAACTTCTTGCGCAAGCTTGTACCAGGAGCGGCGGATAGCAGCTACGGTATTTATTGTGCACGGTTAGCCGGACTGCCGGGGGGAATCATTGACCGGGCATATGGGCTGCTCCAGAGTATTGAGCAGGCAGCAGCACCAGGCGGACCGTCGCTCCATTACGGGGGCTCAGAGCCACGGCGTTCCAATACTGAGGGGCCTGATTCTGTTCAAGAATCTGTTGCCAGCATAACTGAAGCACCAACAGATCATGCGTTCACCAAGGCAGGTACGGCATATGTTGAATCTGCTGTATCGCTCGCAGCGCCTGAAGCTGCCGTAACGCTTGCAGCGCCTGAAGCCGAGCAGGAAGTGGTGCAGCTCTCTATCTTCGGTGAAGAGGAACCTCGTAAGTCCCGCAAAGGCGGGGCAGGAGCTTCTGTACCCGCCCAGGAACAATTTAACCCGGCGCTTAGAGACTTTATCGCAGCCGTTCAAGGGGCCGATCTCATGAACATGACGCCGCTGCAAGCTATGGGTCTGTTGAATGATCTGAAAATGAAAGCGAAGGATCTCTGATTAACATTTACAGCTTAACAATATAGATAGCCTATAGCGGGGTGAATAATATGGCGAAAATTCATGTGTTGGACGAGCATATTGCCAACCAGATCGCCGCGGGGGAAGTGGTTGAACGACCAGCCTCCGTGGTGAAGGAGCTTGTAGAGAATGCCATTGATGCGGGAAGCACCGTGATCGAGGTATCGGTGGAGGAAGGTGGACTTCAGAGCATCCGTGTCAAGGATAACGGATCAGGCATCGAGCCGGATGATTGCGAGACAGCGTTCTACCGGCATGCGACGAGCAAGATTGTGACCGGACGGGATCTGTTCCAGATTACAAGTCTGGGCTTCCGGGGTGAGGCGCTGCCCAGTATCGCGGCGGTATCCAAAGTGTCACTGCTCACAGCGAGCAAAGATGACGGTGTAGGCCGCAAGATTGAGATCGAGGGCGGCAATTTGCGGATCAATGAAGATTCTCCTTCCGGACAAGGGACAGATTTTGCTGTTCGGGAATTATTTTTCAATACCCCGGCCAGGTTGAAATACATGAAGAGCATTCAGACGGAACTCGGACATATCTCCGACACGATGTACCGGACGGCGCTTGCCCATCCCGGGATTTCCTTCACGCTTCACCACAATGGCAATCAATTGTTGCGCACGTTGGGCAATGGTGATCTGCTGCAGGTCATTGCTGCCATCTATGGGACGTCAGCAGCGAAAGCGATGCTGCCTGTGACTGCTGAAGATCCTGACTTCAAGATTAGCGGTTTTGTCAGCCGCCCGGAATGGACGCGATCTAACCGCAACGGAGTGACAACCATTGTTGGAGGACGCCATATCCGCAGCAATGGTCTGAATGCGGCCATTATGCGGGCTTATCATACGCTGCTGCCGATTAACCGTTACCCGCTGCTGGTGCTGAAATTCGATATGCATCCATCCCTGGTGGATGTCAACGTGCATCCGGCCAAGCTGGAGGTTCGTTTCAGTAAGGAGAATGAGCTGTACAAGTTCGTCGAAGAGGAGATCCGCAAGGTCCTTATGGGCCAAAGTCTGATACCTCGTCCTAGCAAAGAACCGATCGGCTCCAAGAATAGCGGTGCCTTTATTCAGGAGCAGTTCGCATTCGGTAGAGGGGCATCTCAACAGTCACCTTCAGGCGAAATTCCGGCAGCTCCCAATGTGCCGCCAGGTGCACAGCATCCGGTGAATCCAGGCGACGTAACCCGTCCGCAAGAGACGAATTCCGACCTGGCGGCAGCGGGTTCGAGCCCTTCTTATGAGGGCGTTAATTCTCCTGTGAAGCCGGAGTTGTTCCAGTCTCGGGAATCCACGGCCTCCTACGGGAGCGGCAATCCGTTGTCTTCTTCTCCACTCGGTGTAGGCACGTCTAATGATGGTTACCGTAATTCGCCTTCTGGAGCCAGTGGGAACTATTCCGGGAATCCCAGCCGACCATCGACAGGAGGCGCAGCCAGTAATAATTACAGTGGCGGATATCGTCCATCACCTGCTGCCCCGGTCAACAAAGGCCAATTCCCAGTGAGCGAAGAACTGTGGGCACCCGCAGCCAGCGAAGAATCGGGGCTGCCAGCTTTTCCAGAGCTGAATTATATTGGCCAGCATCATGGGACCTATATTATTGCCCAGAACGACAGTGGGCTGTACCTTATAGATCAGCACGCTGCACATGAACGGATTAATTATGAATATTATTACGAAAAGTTTGGCCGTCCAGAAGATGCGTCACAGGAACTGCTGCTACCCATAACACTGGAATTCACACCTTCAGAGAGCCGGCAGCTCAGCGAACGGCTTCACTGGTTTCAGCAAGCGGGCGTATACCTGGAGCATTTTGGCGGCCAGACCTTCTTAGTGCGCTCCCTGCCTTATTGGTTCCCGGAGGGGGATGAGAAGGCGGTCATTGAAGAGATGGCAGAATGGGTGCTGAGCGAACGGGCAATAGATCTGGCTAAGTTGCGTGAGAAATCGTCCATCTTGTGTTCCTGCAAAGCCTCTATTAAAGCAAATCAGAAGCTGACCGAACAGGAAGTAGAGACCCTGATCTCACGGCTAGCGGCGTGCCGCCAGCCATACACCTGTCCACATGGACGGCCGATTGTCATTTCTTTCTCTGCTTATGATCTGGAGAAGCTGTTCAAACGGGTAATGTGAAGTTTTGAAATAAGATTGATCTATAAAGGATTTATTGTATAGAGCCGAACAGGAGGCAAAATGATTATAACGACGGGCAATGACCCGATACCGGAAATTGTACAGCGGGCGGTTAGCCTTGCGGAACGTACAGGTTGTAACTATGTACCGCGCGATAACCTTTCCTTGCCCAAGCTAGTGAAGCGACATGGGGAGGAGGAGGTGCTGGTTGTACTGCAAGAGGCTGTCCGGCTGATACGTCCCGGAATGCCGCCAATGGAGTTCCATCCCAGCATGGGATATGTACGCGCTAAGAGGATTCTCAAAGGCGAAACTGATCCACTACTGTCTGCTGCGGAGATGATTCCCGGCGACAGCGTGTTGGATTGCACAGCAGGGCTGGGTACGGACTCCCTGCTCTTCTCGGTATATGGTGGAGAAACATCCGAGGTAACCGCACTGGAAAGCTCGCTCCCGCTGTATGCACTGCTGATTGAAGGGATGAGTCAATATACCACTGGGAAGGAACGGGTAAATGAGGCTTTTCGCCGTATCCAGGTCGTGAACAGTGACCATTTGGACTATTTGCGGGCCCAGCCGGACCGTAGTATAGATATAGTTTACTTCGATCCCATGTTCCGTGTTCCATTAACGGATTCGGCTTCTATTTCTCCGCTGCGCCAATATGCCAACGGAGAAGCGCTGTCGCTAGAGAGTGTGGCAGAAGCCAAGAGAGTGGCCCGAAAAACTGTGCTGCTAAAGGAAAAAGCGCTTAGCGGCGAATTTGAACGACTGGGCTTCACCGAGCTGCTGCGCGGCAGCTCCAAAACATCGTACGGGGTGATAAAGATTGGCAACTGAAGAAAGGCGTAAGGTTCTGGTGCTGCTGGGACCGACCGCTGTCGGCAAGACGAAACTGAGTCTTGCCATTGCTAAGGCTTACGGAGCTGAGATTATCTCCGGAGATTCTATGCAGGTCTATCGTGGCATGGACATCGGAACAGCTAAAATTTCACAAACAGAGATGGAGGGTATCCCTCATCATCTGATAGATATTCATGATCCTAAGGATGCCTATTCAACTGCGGAGTTTCAGGAGCAGGGTCGCAGGCTGATTGAAGAGATCAGCAGCCGGGGCAAGCTTCCATTTATAGTAGGGGGGACTGGGCTTTACATCGAATCCCTTTGTTACGGATTCCGCTTCTCGGAAGCGGTGGCGGATGAAGCCTTCCGCAAAGAGCAAGAGGATTATGCGGATGAGTACGGAGCGCTTGCTCTGCATGCGAGACTGGCGGCTGTAGACCCTGTTAGCGCGGAGCGTCTGCATCCTAATGACCGTCGGCGCATCATCCGTGCCCTGGAGGTCTTTCATCAGACGAATATAACACAATCGGACTCCCTTGCCGGGCAAAAGAAGGAATCACCCTATGATTTGTGTCTGGTCGGTCTGACTATGGATCGGAAAATTCTTTATAAACGGATCGAAGATCGAATTGACGCCATGCTCGCTGACGGGCTGATCTCCGAGGTCAAAGGACTATTGGACCAGGGCTACGATCGGAGTCTCGTATCGATGCAGGGACTGGGCTATAAAGAGATTGCTGCTTATCTTGCCGGTGAGCTGACCATGGATGAAGCCGTGACGCTCTTAAAACGGGATACACGCCGGTTCGCCAAAAGACAGATGTCATGGTTCCGGCACATGAAAGATATCCAGTGGATTGATGTTGATGCGGAGCCAAGCTTCGATGAGCAGATTGAGAAATTCAATGAGTTCATAGCAAATAGCTTCTCTAAAGGCCTATAAATATTTGTGTGATGCGATAGCATAGAAGATGCTCCTGAAGTGGATTTTCACTTTTCGGGAGCATTTTTTCGTCTAAGGGTGAGTGGTGAATGACAGTTTATATGTACTTGACAGTCGATATGAATCAGGTTTAGATTAATAACAGATACTTTTGTATACAAATGTATACAGAGTGAGGAGGGGTTTAAAATGCGCGAGGGAAGAGATCGATCGAAGGGGTCACGTGGTCACCGGGGATCTGGTGAACAGGGCTGCGAATCTGGCGACGGGCACAAGGAGCGTATTCAAAGTGCTCAGACCTTTCGCAGAGGGCGTGCAATTGCTTTTCTGGAAAGACTGGATATTAAGCGCTCCACGTTGATGCAACAGCTGAACCAGCCCGAATACGACGCCATTAAGCAGGTTTTGAGTGGTGAATTAAAAGCTACCGATGCTATTATGCAAGAATTTATCCATGCTTTTGAGCTGCGGGAAGTGATGTTGGAACAGGATGTGAAACGGGATAGAGAAGAAGTAAAGGATGAGAGTAACTAATAGGATGGATGGCCACAATTAGTTTTGTTTTCGTTTAACCCGCAGAACAAGAGTTTCAGAAATCAGGTGAAAAGATGTTAAAGCTAAAGAGTTTTATTAAGCCTTACTGGCTATGGTGCGTGCTGGCACCCCTTCTGATGGTTGTTGAAGTGTTTATGGATTTGCTTCAACCTACACTGATGGCAAGCATTGTGGACAAAGGCATAATGAAGAATGATTTGACGCATATTGTTTCGACGGGTCTGACCATGCTGGGCGTAGCCTTTATTGGTCTGATTGGTGGTGTGGGATGTACTATTTTTTCAAGTATCGCATCGCAAAATTTCGGTAACGATCTGCGGATTCGGCTGTTTGAACAAGTACAATCTTTTTCAAATCGAAATCTGGATAAGCTGAAGACCGGATCGCTGATTACCCGTCTGACGAACGATGTGGTGCAGCTACAGACGTTTGTTCAGATCATTCTGCGCTCGCTGGTCCGTTCACCACTGCTACTTATCGGTAGTTTGGTTATGGCGATTCGCATCAGTCCTTCATTGACACTTATCCTGCTTGTCTCGGTTCCGCTGTTGTTTGTACTGCTTTATGTACTGATCCGGTTTTCTTTCCCGTTGTTTAGCAAAATGCAGATCAAGCTCGATGGAGTCAACACGGTGCTGCAGGAAAATCTATCGGGGATCCGGGTCATTAAGGCCTTTGTTCGCGGTGAGCATGAGCAGAAGCGGTTCAACGAGGCGAATAAGGATTATACCGAGACGGCGATTAAGGTTACACGGCTGATGTCCCTCAATTTACCGCTCATGATGCTGGTGCTGAATGTCAGCATTGTTGCGGTTCTTTGGTTTGGGGGACTGGCAAACTGGAATCACGGATTGCCTATCGGCGATTTGATAGCTTTTATAAACTATGTGACCCAGCTTCTGATGTCGATGCTGATGCTGAGTAATATGCTCACATTCATCTCGCGGGCAAAAGTATCCGGGGATCGTGTAAGCGAAGTGCTCGCAACAACGAATGAAATCGCGAATTCGCATGACAGCCTAACAAATGCTGTTCATGTCGGTCAGGTTGAGTTTAACAAGGTCTCATTTGCTTATGATTCAAATGATGAGAATCTTGTGCTGGAGGATATTTCATTTACGGCTAAACCTGGTGAAACGGTCGCAATCCTTGGGGGCACCGGTGCGGGCAAGTCGACACTAGTTAGCCTCATGTCGCGGATCTATGAGGTGTCGTCAGGTTCTATTACAATCGACGGCTCAGACATTCGAAGAATTGACCTGAAGCATCTGCGCAAAAACATCGGATTTGTCATGCAGCAAACGATTTTGTTCAGTGGAACTATCCGCGATAATATCCGCTATGGCCGGCCTGATGCTACGGATGAGGAAGTTAAGCAGGCGGCCATTGCTGCGGAAGCAGATGGATTTATTATGGGACTTCCTGAAGGCTACGATACTGTACTGGGTCAACGTGGGATTAATCTATCCGGTGGACAGCAGCAGCGTCTATCTATTGCGCGGGCACTGCTGATTAAGCCTACCATTTTAATTATGGATGACAGCACCAGTGCGCTTGATGCGGTAACTGAGTCTCGAATTCGTAAGCGGCTCAGTCAGCAGATGGGGAGCAGCACGAACATTCTGATTACGCAACGCGTGTCGTCTGTCGTTGATGCTGATCGAATTCTGATTTTGGAAAATGGTGTAATCGCTGCTCAGGGTACACATGAAGAACTTCTGCGAACCTCAGAAGTTTACCAGGAGATCCGGCAATCGCAGTTGAAGAAAGAGGAGGCATCGTAATGTCCAGTCCCCATAATCGTACATCGGCACAGGTATCCGGCCCTCCGGGCGCCTTCGGCAGAGGTCATGGAGGAGGCGGGCCTGCCGTGCCTATCGTTCGTGCTAAGAACCGGAGTGCCACCATTAGACGCATCTGGGCTTATTTAAACCGTCAACGCGGCGGATTGATCGTGGTGTACATTTTCACTGTGCTGAATGCAGTGTTGTCGTTGGTTGCACCGTTCCTGCTGGGCAAGGCGATAGACGTCGCCGTTATTCCACGTGAATATAATTTGCTGGTTCGCTTTAGCATTCTCCTGCTGGGGATTTACGGGCTGTCCAGTCTGGTTGCCTGGGTGCAGGCCTATGTTATGACGGCAGTGTCGCAAAATACAGTGCTTGAACTCCGGCGTGATTTATTCGCCAAGTACCAGGAATTATCGGTACAATTTTTTGATACACATGCTCGCGGAGAGCTGATGAGCAGGGCAACCAACGATATCGAGAATGTATCGAATACGCTAAATCAGAGTGTGACTCAGCTTCTGAACAGTCTCATTACGTTGAGTGGATCGTTGGTCATTATGCTCACCCTGAATGTTCCGCTTACGGTCGTGGCACTGTTAACAATTCCTCTTGTTCTCGTAAGCAGCCGCAAAATCGCCGGATTGAGCCGAATCTATTTTAAGGATCAGCAGCGGCATTTGGGCGAGCTTAACGGGTTTATTGAGGAGACGATCAGTGGACAAAAGGTCGTTAAACAATATGTTAGAGAAGGTATTGAGACAGAGCGGTTTCGCGGAATCAGTCATAAGCTGAACAAAGTCGGTATCAAAGCACAGATTGTATCTGGACTTGTAGGGCCGGTTATGAACCTTATTAATAATCTGGGCTTTGCAATCATTGCGGGTACCGGTGGCTGGATGGCTTACCATGGGCTGGCCACGGTCGGGATTATCGTAAGCTTCCTGAATTATTCCAAGCAATTCGGGCGTCCGATCTCAGAACTGGCCAACCAGTACAATCTGATCCAGTCTGCCATTGCGGGGGCGGAGCGTGTGTTTGAGGTGTTAGATTTACCGTCGGAATCCGAATCAGCAGAAGTGAAAGAGACGGAATGTCCGATCTTGACCGGGAAAGTTGACTTCCGTGACGTATCCTTCAGTTACAAGGCAGATTCGCCAATTTTGAACGGGGTGACCTTTCAAGCCATGCCCGGCGAAAAAGTGGCCATTGTCGGGCCGACTGGATCGGGTAAGACGACGATCGTTAACCTGCTTACCCGGTTTTACGAGAGGACGGACGGTTCTATTACCATTGATGGCTTTGACATTCGGAAGCTGAACAAGCGTGGGCTTCGCAGCCAGATCGGGATGGTTCTGCAAGACGCTCATGTATTCTCAGGGACGATACGCGAGAACATTCGTTTTGGACGCCTTGAGGCCACTGACAAAGAGGTTGAGGAAGCCGCAAGACTGGCCAATGCCGCCGATTTTATCGCAAGGCTTCCGCATGGCTATGATACAATGCTGGAGACGGAAGGCAGCAATTTGAGCCATGGACAACGCCAATTGCTGACGATTGCACGCGCTATTCTCGCTGATCCGGCTATCTTGATTTTGGATGAAGCTACAAGTAGCGTTGATACCCGTACGGAGATGCAGATTCAGCAAGCCATGAAGACTCTCATGCAGGGACGCACCAGCTTTGTCATTGCGCACAGACTGAGTACAATTCAGGATGCGGACCGTATCCTGGTTATCCAGAGCGGCCGGATTGTCGAACAAGGTCCCCATGAGCAGCTGCTTAAGCTTCATGGTGTCTATCATGAATTGTATGTTAGCCAGTTTGAGCGGGCAGTGTAGTCGGATTTATTTAAGCGGGATCGGTTTCCATGTGAATTGAAGAAGGAGAATAGGAAGGCGAGGTCGAAATCAATACTTTGTGAGGAACTTGGGTCAGCTGTCGTCCGACAATTGGACCAAGGATTACAATAGGCTTATAATGTATGAGTACAACACATTAAGGGGGAGCCATCTTTTAAGAGATTAAGTACTGTAATTGAATTTATCCGCTTTAATCCAGAAGTGATGAATATATCCTTGACCGATAAAATAAGCCCCTGTTTTACCCCGTGCATCCTCCATTGATGAAGGGGGATGATCCGTGATATAATAGCAGGAAAGTTTCTCTCAGGTCTCGAATATACTTCTAAACAATCTAATTGAACCATTGGGGGTACGTCATATGAACAAGTCCATTAACATCCAAGATACGTTCTTGAACCAACTACGCAAAGAGAATATCCCTGCTACAGTATATTTGACCAACGGTTTTCAAATCCGGGGCATCATTAAAGCATTCGACAATTTCACCATTGTCATTGACAGCGATGGCCGTCAGCAAATGGTGTACAAGCATGCCATTTCTACCTTCACACCGCAACGCAGCGTGTCCTTGATGCAGGATAACAGCAACGAGGAATAACGAGCGAGCGTGTGCTTGATTAATCTGCCTGGCAGATTTTAAACAACAGAAGTGAAACCTTTTTGTGTATACAGCGTTGAATAAAGAGTGAGAAGGAGCAACCTGAGAAGGTTGTTCTTTTCATTCAGGAAGGCATTCACGATTTTTTTCCTTAAAGGGAGTCAGGAGGCACCATGTCTAAAGATGAAATGTCAAGGACGAATCGGAATAGAGACAGAACGCCGACGTCATCCAAACCGAAGACAAATGCAAAGAAGAAAAAGTTTCTTACCAAAAAACGTGTATTATGGAGTTTGTTTTTTGCAACAGCACTAGCTATTTTTTGTGCGTTGGGTGGTTACCTCTTCATTATGCTGAACGGAGAGAAGCTGCTGCAGGAGAACGAAGACAAGCTGACCGTAAACCCAACAACCAAAATCTATGACCGAAATGCGAACATTATTGGCGAACTGGCCTTTGAGAAAAGTGATCCGGTGGAGTATGACAAGATTCCGAAGCTGCTGATTGATGCGTTTGTAGCTACCGAGGACAGACGATTCTTCGAGCATAGCGGGGTGGATCTATGGTCCATCGGCCGTGCCGCAGTCAAGGATATTGCCGCACGGAGCATGGTGGAGGGCGGTAGTACGATTACGCAGCAGCTCGCCAAGAACATCTTTTTAACACGGGATAAGACCTTTTTCCGAAAAGCAACAGAGGTCTCCATCGCTGTCGCACTAGAGAATCAGAAGACGAAGGAAGATATTATTACACTCTATCTGAACCGGATTAACTTCGGTGGTACAGTGTATGGTATCAAGGCTGCTTCGATCCGTTATTTCGGCCAAAGTGATCTTAGTCAGCTGAAAATCTGGCAGATGGCAACCTTGGCGGCTATGCCTAAAGGTCCTTCCCGATATAATCCGCTCCGCAATCCGGATTTGTCCAAGGAACGTCGTGCGGTTGTGCTGCAGCTCATGTATGAGCAGGGGTATATTACCGAACAAGAGCGGGACGAAGCCAAAGTAGTGGACTACAACTACAAGCCGCCGGAAACGAAGCAACGCTATCAGGCTTTCATTGACTATGTAGTGGATGAAGCAGAAGATAAATATGGACTGACTGAGGATGATCTGAATATCGGCGGATATAAGATCTACACTACTATGGATAAGCACGCGCAAGAAACGGTAGAGGATGCCTTTGCCGACAGCTCTAACTTTGAGAAAAGTGTGGATGAAGATCTAGTGCAAGGCTCGATGACCATCATCAACCAGGAGAACGGAAGTATTGTTGCTCTGCTTGGTGGCCGGAACTATGAGAAAAAAGGCTATAGCCGGGTAACCGCAAGCCGTCGTTCACCAGGTTCAGCCTTCAAGCCGCTGGTCTCATACGCGCCGGCATTGGAGACTGGCAAATTCAACGAGAATTCCTTGCTCAGCAATGTGAAGCAGTGTTTCGGCAAATACTGTCCGAACAATCTGCATGGATATTCCAACACGATCAACATGAGCGATGCCTTGCAGAAGTCGGAGAATATTCCGGCGGTATGGCTGCTGAATGAAATCGGGGTGAATACAGGCTTCCAATTCGCCAAGAAAATGGGGATTGACCTCACCGATGAAGACAAGAACCTTTCACTGGCACTTGGGGGCATGAGCAAGGGTACTAATACGCTGGAGATGGCGCAAGCATACAGCGCTTTTGCCAACGGTGGTGAAATCCGCGATGCTTACTCAATCAAGTCGATTACAGATAGCAGTGGAGAAACCAAATTCAAGGCCAATACGACACCTACGCGGGTCATGAAAGAAAGTACCGCCTACCAGATGACCGATATGATGCAGAAGGTTGTTGAAAGCGGAACGGGTAAAAAGGCCAGAATTGACCGTCCGGTAGCCGGCAAGACCGGTACGACCCAAAGCGGATACCCTGGTATCAGCTCAAACCGTGATGTCTGGTTCGTCGGTTATACTCCGGAATGGACGGCAGCCGTCTGGATGGGGTATGACAAACCAAGCAAGAAGCATCTGCTCAAGAACAGCAGTCCGCTGGCAGCAGCATTCTGGGGTAAAGTCATGAAAGAAGCGCTGCGAGATGTGCCGAAGAAGACGTTCCCGCGGCCGGATAATATCGTTAACCTGGAGCCTACACCGACTCCGGAAACTATACAGGCGGTTACCGGCCTTTCCGCCCAGTATGATCCTTCTACGTTGACGGTGAATCTCAGCTGGAATGCCGTATCTACTGCGGGTGTAGAGTATCGTATTTACCGCAAGGAGACCTCGGAGGCGAACTTCAGTTCCGTACTGAGCACAACAACTGCAGGGGTAGGAGACATCAGCGCGATGCCAGGTCTGACCTATGAATATTATGTAACGGCGTATTATCCTGAGCTGGGTACAGAAGGTCCGGCATCGAGTACGGTCTCCGTCTATGTGGAGGATGAAGAACCGACTCCAGAACCTACGATCACACCTGATCCTAATGTTCCTGTCGAAACGCCGGGTAACGGTGGAGATGACCAAGGAGGAAATAATGGAGGTGGAGATCAGGGCGGTGATAACGGTAATGGTGGAAATAACAGTGGAACGGTTGTTCCGCCTGAGAGTACACTGCCGCCAATTCCGACGCCTCCGCCTATAACGACACCACCGCCAGCGGCTACAACTGAACCTGGCAATCCGGCTAATGCTGGTGTCGACACAGGTGCCCCGACCAATACCGACCATGAAGCGGGTACGGGGACGGATGGCTTAACTGCGCCTTAAGAGGCTGGTTCTTGTGGGCAACTGAATAGAAGTCCCAGAACCCTGGTTGTGCCGTGCTCCCTCATTAGGAGGGGGTGTACGCACTGCCGGGGTTCTTTTTTTGCCAGAAGGAATGCAATTGTGAATGAAAAATGCTACAATGGAACAATCTTTTTCATTTTTGATCGGAGGCAGACCGTTGTAAATTCTCATTCCTTTTCCTGAATACAACTGAATATAGGGAAGGATGAGTCCATTGCTTACACAATCATTTCATAGACTCTGGCTTAGTCAGGCTCTATCTACTTTAGGAGACATCTGGTATATTTTGGCGCTAGTCGTCACGCTTTATCATCTTTCTGGTTCGGCTACCATAACGGCTTTGTATCCACTGCTCAGAGTTGCCGGTATGACAGTTGGTAGCGTAGCAGCTCCTGTTATTATGCGTAAACTGCGATTGAACCGCCTACTTACCTCTAGTCTTGGCGGGCAAACACTTGGCTTGGGCTTACTCACCATATACATGCTGTTAATGGGTAATGAGAATCCCAATATTGCTGTATTGGTCGGGATGGTGTTCGGGATATCTATTCTGGAGGGTGTAGCAGGTCCTGTCAGGTCGTCGCTTATTGCGCTAACCGTACCTGAAACTTCGTTGCTTAAAGCGAACAGCGTACTCGCGGGTGTTGTAGAGACTTGTTCTCTGGCAGGTTGGGCGTTCGGATCCATCACGGTTAGTTGGCTCGGTGCCAGCCAAGTGTTGCTCCTGTCAACACTGCTATTAGGGGGTGCTTGCATATCATCCGCGATGATCAAAGAAGTCAGAATCAACATGGACCAAGCACCAGTAGTTTCTTGGGGACAATCACTTCAAGAGGGATGGCGGATTTATTTTACGTTACCCAAGTTACGTGTCTTGTTATGGATGGATTTTTGGGAAGGCTTATTTAGAGGGGCATTTGCTGGAGCGCTATTGCTCGTATTTGTAAATGAACGGCTACATGTAGGCGAAGTATGGTGGGGATGGATGAACGGCGCTAATTTAGGTGGATTCGTCCTCATAAGCATTTTGATGAGTCGTTTGACGGACGAAAAGTGGAATCTTGGTGTTATGCTGACTGTAGGCAGCGGCTTCGTTGCTGCGCTAACACTAGGCTTCAGTTTCTCTACTAGCCCAGTGGTGACGCTCGGCATCATGTTCGCCATAGGGGCTTTCCAGGCTATAAAGAATTTGGCGGAGCGAACTTCTTACCAGACTAGTGTCCCCACTTCAGAGCTCCCGCCGTTATTTTCCGCTCAATCGTCACTTACCTCAATTCTATATGGTGTTTCTTTATTGTTATCTGGCTGGATAGCGGATACCCTGGGGATTCAAATGCTGTATATCATTGCTTCGGTTGGGTTCGCCCTTTCCTTCGTTGGTTCGCTTGCGGGTCGGGTAAATGCGAAACAAGCAAATAGATATAATGGTACAGAAGAAACAGTAAAATAATGATTCATGATGTCCAGATTAATAAGTTACACAGAAATGCCAAGTGTCAGCTTAAAATGCAGTGTTGTATGAAAGGTTATCCAGAATTTCTGGATAGCCTTTTTTTATATCGAAAACGGATAAACATTAAATAACAAAAATGATTAATTAACCAATAACAGTACTTAACATACATCAGTTATGGATATAACAGGAATACTGTTCACTTGTCTTCCTTTGAGTGTATCTCCTAAATGTGGTAAGCTGAAGACACCATAATGGAGAGGGTTATTTCTTATGAAACGTAAATTCGGAGACCGGGCCAACTGGCGCCGGATTACGCGCCGCCATTTTGCTTGCCGCTATGTGGAGAGCCGGGAGTTCAGTGGTTATATTACGCTGTACACTATTTATGGGCTGAAAGAACCACTGTGGAAAAGCTATGGCCGGCATACATACCGTATTGCTGACAAAGGGTATTCCTGGCTGCAATATTTCCCCAAGGATAGCCATTATATCGTCACGGCTATGTTCGATGAGCGGCAAAATATCGTTCAATGGTACATCGATACCTGTAAAGTGCAGGGTGTCACCGATCAGGGTGTGCCCTGGTTCGATGATCTGTACCTGGATGTTGTGGTGCTCTGGAACGGGGAAGTGTTCTTGCTGGATGAAGATGAGCTGGAGGAAGCGCTGGAACGAGGGGACATTTCGGACAGTGATTATAACCAGGCCTGGACCACAGCGAATACGATTTTACGAAGTATAGACGCGCATGCTTTTCCTTATTTCTCCCTCTCCCTGAAGCATCGCGCGGAATTATTTCATCACGGAGAGTTCAGGAGGAAATGACAAATGGATTGGTACGTCTACGGAAAAGGCTCATCCCCGATCCGGGTAGTATCTAAAAGACGGCGGTTCCGTTTTAAGGGACCGTTCTTGATTGGACTGGCTATCTTGATCGTACTGGGGCTGCTATGGAGTGGTTTTGCACTATGGAATATTAACCGCGCCAAGTCGACGGTCCCCATGCATAAAGCAGATGTGGGGATCGTTCTTGGAATGTCCATGTGGGGTGATGAGCCGAGCCCAGGCTTGAAGGAGCGCCTCGATTACGGGCTCAAGCTTTACCATAACGGGATGTTCCCCCGTTTTATTGTATCTGGAGGACTAGACCGGCCGGAGTACAAGTACACCGAAGCTGAGGGAATGCGTAATTATTTGGTTGGTGCAGGCGTCCCGGAAGGCGATATTCTGATTGAAAATGCAGCGACCAGTACGTATGAGAATCTACTGTTTAGCCGCGAGATTATGAAAAAAGAAGGTTTCACTACTTCTATCATCATTACGCATACCTATCATGGGTCACGAGCTAGGGAAATAGCAGATGCTCTTGGTTACGACAAACCGGAGCTAGGACTGACAGAATCCCGCGTGATGTCCATGCCCTGGAACAAATCGCGTGAGGTACTGGCCTATACCAAATGGAAGATTCAGCAGTTGTTTCTTTGAATAAAGGGAAAATCCCGAAACTGCTAATATCACCCCGTCAGCAGGAATAGACTTGTTTAGAGCAAGTCAGCCCTGGATAATGAGGTGAAACCGATGAACGGACGCGTAGCGGCGGCAAGCGGGCGGGAGGAAGGCAGACCGTCCCGGCAAATTAACATCGTCTTGCGCAATCAGGAGCCTGTTGCCATGGGCAGCACGGCAGAGGAGCCGGAGGCGGCACCCGCGAAAATTCACAGCCATAACAGCCTGTTCCAGGAATTAAGCCGTGAACTGGACGGACTGGTTGGACTGGATAACATTAAGGAACTGGTATTTGAAATTTACGCGCTGCTTCAGATCGCCCAGATGCGCACCGAGGCAGGTCTTGCCAGCAGCGGGCAGGCCTATCATATGGTGTTTAAGGGCAACCCTGGTACTGGTAAGACAACTGTCGCACGTATTGTGGCAAAACTCTTTCAGCGGATGGGTGTGCTGAGCAAGGGGCATCTGATTGAAGTAGAAAGAGCCGATCTGGTGGGCGAATATATCGGGCATACTGCGCAAAAGACGAGGGACCTGGTCAAGAAGGCGCTCGGCGGCATTCTTTTTATCGATGAAGCCTATAGTCTTGCCCGTGGTGGAGACAAGGATTTTGGTAAGGAAGCGATCGACACACTTGTAAAATCGATGGAGGATCACCGCAGTCAGTTTATTCTCATCTTGGCCGGATACTCCGGCGAGATCGATTATTTTCTGATGAGCAATCCGGGACTCCCTTCCCGGTTCCCGATTCAGGTTGAGTTTCCCGACTATACCATCGATCAGTTGCTTGAGATCGCGGGGCTGATGGCCAAAGAACGCGATTATATTTTGATGCCGCAGGCGATACTCAAACTAAAGCAGCATTTGCTGCTGGAGAAGACCGAAAGTCTTCATGCGTTCAGTAATGCAAGATATGTGCGTAATGCAATTGAGAAAGCAGTCCGCAGCCAGGCAGTAAGGCTCTTGTACCAGTATGAGAACAATAGTCCCGGCAAGCAGGAGCTAATGACACTGCGAACAGAGGACTTCAAGCTGTAGAGCCTGAGTGGGCGGACAGGAATACCGAAACGGGCATAAGGAGTAAAGTATACATGGCAATCGCAACACATAATACAACAACGGAAGTACAAGACCGGGCGATTCTGGTCAGCCTCGTTACGGACAAAATCAAGCGCACTGGTGTTGACCCTGAGTTATCCCTGCAGGAACTGGTTCAATTAGCGGAGACCGCCGGGGTCGAGGTGCTGGATGTGCTTCGTCAAAACAAGGAAACCCCCGACCCCAGATGGTTCATCGGCAAAGGTAAGGTGGAGGAGCTGCGCATGGCGGCAGACGGCTTAGGGGCCAACACTGCTATCTTCGATCAGGAGCTGTCAGGCGCTCAGGTCCGCAATCTGGAGGAAGCGCTGGACCTCAAGATTATCGACCGGACCCAGTTGATTCTGGATATTTTTGCTGGACGGGCGAAGACACGAGAGGGAATTATCCAGGTAGAGCTTGCCCAGTTATCGTACTTGTTGCCTCGTCTGTCCGGGCATGGTAAGAACCTGTCCAGACTGGGCGGCGGTATCGGGACGAGAGGGCCAGGGGAAAGCAAGCTGGAGACCGACCGTCGTCATATCCGTGACCGGATTACCGAACTGAAACGCCAACTGGATGAGGTTGTTAAGACACGCGAGCTGCACCGCGAACGCCGCCGGAAGAGTGGAGCCGTGCAGGTGGCTTTGGTGGGATATACGAACGCCGGGAAGTCCACACTGCTAAAACAGCTCACGGACGCGGATGTTTATATCGAGAACCAATTGTTCGCCACACTTGATCCTACCTCCAGGGTTCTTCAGCTTCCTGGCGGCAAGGAAGTCGTGCTTACCGACACGGTTGGTTTTATCCAGAACCTGCCCCATGATCTCGTTGCTTCTTTCCGGGCGACACTGGAAGAAGTGAACGAAGCTAATCTGGTGCTGCATGTGGTTGACGCGTCTTCGCCGATGCGGGAGGAGCAGATGGATGTTGTGCAGAGTATTTTGCAAGATCTCGGCGCAGCGGGCAAACCGCAAATTGTACTGTTTAACAAATCCGATATCTGTGAACCGGGTCAGCTCGAAATGCTGCCGTCGGGAGACGGGTACTTGAAGATCAGTGCGTTCAATTCTGAGGATTTGGCCCACATCACACAGGTGATTGCCGATGAACTGGCTGGAGATACGGTGACCTTCCGTATTCCTGGTGAACGGGGAGATCTGACCTCCGTGTTGTACAGGGTCGGTGAGGTGCTGGAACAGGGTTTTGATGAGAATGATATTCTGTACACCGTTCGTCTGAATAAAGAAGATTATGCAAAATGGGGCTACATGCTGGCTGATTTTGTGGACCCGCAGTAAAATGAATATAAGTATTGCTCAGGAAAGCGTCAGGCAACTGTCGCTTCCTGTTATTTTAATGGCAAGTAAATGTAAGGAGAGAGCAGAGAAACATGGCAGCATTTGCAGAGGATATTTTACAGGCGGCAGAAGCCGCAGAGCTTGAAATCGAAAGTGCAGTAAAGAACCTGGAACGAATTGTGGACAAGAATCAATGGAAGATCATTGAGGCGTTTCAGCGTCATCAAGTTAGTGACTACCATTTTGCCGCTTCTACTGGCTATGCTTATAATGACCGGGGCCGTGAGGTGCTGGATCTTGTGTATGCCGATGTATTCGGTGCGGAGGCGGCGCTAGTTCGGCCTCATTTTGCTTCCGGTACGCATACCATTTCCACGGCTCTATTTGGCGTGCTGCGACCGGGGGATGAGCTACTCTATATCACAGGCACTCCGTATGATACTTTACACAAGGTCATTGGCAAAACCGGCGACGGAACAGGTTCACTTGCAGACTTTGGCATTGGTTACGGTGAAGTTGCATTGACACCAGAGGGCGGGGTAGACTGGGATGAGGTGGCACTGTCCATTAATGACAATACCAAGGCCATCGGCATTCAGCGTTCACGCGGGTATGACTGGCGCTCATCCTTCACGGTGTCTCAGATCGGTGAGATGGTGCGGAAGGTGAAGGAGCTGAAGCCGGATGTAATTGTCTTTGTGGACAATTGCTATGGTGAATTTACGGAGGAACTGGAGCCGACGCAGGTTGGTGCAGATCTTATTGCTGGTTCACTCATTAAAAATCCTGGAGGCGGCATTGCCGAGACTGGCGGCTATATTTGTGGACGCAGAGAGCTCGTTGAATTAGCCGCGTACCGGCTGACTGCACCAGGCATCGGCGGTGAGGTGGGGGCGATGCTAGGAACCACCCGCGGCCTGTATCAAGGCCTGTTCCTGGCCCCGCATACGGTGGGACAAGCGGTTAAAGGCAGTATTTTCGCAGCTTCCGTGTTTGCCCGCTGCGGCTTCGAGACAAAACCAGCGTGGAATGAACCCCGTACGGACCTTATTCAGGCTGTGGCTTTTGACGGACCTGATCATCTGATTGCCTTTGTTCAAGGGATTCAGCGCGCTGCGGCTGTTGACAGCCATGTGGTTCCTGAACCATGGGACATGCCAGGTTATGAACATCCTGTCATTATGGCGGCAGGTACGTTCATTCAAGGCGGCAGTCTGGAATTATCGGCCGATGCGCCGATCCGTGCACCATATATTGGCTATATGCAAGGCGGTTTGACCTATTCCCACGTGAAATATGGCGTGCTGATGGCTTTACAGAGTATGAAAGATCGTAAATTGTTGTAAGTTTATCTAACATACTATTGACGCGCTGGATTAGGGAATGTACAATGATAAATAGAAAAAGATCATTGGAAGGTTGGATGAGTCATGGGTGATGAAATCCGCAGAAATATGGCATTATTTCCTATAGGGATTGTAATGAAGCTAACCGATTTGTCGGCAAGGCAGATTCGCTATTATGAGCAGCACAGCCTGATTGTACCAGCGCGTACTTCCGGCAACCAGCGTTTGTTCTCTTTTAACGATGTAGAACGTCTACTGGAGATTAAGGCTTTGATTGAGAAGGGCGTTAATATCGCCGGGATTAAGCAGGTTATGAATCCTGTCTCCAAGGAATCCGAAGAGGCGACTGTCATTACTCCTGATACAGAGGTAAAACGCAGAGAGTTGTCCGATTCCCAGCTTCACCGCTTATTGAAGCAAGAGCTCGTTTCCGGAAAAAGACCGGGACAAGTATCTCTCATTCAAGGTGAGTTATCCCGGTTTTTCAATAAATAATATAAAGATACGTGAAAGGGAGAGGTTATTGTGAGCTTTACTAAAGAAGATATTCTGCGTATTTCCAAAGAAGAAAATGTTCGTTTCATTCGTCTTCAGTTCACCGATTTGCTGGGTACTATCAAAAACGTTGAGATTCCTGTAAGCCAATTGGAAAAAGCGCTCGACAATAAAATGATGTTCGATGGTTCTTCCATTGAAGGTTATGTACGTATCGAAGAGTCTGACATGTATCTGTATCCTGACCTTAGCACTTGGGTAATTTTCCCTTGGGTAACTGACAGCCGTGTAGCACGTCTGATCTGTGATGTCTACATGCCGGATGGTACTCCGTTTGCAGGTGACCCGCGTGGCATCCTCAAGCGCTGTCTACAGGAAGCGGAAGAACTCGGCTTCACTTCCATGAACGTTGGTCCAGAACCGGAATTCTTCCTGTTCAAGACAGATGAGAAGGGTAATCCGACCATGGAACTTAACGACCACGGCGGATACTTCGACTTGGCACCTATGGACCTTGGCGAAAACTGCCGTCGCGAAATCGTCTTGACCCTGGAAGAAATGGGCTTTGAGATCGAAGCTTCCCACCATGAAGTGGCTTCCGGCCAGCATGAGATTGACTTCAAATATGCAGACGCCATCAAAGCGGCTGACCAAATTCAAACTTTCAAGCTTGTTGTGAAGACTGTTGCCCGTCAACATGGTCTGCACGCAACCTTTATGCCGAAACCGCTGTTCGGAATGAACGGTTCCGGTATGCACGCTCACCAATCGTTGTTCAAAGGCAACGAGAACATGT
Organism: Paenibacillus sp. NPDC056722; assembly: GCF_042790635.1. Classification (NCBI taxonomy): domain Bacteria; kingdom Bacillati; phylum Bacillota; class Bacilli; order Caryophanales; family Paenibacillaceae; genus Paenibacillus; species Paenibacillus sp. NPDC056722. The sequence goes on along the minus strand of NZ_JBHTYV010000001.1, from coordinate 287,863 downwards.
TCTATGACGAGAGCGACACGCTGGGTCTCAGCAAAACCGCACGTTATTACATGGCGGGCATCCTGAAGCACGCACGTGCTTTTGCCGCAATCACCAACCCGACTGTGAACTCTTACAAGCGTCTGGTTCCTGGCTATGAAGCCCCTTGTTACGTGGCATGGTCTGCAAGTAACCGCAGTCCGATGATCCGTATCCCGGCTTCAAGAGGTCTCAGCACACGCGTAGAGGTTCGTAACCCGGACCCTGCTGCTAACCCTTACCTTGCACTTGCTGTAATGTTGAAGGCAGGCCTTGATGGCATCAAGCGTCAGCTTGAGCTTCCAGCTCCAATCGACCGTAACATCTATGTGATGTCCGAAGAAGAGCGTATCGAAGAAGGCATTCCTAGCTTGCCATCCGACTTGAAAGAAGCACTAAGCGAACTCATTCGCAGCCAAGTGATCACCGAAGCACTCGGCGAGCACGCACTGGCTCACTTCTACGAGCTTAAAGAAATCGAGTGGGATATCTATCGTACGCAAGTGCACCAATGGGAAAGAGATCAATACATGACTCTTTACTAGAATGAAGCAGCCCCTGACGCGTGAGCGTTGGGGGTTTTTTTGTTTGTGGGAGGATATGTTTTTCTTGTGGTGGGAATGTGGATGCCCACAAAATGCCCACATATTATTTTTTTTTTCGAGGACGTTTTGGGAGCGGGTTTCGAATCTGCTCATATTGTCTTCTTCTATCTTCTTCGAAATGTGAGCATAAATATCTGACGTTATTTGAACGCTACCATGCCCTAATCTCCTTGAATATTTTTCATGTCTGCTCCAGCCTCTATTTGCAGGACAACGTGAGTATGCTTTGGAGAATGAACCGGCATTGCAGGTAATCTAATTCTTCTGAGTACACGCGAAAAGGCATTGAATAACGAAGATTTGGGAATGAAATTCCCATCCTTTTTCAAAGGTACAGCCGAAGGATTCAAAGATGTTACTGATTATGTTGGTTCGGGACATTTCGACCCCACACCAGTACAGCCAGACATCAAACGCCAAGACAGAGTTAGATACACAGGTGATGTTCACAAGTTAACCAAAGGTACAGTTAGATGCGTATTCCAAAACGATAGTGGGCATTGGGCTGATGTATATGACAGAAATGGTGTGGCTGTACACACTGTGCGTTTAGACAAATTAGAGGTAATCAATCCTAATGAGTCACCCATTAAAGACTGAATCATTGTTGAAACCTTTGAATACCCCTCTTCAATGAGAGGGGCATTCAAAGGTTTCAGTGTGCGAGATTACAATTTATCTGCTAGAGGAAATAGCGTCGCTGTTGTTCCATATATTCGGCGAGTTCTTTATCCTGTTCAATAATTCTTGGATCATTATCTTCAAGCACGTTTACTAAATTTTCTTCGCCCACCTCAAAGAATTTGAGCAGGTTTTTGAAATCGGATTTTTTGCCAAAACGCATAATTTTTTCTCGCTCAAGAGTGAATTGAACATAAGCTGTATCATCAAATCTACCATCGGATTTATACAACAGTTCTCCAAGTCTCCGCGGCATATCATTGGTGGCTGAGATGTATATAATTTCTTTATCCTTGTTTTTAAGTATCAATACTCCTGCTTGGCATGGGATGTGATTTTCTAAACCAATCAAGGAGATTAGGTCACTCCATCCAAACTCTTTTATTGCTTCGTATTGATGACTAAGCATACTTCTGAATTCTGATTTAGATATATAAGGTAAGTTAGACATTAGGCAACTCCTCTATAATATTTTCATCACTTATTATTAATTCAATATTCAGGTTCACAAATCCTTTTTCTAAAATGAGGTCCAAACAATGTCAGCCAATAAACACTTTACAGTAGTTTGTGCAAAATCAAACGATGACTCACTCTTAATAGATGATTACGATCTCATAGATAAAGATCTGGAAGAGTGCCTACGCCTAGGACGCGAAGCCTACGGTATAACTGAAACTGATTTATCCGTAGTAAGACCGTATGAAATTCACTCTATACTGACAGTAAATATCTAATACTGCCGGAGAGGAGTTTTAACAATGATTGAGTTAATGCCTACAGTCTTAGATAACGAACACAACCCCAAAGATGACGTTGTTAAGATATCGAAGATATACCAGGTGCAGTTTTTTGAAAACCCAGACAGCGAGGATATTCGCAAAACCACCTGGCTGCTTAACAAATACAGAACCATACAAGGACTTGTAGAGGATTATGAATTCGCTCTGCAACAACGACTAGAGAACGGCATGAATGAACTGGATATGGCTGGAGTGGAGGGAGCAGTGAAACGCCTTGGGACAAGCGATCACATCTCCAATCTGCCAGCAAACGTCCTTATCGCAAAGGAACAACGGCATATCAACTACCTATTGTACAAGCGCATTACAGAAGCCGTAAGACATGCGGCAGCAAACATCATAGATCCTCACGAGAACAAGATCATTGAGCTACTCTTTGTCGGAGATCGGAAGTACCGATACAAAGAAGCAGTAGAATATATGAGAAGAGGATATAAGAAAGTAGCCTACGGCATCGAAGCAACCACACTTGCGGATAAACGCCGAAAAGCCATTGCTTCCCTGGCGAATACACTTCTCTTCAACGGCACGTTGGATTATGTTACTATCGATTATGGAAGAGGACGAAGCAAAGAAGGGGAAATCGGCCTTAGATCGCTCAATAATCGTTAGGTATAGGAGATTCGGTATGGAAAATGGATTGTTGTTAGATTTCGCTCCTGAATTAAGAAATGAATTGACAACGCTCGCTAAAACATTCCAAGTAACTACTCAAACGGTTAGACAGTATTGCTTAATGGCCGGTGGGATAGAAGAAACAAAAGAATTACTCGTATTTAGAGAGAAATTGATACCATTGACAAGCGCAACCGGAATGTTCAGTGAAGACATGCTCGAAAGAATGGTCCAGGAATTTAACAGCGAGATGAACGATGAAAAAATTAAGGACTTCCGTCGTTTGTTAGAGGAACAGTCATGAGAATAAATGTACACAACCGCGAAGGAGAGATACCTGGATCGGTTTTTGCATGTACCAAACATTTAATAAAGCAAATGATTTGAAGGAACTTGAAATGTGTTGTCGAACTTCTAAGTCAAACTAATTAAAGGAGGAACCTTATTTTGGAAGACAAACAAAAAGAAGTAGGTAACACGTATAAGCCGATGATTTGGCTTATAGTTACTGTTGTGCTGTTATGGGTAATTAATTTATTTACTGGGATTTGGTTAAAGGATGATGGCGGGACATTCGGAGATATGTTCGGGGCCGTGAACGCTTTGTTTTCTGGACTTGCATTTGCAGGATTAATATTTACTATAATGCTCCAGCGAAAGGACCTTGCACTACAATATCGAACGCTAGAGCTACAATTAAAGGAGATGAAAGAGCAAAGTGACTCGTCCAAGGAGACGACAAATCAACTTGAACGACAACAACAATTAACAAGTTATCAACTTATTCAGAGTAATGTCAATAATCTTATAAGTATAAAGAATTATGTTTTAGACAAATATAAGACTCGTTTAAATGGTGAGGTGCTTAGGGGTACAGAAGCGTTGGATGGATTGTTTTTTTCTCATTCACATAATGAAGAATATTTAAAAGGTGAGCTTGATGATTTCAATATTCAAAGATACATTGCAACTATAATTTATACACTCCAATTCATTTTAGATTCGGACATTGATGATAAGCAAAAACAAACCTTGGCCGATACCCTCAACCTTCAAACTTTAGACTCAGAAATAGTTCTTATTTATAGGAGTATCTCAGCTAAAAGTCAACACGAATTGGCCTTACTTAAGCGTTTTGGATTTAATAAAAGACATGAATACCTTTTTTTCTGAACCATTTGAATTATTAATATCTGTTGACATGAATATCCGCAGCGTAAGCACACTACATATCAATTAATATAAAAACAAGGAAGCAAGAGACTTCTGGAAACACTCCATATCTGGTTGCGGCAATCTGTGACGGGCATACACAACCGCAGCTCATACCCTTAACTCCTGGGCAACCGTGATCTCAGCGGTGAAAGATATGGATCGAGAGCGTTCAGTCCGGAAACACAAATGATTTCCGGACATTATAAAAACAGTCGATGGCCCTCTGCGGGGGGGAGTACTAAGGAGAACTCTTGATAAGAGTTCTATTCTCAAGCATTATCGGCTGTTTTTATGATTCTTCTATACTCATCCTCTGATGAAACCTTACATGCACACACGCGTATGATTCTGTATCAGATATAAAGGGGAGTCGTTAATGGATTTTTTATTAGACATTATAACAAGCGAGAAATTTTATTCCGGCCTCATCGGTATTTCTGGTAGTTTAATTGGCGGACTGTTTACTTTATGGGGAATAAGTTGGACGCTGAAAAGACAAGAAAAAGACAAGGAACTAGATAAGTTTCCCGGTCGCGTAAGTAATCTTCTCGAACTTAGTATACGAGCCTCTAACATGTTTATTAAGTTTAGAGAATTAATTTCTGTGAAACAATATGATCATGATAAACGCGGAGAGATTGAAAATGAAATAATAGATATGCTAAATACTACGTATAAGCTTTCTTCGAGTATAGATAATGTAACCTTTGAAAAGGCTGATATTCTGTATAAAGAAGTAAGAGAGACTCTTAACAAGATATCAAGATCTTTAATATCGGGGAGAAGCGAAAATACATATACTATGGTAGAAGAGATCAAAAAGAATCTCATGGAATTTTCCGAATTCGCTATAAATCGTAGAACGGAGTTAACTCAACAGTTCAGTAATAAACTTAAAAAGAGTAAACGTATCTGAAGCGCCTTTGGCGCTTTTTATTTTGCACAGGAAACAATTCCTTAACCAAATAGAGGAGGGGATCAAATGAAATTCGTGCAGCCAATACGTGACCCGGTAAAACTGAATGAGATCAAAGAGTATCTAAAAGAGCAGAATCCCAAAAACTACATTTTATTTCTCATTGGAATAAGCACCGGCTACAGAATATCTGATATCCTCAGATTGAAGGTAAAAGATGTAAAGGAGACACACATTACAATCCGACAGAAGAAAACAGGAAAAGTGAAGATGGTTCTTATCTGTAAATCATTACGAAGAGAGTTGGATCTTTATATTTCTAACATGTCGGATGCTGACTACCTATTCCCATCCCGAAATAGAAACGGCAGGAAACCTTCCCCGATCACTCGAAATATAGCCTATAAGATTATTCGGAATGCTGCTGCTGAATTCGGACTCAAAGACGTAGGTACGCACTCGATGAGAAAGACATTCGGATTCAAAATTTATCTTAAAATGAAGGACATAGCGTTACTAATGGATCACTTCAACCACGATGAAGAAAAGGTGACTTTGAGGTACATAGGCCTCTTTCAGGAAACTCAGGATGACGCTTTGGAGGACTTTGAATTGTAGTGAATTCACCTCAAACAGGAAACGATGAATTCAAACTTGGGAAAAGAATACAAAATCAGCATTGACAAGAGAAGATGGCTGTTTATGAATTACACACAATTAGTATTAAGATGATGTGACGATTAGAAGGAAGTAGTGGAAAGCTCAACAAATAAATATATCATGTTACCGTCTATAGGTGGCGTGAATATTAAAAGATAGTAGTGGATTTTCGTTTTATATTGTAGTATCAGATGTATAAACAAATCCAAATTTTAGGAGTGCACTAATATGTCTACAGCAAAAAAAATAGAAAGAAATGACCCCTGTTCTTGCGGAAGTGGAATAAAATACAAAAAATGTTGCTTGAACAAACCAAAACGCAAATTTATTTCTGAATTTGGATTGCACACTTATAGTTCGCATGCAACCATCTTTTATCCAAATGATATGAAAAAAATGAAATTTGAACGGGATTACCATATTTATATGATCCATTTAGTTCCTAAACTAAGGTTTGTAGAAGAAACTCTGATCGTAACCCAAGACAGCGTTAGTGTTGGGATAAGTGTAAAAACAGAGGCGGAAGAACATGTGGAACTATTCCAAATATTAAAAAAGAGCGAATATGATTACACGAAATTGACAATTGAATTTGATAAACCTTTAAAAACAATCTCAATTATAAATGAAAAAGGACATGGTTCTCGGATAAGAGCCCTTCCATTGTATTTAAAGCATACCAAAAATCCGTTAGATTGTGAGATATTATATGTGGGCCAGTCGTACGGCACTGACGGTAATAGATATGCAAAAGATCGTTTAAAGGCTCACAGTACTTTGCAGCAAATATTGGCAGATATAATGTTTGATGAACCTGTTAGAGATGTCGCTATCTCTATGTGGGAATTTACACCAAGGCTGTTAGCCACATTTGATGGAATCAGTAATAATTATTTGACGAGTGAAGAAAATGATAACGTGCATATGATGAATGTTTTAAATTCGCCTCAAAGTATACGATTAAACAATCAAATGATAACAATTACCGAAGCAGCTCTTATAAATTATTTCAAACCTGAATATAACGATAAGTATGTAAATAACTTCCCCGACCCCACTCACGTTTATAAAGATTACTATAATTTAGATTACAATTCTTTGGTAGTGGAGCTTGATACCGACACAATAGGTGGAAACCTTTTCTCAAAAAAAAGATACTATCAAATTTACGAACCAATTGAATACAATTTACATTTTGATGAAACTAGAAGAAGTATGTTTGACATGTTTGAAGAAAAAAAGGGTATAAAAGAAAAGGGGATGCCATTAAAAGTTTAGAAAAATGGTAATTAAAATATTGACTCTGAATAGAAAAATGAGATTCATTATATTCAAGCGAATTAAGACAATAAAGAAGGGAAAATACGTTTCTCCTTCTTTATTGTCTTAACTGAATGAAAGGTCAGTTAGCTAGTATTGGAGATGTTACAATAAAGAGGAATTAATAAAGAGAGGGTTGAATGAAATGTTGAATAAATTTAAAGGATTTCCTGATAAGAAAGATATGACATATTGGATAATAATTCTAGCAGTGATAACAGTTATGGTAGCGACTTGGCGAACTGACAGTCCTGGTATATTATCCGATCAATTATCACTTGGTGGGACGTTGTTATCTATAGTTTTGGCTGTTATTGCAATAATATTTTCTTTTATTCAGTCGTCGGATAGCTCAAGGCAAAGTTTAGACATGGTCGAAAAATTCTCGAACGTTACTAATACGATTAATTCATTAAATGACATTAGTCAAAATCTTGTTGAACAAAACAAATCACAAATTGACAAAATCATTCAGGTGGAAAATATAACCCGTGAGTTTAACGAAAAAATTACTGGATTAAAAGCTGACTCTGACGCTGACTTGAAGTCTAAAGATAATATAAGTGAAGTAAAACAAATTCAGGAAGAATATTTAGAACAAGTAAAGAACATATATGGGGATGAATTTCTTGGTGGAATAACTGTTTTTGGAAACCAGTCGTTGTATAATACGATAAAAGATATGTATGGAAATTCATGGGTCCATATACAAGTTCTTTGGACGGATTTACGTCAAAGAGGTATCAAGTTATCGTTAGTTGAATTAGAAGTTAGGCTTCAAAAGATGGCTAATGAGAACAAGCTAGCGATAACAAATAAGGGAGTACATATTGTTTTTAAATTATTGGATATAGAAAATCCCGTAGTAACACCGAATAAAACCAATGATATTATTAATCCATAGAAGTATGAACGAATACAGAAGGTCAGGAAACATTTCCTGCCTTCTATTTTTATGTTTGGAGGAGGTGGAATCTTGAAATGGTACTATAAAGCCATATATTCATTCGCAAATGAAGTGCTTCCAGAATCGGTAAAGCGTCAGATGATGGGCGTGGGTAGAGTAACAGTAAACAGCAACTCAAACTCATGGGGCATTTTCAACTGGTTACAAAAGAAATACCAGCAGGCCCATAACATTGACTTAACCAAACTGCAGAACCATACAGCAGAAGAGCTGCTGGAGCTGCTAATTTCCATCTAGACAATTCACATGCCTTATACACCTATCTACGGATGGGAGATACAGAACTAACATTCACAGCCAAAAAGGATGGAGGTAATGATGAGTCTTGACAACAAGTTCTGGATGCACTGAAGAATATACTGGAAGAACCATTACCTTCACCTGGTTATCAGCATGGTCGATCATTGGATAAACTAGACACCGTTCAAAGAATGATGATCATGGTTCGTGGGGCGTGTGCCGGGGAAGTAGTACTGAATGAATGATATAACGATGTTATCGACATTGTGCATTAACACTTAATTGGCCACAGGCCTCAAAACACTGCTTTCACAATAATCTAGTCAGATACCCCAATGTAATGCCAATTGCCTCAAGCTAAAATGCGAATTGACATTTTGACCAGCGTGCCAAAAAGTCTACATACAAACCATAAGCGATAACTCAAAAAACAGAAAACCCCCGTTATCCGCTTGTAGGGTGGCTACGTTAGACAAGGGAGGTAGCGAAATGAGCCGGAAATATGGTTGGCTGACTGCGGTTGTGCTTTTAATTATCCTTGCTGCATGTGTTATCGGATGGATCGGAATGAGCTTCAATTCATAATTCTTTAGGTAGTTGACTTTAAGGAAGCTATTTGGAACTTACTTCACTTTCTCCAACTTAAAAGTAAACTGCCACTTCGCAGTGTTCCCGGAATAACGTCCACGGTTCTCGACAACGGTTACGTTCAGCTTCTTGGTCACGCTAGTTTTAATGGAGGAGACTTTAACGGAGGCGCTGGCTTCGCCGTCATCCGGGTACTTGTCTTGTTCCTGTGCTTCTGCATGAAGTTTGATTGATCCGGCAGCATTGGCGCTAACCGTCACGCTTTCCCCGTCATTAAGTTCTTTGCCATTAACAAAACCGCCCCACCACCATTCATTGCCCACATGATTGTTCTCCACTAATTTAGCTTCCACAAATGTGACTTTAATCTTTACAGTGTTACCAGCTGCGAACAGGGGCTGGGTACTCAACACGAAAATAAGAACGAACAACAAACTAAATCTAGCGATTTTCCGTAACATATACTCACCTTTCCAATTATAGGGTTTCCCTAAATATAGCATCTCTATGTCTATAGTTCTATATACATAGGAAAATATTTCGAAATGATAGGACTTTAGGGTGATTAGTAGATGGGAATAAAAAATTGTGGAGAGGATGAGGTTTGCGAGAGAGATGCGGGTGTAAGCACATGCCGCGGACCCCTCAAGACTGGCCTTGAAGGGTTCTTTTGGAAGTAACGGCATCTGTTAGCATCTGTTAATCCATCAGGTCATACATTGCGTTCATAAAGTAAGCGACTTCTATCTCCGCGTCCTGTTCGTCCATTCCCAACAAATCCACCATAAATGAATAGAAGCGCTCGAAAATATCCCCCGGCTTGAACTGCTCCTCCGGATGTCTAATTGAGTAATCGAGATATTGCTGAATCATGATTCCCCACATCGAACCTGCACCTCCTCATTCTTAGGAGTAATCTAACGCGGTTATGACGCTTAGTGTTATGCATGGCATTTTTCTTACGGCTAGCATTTTTGCAATATAGTATGCTGACAAGACAAATATTTGTATGCGGAACGGTATATTTTTGGAGAGAGGCCTTGATTATTGAGCATGTACCGCTTGAGTGAGGAATAGGAATAGAAGAGCAGAAAGGGGAGAGGTGGATGGAGAATCAGAATTTAACGAATGTTCTGGCCTTTGCATCTCTGTTGTCTGTCTTCGTGTTGACAGGGGTACAGCTGGTGAAAGTAACGGTGAAGGTTCCCAAGAATATTTTACCGTTAATCGGTGTAATTGTAGGGATGCTTATTGGAGCGGCAGCTTATCCGTTCACAGATATGGAACTCGTGCTGCGGTTATGGGCGGGGGCGTTGGCGGGTTTATCCGCTACAGGACTGTTCGAACTGGCCTTTAACAACCGGAATGGAAATACTAAGGAGTAAGTTAAGGGGGCTGCTAGTTGGCAGCCTCTTTCAATAGTTCGGGATAATCATTTTTGACATTACCGACAGCAGGGTCTACGGGGTATGCTCTCATTTTGGCAGATTCATAAGGCTTAAGCAGCTTTAATAAATTCTGGACATCGTGGTTGTCCCGTCCGAGCCAGTCGCTTTCATCTTCCGGTCGCAGAATAACAGGCATTCGGTCATGAATCTCTGCCATTAATGTATTGGGAGTGGTTGTGATAATCGTGCAGGTGGCCAGCTTCTGGCCTTTCGGGTCCATCCATATATCATATAGAGCAGCCATAGAGAAAATACTGCCGTCCGACATGCCGATTCTCATGGGCTGTTTGCGACCGTCTACCTGTTTCCAATCATAATAGCCGTCAGCTGGGATCAGGCACCGTCGTGACGCCACGAGTTTCTTGAACGAGGCTTTCTCCAATAAAGACTCCCCGCGGGCGTTGATCATCTTGTTGCCAATCTTGTCGTCCTGCGCCCAGGATGGGACAAGGCCCCAACGCAGTTCACCGATTCGGTTGCCGGTGCCTGTATGAATCACAGCCGGTATATGCTGCATGGGAGCGGCATTGTATCTGGGGGCATAATGAAGGATACTGGCGTCATTCGTAAGATATCTCAACATTAGTTCTTCAATAGAAACTGTAATGGTGTAACGTCCACACATGATGAAAGCCCTCCGAACATTAGTTTTTATCAGTGTACTATACTTCCGCGCCAGAAATAAATAAGATCTACCTTTGTGTGGACCTTTTACATTTCCCTCAAATGTAAGCTTTCACCTCTAATACAGGAGTACATTTTCTTTTCCAATTTGCCCATACTTCGTAGGGTATTGTTACATATTCTGTTCTGTAGTCATTAATCTGAAGGAGGAATTCACATGGGTGCAGAACATTGTGGACCGGTAGTAAGTCCTTGGACATCTACAGGAACGATTTTGGTGCTTTACATTCTGCTTGTGATCATTTTGAGTATTTGCTGGATTTAATGAAGAGAAAACTGAACTAATCTGACAATAAGTTAGCCGGGAAGAAAAATCATCTTATCTCAAGGGCGGATCTTTTGTTACTGCAAAATTTGGTGTCTTCATAAAAAAAAGGAGGAATTACTCATGGGTCAATATGCTGGAGGATACGGTTTGGGCACATCTACTGCTGCAATCTTGGTTCTTTTCATCTTGTTGGTTATCATCACTAAATCTTTCTGGCTTTAATTTGATTGCGTCTCCATGTTCAAGCCGTCAGACATTGTCTGACGGCTTTTTGCATTTCGAATCTTCTGACACTGGGAGCTTAACGCCGTATAGTCACCTGAGTCCCAATTGGAACCAGCGCAGCAAGTGTCAGCACATCTTGATTAAACATACGAATACACCCATGTGAGACCTGATGTCCGATGGAAGAAGGATCGTTCGTCCCGTGAATGCCATAATGCGGCTTGGAAAGTCCCATCCAGAATACCCCGAATGGGCCCCCGGGATTGGGCTGTTTGTTAATGATCGTATAATCTCCCTCTGGTGTTGTGGTCAGCATGGTTCCGATTCCAACAGGGAAACCTCTGACTACAGAATCGTTGTCCAGCAAATAAAGCATCCGTTGTGTCAAATCGACGATAATTCGGTAATTGGGCATAGGATCAGCACTCCTTTGATATCAGGATATGTGCGGAGTAGGGGTGCCGTTAATGCGAAGTGTTGTTGAAAATAAAAAGGTTATCACAGTGAGAGAGTATGAATAAACAAAAGACTGCTCCGCGTAACGGAACAGTCTTCTAAATAGAGAATTATTGATGAGTTAGTGGACATCCCGGAACAATCCGATGACCTTGCCCAGAATGCTTACCCGATTCAGGCGCAGTGGCTCATAGGACGGATTCTCTGGCTGGAGACGAATATGATCGCGTTCCTTATAAAAGGTCTTGACGGTAGCTTCATCGTCTTCAGTCATAGCGACAACAATATCACCGTTATCTGCGGTTTGCTGCTGGCGCACAATGACATAATCGCCGTTCATAATACCAGCATCGATCATACTGTCACCAAGAACAGAGAGCATGAACACTTTGTTGTCACCAACGTAATGCGTTGGGAGCGGGAAATAGTCCTCGATGTTCTCCGTTGCGGTGATAGGCACCCCGGCGGTAACCTTACCTACAACAGGAACACGAGTAATCGTCTGGGCAAATTGATGGACATTCTCCGAGTCTTCCTGGCCAAGCAGTTCAATGGCACGCGGCTTTGTCGGATCCCTGCGGATCAGGCCTTTCTTCTCAAGACGGTCCAGATGACCGTGCACCGTGGAACTGGAGGCGAGGCCTACAGCTTCCCCGATTTCCCGTACGGAAGGAGGATAACCCTTGCTGCGGACTTCGTTACGTATAAATTCCAGGATCGCCAGCTGGCGACTCGAAATCTTTGACATCAGAATCAACCCCATATAGTAATGTTTGGGAAAATTATAACATAGAACTGTCGTTCGCACAAACATAAGTTCTAACGTTATCAATAGTTTAAGAGAAGCGAACAAGGATGAGAACAGTAGGGAGAATGGTATATTCAATAATTGACTAGTACGTTGAGGGAATGAGCAAGATCGGCAAGGGAAATAAGCACATCAGGATCATTTTTTGCATCCAAAAAGGCAATTTAAAAAGAGGGGAACAATTGTTCGAAAATAGTATTGATCAAAACACATGTTCGTGTTATATTGTTTTTGAAAGTAAGAACAAGTGTTTGGAGGATGATGAATCATGTTAAAGTACAGTACATACCATAGCATCTATGACGAGGGTACAGAAGTTGACTCTGCAGGACAAACTTTAGGTTCCGGAATAATAAATAGAATTCAAGAAATCCCCAAGGTGCTGTCGAAAGGATTAAGTCCGTTGTTTAGAACATTTAACTTCTATAAGATAGCTCTTTTTTTGCTGCTGATTGTTGCAGGATTTACTGTAGTAGGTAATGTGTTTGCTGGTCCCGTCAATCTTGCGAAGCAAGAGAAGAAGATTGTTGTTGCACCTGGAGACACACTCTGGAGCATTGCTCTCAAGAATAAACCGGCCAAGATGAAGACAGCCGTATATATAGAAGGAATTAAACGATCGAGCCAATTGACCGACAGTCATATTCGAGCAGGAGATATTATAACAGTGCCGTTATTTTAAGAACTTCATGATCATAGATAGGAACATCAGAGAGCTTGCAGGGGGTAAACCTTGACAAGCTCTTTTTCTCATGGCAAAGTTAGAATGAATTTATTAGGGAGGCGAAATCTTTGGATATAGATGTATTGGTTGCACGAATTAATGAACTGGCACGCAAGCAGAAGAGCGAAGGCCTGAATGAAGAGGAAACGGCTGAACGCGCTAAGCTCCGTGAAATTTACCTGGGTAACATCCGCCGTAATTTTCGGTCCCAACTGGATACCATTGAATTCGTAGATAAATAAGCGCTGAACAAGGAGCAGAGGCTTCGTATGAACCCTCTGTTTCTTTTCATAGATATTTCAGGATGACTAGGGGGAAATGACATGGCCCGTTCTTGGGAAAGAATGGTTCAACGCAATTCACAGCAACTCAATAAGCAAAGAAAGAAACAGGGGAAGGATGCTATTCATTCCGCGAACTCCACTACAAAGACCAGCGATGTATTCAAGGGTCGCAATATCGTATTGCCCGTTGCTCTCGTTGCGCTAGGTGTGCTGTATTGGATCATCGGCACTCTGGATCAAAGTGGAGGTAGCGTCTTCATGCACTGGCTAGGCGTTGGGTTGTACTTGCTGCTGGCAGTTATGCTGTATTTCCGTCGTCCTTTCCTGAAGGTAGAGCGGAACAGATTATCCACTATCAAATTCAACCGCGAACGTTGGCTGCCTGCTACCGATATTGAGAAAATCACAGTCTCGCGTAGTGCTGTCACGATTAAGTATAAAGGCAAACGTACCACTTGGATGTTCTCCAAGCTGATTAACCGTTATGACACGGCTGCGATGGGCGAACGACTGCAAGAATTCGGTAAGGTCAACAACATTCCGGTAGAGCAATTGTAAACAATAGAGAGCAGTTCACTTCAGGGAGAGGGAGTTACTTAAATGCCGATTACCGCTGTACTGTTTGATTTGGACGATACGCTGCTTTGGGATGAACGCAGTGTTGAGGAATCGTTCCTTTCCGCTTGTGAGGGTGCAGGAGACGCTGTGAATCACCATGAGTTGGAAGCTGCTGTACGTAGAGAAGCCAGAGGTTTGTATGAATCCTATGAGACTTTTCCGTTTACCAAAATGATTGGGATTAACCCGTTTGAAGCGCTTTGGGCCAACTTCAGTGCTGGTGAACAGCCTGAATTCCGTCAGTTGGAACAGCTGGCACCGGTCTACCGCAAAGAGTCTTGGCGCCGGGGGCTGGCATCGCTTGGTGTAGATGACGAAGTCCTTGCTGAGACGCTCGCGGCCAAGTTTGCATCTGAACGCCGCAGCCGTCCTTATATGTACGAAGAGACCTTGCAGGTATTGGATCAGCTACGCGGAAAAGTGAAGCTGTTGTTGCTAACCAACGGTTGTCCTGCCCTTCAGCAAGAGAAACTGGACGGGGTGCCGGAACTGATTCCTTATTTTGATCATATTGTGATCTCTGGCAGTTTTGGCAAAGGCAAACCGGATACTTCGATTTTCGAGCATGCCCTTGGCTTGCTGGACATTGCGCCGGAGCAGGGCATCATGGTCGGTGACAAGCTGACTACCGATATTCTCGGCGGCTTGAGTACAGGACTTACGACCGTCTGGATTAACCGTACCGGTAAGGACAAAGATCCGGCGATTACGCCGGACTATGAAATCGGACATCTAGCGGAGCTGCTTCCGCTGGTACAAACTCTGTAAGGAACTTTTTTGTTTAGAGCCGCCTCCTGAAGTAGATTTTCTACGGATGGGGCGGCTTTTTCTATTACTAGTATGTTAATAAAGCAGTCTTTCCTTCCTGAAAAAATGTAAATAATGTGTATAATAGAAAGAGAATTATTACACCGAGGGCTCCATGCAGCAATGTTTGATGCTATAAAAGATGATTAAAAGAGATTAACAAAAAGCGAGTAGGAACGGAGGGGAAGATTGGAACTGTAGGAGCGATAGCGTTCGTCTGAAAGCTTTCCGAAAGAAAGCTAGCATCGAAAGCATAAACTGTCACCGGATTTCAACCGCCATAAGCGGTACAAATGAAAGAATTCTGGGGACAACAGTGACCGAAAGTCCAAACTTCACCGGAGTGACGCCGAGCCTTACGTTCGTATCTTAAACTCATCTTACATAGCAACTCTAGTAATAAGATAACCATTATATCAGGAGGGCTTCAGATGTTGAACCCGAGGAAAACGGTCTCATTATTAGGTATTGCATTCACATTGCTACTGGCAGGCTGCGCCTCCGGAACAGGTGGGGGAGGGCATGCCGGTCATTCTGTAGATATGTCTATGGAGCCGATCAAAGTAGAACTGGACTGGAGTCCGGCTGAAGTTACAGTGAGCAGTCCGGTTACATTCGAAGCTACGGTAACCCAGGAAGGTAAACCTGTGGATGATGCCAGGGAAGTGCTTTTTGAAATCGTCAACAAAGAGGGTAAGACTGAAAAAATGGAACTAAAAGGCTCTTCGGCAGGAGACGGGAAGTACACCGCAGAAGGAACCTTTGCCGAGGAAGGGCTTTACAATGTGACCTCTCATGTAACCGCACGGACACAGCATTCCATGCCAAGCAAGGAGCTTTCCGTTAAGCCATTGCCATAATTACGATAGCATGACTTGAACAACGATGAATCGGCAGAGACGGAAGGAAGACTTTCCGAATTCCCTTTATTCTGCTAAACTTACTCTAATGTTTTACTGGGGGGATAGGAACGTGGCTAAATATACACTTGCAGAGAGCTTACAGCAACGCATTTTGATTCTTGATGGCGCAATGGGGACCATGATCCAGCAGGTCCCGCTTACTGGAGAAGATTTTGGTGGAGAAGAACTGGACGGTTGTAATGAAATGTTGGTGCTTACAAGGCCAGAAGTTATTCAGACGATCCATGAGCAGTACCTGGAAGCAGGTGCTGATCTCATCGAAACCAATACATTTGGAGCTACATCAGTCGTTCTTGCGGAGTATGATATTCCGCAGCGGGCACGTGAGATTAACCTGGCAGCCGCCAAACTGGCGCGCAATGCTGTCGAAAAGTATGAGACTCCAGATCACCCGCGTTATGTAGTTGGTGCTATGGGTCCTACAACGAAGACTTTGTCGGTAACCGGCGGTGTCACGTTTGCGGAACTGGTGGACAGTTATGAGGAACAGGCAGTTGCCTTGATCGATGGTGAAGTCGATGTGCTGCTGCTAGAGACCTCACAGGATACCCTGAATGTTAAAGCGGGCAGTATCGGCATCCGTAATGCTTTTGAGAAAACCGGTATTACACTGCCTGTTATGATTTCGGGTACGATTGAGCCGATGGGCACAACGCTCGCTGGGCAGAATATCGAAGCCTTTTATATTTCACTGGAGCATTTGAAACCGATCTCTGTTGGCCTCAACTGTGCGACCGGACCAGAGTTCATGCGCGATCACATCCGGACGCTGTCGGATATTTCATCATCTGCCATCAGTTGCTACCCCAATGCGGGTCTGCCGGACGAGAACGGGCATTATCATGAATCGCCGGATTCACTCGCCCGCAAGATTGGTGCTTTTGCCGAAAAGGGCTGGCTTAATATTGCTGGCGGTTGCTGCGGAACGACACCGGAACATATCCGGGCCATGGTTGAGGAATTGTCGAAATTCCCGCCGCGTGAGCTGAACGGCACTCATCCGCCCGCTTTGTCGGGGATTGATCCAGTCTATGTCGAGGATGGTAACCGTCCTTACATGGTCGGAGAGCGTACGAATGTACTGGGCTCGCGGAAGTTCAAGCGTCTGATCGTGGAAGGGAAGTATGAGGAAGCTTCTGAAATTGCTCGGGCTCAGGTCAAGAGTGGTGCACAGGTAGTCGACGTCTGCGTACAGGACCCTGACCGTGACGAGAGCGAAGATATCAAGGAATTCTTGGAGCTTGTGGTCAAGAAGGTTAAAGTTCCGCTGATGATTGACACCACAGACCCGAAGGTTATTGACCTTGCCTTGCAGTATTGCCAGGGTAAAGCGATCATTAACTCCATTAACCTTGAAGATGGTGAAGAAAAATTCGAGCATGTTACACCTTTGATTCATAAATATGGTGCTGCTATTGTTGTCGGAACAATTGATGAGAGTGGGCAAGCGATCAAGGCGGTCGACAAGCTGGCGGTAGCGAAACGTTCCCATGATCTGCTCGTGAACAAGTATGATCTGTCATCGGAAGATATAATTTTTGATACGCTGGTGTTCCCGGTTGGGACAGGGGATGAGCAGTACATCGGTTCCGCGAAGGAGACGATTGACGGGATTCGCATGATCAAAGAAGCATTGCCTTCTGTTCATACGATCCTCGGGATCAGTAACGTTTCATTTGGTCTGCCTGAAGCAGGGCGTGAGGTGTTGAACTCTGTGTTCCTGTATGAATGCACTAAGGCTGGACTCGACTACGCTATTGTGAATACCGAGAAGGTGGAGCGTTATGCTTCTATCCCCGAAGCTGAGCGAATCTTGGCTGAGCAACTGATCTACAATACTAACGATGATACGCTATCCGCTTTTGTCGCTGCCTTCCGTGGCAAGAAAGTCGAGAAAAAGGAGAAGATCTCCAATCTCTCGTTGGACGAGCGTCTGGCTTCTTATGTGGTTGAAGGAACGAAGGAAGGTCTGATTCCCGATCTGAACGAGGCGCTGACTAAAGCGTCGCCGCTGGAGATTATTAACGGCCCTCTAATGGCCGGAATGTCTGAGGTCGGAAGATTGTTTAACAACAATGAACTAATCGTGGCTGAGGTGCTGCAGAGCGCGGAAGTCATGAAGGCTTCGGTTGGACATCTGGAGCAGTTTATGGAGAAGGACGAGACTGCGGTAAAAGGAAAGATCATGCTGGCCACCGTCAAAGGGGATGTGCATGACATTGGCAAAAACCTGGTGGAGATCATCCTGTCCAACAATGGTTACCAGATCGTCAATTTGGGTATAAAAGTACCACCGGAAAACATCATCGAGGCGTTCCGGCGTGAAAAAGCAGACGCTATCGGCCTCTCTGGCCTTCTGGTGAAGTCAGCTCAGCAAATGGTGCTGACCGCACAGGATTTGCGGAACGCTGGTATCGATGTGCCGATCATGGTCGGCGGTGCCGCGTTGACACGCAAATTTACCAAGACTCGCATTCGTCCGGAATATGATGGACTGGTGCTGTACGCCAAGGACGCCATGGACGGACTGGACATTGCCAACCGGCTTATGAATCCGGAGGAACGGGCCAAGATTGAAGAAGAGGTTCGTGCCGAAGCTGAAGCAGGTGCTACTGTAGCGGTGAAGACAGAACTGCCGAAGCTGACCCGTGCGGTTCGCTCGAATATCTCACCAGATGCTCCGGTCTTTACGCCACCGGATCTGGAGCGTCATGTCCTGCGCAATTATCCGCTGGGGCATATCGTTCCTTATGTGAACATGCAGATGCTGCTGGGTCACCATCTTGGACTTAAGGGTTCGGTGGAAAACTTGCTCGCTGCAGGGGACAAGCGTACAGTGGATCTAAAGGCGACCGTAGATGATATTCTGCATCAGGCGATGGTGAACGGGACGATTACACCACATGCGATGTACCGTTTCTTCCCGGCCCAGTCTAAGGGCAATGATATTCTGATCTACGATCCGCAGGATACCTCCAAGGTGCTGCATACCTTTACCTTCCCTCGCCAAGGGGTTGAGCCATTCTTGTGTCTGGCCGACTTCTTGAAGCCTGTGGATAGCGGCATTATGGATTATGTAGGATTCCTTGTAGTGACGGCAGGACACGGCGTTCGCGAAATGTCCACGGAGCTGAAGGATAGAGGAGATTATCTGCGCTCCCACGCACTGCAGGCAGTTGCTCTAGAGGTGGCGGAAGGTCTGGCGGAGCGTGTCCATCATATGATGCGGGATACTTGGGGCTTCCCGGATCCGGCGGATCTGACCATGAAGCAACGTCATGGCGCCCGTTATCAAGGAATTCGTGTTTCCTTCGGGTACCCGGCCTGCCCGGATCTGGAAGATCAGGGGCCGCTGTTCAAATTGATGTCTCCTGAAGATATCGGCGTTGAGCTGACCGAGGGCTTCATGATGGAACCGGAAGCTTCTGTATCTGCGATGGTATTCGCGCATCCTGAAGCGCAGTATTTTAACGTAGAGAAGCAGTAATTTCTTCTTGATGATAGCCGGAATGAGGGTGATTATAAATCCTCCCCGGCGAAGCCTCCCGGTTACGGGAGGTTTTTTGCTGGAATAATAGAAGAACGGCTAAGACACAATGCACAGAAAGGAGTAGAGCTATGGAAATATACTTCTTAGGAACCAATGCCGGGGTGCCGACCTTACAAAGAAACGTGACTTCGATTGCCTTGCGTCTGATGGAAGAGCGGCGCAGCTTCTGGATGTTTGATTGCGGAGAAGGGACACAACATCAGGTTCTTCGCTCTCCGCTGCGACTCGGCAAGTTGGAGAAGATCTTCATCACTCACTTGCACGGTGACCATTTGTTCGGATTGCCTGGATTAATCTCCAGTCGCGGCTATCAAGGAGGTACTGCTCCACTTACTGTATATGGACCTCCGGGGTTGAAAGATTATCTCGAGATCTCGTTGTCCGTCAGTCAGTCCCGTATCCCTTATAAGCTGGAAATCGTGGAGCATACCGGGGGAGTTGTGTTCGAGGACGCAAGCTTCCGTGTGGAGGCGGGCCTGCTTGAGCACCGGATTGATAGTTATGGATACCGTGTAACGGAAAAGGACAGCCCCGGCAGCCTCAATACAGAACGTCTGCTAGGCTATGGACTTAAACCGGGTCCCCTGTACGGCAAGCTGAAGAAAGGGGAGGCCGTAACAACACCGGATGGGTTGGTCATCCAACCTGCTGATGTTGTTAACGAGCCGAAGCGTGGTCGCATCGTAACAGTGCTTGGAGACACAAGACCCTGTGAGGAAGCCCTTCGCCTCTCACTGGATGCCGACCTGATGATTCATGAAGCCACCTTCGCACATGATCTGGCAGAAATGGCTCATCAGTATCATCACAGTACGGCAAGGCAGGCTGCGGAGACTGCACGCGACGCCGGAGCACGTTCATTACTTCTAACCCATTTCAGTTCCCGGTACATTTCATTTGATGAACTGGCTCCGCTTCAGGAAGAGGCGCAAGCCGTCTTCCCGGAGACGTTACTAGCCGAAGAGTTCAGCACATTTCCAGTGTTTCGGAGAGCGCCCGGAAAATAATTATTTTCCGGGAAAGCGCAGGAACTGACAGCCTTGTCCAAAAAATGCCGGAACCCAATCCGGGTTCGATTTGGGTCGACAAAGTGCGTTGAAATATAAAGGCTTTATGGTGAAAGTTGTATTGGAGTAATCTGGAAGCCTTATAACATAAGGGAATATTTAATTCATTGTATGATTAATTCACATCATTAAATATAGTTCTTGCCATTGGCAAAGGAGAAGCTATGAATAAAATCTCAGGATTGCTAATTGATCTCGATGGAACCTTGTATCATGGTCATACGATGATTGCGGGCGCGGATACCTTGATTGCTGGCTTAAGAAAAGCGAATATCCCCTTCTTGTTCGTGACCAATAATTCTTCGCGTACAGCGGAGGACGTAGCGACACATTTGCGAGGTATGGGAATTGAAGCCAAGGCTGATGAAGTATGCACTTCCTCGCTGGCGGCTGCCCGCTATATTGCCGAGGAATCGCCAGGGGCATCCGTGGCGATACTTGGAGAAAAAGGCTTGCACCAAGCTTGTGAAGAGGCGGGTCTGAATATTGTGACAGAATCGCCCCAGTATGTCGTTCAAGGAATCGATCGTTCCTTTACATATGACAAGCTGGCACAGGCCCAGCGCTGGATTTTGGGTGGTGCCCGATCAGTACTGACGAACCCGGATCTGATGCTGCCAGGTGATGGCGGAATCATGCCAGGTGCAGGAACGATCGGGGCTGCTATTGAAGCAGCCACCGGGGTTGCTCCAGTAGTTATTGGCAAACCGCATTCCCACCTGATAGCATATGCAACAGATCGGCTGGGGATTGAGCCCGGAGATGCTATTATGGTTGGAGACAACATGCGGACGGATATCGCAGCAGGTGCACGTGCAGGCTGCCAAACCATATTGGTCTATACAGGGCTCACCAATGCTGAGAACCTGGAACATTATAAAGAGATCACGGGAATTACCCCGGATGTCATTTGTGCCGATTTAACTGAACTTCAAGCATTTCTCGGTGTATAATGGCATAGGAACAACCATTCCACCAACCTAGAAGGGAAGATTGAGATATGCCGGAACTGCCGGAAATGGAGAACTATAGACAAAGGCTTGGTCAACATATTATCAACGTGCCGATTACAGGCGTAACTGTGAATAGAGAGAAGTCCATTAATCTGGAGACTGAGGCGTTCACTCAAGCACTGGTCGGCGCGCGTGTTGTATTTGTGGAGAGACGTGCTAAGCATATTTTGTTCCACTTGCATGACGGCCGCAGACTGCTGCTGCATTTAATGCTCGGCGGATTGCTTTTCTATGGCACTGAGGAAGAAAGACCGGACCGCAACACTCAGGTGGAGATAACTTTTGGCGATCATATTCTCTATTTCATGGGTTTGCGGCTAGGCTACCTGCATCTGCTGTCGGTTAAGGAAGCGGAAGCCGCCATGGGCAAGCTTGGACCAGAAACGTTAGATCGCCGGATGACCCTGGAGCGTTTCACAGGGATGCTCAAGGGTCGGCGCGGCGCGCTGAAGAGCCTGCTTGTGAATCAACAGTTCATCGCTGGCATAGGCAACTGCTATGCTGATGAGATTGCTTTTGAAGCCAGATTGCTGCCTTCTGCGCTTGTGCAGAACCTGACACAGGATTCCATCGCAAGATTGTATGAGGCCATCCGTAAGGTTTTGACCGACGCAACCGAGATCGGCGGCTATATGGAAATGCCATTTATGAATGGCGATACCGTCACAGGAACGTATAACGATCGGTGCATGGTGTATGACCGTGAAGGCGAACCTTGCCTGCGCGGAGGGGGAACAGTTGTTAAAATCGAGCTGTCCGGACGCAAAGTGTTCTATTGCCCGGACTGCCAGCATGAACAATAGCCCTAAAATCGGGGCACATGTCAGCATCCGCGGCGGATACGGCCGAGCGGCCCGGTTCGCCTGGGAGAGCGGTGCGACAAGCTTTCAGTATTTTCCGAAAAATCCGCGCAGTCTGAAGCTTAAACCGGTCGATGGCCGGGATGCTGAGGACTGCGCATCCTTTTGTCGGGAGCACGGAATCGTCTCTATTGCCCACACGCCTTATCCGACCAATATGGCGGCGGGGAAGGGTGCTGCAACACCTGGAGCGGTTATGGTGTCCTCGCTGCGAAATGATCTGGAGATTGCCGAAGCTTGCGGCTCTCTGGGGATTGTCGTGCATTTTGGACAATTTGGCGGGATGGAGCCGTTACAAGGCTATCAAAATATTATACAATGTATGAATGAAACCTTGGCGTCGTGGGAAGGCCGAACCAAGCTCTTAATCGAGAATCAAGCCGGCAATCACGGCCGGGAGGGTATGACGCTGGAGGAATTGGTGAAGGTTCGTGAACTAAGCCAATATCCGGAGAAAATCGGCTTCTGCTTCGATACTTGCCATGCTTATGCCGCTGGAATCTGGAACCCGGAAGATACGGAGGCACTGCTCCGTCGTGGAGACGACCTCGGCTATTGGCAGAATCTCGTTGCCATACATCTCAATGATTCAAAGTACCCTTTAGCCTCACGCAGGGACAGACACGCTGCCATTGGGCAGGGGTATATCGGAGAGAAGGGTCTGGCTGGACTATTGACGTCAGAGCCGCTGCAGGGTGCAGCGCTTGTTATGGAGACAGAGAAGGGACCGGACGGAAGTCATTCCCGAGAGATATCCCTGGTAAAGGCCTGGTTTGGAACGGAGGATTGACCTTGATTAACGTATATATGGATGATTACCGTAAGCGGCCGGAGGGTTTTGCGTTGGCCCGGACGACAGAAGAATGTCTGATGCTGCTGCGGGATTGTGAAGTTGATATTTTATCGCTGGATTATGACATGGGTCCTGATGACCATAATGGCGGTGAAGTGGCTAAACGGATCGTGCTGGAGGGTTTGTTCCCTCGTTGTATTTTTCTGCACACCTCTAGTCCTTGGGGCCGCAAGGAAATGTTCGAAATCCTGTACCCGGCTAAGCCGGATGGAACGGCTCTGCATAACGGTCCGCTAAGTGCGGAGCAACTGTACAAGATTGCTTCTGGTGCCGATGCCTTATGATGACACAGGAGATAAAGGAATCGGAATTACTGAAAGCACTGGAGATTCCCGGCCAGCCGCTGGTAGTCTTTCTTCATACACCACTATGCGGAACCTGTAAAGTTGCCCACCGAATGTTGGAGATCGCAGGACATTTGCTGCCAGAGGATCTTGTGATTCACGAGGCAAATGTCAACATGCTGCCCGAAATTGTGGGGAGTTACCGTATATCCAGTGTACCTGCTCTTCTAGTGGCTCAAGCTTACCGCCTGACACCGCCAGAAGTTCATTATGCGATGAGTTCGGTAGAACGGGTGCTGGAATACATAAGGAGGGGGATTACGCCATGATATCATTACAACATCTTACGCTCCGCAGGGAAGAGAGTCTGATCCTAGACGATGTGTCGCTGGAAATTAAAGAAGGTGAAAACTGGGCAATTCTGGGCCGGAATGGTTCCGGTAAAACCACGATTCTGGAGATGCTGACCGGATATATGTTTCCGAGTAGCGGCACAATCGAGGTTCTTGGCAATCTTTACGGACAATGCGATCTGCGCGAAGTGCGGAAGGAGATTGGTTATATCGGACCTTCCCTGATGGAGAAGCTGTCGCTCAGCGATCCGGTGTGGGAAGTCGTGGCTACTGGAGCGTATGCTTTCTTGCGTTTCTACCAGAGTATCCCGGAAGATGTAAAGGAACGGGCCCTCGCGCTGCTAAAAGATATGAATCTTGGTGCGCTTGCGTTCCATTCTTTGGGGACTCTTTCACAGGGAGAGCGCAAAAAAGTCATGCTGGCCCGTTGTTTGATGGCTGATCCCAAGCTGCTGGTCATGGATGAACCTTGTGCGGGGCTCGATCTGTACGAGCGGGAGAAAATGCTGGATGAAGTGGACAAGCTGAGACAGCGCAAAGTTACAGTGGTATATGTGACGCATCATATTGAAGAGATTGTGCCGTTGTTCAGTCATGTGGCGTTGATCAAGGACGGAAAGCTGGCCGGTTCCGGCCGCAAGGAAGAAGTATTGACGGACGAGATGATTAGGGCGACCTATGATATCCCTGTCCATGTGGAATGGGAAAACGGTCGTCCCTGGATAAAAATTAGACCTGGAGGCATATCCATTTGAACAACTTGATAGAAGATAGAACGGAGCAGGAAACTGCTTCGGAAGAAGTAATTTCACGTTATATTTGTACTGCCAATCATGGTTTTGCTCCCTATGCGCAGGAAGAGCTGCGCCGTTTGTTCGGGGCTGTAAAAAGCACGCTGTTGCTGCCGGGGGAAATCTTCCTAGCCACCCTTCAGGCAAAGCCTGAGGATGTGGCCGGACTGCTGGCGCAGCAGCCGCCAATCTTCTTACGGCATATTCAGCCTGTGCAATTTCAGGACGAGGGTAGTATGGAAGCATTGCAGCGTCTGGCCACCTACTTGAGCCGTCGCAGTGAGCTGGAAGGCGTGAAGGTGGCGCTGCATGTCCGCAAGAGTGCGGATTGTTTCTGGGAGCAGAGTCCAGGTGAGCTGCGCGAATGGATTCAGGGAGAATTGCAAAACCTTGAAGCTGAGTTCACTGTTCAGGAGCCGGCGTGGGTTATTTCCGTTTACGCGACCCAGGATGCTCTGTACGCCGGGGTTTCACGGCCGGAGGACAACCTCTCCGGCTGGAATGGTGGAGCAATCCGCTTCCGCAAGGAAGACGGGCAAATCTCCCGCGCCAAATTCAAGCTGATGGAAGCGGAGAAGGAGTTCGGCATTCCATTTGCGAACTTCCGCAATGCCGTGGACATCGGTGCATCGCCGGGCGGATGGACCTCATTCCTTCTGGAACGTGGCATAAAGGTCACAGCCGTAGATCCGGCATTGATGCACGCTTCCTTGCGTAACGCTCCTGGTCTAAAGGTGCTGCGCAAGAACGCCGGAGATGTGAAATTCAAGGATCACGAATTTGATCTCTTCGTTTGCGATATGAGCTGGAGTCCTAAGCTGATGGCGAAGCTTGTGACATCACAACTGCACAGCTTGGCTCCTGGAGGGACTGCCATCGTGACAGTGAAGCTGATGCACAAGAAGCCACTTGCGCTGATTAAGGAGCTCATCGCTATGTTCGAGAGCGAGCGCATGCAAATCCAGCGGGCGAAGCAGCTGTTCCATAACCGTGATGAGATTACACTTTATATGATTAAGTATTAACTACATTATTAGTTTATGTTCTGGGAAAGCATCCCGTTGACGACCGGCGTACCGCCGGTAATGCGTCTGCGGCGGTGCTTTCTTTTTTTATATATTTTTATTCTGGCTCAATATCATCATCTGAGATTAGCAAAAAAATATGAACAAACGACTTCGTGAGAACATCGGTTTGGCAGATTGGAGCTTATTTTTTGTGGAGTGAAGCTTATTTATAGAAGCCAACGGACTGTATAGCCGTTATTTGCGGGATGAAGCTGTTCTGGAGCATGTAGCGGACTCAGATGACGTTATTTCCTACTGAACAGCAAAATTTACACAGAATTTCTGCTCATAGCGGCTCTGGAGTCCGTTAGCTTCTTGAATCAGCTTGCTGAATAGGTATAGCGTCTCTGAGGTCCGTTAGCTTCTTGAATCAGCTTGCTGAATAAGGCATAGCGTCTCTGAGGTCCGTTAGCTTCTTGAATCAGCTTGCTGAATAGGTATAGCGTCTCTGAGGTTCGTTAGCTTCTTGAATCAGCTTGCTGAATAGGTATAGCGTCTCTGAGGTCCGTTAGCTTCTTGAGATAGCTTGCTGGATAAGGCATAAGGTCTCTGGAGTCCGCTCTCTCAGTAAATAATCCTTGAGTGGGCAAGCCTTGGTTTCGAGACAGATCTTTTATTCTATCACTGAATTTACAATGAGCAATCATAAAGGGGGAGATGTGTATATGCTGTATCCATCGAAACTAGCAGTAGGACAATTAATTGAAGAACGCTATCGGGTCGCCGAGCTAATCGGGTCCGGGGGGATGAGCCATGTGTACCTGGCCGAAGACCTGCGGTTGCCCGGCAAGTGGTGGGCGGTGAAGGAAAGTGTAAGCCCAGGCATAACGGAATATGCTTCTGGTGATATTGTAGCCGAGGCGGAACTGCTGATTTCCTTGAATCATCCCAGGCTGCCGAGAGTGACTGATTTCTACCCACCCGATAAAGACGGATATTCTTATCTGGTGATGGATTATATCAAAGGGGTAACATTGAGCCGTTATATGGAGCAACACCCGGGGCCACTGCCTTGGGATCGAGTGATCCAGTATGCCGTGCAACTGCTTGAAGTGCTGAAGTACCTGCATAATCTGCCTACACCGATTATCTATCGGGATCTGAAACCGTCCAATATCATGCTTACAGGGCAGCATGAATTGGTGCTGATCGATTTTGGCATTGCCCGAAACTATGGACGCTCAGGGGATGCCGATACGAACAAGCTGGGGACTGTAGGCTTTGCTGCGCCGGAGCAGTATGCCGGGCAGAGCCAGCCGGTCTCTGACCTCTATGGCCTTGGGGCTCTGCTGCTCCATTTGGTCACCGGGGGCAAATACTGCAGTTGGGAGCCAGGCATGGAGTCTAGGCTGCAGGGTGTCGTCCCTTCCCAATTCATTCCGGTTCTGCGCCGCTTGCTCAGGGAACGGCCCGAAGAGAGGTATCCCAGTGCCGCCTCGGTTCTTGATGCGTTGGCTTCACTAGATCTCAGCGGCCGAACACGAGTGGAGGAGACACCATCACGCCTGACCTCACGCGTGACGGATGCAGTTGTTGTGTCGCTGGCTGGTACAGCAAGTGGGCTTGGGACGACGCATACTTCATTAGCTGTAGCAGCTCGCCTGTCCAGGTACGGTCTCACGGCCTGGGTTGACGGCTCTCCGGATGGCGGAGTGTTCCATAATCTTTATGCAATGGTTCAGGGGCAGGAACTCGTTCCAACCGGTATGTACGATGTTGCATCCTTTGCGTGGAACAATGTTCATTACTGGACTTGTCCGGATAAAGGGAGCGGCAGGCTCCCAGAGGGCGATTATTCTTTCATTGTACTGGACCTTGGTACCGCCAGCGGAGAAGGAGCCCTCGAAGAGTTCGATCAGAGCGATATGCCGCTGCTGATTGCTTCAGGAGCAGACTGGCGTCTTGGGGAGGTGCTGCATTTGCTTCGCCGGCGTCGGCTTAAGCCGCAGCGGGACTGGAAGGTGGTTCTGCCGCTGGCTGGAGACAAAGCTGCTGTTCTGCTGAAGAAGGCGCTAGGTACAGCCGAGGTGTACGCATTGCCTCTGCAGCATGATCCTTTCCGGTCCAAGGGAAGGCTCGGTGATGTGCTGGAAGTGATACTGGAGGAGGCCATCGACATGCGGAAGCCGCAGCGGCGCAGTGCTCTTTTTCGCGGGAAAAGGCAGTAATTAAAAGCGAGAAGGAGCGGAGGGGAAGGTTTGGAGCTGTAGGAGCGATAATGTTCGCCTGAAAGCTTTCTGCAGGAAAGCCCGCATCGGAAGCGTACGCGTAATCTATTCGCGGATTTTATCCGCGAATAACGGTATAATCAAAGAAAACTGGACACAACAGCGGCCGGAAGTTCAAACATTCGCTGTAGTGACGACCGAGACTTAAGTGAAAACCTTAAAGTTTGTCTTATTTAATTTTCTGTGTCAGAGTGACGCATACTTATGCTAAAATGAATCGTTGTATGTTACGCAATCTCGCCTCATTTTAAAATATAGATAGGAGCTTGCAGAGAAGTTATGAGTTTACTGACAGTAGAAGAGGTTGCCCACAATTTCGGTGAACGCCAGTTGTTCAAGGATGTATCGTTCCGGCTGTTGGCCGGCGAGCATGTCGGATTGGTTGGAGCGAATGGTGTAGGCAAATCGACATTGATGAATATTTTGACAGGAAAACTGCTGAAAGACAGCGGGAAAGTTGAATGGACGCCGCGTGTGCGCTATGGTTATCTGGATCAACATACGAAGCTGACGCCCGGCAAAACCATACGTGATGTGCTGAAAGATGCCTTCCTCCCGCTGCTGGAACTAGAACGGGAAATGATGGCCATTACCGACAAGATGGGTGAAGCCACGCCTGAAGAGCTTGAAGTGCTGCTGGAGCAGATGGGTGAGATTCAAGAGGAGCTGGAGATTGGCGACTTTTATCTGATCGATGTGAAGGTAGAAGAAATGGGGAATGGTCTCGGCTTATCTGCGATCGGTTTGGATCGTGATGTAGCTTCCCTGAGCGGGGGGCAGCGGACCAAGGTGCTTTTGGCCAAGCTACTGCTTGAGAAGCCTAGTGTACTGCTGCTTGATGAGCCTACCAACTATCTTGATGTGGAACATATCGACTGGCTGACAAATTACTTGAAGCAATATCCGTACGCCTTTATTCTGATCTCCCATGATACGGAATTCATGAACAAGGTCGTGAATGTTGTCTATCATCTGGAGTTTACGAAGCTGACCCGATATACCGGGAACTATGAGCGTTTCCTTGAGATGGCAGAACTGAACAAGAACCAGCATATTGAAGCTTATGCGAAGCAACAGGAGTTCATCAAAAAGCAAGAGGATTTCATTCAGCGCAATAAAGCGCGGGCTTCAACTTCTGGCCGGGCCAAGAGCCGCGAGAAGCAATTGGATCGGATGGAAAGAATCGACCGGCCAGATGAAGCGGCTAAACCGACCTTCGTCTTCAAGGAATCACGGGCTAGCGGTAAAACAGTCTTCGAAGGCATTGACTTTGAAATTGGCTATGATCGCCCGCTTCTGCCGAAGTTGAATATGACCATTGAACGTGGTGAGAAGATTGCCATTGTCGGCTGCAACGGTGTCGGTAAATCGACACTGCTGAAGACGATTCTAGGCGTAATCCCGGCATACAGCGGAAAAACGTATCTTGGTGATTACCTCACACCGGCATACTTTCAGCAAGAGGTTAAGGCTGCCAATATTACGCCGATTGATGATGTATGGAACGAGTTCTCCAGTCTTAATCAGCACGAGGTGCGTGCGCATTTGGCCCGCTGTGGCCTGAAAAATGAGCATATCACCCGTCCGCTCAGTATGTTAAGCGGTGGGGAACAAGCTAAGGTGCGTTTGTGTAAGCTGCTGATGCGTGAGAGCAATTGGGTGCTGTTCGATGAGCCGACCAATCACCTTGATGTGATCGCCAAAGCAGAATTGAAACGTGCATTGCGGGAATACAAAGGGACTGTTCTGCTCGTGTCCCACGAACCGGAATTCTATGAAGACTGGGTAACGAAGACTTGGGATGTCGAGCAGTGGTCGTCACAATCTGTATAAATAATGGGGAGGCAAACAACATGAACAACGGAATTCTTCGGCATATGGTTTACTTCAGCTTGAAATATCCGGTGGATGCACCGGAGACAGCAGCATTTCTCAAGGATGGGGAGAGAATCTTAACCTCCATTACAGGGGTAAAAGAATTTGAGGTCCTGCGTCAAGTCAGCCCGAAATGCGATTTCCATTTTGGCTTCAGCATGGAGTTTGACGGCCAGGAAGCTTTTGATACTTACATGAATCACCCCATCCATCAGGAATTTGTAAAGCAACGGTGGGAGACGGAAGTAGCGAAGTTTCAAGAAATCGATGTTGTAAAAGGAAACTGACAACAAAATAAAGAGGGAGCATTTCATCGACGATGGAATGCTCTTTTTGTATATGGGGCACGCTAGGGTTACCTGTGCCGGGATGCCCGGCAGCGGTGAAGTCTTGACGCGGAGGACGGCAACGGTGAACGAGAGAATCGTATGGTTCCAAGAAGAACGGAAGAGCAGCAGACAAGAGCCGAGCACCGGGACTTATATTCAGGAAAAAACAGATCATGACGCTGTCCTCCAGGCCTTGCTGGAAGCAGGCCTGGAAATAACAATGAGCGAAGATCTGCGCGATCTGCGCTCATTGTTAGCTGGAGGCGAGCCCTCGCTACTCTTGACTGAGCTGGAGCGGGCTGATGAATGGGAGGGCTGGCAACTCGTTACCGAGCTACGGGATCAAGGGATGGATCTACCCGTACTCGTCATGTCAGGAGCAGGCTCTGGAGAAGATGCGGTAGCAGCTTTCAAGGCAGGGGCAAATGATTATCTGTCCCGACCCATTCATACAGGGGAACTGACCTGTCGTATCTTAAATTTACTAATTCTCAGCGGACGCCGCCGCAAGAATCATCTTTTGAAAATTGACGGGTTGATTCTGGACCCTAGCTGCCGGCATGTGAACCGGGATGGTAACCAGCTGAAGTTAACAGGCAAAGAGTTCGACTTGCTCTATTACCTGGCAGCTCATGCAGGACAAATATGCCCCAGAACCGAAATCTTGCAGCAGGTCTGGGGCTATAACTTTGAGGCGGACACCAATGTCGTAGATGTGTATATCCGGCATATCCGCCTGAAGGTGGACAAGGGCTATCGGAACAAACTCATTCACACGATAAGGGGAACCGGCTATGTAATGAGGGCGTCTCACGGAGACGCCACATGCTGAATCCAATCCTCTATCATAGTCAAAACTCTAATCTTTAGAGCTGTTACAGTACGCGGCGGGCTTTCAGGTAAGTTCTTTTCCAGTTGCCGGAGTTCAGATCCGAGACCGTAACACCTGGCGAGCCGTAGGTATGCAGAATTTTACCATTGCCGGCATACACTGCTACGTGAGTAACATTCTT
This sequence comes from Paenibacillus sp. NPDC056722, assembly GCF_042790635.1. Classification (NCBI taxonomy): domain Bacteria; kingdom Bacillati; phylum Bacillota; class Bacilli; order Caryophanales; family Paenibacillaceae; genus Paenibacillus; species Paenibacillus sp. NPDC056722. The sequence continues at coordinate 256,707 of NZ_JBHTYV010000001.1, read as the reverse complement.
GCCGTTTGCTCTGCTGCCGCTGGAGAAGAATACGAGGTCTCCGACACGCAAATTGGCTTTCGAGACGGCTTTGCCTACTTTGGATTGGGCTACAGAAGTACGGGGCAGATTAACACCGTATTTACCAAAAATATATTTGGTGAACGACGAGCAGTCAAAGGTACGAGTGCTTGAAGTAGATGCTCCGAATTCATAACGAACGCCCATATATTTTTTACCGAGATTTACAATACTTTGTCCTTTAGACGCTGTAGCTGCTGCGGCGTGTGGAGTGCCGATTTCAGTTGCTGCCAGTGTGGACAGGCCAATAGTAGTGCACATCCCGATGACGATTGCTTTTTTGAACCATTGTTGTTTATTCATGTTGTGATTCCCTCCAAGGTTTGTTTCGTATGTTTCGTTTCTTTCGCTGATTCGTAGTATAGCAGGTAATCTAGTGCCTATATATTGGAAGAGGTGGGGCAAATAGAGACGGGGCAAGGGATGTAAGCGTTTTATTAAAAAACGATTAAAAGTTACAAAAAATTAATATTTACAACGGATGATAGAATGAAAAAAGCCGAAAACCCTTTAACAGAAAGGGTTTTCGGCTTATACAAAATGCTTTTAAAAGTAACAACCATGTCTCTAAATCTCGTATGTAATTCAATCCTTGCTCTGAATAATCAGCAGCAGGCCGCTCTCAATCGATACGGTTCCGGACGCCGCCAGCAGTCTGTTGCTCACACCGAGTGATTGACCAAGCTTCAGTGTGGCGTTGCTCAGCGGATATTGAAAGCCTTCCAGCGTAATTCCGGTCACTTCAGGCGTTAGAGGCAGCAGGGATACATAGGTGAAGCCGCGATCCTCAACGAGGGCTTGTGACCCTGTAAGGGTAAGGTAATTATGACTGTCCATGATGGAACAGCTCACCTGACGCTGCATTGCCAGTGTCATCATTTGAATGCTGGCCAGCATATGGTCAATCCGCGATCCTGTCACACCCAGCATGAGGATCGATGAGGGCGATCTGTTCAGCGCCAGGTCCAGAGCCAGCTCGCTGTCGGTCAGGTCTTTGTCTATTGCATCGCAGGTAATGATCTCCCGGCTTCTGTTCCTAATGTCTTGCAGGGCTTCTGGGGATACAGAATCGAAATCTCCGACCGCAAGATCCGGCGTAATCCCATGGTTAATGAGGAATAAGGCACCCCGATCGGCACCGATAATAAAATCCTCTTCATCTAATACATTCAAATGTTCCGGAGACAGCTCCCCACCGGCCCAAATAACGACTCTTCCGGATGGCATCACTAATCCTCCCCTTCCTTACAATTCTAAAGATTCTGATCCAGAACCAAGTATCAAGTATAATGCAGTTTGAAAGGTTGTACAATTGCCCCGGACAACGCTAAAATAAGAATAGCGTGTCCAGCGAGATGCTGGAAGCTGTTGGATTGTATAGAAAAGAGATTTGGAGGTGAGTGAAATCGTAAACGTACTGTTTGTTTGTCTCGGCAATATTTGCCGTTCGCCGATGGCTGAAGCTGTGCTGCGCCACAAGATCCATGAACGCGGCTTGTCTAGTTCGATTACTGTGGATTCTGCTGGAACAGGGGACTGGCATATTGGCAACCCTCCGCATGAAGGGACGCGGCGTATTCTGGATCAGCATGGGATCAGTTATGAGGGGATGAAAGCTCGCCGGGTGTCCAGCGATGATTTTGAGAATTATCAATATATCATTTGTATGGACAATTCTAACGGAACCAATGTGCGGAAGCTCCAGGGCGGAGAAGAGGCCGAGCTGTTGTTCTTTATGGACTTGCTCCCGGAGGAAGAACTGCGTGAAGTGCCGGACCCTTACTTTACCGGAAACTTTGAACAGGTCTATGACCTGATGGATGCTGGTTGCGACGTGCTGTTAGACACCATCGTTAGGGAGAAGCTCTAGTTCATGCTTTAAGATTCGGAACAACCGTCCTTGAGAAGGGCGGGGGACCGTTTCTGCCCCTACCGCCCTGAAAGCGCAATCACACAGGGAATCTACATAATGTTCTCATGATGTTCATTTTTGCATGTCTCAAGACTGTTTCAGGTGTTTAAAAGAAATAGAGTAGCGATTCGGGCAGTTCTTTCTGCCAAAATCCCCAGAGATGAACGCCGTCTTTCTCCCGGTATGATACTGTGGCTCCGCGCTCTTCAAGCAGCGCTTTCGTCTTGCGGTTCATATCAACAAAATCATAAACGCCTGTATCCGTCTTATATTCCGTCTCCTGTAGTCCAACTACCATATTAATAGTAAGCCAAGAGAGATCCTCTTCATCTTCGATCATTTCACGCGTCTCGGGATAAAAGGCGCCGGAAAGGCTGAGGATACGGTTAAATATGGATGGATATGCTAAGGCCAGATGGAGGGACACACTGCCTCCCAGAGAGTCGCCAGCCAGAATACGCTCAGCAGGCGTACGCCGTACCGGATAATTGTGTTCAATGAAGGGGATAATTTCTTCGGCGAAGCAAGACAGGTATTGCTCAAACCGGTTGCCGAATGGCGCGTATTCCTGAGTTCTAACTTTCACGTCAACTTCAACGCCTACAATAATGAAAGGTTCGACATCTTCTTCCAGGATCAGCTGGCCTGCCAGCGTAGCGATTCGTCCGAAGTTGAAGAACTCCTCACCATCCTGGCAGTAGACTACGGGATAACTGAGAACTTCATTGTAGCCGGGCGGGAGGTAGATGCGCAGCTTGCGTTCCTCCTGCAGCGATTCGCTCCACAGGTTTTTTTTAACAATTGTACGTTTCAGAAAAACAGAATCATTCATAGCTGTTCTTGTCACCTTTCTTGTCGAATTTTGCATTCACGACGGCAATACGATAATATTACCAAGGGGTAAATGTGGCATACATCATTTACTTGTCAAAATGAATGGCATCTGTTATATAATTAAATTAAACCTGTTATACATACAAAATTTATGGAAACATAAATTTTATGCGTATTTCTTTGACGAAATAGATAAAACAGGTGTATAATAATTCTATAACAGAGGCAACTGATATTCAAATTTTTTTGTTGAGGTGAAGATGATAATGAGTAAAGTTCCTTATGAAGTGTACACAGAGGACGTCGAGGCTCTTTCGGTACTTTCCCCGGATGGAGAAGTTATCAATAAAGATAAACTGCCTGCTCTTACTGATGATCAATTGAAAGAAATTATGTACCGTATGGTATTTACCCGTACTTGGGATGACCGTGCGGTTAACCTGGGCCGTCAAGGTCGCCTCGGTTTCTATGCACCGGTATCCGGTCAAGAAGCTACAATGATCGGTAGTGAGTTCGCGCTGCAGAAGGAAGATTTCATCTGCCCGGGCTACCGTGATATTCCACAGCTTGTATGGCATGGCCTCCCGCTGTACCAAGCATTCCTGTATTCCCGCGGACACCAACATGGTGGACAAATTCCTGATGGTGTAAACGTACTGATGCCGCAAATCATCATTGGTGCACAAATTCTGCATGCTACAGGGATTGCAATGGGCTTCAAATTGAAGAACCAGAAGAATGTAGCGATTACTTATACAGGTGACGGCGGTTCCTCCGAAGGCGACTTCTATGAAGGCCTTAACTTTGCTGGACGCTTTAAACTGCCTGTAATTTTCTTTGTTCAAAACAACGGTTACGCCATCACCACACCATTCTCGAAGCAAACGGCTTCTAAGTCTATCGCTCACAAAGCGGTTGCAGCCGGTATTCCGGGAATCAAGGTTGACGGTATGGATATCTTCGCGGTTATCAGCGCAGTTCAAGAAGCTGCTGAGCGTGCTCGTAACGGAGAAGGCGCTACCCTGATCGAAGCTGTAACTTACCGTTTCCGTCCACACTCCCTTTCTGACGATGCGAGCAAATACCGCTCTAAGGAAGAAGAAGGACAATGGAGCGAGAAGGACCCAATTGCCCGTCTTGCTAAGTATCTGGAGAAAAAAGGCCTTTGGACCGAAGAAGATACAGCTCGCGTGAAAGAAGAAGCGAAAGCTACTGTTAATGAGCAAATCAAAAAAGCAGAACAAACCGAAAAAATGACCGTTTCCGGCTTGATTGACAGCATGTTCGAGGCAACTCCGAAACATCTGGAAGAGCAAAAAGCCGATTTTGAATAAGGGGGATAACAGGCATGGCACAAATGAACTTGAAAGAAGCGATCCGCGACGCTATCCGCGTTGAACTGAATCGTGACCCTAACGTCCTTGTTTTTGGGGAAGATGTTGGTAATGTAGGCGGTGTATTCCGCACAACTGAAGGTCTGCAAAAAGAATTTGGCGAAGATCGCGTATTCGATACGCCGCTGGCTGAGTCCGCTATCGGTGGTCTGGCTGTAGGTCTTGGTATTCAAGGCTTCCGTCCAATCGCAGAAATTCAATTTATCGGCTTTATTTATGAAGCTCTGGATCAAATCGTAATTCAAGCTGCACGTATGCGCTACCGTTCCGGCGGCAAATACAACTCACCAATCGTATTCCGTACGCCATTTGGCGGCGGTGTTAAAGCGGCTGAGCTGCACACTGACTCCCTGGAAGGTTTGATTGCCCAAAGCCCGGGTATTAAAGTAGTAGTTCCTTCCAACCCTTACGATGCTAAAGGTCTGATGATCGCTTCGATCCGTGACAACGACCCGGTATTCTTCATGGAGCACCTTAACTTGTACCATGCTTTCCGCGCTGAAGTGCCTGAAGGTGAGTACACCGTTGAGCTTGGTAAAGCCAATGTAGTTCGCGAAGGTTCTGATGTTACCATTATCGCTTACGGCCTGATGGTTCACACAGCTACTAAAGCGGCTGATCAACTCGAGAAGGAAGGCATTCAGGCTGAAGTTATTGACCTGCGTACCGTTAGCCCGATCGACATTGACACCATCATGGAATCTGTGAAGAAAACAAACCGTGCAATTGTGGTACAAGAAGCTCAAAAGAGCTCCGGCGTAGCCGCTGAAGTTATTGCACAAATCAACGAAAAAGGTATCCTGCACTTGGAAGCTCCAGTGCTTCGTGTAGCTGGACCGGATACAATTTATCCGTTCGCGCAAATCGAAGATACTTGGTTGCCTAACCCTGCCCGCGTAATTGCAGGCGTTAAGAAAGTTCTGGAATTTTAATATAAACACTCATCACGACATTCTATTACCATAAGGAGGTACTTGAACGTGGCTAAATATAATTACCCGTTCCCTGAGCTGGGCGAAGGCTTGCATGAAGGCGAAATCATCAAAGTGCTTATCAAAGTCGGCGATAAAGTAACCGATGAAGATATCATTATGGAAGTACAAAACGACAAGGCGGTTGTTGAAGTTCCTTGTCCGGTTAACGGTACCGTTCTCGAAGTATTGGCTAAAGACGGCGACGTGTTCCACGTAGGCCAAACTGTAGCTGTAATCGATGCTGAAGGCGATATCCCGGATGATGGAAATGCAGAAGCGCACTCCCAAGAAGCTGACGCAGCAAAAGGTAGCGCAGATACAACTTCTTCTCCTGCAGCAAGCAGCCCTGCTGATGCTAAAGAAGGCGGAGCAGCTCCTGCAGCTGTACCAGCTCCAGACCGTGATGTTCTGGCTACACCAAGCGTACGCAAGTTTGCTCGTGAACAAGGCGTTGACATCTCTAAAGTCAATGGCACTGGTAAAGGCGGAAAAATCACTCGTGAGGATGTTGAAGCCTTCCAAAACGGTGGTTCTGTAGCAGCACCGGCAGCAGCAGCTTCTGCTGAAGCGCCTAAGACTGAAGAGAAAGCTGCTCCGGCAGCAGCAGCTTCTGCAGGCAACGTGAGCCTGGAAGAAGAGCGCGTGCCATTCAAAGGTATCCGCAAAGCAATCTCGAACGCTATGGTTAAATCGGCTTACACTGCACCACACGTTACGATCATGGACGAAGTAGACGTAACTGAACTGGTAGCATTCCGTGCCCGCATGAAACCTGTAGCTGAGAAAAAAGGCGTGAAGGTAACTTACCTTCCGTTCATCGTGAAGGCACTCGTTGCAGCTTCCCGTCAATTCCCTGCGCTTAACGCTTCGATTGACGAAGAGAACAACGAAATTGTCTACAAGAAATACTACAACGTTGGTATCGCAACAGATACTGATAACGGCTTGATCGTTCCAGTTATCAAAGATGCTGACCGTAAGAGCATCTGGATGATTGCTAGCGCCATTAGTGACCTTGCACTGCGTGGTCGTGAAGGCAAGCTGACTCCGAACGAAATGAAAGGCAGCTCCATCTCGATCTCTAACATCGGTTCCGCAGGCGGTATGTTCTTTACTCCAATCATCAACTTCCCTGAAGTTGCGATCCTGGGTACAGGCCGTATCACTGAGAAACCAGTTGTTAAGAACGGTGAAATCGTAGCTGCTCCTGTAATGGCATTGTCCCTGAGCTTTGACCACCGTATTATCGATGGCGCAACAGCACAGAATTTCATGAACTACATTAAGACCTTGCTTGCTAATCCTGATATGCTAGTTATGGAGGTGTAATAATATGGTAGTGGGAGACGCTTCACTCGATATTGATACATTAGTCATTGGTGCAGGTCCCGGCGGATATGTAGCAGCCATTCGTGCAGCTCAGCTTGGTCAAAAAGTGCTTATCGTAGACAAATCGGAACTCGGCGGCGTATGTTTGAACCGTGGTTGTATTCCGTCCAAAGCACTGATCGCAGCAGCTCACTCTTATGAATCTGCACAACACGCTGACGTTTACGGTGTAACAGCTGAGAACGTTAAAGTGGATTTTGCTAAAACACAAGAGTTCAAGAACAAAGTCGTTAAGCAAATGACTACTGGCGTATCTGGCCTTCTGAAAGGCAACAAGATCGAAGTATTCAACGGTGAGTGCATGTTCATCAGCGAAACCGAAGCACGGGTATTCAACGATCACGAATCTCCGCGTTACCGTTTCAAGAACTGCATCATTGCTACAGGTTCCCGTCCAATCGAACTGAAACCTTTCCCGTTCGGCGGTCGTATTCTGTCTTCCACTGAAGCGCTTGAGCTTCCGGAAATTCCGAAGAGCCTGATCGTTATCGGCGGCGGCTACATCGGTGCTGAGCTGGGTCAAATGTACTCTAAATTCGGCACAAAAGTAACTATCATCGAAGGTTTGGATACTGTTCTTCCTGGCTTCGACAAAGACATGACTCGTCTGGTAGCCAAGAACATGGCTAAGACTGGCATTGAGATCGTTACTAATGCTAAAGCTGAGAGTGCTGTACAAAACGACAAGGAAGTTACTGTGAAGTATTCTGTGGGCGGCGAGTCCAAAGAAGTTACTGCAGATTACTTGCTTGTTACCGTTGGCCGTCGTCCAAACACGGATGGTGAGCTTGGTCTGGACCTTATCGGCGTTGAGCTTGACGAGCGCGGTCTGATCAAAGTTGACCACCAAGGACGCACTAACATTCCACACATCTTCGCTATCGGGGACATTGTTCCTGGTCTGGCTCTGGCTCACAAAGCTTCTTACGAAGGTAAAGTTGCTGCAGAAGCGATCGCAGGACACACTTCCGTGGTTGACTACAAAGTCATTCCGGCTGTTGTCTTCACTGATCCTGAGTGCTCCAGCGTTGGCTTGACTGAGAAAGAAGCTAAGGATAAAGGCTACAAAGTGAAGAGCGGCAAGTTCCCGTTCGCGGGTAATGGACGTGCAGTCTCCCTGAACGGTGCAGAAGGCTTCATCAAGATTGTAGCTAACAGCGAGAACAACCTTGTACTCGGCGCGCAAATCGTCGGTATCGAAGCTTCTAACCTGATTGCTGAGCTGGGTCTGGCAATTGAGATGGGCGCTACGCTTGAAGATATCGCATTGACTATCCATGCTCACCCAACCCTTGGTGAAATCGTCATGGAAGCGGCTGAACTGGTTGAAGGTCATCCGATTCACATCTTGAAATAGTATAACAATCGGCCTGTATGTCAGGCTGCTGAAGAGAGCGAGGACGCATATTGCGTCTTTGCTCTCTTTTTTGTTTTCCAAAATTTAGCTGGGGTGATAAACTGGATAAACGCATGATCAATAGGAGGGATGAACGTGGGGATGGACTGGTATGATGAGATTGCCAGAAGGAATGGCGGGTACAGGAATAACGCTGTTTTTTATACAGAAGGGATATCAGCTGAGCCTATATTTGAGCGTAGATTGATTGAGATGCTGCCGGGCTTTGATTCAGTGCTTGATGCGGGTTGTGGCCATGGGGATTTTACTTTACGGATGGCGGAATACACTAATTCCCTCATAGGCTTCGATAACTCCGTGGAAATGATTAATATCGCCCAAAGACTTCTCACCGAGGAGCAGACACCCAATCTCCAGTTTTTCTGGTCTTCGACCAAAGATAAGCTGCCATTTGCCGATCACCAGTTTGACCTCATCTACGACCGCAGAGGACCTACCTCTATCTTGAACCATAGCCGGATTTTACGTCCAGGGGGTACGGTGTTCGGAATTCATTCGGGCGCACTAGACAAGGTCAGAAAGCGGCTAGAGGCAAATGGATTTATACATATAGAGATCGAAGAGTTCCATGATGCGGTTTCCTATTTTCCAGATGAAAAAGAATTTGCAAAATTTATTTCCGGTATTCCTGGTAACCCGGATTATACAGACCCCAAGTATAGTGAGGAACTGGAGAACAAAATTAAAGCACATGTAATCGATGGTCGATTAGGCATCAGGGAGTACAGGTATATTTGGAAGGCCAGAAAGTCGAATAAAGCTGATTAAAGTTGAATAATGATTGGGAAGTGATCCTCATGAGAGCAGACCAGCTACAAGCAGGCGATGAAATACGTATTATTATGCTTTGAGCAGGTAAAAGGCATAGCCATTGGCAGATTTCAAAAGAGTTCAGGTATGACAAGAGAGCTGCTGACCAAAATAATCAAAAGTAAACAGGAGCTGGGGCACCTCCCCGTTATAGCAGATGTAGACTTCGGACATACTTCTCCCATGATTACTTTTCCGGTAGGCGGCCTTGCAAGCTTACATGCTGGTGTACTAAAGATTGAACTACAGATCACTGAATAAGGTGATTCAAATTTATCTATATGCAATTCATTTAATCTATCCTAGGTCGCTCCTGAAGCCTCGTCAGAACCCTCCTTACGGACGTTAAATGGCACCATGGGCCCTAAACGTGTGTTGGGCAAAAAGAAGCTCACAGCCACTCCTGAACGGGTCAGTAATCAACATGATCGATATGCGAGACCTCTTATGAAGAGTATAGGAAGCTGCAAGGGCGATCTGCACCTGTTGTTACAAGGGGAGCGAATCGTCTTTTTATCGTCAGAGCTTTTCTCAAAATCCTGCAGGAAAGGTAGCGAATCGGTTCTGTTTTTCTAGTTTTCTACAGTTTGGCAAGTTACAAGCAGGATCAGGTCGTGGTAAACTAATAGAACGGACGAAATGAAGAGCTGCTCCTTTAGGAGCGGCTTTACGTTTCTCGAAAGGCATATTCAAGGTTAAACAAAAGCAAATGAGAGAACCTTATATGTAATGTCATCAAAGAAGAGGGGCGTTAAACTTTGCGCAATTATTTGGAATTACTTCAGGATGTTTTGGACAACGGGGTGGAAAAAAGTGACCGGACAGGGACTGGTACCCGGTCTGTTTTTGGACGGCAGCTGCGGTTTGACCTTAGTAAAGGCTTTCCGCTTGTTACGACTAAGCGCATCCATTTGAAATCGGTAGTACATGAGCTGCTATGGTTCTTGAAAGGCGAAACTAATATCTCTTATCTCAAAGAGAACGGTGTCTCCATCTGGGACGAATGGGCGGATGAGAACGGCAATTTAGGGCCCGTCTATGGTTCGCAGTGGCGAGCATGGGAGACTGCAGATGGACGGCTTATCGACCAGATTACGAATGTCATCGAGGCGATTAAGAATAACCCAGACTCGCGCAGACACATCGTTAGTGCCTGGAACGTAGGCGAAATTGAGAACATGAAGCTACCGCCGTGCCACTTTGTATTCCAGTTCTATGTAGCAGGTGGAAAGCTGTCCTGTATGCTCACCATGCGTTCGGTGGACACGTTCCTTGGTCTGCCATTCAATATTGCCAGCTATGCGCTGCTGACCCACATGGTCGCCCAGCAGACAGGTCTGGAGGTCGGTGAGTTCATTTGGTCGGGTGCGGATGTGCATATTTATACAAATCACTTGGAACAAGTTGCAACTCAGCTGCAAAGAGATCCGTTTCCGTTGCCAACGCTGAAAATCCGCAGAAAACCAGACAGTATTTTCGATTATGTTTTTGAGGACTTTGAGTTTGAAGGCTATCAGCATCATCCGGGAATCAAGGCACCGGTAGCGATCTAACATCGAAGTGAAAGGAGAGATGGAAATGAGCATCAGCATGATCTGGGCCATGGACATTAAAGGTGTGATCGGCAAGGATAACAGTATGCCCTGGCATTTGCCGCGGGATTTTGCTTTTTTCAAGAGCGAAACGATGGGGAAAACAATGCTGATGGGCCGCAAAACATGGGATTCGTTAGGCGGTAAGCCGCTGAAAGGTAGAACGAGTATAGTGCTGACCAGAGATCACAGCTTTACTGCTGAAGGGGCTGAAGTGGTGCATACACTTGAGGAGGCACTGCAAGCTGCGAAGCGTACGGATGAGTTGATGGTCATCGGCGGAGCCGAGATTTACCGAATCGTGCTGCCTTATGCAGACAAGCTGACCGTGACCCGCATAGAGCATGATTTTGCCGGGGATACCTTCTTTCCAGATGTAAATTGGGATGAATGGAAGGAAGTTTCCAGTACACCGGGGATCAAAGATGAGAAGAATCCGTATGATTACCGTTTTGTAGTTTATGAACGTACGGAGCTGGCGTAAAAGCGTTTTCTCTAACACAACATGTGAAATAGTACAAATAATCAGCAGATTAATCCATTACAGTGCAAAAGTCTGGAATGCTAATATTATTAAAATTAGAAATTGCTAAACGATAGAATGCACAGGACTAAAGTTGCACTGTTCACGACATCATTAAGCCACAGGTATGCTACAATAAACTATAGATATCAACACGAAGAGAACGGATGGGGGAAACGTAAACATGTCTACACCTACAGGTTTTATGGAGTATAAACGCCAGCTCCCAGGTGATCGTGATCCTGAGCAGCGGGTAAAAGATTGGGAGGAGTTCCACCACCATTTATCCGAGGACGAGCTTCGGACACAGGGTGCACGCTGCATGGATTGCGGAACCCCTTATTGTCATACCGGTATTGATATGGCTGGCGGAACCTCAGGTTGTCCTGTACACAACCTGATTCCGGAATGGAATAATCTGGTGTATCGCGGGTTGTGGCGGGAAGCGCTGGAGCGCCTGCACAAGACGAATAATTTTCCTGAATTCACCGGCAGTATCTGTCCAGCTCCTTGTGAAGGCTCATGTACGGTCGGCCTGATTGGCCAGCCGGTTACGATCAAGACTATTGAGCTAGCTATTATCGACAAGGGTTTTGAAGAGGGCTGGGTGGTACCGACACCTCCGGAGAAACGTACGGGCAAGACCGTTGCAATCGTTGGTTCTGGTCCGGCAGGTCTGGCAGCAGCAGCACAGTTGAACAAAGCGGGACATACCGTTACGGTATACGAGCGCAGCGATCGTGTCGGCGGACTTCTGACTTACGGTATTCCAACTATGAAGCTGGATAAACGTGTAGTGCAGCGTCGTGTGGATCTCCTTGCTGCTGAAGGTGTGAACTTTGTAGTGAACACTGAGATTGGTAAGGATATCCCGGCACAACAGCTGGTGGACGAGTTCGACGCAGTCGTACTTTGCGGCGGAGCAACCAAAGCGCGTCAGTTCAACGTCGAAGGCAGTGACCTGAAGGGCGTTATGTATGCAATGGATTACCTGAACGGAACGATCAAGAGCTATCTGAGCTCAAATCTGGAAGATGGCAACTTCGTATCGGCTGCCGGCAAGGATGTTGTTGTTCTGGGCGGTGGAGATACTGGTTCCGACTGTGTTGCTACATCGCTTCGCCACGGCTGTAACAGCATCACCCAGTTTGGTACGCATGAGAAGGCTCCACTGGAGCGTGACCAGATTGCTAACCCTTGGCCACAGTTCCCGAATGTGTATACCCTTGATTATGCACAACAGGAAGCCAAAGCAGTATTCGGCGATGATCCGCGTGAGTTCTCGATCATGACGACTAAGTTTGTTGGGGATGAAGAGGGGAATTTGAAGGAGCTGCACACTGTGCAAATCCGCCGGATGGTTGATGAGACCGGACGCAAAATCTACCAGCCAGTGCCTGGCACAGAAGCGGTTTATCCTGCTCAGCTGGCGCTGATCGCAATTGGTTTTGACGGACCTGAACAAGATCTGGTTCAAGCGTTGAACCTGGAAACAGACCGCCGCACGAACGTGAAGGCACGTTATGGCAAGTTCAACACCAACGTGGAAAAAGTATTTGCTGCGGGTGATATGCGCCGTGGACAAAGCCTTGTGGTATGGGCAATTAACGAAGGTCGCGCAGCGGCCCGTGAAGTTGACAAATTCCTGATGGGCTCCACTGTACTTGTCTAAGAATACCATGATAAAAGCATAAATATTCTTAATCGAAGAGATCGTCTTTTCAGTTATCAGAACTGGGGACGGTCTCTTTTTGTTTGCACAACTGCAGAGATATTCGTTATCGCCCGTTATAAAATTTAAATCCTTTCCTTGACGAATTCCACGTGATCATATAAATTAATTACAATCTATGTAAGTCGAACTTTGTTCAGTTTGTAACCATATGGAAAAATGCATGGACCAAGGATCTGCAGTCCCATTATCGTTGGAACAGAGAGGGAACCCACCGGGTGAAAGGTTCCTCATAACGAGCGGAGTGCATCCTGCCTTGGAAGCAGCAGCGCGAGAGAACGTACAAACGCTGCCGGACTCGGCCGTTATCCGATGGAGGACTGCCACGATTGTCTGCGGCAGTTGAAACAGGGTGGTATCACGACGCATTCGTCCCTGACGAATGCGTCTTTTTGTTTTTCTGGCGAAGGTTCTGGTAACCGTCAGACAGTGAACAAGTTTTTAAAGAGTATCCAGGAGGATGATGAACATGCGTCAAAGCAATCTGTTACTCACTACTCTGCGAGAGGCTCCGGCGGAAGCGGAAACGGCAAGCCATGGCCTGCTGCTGCGGGCCGGTTATATCCGGCAGCTGGCCGCCGGGATTTACAGTTATCTGCCACTTGGACGGCGCGTCCTGCACAAGTTGGAGAACATTGTGAGAGAAGAGATGGACAAGGCGGGAGCCCAGGAAGTGCTGCTGCCCGCGATGCAGCCTGCTGAACTGTGGCAGGAATCGGGACGGTTCGGGGTATATGGCAAGGAGCTGATCACTCTGCAGGATCGCCATGACCGGGAATTTGTGCTCGGTCCAACGCATGAGGAAGTTATCACTACATTGGTACGGAACGAGATCAACTCTTACCGGAAGCTGCCGGTTACGCTGTATCAGATCCAGACTAAGTTTCGGGATGAACGACGTCCCCGCTCGGGACTGCTGCGGGGCAGAGAGTTCCTGATGAAGGATGCTTACTCCTTCGACAATGGATGGGAGAGTCTGGACCAATCTTATCAGACAATGTTTAATGCGTATCATCGGATTTTTGAACGCTGCGGACTGATCTTCCGTGCGGTGGAGGCGGATTCGGGAGCGATTGGCGGCGAAGGCGGCAGTCATGAATTTATGGCACTCGCAGATATTGGCGAAGATACCGTTGCTGCCTGTACGGCGTGTAATTATGCAGCCAATTTGGAGCAAGCCGAATCTGCAAAGACAAGTGAGCAAGTGGCGAAAGTTGTGGCAGATCTGCCAGCCATGGAGAAATTCCATACGCCAGACCTACGCTCCATTGAGCAGCTTACGGCAGTGGGGTTACAGCCTCAGGAGATCATCAAGACCCTGATCTATTCCGGCGGAGGGAAAGTATTTGCCGTTCTGGTCAGGGGTGATCATGAAGTCAATGAAATTAAGGTGAAAAAAGCAGTGGGAGCCGAGGAGATTACGCTCGTGAGCTACGAGAGTGTCGAAGCAACAGCGGGGACAGAGAGTGGCTTTATTGGTCCTGTCGGGCTGCTGATTCCGCTGCTCGTCGATGCAGAGGTAGCAGCTATGGGACATGGGGTAGCCGGCGCTGGCGAAGTGGATTACCATCTTCGTTATGTAGTGCCTGGTCGGGATTTCAGCCTGGATCAAGTAGGTGATTTCCGAAATGTGGAGGAAGGAGACAGCTGCCCGCGTTGTGGCACAGGACAGCTAAAATTCCATCTGGGGATTGAAATCGGGCATGTCTTCAAGCTGGGGACCAAATACAGCGAAAAGCTGGGTGCACGCTATCTTGACCCTTCCGGCAAAAACACGGACATGATCATGGGCTGTTACGGCATCGGTATATCCCGGCTGCTGGCCGCCGTAGTGGAGCAGAACCATGATGACCATGGGATAAGCTGGCCAGCGGCGTTGGCTCCATTCCAGGTTCACATTTTGCTAATGTCGGTGAAGGATGAAGTTCAGCGCACAGCTGCGGAGAATCTCTACACGGTGCTGAGTAAGCAAGGACTAGAAGTGCTGCTCGATGACCGGGATGAGCGTCCAGGCGTGAAATTCAAGGATGCCGAGCTGATCGGTCTCCCATTCACCGTCGTGATCGGTAAGGGAGCCGCTGAAGGTCAGGTAGAGCTTATTGAACGCAAAGTACTGACGAAGGAAAGCATGGGTCTTGAGGAAGCCATACTCCGGATTAGACAGGGCTGATTTTGCGCTATGAGACTAAAGCGTAAAATGATAATTTCCTGTACAGTCAGCGAGGAGAACCGCATAACCAATAGTATTAAGCGGTGAATTGAGCTTTTGACGAGTTTGAATGCGAAGAATAGTTAAAATTAAGTTTCTATTTACAGGTAATATTTGTAAAATGTATACTAAGTCCAATTAGAATATGATTAAACGCAATGATTGGGAGTATTAAGGAATAACTATTGCCCAGAGAGCTGTCGATTGGTGCAAGACAGTCAATGGTTCCCCCAACTCACCCATGAGCGGTAAGGTTGAACATTAGTAGATCTTAACGGCTAACCTCCGTAATCGGGTTCAAAGATTCGTTGTCGATTTACTTATAACAACGATCAAGAAGAGTGGTACCGCGAAGGTTAAACCTGTCGCCTCTTTGTAGGCGATAGGTTTTTTCTGTTTTTTCTGCATAAAAACTGTAAAGAGAGGTGTTTGGTCAATGGATAATGTTATTGATTATTACTCCCGGTTTGATGAATGGGGGAGGCTGGACAGGGAGCCGCTTGAGTTTACTATTAATCTGCATTATATAAAACAGTATTTAGCTTCGTCCGGAACTGTACTAGATAATGGCGCAGGACCAGGTAAATACTCAATTGAGTTAGCGAAGCTTGGATATAACGTAACGCTATCTGACCTAACACCTAAGTTAGTTGAAATAGCGCAACAGAAGGTATCTGAATTAGGATTGACAGAACGGTTTAATGGGTTTCATGTATTAAATGCAACACATTTAGAGGGGATACCAGACGAGATGTATGACGCTTCTTTGATGCTTGGTCCTCTATACCATTTACAAAAGGAAGAGGAACGAATATCAGCAATTAGGGAGTTGCATCGTGTAACAAAGCGGAACGGCATCGTTTTTGTCGCTCTCCAAAGCCGGATGAGAATGACAATTACATCTTTACAATATCCACTATTTTGGAAGCCCAATGATAACTTGGATACAATAAATGAGTTCTACGAGACCGGGGTGTTCAATCATAATGATAAAGGTCGATTTACAGGAGCGTTTTATTTTAACATCGATGAAGTAAAACCTTTTATGGAGAAGAATGGATTCGATACAATAGATTTAATTGGTTCTTCCAGCATCGGTGCAATGCTTTCAAATGAACAAAAGCAGTATTGGGCAGATCAAGGTGAGTATGATAGAATGGTTAATTTTCTCATTTCCATCGCTAAAGATCCTACGGTATTGGGAATATCATCTCATTTGCTATATATAGGGAGAAGAAAGTAATCCTGCAGGTTTAATCTTAAGTGGATTAGGTAGAATGGTTTATGAGTTAATGTTTTTAGACAAAATTCCGGTGTACGAGTTATTTGAGGTTATTGAAGCTTTTAAATAGGTAATCGTAATCGGATAGCTAAAAAATTGATGACAGACAGGAGTTAAATACGATGATAAAAGGTTTCGGAGGTATATTTTGGCGAACGAAAAATCTTGAAGTTATAAAAAAATGGTACAGTGAAGTGTTGAAGATTGAAATAGATCATTGGAACGGAACTGTGATCAAACCCCAATTAGGAAATGAGACTATCTTTTCTTTCTTTACCGAGGATGATAGTTATTTTCCAATAGAACAACAAGTGATGTTAAATTTCCAAGTAGATAATCTAAACGAGACTATTCAGCATCTTGAACATATTGGTGTCCCTCTTGCAAAGAAAGAAGAGATTAGTGAATTTGGGAAGTTTGTTTGGATTGAAGATCCTGAAGGTCGACTGATCGAGCTTTGGGAGAAATAACGGACAGAAATTCCTGATCATCCCAAATATCTGAAAATTCCGGTTGTTCCTTAAACATCTCAATATAGCGGCCTCTCATGTTCAGGTTGTTGACGACTTCATTTTCAGCCATGGCCAAATGATGCTGTGTCTGCGTACGATCTTTTTTCGATGACCAGATGCATATTGCCAAAAAGTAATGCGTGATCCCACCGGAGCCGTGTTTTATGTTAGATTCGAATAAAAGCTGTGCTTGCTGATACCGACCAGCCCATAAAAGACAGGCTCCGAGATCATTAGCGATAAACTTCTTCTTCTCTATATCAAGCGAGTCCGTTTCAAGTAGAGCCATAATAGACTGTACCTGTTGATCGTAGCTTTCCCAATCTTGTTTTTTTCGAAAAACCTCCAGCTTTATTGTGGTGGCGCCCAGCCAAAAAATAACCCGCTCTGGCCATTGTGCAGACTCATCCACGACTTTCATTAGACGTTCTGACTCTTTCATTGCTTCATCCATTTTATTGTGGAATACCAAATGTTCGCCGGCTGTCCTAATATAGGACGCTCGATTTTTACGGTTATCTTCAGTTGACTCTATGGAATTGATGATATCGTAATAGAGATCAAACCATTCGGTCATTCTGTTCACGCACGCCCAGCAATGTGCTTGTGTACCATCGAACATAACGGCTGGCCATGCTTTTGGTTCACAGTTCGCTTTTGTCCAATGCAGAAACATGAGTTGTTCGGCTACTGTCTCCTTGCATTTTTTTAATAGTGCCAATGTATCAACTAGTTCCCAGTGAGCCCAAAACCGTTCGTCCCGCTCCAGAGGTTCACGCAGGTAAAGTCTCAATTGATGTTCCCGTTCCTGTAACCCTGCATCGCCTAGGAAGCTCAAGATCCGATGCATTAGTCGGGCTGCTTCCTTGGTGTATCCGTTCAACGCGATGTCAGTCAATACTTGATCCCTAGCCGTTAACAATAGCGTCTCGTCCGTATTGAGTGGGTTAATTTCCTTGAAGTGACAATACTCATCAAACAATGAACGTGCAGCATTAATCGTCATACATTCTCCCCCTGTGTGCATAGTACGTTTATGTAACAAATTTATTACAGGCGCTATTTCACCGTCAAAAGTGACTAGAGCCTATTTTAGTTATCTGTTCCTGACTACGCCGCGTCTCAACCGAAGCAATCTTGCTGATACCTAGTTTATAGAATACAATAATATGGATTAATAGGAAATATTGTTGGTATTCAAAATATTGGAGAAATATTAGACCAGTCAACACTGGGGGATTATATGAAAAAAAGATATCTTGTTATTTTACTATTGATTTTCGGTATATTACTGTTAATTGGCTATAATAGGTACTTCTATAGTTTCAAAAGCCTTGATAATGCAACATTATTTTTAGGTCCCATAGAATCACCAGATGGTCAATATAATGCTAACGCGTATTATTTAGAGTATGGCGGTGCAGCAGGTGGGGTAATGTATATTGTCGAGGTTGAACAAATGCAGACTGGTAAAAAGAAAAAGGTATATTCAAGTAACCATAAAGATGATTTTTCGCTATCTTGGAAACCCTCCGACATCCTTTCTATAAAGAATGAAAGTCCTAAATATAATGACTATAGAAATATTGATTTGAATGTAAATACAGATATCTACGAAGAATCAGGAGCTGCCTGCCGAAGTCTATTGCTTAAAGGGGAATTCGAAAACTGCTACGAAGCGGAGGACATTAAGGTGGGTTTTATGTTTAAGCTGCTTGGTTTTTGAACTGACGTGCAGAGTAGTTTAATACATATTCAAGTTAGATGAAGTACTAATACGGTAAAATCACGTCTATAGGGGGCTTGGAATGTATCGGAAAAAGGCATTTATTATTCTTGCTACGGGATTTTTAATTTCATTGGTAGTGCTCGTCTATGTAACTCCTGTTGCAGGAAACCTTGTAGCAAATACAAGGCTTGAAGGATACGCTAGGAGCGTTGGGGTTAAAATTATAAAAAAATCCCCGCCGCTACCGAGTGTTACTTCGGGGCAAACTCAAATTCCAGTTATCCAGAGTAGTTATTGCTGGGGCCGTTTAGGATGTGCAGATTATGTAGGGGGAAGTACAATGTTAAAGGAGGTTACTCCCACTGCTATAACTCCCGAAGGAGACATTAAAGTTTCTTTTGCTTATAAACCAGCACCTAATGAGTTGTATATTCAGCAATTTATCGATGATAAAACAATACAAATCCCTTTGAATAAGGGGGCTTTTAACGCCCCCAAAGAACAAGGTACTTATTACTATGGGATTTCGGCGGTCTGGAAAACAGATGATGGTAAATTTTCGAAAGGTGATACATCAGCAGTTTTTGTTATTGAAGTTAAATGATTGAATTTACTGGATATGAGAACTAAAAAAGCATTAGGAGGAGGCAGTCGATCTAAATGATCGGTTGCCTTTGCTGTGCTTATACGCAGGAAAATTGAACAAGGATGCCACGGCAGCTGACCATAAATCAGCTGCTGTTTTTTATTAGGCTAAGAACAGGTCTTTTCAGTGCTTTATCTGAGCAAACTCATCAAGATGGAAGAATTTACATCTGAATCTTGTATATCATTCCCACATGTGTTATATATGTAATATAACACATGTGGAGGTGATGCGATATAGAACTACTTCGACATGTCAACATCGCGCATACATAATGATCGCCTACGCCATTACTGGTGCGCTGCTAATACCCTATTTCCTAGAAGTGCTACCGAAGGCCGAGAAACCGTCGATGTCTCTGTTCATGTGGCCGCTCGCAAGGCTGGACCGTATCAGAAGGCTGTGACTCCCTCATTTTTTTACATAACGGCAAACGTACTTGCAGTCGATATGCATTTGTACGGCAATATCGGCTCCACTCGCTTCTTGAAGACACACAGCAACTGCCATAAGGAGGGATATTTTTGTTCATAGAACTCGATCTGCAATCAGAAACACCAATTTACGCACAACTGGTTGACCAAATTGTAGAGGGGATCGCCTCTGGTACCTTGCAGCCGGGAGATCCGCTTCCGTCGATCCGGAGCTTGGCGGAGGACTTAGGAATCAATCTCCACACCGTCAATAAAGCCTACAATTTGCTCAAGCAAGAGGGCTTACTTCAAGTACACCGAAAGAAGGGCGTTATCATTCAGCCCGACGGGATGCCTGGCGTGACGGCGGATTTCGAAGAGAAGCTTAGGAGACAGCTACGGTCTCTTGCCGCCGCCGCCGCGGTGCGAGGTATGTCGGAAGAGGCATTCGCACAGGAGAGCAGGTCGGTGTACCGGGATATGATTACCAATCGTGGAGGGGAACAACGTTGAAACAAGAAGCCATGATCATAATGTTCAGCAGTTATTTGATGCTTACGCTGATGCTCAGCTTACAGGCCTTTATCGGCTTGCGGACCCTGCTGTTTGGTATTGTGTTACCGATGGAGGCCTTGCAGGACAGGGCCGTCCGAGTCATTCGCCGGAATTACGCTTTGCTTACCAGCGGTTTTGCGGTTGTCATCGGAGGCGCTTGCTTTTTATGGGTGCGTCATCAACCGGTACGGGGTCTCCTGATTTGGACGACAGCCCTCTTGCTTTTAATGAGTGCTTCTTTCTTCGCTACGTGGATCAGCCGGAGGTCCGCGGAGCGCTTGAAGGCAGCAAGAGGCTGGCAGGTTGTCGTGCAGAGTAAGCGCGCAGCGAGCCTCGGGATTGGCCGGACGCATAGCGCGGTGCTGAATTCTTGGTGGTATTCAGCAAATGTCGCCGTGATGGCGCTATGCATCTACTTTGCTATTGCGAGGTGGGATACGATTCCGGGGTGGTTGCATCTCGGAAAGTATGACTTTTACAAATCCGTATGGACCGTGTTCGCGTTGAACATCGTGCAAGCGCTGAATATCACCGTTTTCGCCGGTATTAATCTGATGATCAAGCGTGCCAGAACAGCGCTGGATCCCCAGGACCGTAAAGGTTCGTTGCAAAAACAGTTGAAGCACAAGAAAATTCATTCGATTCTGACTTGGGCCGCTTCGCTCCTAATGGTTGTATTCTTAGGGGTGGCGCAAGCCATAGCGTTGTACGGTTGGAGGGGGAATTTGCTTTTCCTCTCCGGTATGTTGCTTTGTACAGTGCTCTTCTTGGCACTGATCGGCGTCATGAGTTACCTGCGAATCAAAGGTATTGATCAGCTAAGGGACGTTCCGTCGATGGAGGAAAGGCACTGGAAGTGGCTCGGCAGTATTTATGTGAACCCTGAAGATCCGGCGTCGATCGTTCCGAACATTCACGGTTTCGGCTGGACAATCAATATGGCCAATTCGCTTGGTAAGATCATGATCGCCGCGATCATAACCGTTCCGGTGATCGAAATTATCTTATTTCTTCCTATTTTGAATAAATAATTTAATATCCGGAGGGGGAATTCGATTGATTAAAAGTCGATGGATAATTATAGCTGTGCTATCCTTGTGTCTGCTTCTGCCGTTAACCGCCTGCGACGACAACACACCAGTATCTGAGATGCAGAACATAGCAGAGGCACTGAATACGTCTGAGGTGATCGAACCAGTCGCAGTTCCGACAACCCTGCCGTTGGCGGAAATGGACTCACCATCGAACGAAGCTTGGCTTACATACGAAATTACCCGGAAAGTTGCAAAGGAGAAGGCAGATCTTCTGACGAAAACTTACGATACTAACAGCGTGCAGTATGCCATTATCGATCATGGCCACATCGTCGTATCCGGTCAATCCGGCAAGAATGATGAGCAGGGACAGAGGCCGCTCACGAAAGACACGATGTATGGGATCGGCTCGACGAGTAAAATGTTTACCACGGTTGCTGTTATGCAGCTGGTCGATCAAGGGGAAATCGATCTCGATACGCCGGTCGTCCAGTATATCCCCGAGTTTACGATGAAGGATGAACGCTACAAGCAGATTACACCGCGCATGCTGCTGAATCATTCTTCCGGTCTGAACGGATCGACAATTACGTACGCCTCTTTACTTGAAGATAACGATACTTACGCCCACGACACACTGCTGAAGCAACTGGCCAGACAGACCTTGAAGGCGGACCCGGGTGCTTACTCGGTTTACTGCAATGACGGATTTACGCTGGCCGAGATTCTGGTCGAACGTGTCAGCGGTATGGACTTTACCTCTTATATCCACCGATATATTACGAAACCTCTAGGTATGGCCAATACGGAGACGCCGCTCGATTCTCCGGATACAACGAAGATGGCGGGACTCTATTATCCTACCTACATAGGACAACTTCCCAACCAGTCGGTTAACGTGATCGGAACGGGGGGCATCTATTCCACGGCTGAAGATTTGGCTGTATTCTCGCAAATTTTCACGGGGAGAGCGGAAGAAGTCTTGTCCGGCAAATCGGCTGCGGCTATGGCGCAAGACGAGTACAAGACGTCATTGTGGCCTGACGATGCGGACAACTCATTAGAATACGGTCTCGGCTGGGACAGCGTCAATCTGTATCCCTTCAGCGAGTACGGGATAAAGGCACTCACCA
Organism: Paenibacillus sp. NPDC056722; assembly: GCF_042790635.1. Lineage (NCBI taxonomy): Bacteria > Bacillati > Bacillota > Bacilli > Caryophanales > Paenibacillaceae > Paenibacillus > Paenibacillus sp. NPDC056722. The sequence continues at coordinate 234,557 of NZ_JBHTYV010000001.1, read as the reverse complement.
AAGGAGGGGACACGCCTCTTATTCACTCGTCGCTCGTTGTGCTTCCCGAACAGGACATGGCTGCAGCCGTCGTCTCTTCTGGCGGGAGCAGCACGTACGACCAGCTTCTGGCGAACGGAATCCTGCTTCAGGCGCTAAAGGAGAAAGGGATACTTGCTGAATTCAATCCTGAGAAGTCCTACGGCGTGCCGGTAAAGGCTGATATGCCGGAGTCCATGCTGAAGTATGCGGGAATCTATGGTGCATATACTGGAACGTTTAAGATCGATATTAACAAAGGCGGCGTTATGTCTGTCACTTCGGAGCAGTTACCTGGTAACCCGCCCCAGATCTACAAGTATTCGGCGGACGGCACGTTCCGGAGTGTAGATGGGAACGAGATGATCAGCTTCGTGACGGAGGAGAACGGCCGCACCTACCAATGGCTTCGTCGATACATTTCGTTACCGGGTCTTGGGCAGACGGCAATGTCAGAGTATAGCGCCGAGAAGCTCCAGTCTCAAGAACTTCCGGCAAAGACAAAAAAAGCATGGATGCAGCGCGACGGCAAGAAGTATTATTTGCTGAATGAGAAGTATTCGTCGATCTTTTATTTGGTGTTGCCGCCAACCCAATTGAACGTGTCGAAACAATTGCCGGGGTATGTGCTAGATAAGCGAATTACAGGCCCGGATACGGCCGTCTCCGAATTACAAATTCCGGGAATGAACGGGCGGGATCTCTCAGGGTTAACGTTCTTTACGCAGGAAGGCGTTGAGTACCTGGATCAAGGCGGAATAATCTTTGTGAACGAGGACGCCGTGAAGCCTTTTAACTTCGATAAGAAGTCTATCGTTACGATTCCGCCCGACGGATACGCCAGATGGTATACGATAAGCGACACAGACGGGGGCAAGACCGCCCAGGTGAACATGTCCTCGAACGCCTCCTTCGCTGTTTATGATGTGAAGGGAACATGCATCTACTTCAGTGTCATCGGAAGCAAGGATCCGGTTGTATTGCCCGCGGGAGGATCGATTGTTTTCGCCGGAGATGCCGGCACGAAGTTCGAGATTTCCGCTCAGTAACTTCGTAATAGGCATTTCATAACTGGCCAAGATAAAGTCCTGCGTATAAGATTGTTGAATGGAGGTGGCGTGATGAGTGAGAAAAGAGAAAAGGTGATAATTATAACTGTATCGTCACAGGATGTTTTTCTTACGACCGTAGAACAGGAGGTAGAAAATAAAATTAATTCATGGTTGAGCAACAACAAGAGGAAAAACGTTAAAAACATTCAACTATCTTCTTCTGGAGATAAGGCAAATGCGCTAATATGGTACGAGGAGTAAGAATAGCACCTTCGGGTGCTTTTTTCATGTCTATAAATGATCTTCTGTGAGCCCATTCAAGGCATTGTTTCGTTAAGCTTCCGTTTGTCCGTTTGTGAGGACAGGGCTGGAGAAGGGCAAGACGGCGGCGATGAGGAAGAGGAAGTTAGCCACATCAGAGTTAAAGAGACGAAGGAACAATATACGCTGGAATAATCTATCAGTTTTTTTATAACTAGATTAAATCACTTTATGATACAGTACTCTAAAGTCATAGGAATCAGTCATAATCTGCACAGATCCTCAAAAGGAGAGGTATTGTAGTGGTTTGGAATATTCAAAAGTTTAGAGGTTTTTTATCAGCCTATGTCCTAGTTATTCTCATGCTTACAGGTGCTGTACTTCTAGGGCACAGGGATATTCTCTTCCCGGAAATTGCAGGGATTGTAGTGGGTATTATGGTGTTTAATGTACCGAGTTGGATAAAGAAGCCTCTTCATGTGTGGTTGTCGCCAAATTAGCTGCATTCATAGGGACTTCCTTGAACACCTTACCTCTGGGGCCTCTGCTGAAAATATGGTTAGGTCTTGTGATTATTGTTATTCTAATGCATATTTTCCGTGTCCATTTTGGGCCAACGATTCCAGCGGGATTGTTGTCGATCTTTTTTGGAATACATGACTATGTTTTTGTGATTACAACAGGTGTCTTTACATTCGTGATTATGTTGGCCGCATTTAGATTAAGAGATCCGGAGAAGATGCCTGGTGGTTCGCAACAATTTCGAAAGAAGCTGGACACACTTGTCATAACCATCGTTAAAGGCCTATGGATTGGTCTGGCATTTGTAACAAAACTAGACGTCTTCGTGGTTCCGCCTATATTTGCTCTCATTTTCGAGGCTTTTCATGCTAAGGAGTTTACGTGTAAGTTGATTCCATCGCGTACAGCGGTATTAACGATCACAGCGATCCTGTCAGTCGGTGTCTATCACTTGTTGCCCGGTTCGACAATTGTGGTTGGTGTTATAAATGTTCTGATTCCAATCATTCTGTGTACGTTGTTCAAAGTTCCTGTCCCTGTCGCATTTGGTGTCTCGTTGATGCCACTCAGCAATCCGGCATGGGGGAGCTGGTGGTTTCCAGTCGGTGTCTTTGTCACAACAGATTTTTTGATGTGTTTCTCTGCAGAGTACCGGCAATTCAGGAACAAGCGATCAGAGACGGCTGCGATTTATGGATAGGATAACTAGGCGAAGCGGGAGGTAGGTTTGAAGAATAGTTTGAATACATGCCGTAGAGAGCCGTCTGCTGAGGGATGTATTTAAAAATGTTTGGTTTGATCAATGGGGGCGGTTTTTAACCGTCTCCTTTTTTTGTCTGATTCGGATTAACATATGAAGAATAGAATATCCATGAACCCTCGTACCCCCGGTCCGAAAAAACAAGAGAACATTCGCCTAAGAATCGCTGTATCATGCTTAATGGTAGTGTCATGAGTAGCCTGAGCGAGAGTATCTGAATCTTAGTGGGAGCATCTAGTGAACGAGGCGTGGTGAAGCTCATCAACGATGCTAAGAAGTATCAGGAATTTGGAGCCCAGCAATTTGCAGATGAGGTGGCGCCGTGTGTGACAGGTACTCGATTTGGAAGCGGGGCTATTGCAGTTGCTGATCCAAGGGTTCCGGAACGACTAGGCAAATATACCGATCAGTACCGGGTACAGTCAACGGGTGAACCGGCGGCTACGGTGACGGGTTCCATGGATGTGCAGAATGGAGCGTAACTAATTGCAGATCTTTCGCTGAAATGTGCTCCGAGTGCGGAAAAACTCCAGAAGAGCTCGCTGCGGAAGCTCGCAAAAAGGCGTATGAGGCGGATCTCAAGACTGTTCAGTTTCAGGCGGATTATTTCGACTTGTCCCCGGAAAAACAGATCGAAAAGTATGAGGCTCTACGCAAGAAGCACGCGCAGTTTTTGGCAGAGTCCATTGATGATACTCGTACTTTGGCGCTGCAGATTAAGCGTCTGGGTGAAGACAGTATTCAGGCGCAGTATGATTTTTCAGCCGAGTGGATCAAGCAGGAAGAGCGGCGTATGGAAGATAGCGGAAAAACGGAGAAGCAGATCGCAGAAATGCGGCTAAATTCCTGGACGCGCATGCGTGACCGATATAAAAAGGACTCCGATGAGTACAAAAAAGCGGACGAAGAGGTATATAAGGCGCGCAAAGATGTAACTAAAAAGACTCATGATGCTTCTTCCAAAGGTATCGACGAGGAGATGAGACGTCAAGAGGATGCGGGTAAGACAGAGCGAGAAATGGCGAACTCACGCCTATATATGTGGGAAAACATCCTGAAACGGTAAAAGGAAGGCAGCGAAGAGTATAAGAAAGCAGACGAGCAAGTTCGGAAGGCGCGGAAGGACCTTGCGTCAGCGACTGATAAGGAGACCAAAGAAACGTACGATAGCCGCTCTAAGCTCATCGATAAGGAAATCCGCAGGCTTGAAGATACTGGCGCTACCGAGGAAGAGATCGCTAAGTACAAGGTGAAGGCTTGAACGGAGCTGCGTGATCAGTATGATAAGGACTCGGATTTTTACGAGAAAGCTGACGAACAGCTCTACCAAGCGCGGAAATCCCTCGTGGATAAAACGACCACACTCGCGGACGATCTTGTCAAAGAGGAAAAGAAGCGTATCGATGCCGCGAAAAAGGCAGATTTAGCAGCAATTGAGGAGCGTAAGAAGAAGTACGTAGCCACTCAGGATGAGAAGCTTAAAGCAATTGACGATCTGCTGGCGAAGGAATCAGAAGCAAATAGGAATATCGACTATGGAGAAGATTTGGCAAAGAAGAATGTTAGAATTGACCTACTCTCTTCTGCAGTAGTAATGAAGGCATCAAAGAACGGAATAAGTTGATTGAAGAACGGGATAAATTCGTCCTTAATCACAACCGCGACTTGCGAAGGCGTGAGCTGGAATCGCAGAAAATAGCTCTTCAGAAGGAAACAGAGACTCAACTGGCTGCATATGAGACAGAGAAAACGAATGCTGAAGCGCAGTATGATGCATTGACAGCGGCCTTTGACGCATACAGTGGTGACATTAAGGATATCGCGTCCGGTATTGCTGCGTTTCGTGTATCTGAATCTGCTTCGGCTAATGCAACGATTCTGAAGGACTTGGACACCTTTGTCACTCAGCATAAGTCGAAAATGGCCGAGGTAACTGTGACTAAAGCAGCTTCACAGAAAGATCGGGACCTTGAGGAATACAATGCGAATAAGGACGCCTGGAATCGTGCGAAAGCTGCTAGCGACACTACGAAAATGACAGGATTGTCGAAACGTAATCAAGAGCTGCGCGATCTTTACGAAATAACTAAAGACAGTGGGAAGAAGCTGCAGCAGTTTAGTGTTGGCGGTATTGTGGCGCTGTCGATCCATTAGCCAGTTACTCTGCTTCGGATTGGATCAAAGTATTACTAAATACCATTTGCTCCAGTGACTATTTTGGTTATGCCGGGCGTGTATGTGAAGAGCGTTAACCTTATAGAGCGATATGTTTCTTTGGTCGGAGTCAATAAAGAGACATGTATTGTTAAAACTTATACGAATGACTACTATCATTCGCCGATTGATTTATCGTCTAATGCGCACTTATTGAACCTGACGATTATCGCGGATGATGATGGTTCAACGACGTCAATGTAGCCTACTCAGAGTCAGGCGGAGTAACAAATGCTGTTTACCCAGATACACCGCATGATGCCAGTTGTATAGCAGGTTACATTAAATGTGATGTCGGAAGTTTTGGTAATAGTGCAGATCGTCTAAACACCTAAGGGGATCTGCCTATTAATAAATTGATTGATAAAAACAAAAAGGCATGCTATTGTTTAATTTGTGCGCTTGGAATAATTATCTAAATATAAAATGTGAGTTGGAGTAGAGAATGGAAAATAAAAGAATTGAATGGATTGACATATCTAAAGGGATACTTATAATTTTGGTGATGTTAGGACATACGCAAGCATCGCCTCATTTGGTGGGTTATATTTTTTCGTTCCATATGCCATTCTTTTTCTTTATCTCAGGATATTTATTTAATGTAGAAAAATACCAGAGTTTCACCAATGTTGTTGTGTCCAAGTCAAAATCTATTCTGATACCATATATATTTTTTAGTGTTTTATCAGTAATCATATATTCAGTTATTTTTGACTATCATTTTAATAATTGGTACTCATTAGTCAGTATGTTCCTAGAATCAAAAAGAAATGAAATATTCTACAACGTTCCACTATGGTTTTTTACAACTTTATTTATAATTGAATTATTATATTTTTTAATTCGAAAGCACATTAATAGAAAGTGGATTGTCCTTACAATTTTAATAGCGCTTAGTGGATTTGAGGCCATTAAGTACAATACGACAGGACAGCCTAAATTACCCTGGTCGTTTGATCTAGGGGTTTATTATATGGTATTTTTTGGTATAGGGAACCTTATAAGAAATATCTCTATTAATAATAAGTTTATAAAGAAAAGCTTGTATGGGTTTTGTTTTATAATTAATATTTTATTTTTAGTCTCTCCAGAAACTTTTAATGGAGTTAATAATATTGTTTACTCGCACGGTTCTTTTGCTTACTTATGGTCATTAATTCTAGGTTTTGCTGGAATAGTTACTTATATTGGCTTATCGAAATATGTGAAGTCCAGTAAAGCATTATCTTATTTGGGGAAAAATACAATGATAATATTCCCGTTACATTTTGTATTGGGATATAACTTAATTAATGTATTCGTTTTAGTTTATAAAATCCCAATAGTACCTTCTAACATTACTGGTTTTATATTTGTTGGTATTGAATTATTGATATTGATTCCTGTTGTTAACATAATCAATTCTTATTTCCTGAATTTTGTAGGAAAACAAGTGAGAGGTATATCCAGAAGTGATTAATTTACAGTTTGATCATACTGCTCACTACCGACAACCGAAAACGGCAATAAAAAAGAGCTGCTGGATCACTCCTGCGGCTCTTTTTTATGACTATTAATATACATGGAAAATTAATTTAGAAAAAGTTGTTTGAAAGTGTCTCGCCAGAGAAGTAACCTTCAAAATCGTCTTTTTCTACCACTTCAAGAGCATAATCGTCGCTAACATCGCAATTTTCTAAGCACTGAGCATAAAGCGAAGATAAATCTTTGCCTGTAATATGAAGCGAATAATTATTACATTGAGGTCACAAATAACGCTTACGATGAATTTCATCAAGCTTGGCGAGTAGGTGCTTCATGTGCATCACATCCTTGGAATTATTTAATCCCAATATATTATTATCGGACGATTTTTCAGGAAATGTTAGGGAGTATATGCTAAAAATTGTGGATATGTATAGCCACTGTTGTTCAGCGCCGCCGCTGGGTTAATAGCGACTACGAGATATCCTTCACTGTCCCGATGACTAGTGCAGATTACAAAGAAAAGATCATTCCTAAAGGCCACGTTCAAGACGAACGTGGCCAAATTTATGTCATCCAAAGCCACGCCAGGGATCTTAGCAACAAAAAAATCAGCGCCCAGGACATCTGTACACACATCATGTTCAAGATGGTCGATTTCAAGATTCCGTATAACCAATACATCGATGAGGCCTATGGAGTTCATATCACAACGCTCCTGAACAGGATCACGGCTGCTACGGGCGGTGTTTATACCTTCGTGCTCCATGACATATTTGACCTTCGGGATGTGAAAGATTGGGGAAGGACAACGGTGCTTGCTGGGCTTAATGATTTCATTAATCTATATGGCTGCAAGATCGAATCGGACAACACTGTCATTCACCTCTCAACGCTTTTAAAACAGAGTTCAAGTATGACGGTCGGGGGATTGTGCTAAAAACTACTGTAAACGCACTTGATCAGGTCATAATGACTTCAAACGGAATCATAGTTACTCGAGCGGCGGCGCTACAGCCATGACCGCGATTACTGCGAATTGGGTATCTGCACCGGCCGTTGTGGGTATTTTAGGTAACTTTGTAGAGGTGAAGATTGGTGAGGGCGAGAACGTTACTCAGATCAATCTGAACGGGATTGTTGCGGGGCGTTTGGGCTTTCATTCAGCGCCCTTCCGGGTCTACATGAATGATGATGTGGTGGCGAGGTCGATTACGCTGACTGGATTGATTGAGGCTTCTTCGGTGTATGACGGACTTTTATGCCGGGACCATAACGGGGCGAAGATCCGGACTGCTGCTTTTTTGCGATGTTCCAGTTATCGGGTTAGAGCTGCCCACCGCTGTTTTCATTACCATCTCTTGCTCACTCCCTTTCAAGACAAGTTTTTTGTATAACTTTCCCTTAGCAGTGCTGGTTATTCACTAAGGTACAGGTCCCTACAGGCCGCCCACCTGACCTGATTTCTCTTACATACAATAGGCGAATGACTTTGCCAGCTGTTTGAGGCTTTTTTATGAATGAAATTATATTTTCAGAAGTGCGTCGTAATTTTATATAGTAGGTGTCGCATATTCCTATTAAAAATGCCCAGAAGATGTGATACCTTATAGGTGGATGTCAGAATAATATATACTTGGAGGCCAAGCGAAATGACTATTAGAATTGGCAAAATCAGTTTTTGGCACGTCCATGCCTGGGACTATGTCAAACAAGCCCAAGAGCATGAAGATACCGTTATCGCTGCGGTGTGGGATGAAGATGCTGAGCGCGGGGCAGAGGCTGCTGCGAAACTGAATGTTCCTTTTTTTGAATCCTTGGATGAGATGCTGGCACAAGAAGATATTGATGCCGTAATTGTAGATGCGCCGACGAACCGGCATGAAGAGGTTATACTTGCCGCGGCCAAGGCGGGCAAACATATTTTCACGGAGAAAGTGATCGCCTCCACGCAAAAGGAAGCCAATCATATCCTTGCTGCTGTTAACGACAATAAGGTCAAGCTGACGGTTTCGCTGCCTCGTCTAAATGATGCGTATACTTTGAAGATACAAGAGGTTCTGGAACAGAAATTACTGGGTAAAATCACATACGTTAGAGTTCGTTTGTCCCACAACGGGGCCACGGCGAACTGGTTGCCATCTCATTTCTACAATCTGGAGCAATGTCAGGGCGGTGCATTGATCGATTTGGGTTGTCACCCAATGTATCTGGCCCGTTTGTTCCTAGGGGAGAAAATCACTGGTGTAAGCGCTAACTTTGGTTATGTGACCGGTAAGGAAGTGGAAGACAATGCGGTGGCTACTTTGCATACCGAATCAGGTGCAATTGGTGTGGTGGAAGCCGGATTCGTGAACAGTCATTCGCCGTTTACCATTGAAGTGCATGGAATTGAAGGTACTCTGTTGTTCGGTACGCCGGAGGCCAAACTTCTACTCAAGACAAATGTCGGTTCAGAGGATTCGCCAGAGTGGAATGAACTGACACTGCCGGATAACCGGGAGAGTGCGTTCCATCAGTGGGTTGGCCACATTCGGGGGAATACGCTGGCTGAAGAAAACCTGGCAATAGCCACCGAGCTTACTTCTCTGATGGAAGCGGCGAATCGCTCCGTCCAGGAAGGACGTAAGATCAAGCTGGAAGAACTCGGCTCCTAATGCCTTTGGGAGGACGCTTACAATGAATAAATTTCCTTTCGAGATCATGTTCGAGAAGCATGAACTTCTGGAGCGGCTGGATCTCACCATCCCGTGGGGACATTATGAGATTCGGGTGCTGCGGTTTCACCTGACCTCTTTTCCACCAGGTAAGATCATTGATTTCCACGTTCATGCTGAATTCGAATTTCATTTTATCCCGAGAGGAAAAGGGAAGGTTATTCTCGGCGATCAAATGTACCCGTTGTCCGAAGGGATGCTATATATGACCGGACCGGGGCTCGTTCATTACCAGGAGGCCGACTCCGAAGAGTCCATGGAAGAGTTGTGTCTGCATGTGGACATTGTAGAGAAGCCGAGGGAAGATGTAGATCCATGGGAGGCTGCAGAAGCCGAGGAATTCGTCGCGAAGCTCCGGGCGCTGCCCTTGACGCCAGCGTATGATTACCATCAGGCGATGAAATGCTTTTTGGAAGCTTATACAGCCTGTGATGGAAAGCTCATCGGCTATTACACATCGATTAGGCACCTGGTCATCAGTATACTGATCAAAGCAGCAAGAGCCTATGATACAGGCGAGATTGTGAGTGAAGCACCAGTCCGGGATATGTCGACCTATCGCTATGAATACGCCGTCCAATACATGGAAGCAAACCATTCGTCGGCTGTCACACTGGACAATGTAGCAGAGAAGCTGAACATCAGCAGCAGGCAGCTGCAGCGGATTTTCAATCAGGCTGATCCGAAACGGCCATTTAGCAGGGTTTTGGAAGATATTCGGCTGCAGGCGGTATGTCGAAATCTGGAGGAGAGTACGTACCCGATTGAGCAGATTGCGCAGGCAGCGGGCTTTACGAATGCGAACTACCTGCATGCCGTTTTTCGCAAACGCATGGGGTTGACGCCCGCGGTGTATCGTAACATGAAACAGCAAACCACTAGTGAGGGAGAATGGATATGAGCAAAGTATACAAGGTTGGAATTATTGGCTGCGGCGGGATCGCTAATGGAAAGCATTTGCCGAGTTTAAGTAAGCTTGCGAACGTTGAGCTGGTAGCTTTTTGCGATATCGTAGGGGAACGGGCGGAAGAAGCAGCAGCCAAGTATGGAGCCGTAGATGCCAAGGTCTATACGGACTATCAGGAACTCTTGCAGGACGCTTCGATTGACATTGTGCATGTCCTAACACCAAATATCTCTCATGCTGAAATCTCCATCGCTGGGCTCGAAGCCGGCAAGCATGTGATGTGTGAAAAACCAATGGCCAAGACCTCCGAGGAAGCCAAAGCGATGGTGGAAGCAGCTAAACGGACTGGCAAGAAACTGACTATCGGTTATAATAACCGTTTCAGAGAAGACAGCTTGTATTTGAAAAAGCTTTGCGAAGAAGGCGAGCTCGGCCATATCTACATGGCTAAGGCTCATGCGATCCGTCGGAGAGCTGTCCCGACCTGGGGTGTCTTCCTGGATGAGGAGAAGCAAGGCGGCGGGCCGCTGATTGATATCGGCACCCACGCACTGGATTTGACCCTATGGATGATGGACAATTATAAACCTAAGGTAGTGCTTGGCACGAAGTATCATGAGCTTTCCAAGAGAGAAAATGCAGCCAATGCCTGGGGACCTTGGGACCCGAGCCAGTTCAAAGTAGAAGATTCGGCGTTTGGCATGATCGTGATGGAGAATGGAGCGACCATTATGCTGGAATCCAGCTGGGCGCTGAACTCCCTCGAAGTAGATGAGGCAAAATGTAGTCTGAGTGGAACCGAAGCTGGAGCGGACATGAAGAACGGTCTGCGCATCAACGGAGAGAAGTACGGCCGCTTATACACAAATGAAGTTGAACTGAGCGCTGGCGGAGTAGCCTTCTACGAAGGCCGTGAAGAAAGTGCGCCGGACATCGAGATGAGAAAATGGATTGAAGCGATTGAAGAGGACAAAGATCCAGTCGTCACACCTGAACAGGCTTATGTGGTGTCACGGATCCTGGAAGCCCTCTATGAATCGGCACGTACAGGTCAAGCGGTTTACTTGGACTAGAAGACACCGGATAAGCACAGAACAGTACGTCTCCCGCCAACGGGAGATGTGCTGTTCTTTTGTTTTTAGAGGGAAATAGGTGTTGTAGTAATCATGCAGGACGAAAGTCCCGACCTAGAAAGCGGGCTTGCACTGTGAATCGGCATGTTTCATACTATATAAGCAATTCATCTTGGAGAATGGGAAGAATTTATTTAATATCGTTAATTATTGGAGGGTTAGAAATGCGAATTGGAATTTTTGATTCCGGGGTGGGCGGCATTACGGTTTTGCATGAGGCCTTAAAGCAGCTTCCCATGGAGGATTATATATATTACGCCGATACACTGCATGTTCCCTACGGTCCGAAGCCGAAAGAAGAAGTAAGGACCTATATTTCTAATGCAGTAGAGTTCATTGTTGAACAGCAGGTCAAAGCAGTGGTGATTGCCTGCAATACTGCTACAAGCGTCTCGATAGACGAGCTAAGAGCACACTACGACATTCCGATCATCGGTATGGAGCCCGCGGTCAAGCCAGCGGTTGAACACAATCGGAGGGGAAATACGCGTGTTCTGGTAACCGCCACGGCTCTTACACTGAAGGAAGAGAAGCTGCAAAATTTAATAACTAAGCTGGATAACGAACATATCGTTGATTTACTGGCGCTCCCGGCTCTCGTTGATTTTGCGGAGGAATTGGAATTTAGTGAGGAAGTCGTTCTGCCTTATCTTAGGGAACAGCTGCAAGGTTATGATTGGAGCCACTATGAGACGGTGGTTTTGGGCTGCACTCATTTCTCTTTCTACAAGGATATGTTCAGAAAGCTGCTTCCGGAAGGTATCCATATTATTGATGGAAACAGAGGAACGGTTAAGCATCTTAAAAGAACGCTGGCAGAAGCGGGAGCTCTGCATAAGGGCAGCGGTAATCTGGTGTTTTATCAATCAGGAGTCAGGGTAGAGGCAGCAGCTGAGCTGGAGAAATACGGGCGGTTATTAAAAAGATTAGACCAGATTCAGATCTGAATCGCTGAAAAGTAGAGGGACATAGTGGTATAATAGACTACTGGACGTATTGTGGAGGAAACGAGAGACGTAAGGAGCGAATATTTTTGAAGACACTTATTATTGCGGAAAAACCGGATATGGGGCGGAATATCGCCGCCGCAATAGAACCGAAGGCCAAAAATCACCGTTCCTATCTAGAAGGGGAGCAGTACATTATTACCTGGGCGATCGGTCATTTGATCGGCTTGGCTGAACCCGATGCCTACGATGTTAAATACAAAAAATGGAACATTAATGATCTGCCGATTATTCCCGATGAATTCAAGCTGGTACCAAATGCCAGAACGATGGATCAGCTTAAGGTGATTGCGGAGCTGGCGAAACGGAGCAATCTGCTGGTGAACTCCTGCGATGCCGGGCGGGAAGGGCAGCATATCTTTTCGCTCATTCAACGGCACTTGAAGCTTAAGCATCCCGTTAAGCGTCTATGGATTTCTGATTTGACGCCGGAAACGATCCGCAAGGGCTTTCAGGAGCTGAAGGACGGGGCCGAATACGAGAATCTGACCAAGGCGGCAAAAGCGCGCAGTGAAGCCGACTGGCTGATTGGCATGAACGGCTCCCGCGCATTTACGACGAAGCACAATGTGCTGTTGTCGGTGGGCAGAGTACAAACTCCCGTACTGGCGCTTATTTATGACCGGCAGAAGACCATTGAGGCCTTCTCATCGCTGAAGTTTTTTGAAGTGGAAGGGCATTTTACGCAGGGTGAGATGACGTATAAAGGTATGTGGCAGGGCGAGCGCATGACCGACGGGGCGAAGGCTGAGGCATTAGCCGCTAAGGTGAAGGGCAAGCCGGGACGGATTGCTTCCTACGAGGTCAAAGAGACCAAGGAGTATCCGAACAAGCTGTATGATTTGACGCTGCTGCAGCGGGAAGCGAACGGCAAGTACGCTTTTTCGGCCAAAAAAACGCTGGATGTCGCGCAGGCGCTCTATGAAAAGCATAAAGTCATCTCGTATCCGCGGACGAACTCCAACTATGTGACCGAACAGAACATTCCCGAGATGCATAAGACCTTGTCTGCGCTGCAAGGCACGGCCTATGACGAATGGGTGAAGGGGGCTAACCGGAATCTGGTGCACAAAGGCAACAAATTCATTTGTAATCCGGCGAAGGTCGAGGACCACCATGCCATCCTGCCCACTAATCGCAAAGCTTCAGGACTCAGTGCGGATGAGCAGAAGCTGTACGATCTCATTGTGCGCCGATTCCTGTCACAGTTCTACCCAGCGGCGGAATATAAGGTACATACAGTCATTACAGAGGTAGAGAACGAGAAATTTAAGACCACGGTCAAGGAGCTACTGAGCCTGGGATGGAAGGTTATTTATGCCGACCAGAAGAAGGACAAGGCGAAGACTTCCAAAGGCAAAGGTAAGGACGAGGAAGAAGAGGAAGAGATTGAAGTGAATGAACCATTCTCAGTCGCTCCTTCCAATCCATTGACCTGCAGTGATGCCATCGTGAAAGAGAAGGACACGCAGCCGCCCAAGCACTACACGGAGGGAACATTGCTTAAAGCGATGGAGAGTGCCGGGAAGCAGATTGAGGATGAAGAACTGCGTGATGCGATGAAGGATTCGGGTCTGGGAACACCGGCCACACGGGCGGCTACGATTGAACGCTTGAAGAATGTCGGATACGTGGAAATGCAGGGCAAGAAAATTGCGATTACCCAAAAAGGCCGGACTGCGATCGAGCTGATCCGCGGTGCCGGTATTGAGCTGCTGACCTCGCCAGAGATGACCGGACAATGGGAACGTCGGTTGAATGAAATCTCACGTGGTACAGCGTCGGATAATCAGTTTATGGAGAATGTCAAGAAATTCGCCACGATGATCGTGACGAAGGTTAAGGTGCAATCTCGAGCCGACAAGACTTCTTTTGAAGGAGAGACACCCGCTGTAAGTGGCAAAAGCCGGAGCGGAGCCGCTCGGAAGACCGAGAGCAAGGCGGCGACACCGCGTAAGCGTAAGACGGAAGACGATGGCGGATCAAGTGGCAGCCGGACTAAAACTGCTCCTGCCAAGGCGTCCGCTGATACCGGGCCGAAGATCATCGGCCAATGCCCAAGTCCGGGCTGCGGCGGTATGATTTTTATGGGACGCAAAGGATACGGCTGCTCTCATTACAAGGAAGGCTGCAAGTTCGTGATCTGGAAAGAATGCTATGGACGCAGCCTGACGGACACTCAGGTCAAAGCTTTGATCGAAAAAGGCAAGACGGGTAAGCTAAAGCTGACCGCCGAAGATGGCTCTCCGCTGGAGGGCAAGCTGGTGTTGGCCAACAGTGCCACGGGGCAATTAGCTGTGGAATAAGCCCTCATTAAAACATATCAAGCATGTGGAATTTCACACCTGCGGCGACCTATAAACATGAGATAATCTTCCTCAGATTGATTTGAGGAGGATTTTTTCGTTGAATACACACAATCTATTGACTGTTCGAACAAACAGTTTTAAGATAAACGCATAACACTGACTGTTCAATCAAACAGTATTGGAGTGAGAGAGTAATGACTAAAACACAACCGTCCAACCAGGACGAACGAAGAAGTGCCATCATGCAAGCAGCTTTCACATTATTCGGGCAGGTGGGCTACACGAAAGCGACGATGAAAGACATAGCGGCCAAGGCGGGAGTGGCTCAAGGACTGATCGGGTACCATTTCAGCACCAAAGAAACGCTGCTGGTCGAAGTGGTCAGGGAGTGGATGATCAATCAAGGAATGAAGGCGGCCTTCGCGAAGTTGGATTTGCACCTATCTCCAGCGGAGCTTCTTCAGCAAGGGTTGCGCCATGTGGTTGAATTTCGAAAAGAAAACCCGGAGTGGTTCACATTATTGATCAGCCTTTGGACGGAAAGCGTGAACAACGAGAAGCTCGCCAAAGAGCTACTGGAACTATACAAGGAAATGAAGGCGGGGATTATAGAGATCATCGATCGCATGGAGCTGCAGCTGGACCAGAGCGAAAAGGAGACTTTTGCAGCACTGATCCAGGCTGTTTTCGACGGGTTGATGCTTCAAGCTCCTGTACCGCTGTCTCCGGAGCCGCTCTCCTACGAGCAGGTGTCACAGGGAATCGGATGGATGCTTGACGGAATTCGTTCTGCAGCACAGGAGAAGGGAGAATAAAACCATGACTAAGAAATTGATTAGAATCGAAGGACTGGTCGTTCTGGTCCTAGGCACCTATTTGTACTTTTCCAACGGATACAACTGGGCCGTCTTCCTGCTGCTATTAATGCTGCCCGACCTGTCCATGATCGGATATGTGGTCAGCAATAAGACTGGAGCGTATGTGTATAATTTTGCCCATACGTTCGTTACGCCTTTGCTGTTGCTGCTGCTTGGACTGGCTTTCTCGGTCGATTTTCTCATGATGATCGGCTTCATCTGGATGGTTCATATCGGGATGGACCGAATGATGGGCTTTGGATTGAAATATGAAACGGATTTTAAAGACACACATATCCAAAGACTATAACATTCGCTTAAATTGAAGATTTCAAAATCAGGACGCCGGTTACTTCGGTGTTCTTTTTTGTCTAAACAACACATCTTAAAAGAGCTTTATATTTAAACATAGTGAAAAGACTCCTTTCTCAAGGAGTCAAGTTTTCGAATCAAAGTTATGACTATAAGAAGAACTATGTACGAGGAAATCTCGCATTAGTTGGAGAATACCTAATTGTGGATTTTCAAATGAACATGAAAGGATGATCCTTGTTTATGAACGACAACAAGCTCATCTGGTCAGTCAAAGCGAAAATGATGTTCGTACACCCGTTGCTGCTTGCCCTGATCGTTACATTTGTGGCTGGGATCCTTGCAGCCTGCAGCAATTCCTCCGTGGTCAAAACAGCAAGTAAGTCTGCGCAGCAGACCAAAGAAACGGCTATGGTGACGCAAGAATCCGGCAGCATTTATCTATATGGTGAAGCACATGGCGAAGCCAAGATTATAGACAAGGAATTTGAATTGTGGTCCGAATACTACCATAACGAGGGCATGAGACACTTGTTCGTCGAGTTGCCTTATTTTACCGCCGAATATTTGAATCTATGGATGCAGTCGGACAATGTCGATATTCTGGATGAGATTTATGATGATTGGGAGGGAACAGCTAGTCACAATCCATATACCAAGGCGTTCTACAAAAAAATAAAAAGCGAGTGTCCTGAGACGATTTTCCACGGCACAGATATCGGGCATCAATATAATACTACCGGAAGCCGCTTCTTATCTTATCTTGTGGCAAACGATCTGACAGGGACGGAAGAGTATACTTTAACAATAGAAGCGATACAGCAAGGCCGTTTTTATTACAGCAAAGATGACAACGTATATCGAGAAAACAAGATGACCGAAAACTTTATCCGTGAATTTGGAAAGCTGGGCAGCGAGAGCGTCATGGGCATTTACGGCTCAGCACATACCGGGCTTGATGAAATGGATTATACCCAATCTATTCCTTGTATGGCCAACCAATTACAGGAGCATTATGGCGACAACATTTATTCTGAGGATCTAAGGTGGATTGCTAAAAATATTAAGCCATCCAGAGTAGATTACATCACCTTACAGGGCAAGGAGTACTTAGCATCGTATTTTGGGAAGCAGGATTTGAATGGGTTCAAGGATTATGCCGGTCTTTGTGATCAGCTGCACCAGGACAGATGGTTCAGTGGAAAGAGAATACTATCTGTCTAACGGCCAGATTTGGGAAGGCATGTATACAACACAACAATTCACAGCAGACTGACGATCAGTAATCTGAAGTCTAAAGGGAAGCTATCGTTGAACAAAGCGAAAACCAAGAAAGGATCATCCTAGAAAAGATGACCATAAAACATGCTGTTATAGATATAGCGGTGAACCGTATCATAAATAGTGGTAAAGCGGAGAGTGGTGGTTTTGGTTAACCTAAAAGAATGGAACATTACTGCATAAACTGTGTGTAATAATTTAACCTAACAAAAGGAGCGAACAGGTAATTGTCTGTTCGCTCCTTTTGTTGGGAAGTTCAGTTTCAAGTGAACTGATTAGATCCATGTAAGAGTTCAAGGACTAGATCACTGTCAGTGTTCGCCGCTTGTTATATCTGATTGTTGGAAAGTCTCAGAAAGCATTTCCTGTCTAGGTTCTTGGTGCTTTGTATTATCTTTGGTTATCCCAAAATATATGGCATTATTCGTCATTTGTTACTGCAAAGCTATCTTTTGAAGCTCTTTCTTCCCTAGCTTAAAAGATTTATGTTACAGATAGTGCGGATGTCATAAACCGTATAAAATATTATGAAACATTTCAATAGTTGAAATACATGTTTTGGCTCATGCTTTAGCCCAACAAAAACACCTTGTCAATTTGTATACTTTTTGACATGCTTAATAAAGGCGGAAGCGGGAAAGTATTGACTTCCAATAATAGTCCGTTACAGTTATGGAAGTAAGGTGTAGAACACACCAGAATGGCTTCTGGAGCGGTCTGGCGAGGTGTAGAAGGGTGGGTGGGGAGTTTACATCAATTTTGTGCTGGGCACTTTCAGAAATGGCGTTAGCACATCCATCGACCGACTGTGAATATAATTTAAAGCGATACGATAACAAGAAAATATGTATTTTACGGTAATTGCAATTTACCTTCACGTAATGTAAAATTACTTGATGGAAAAAACATGGAAGGAGTGGTAGTATGAGGTGGAAACGGAAGACTTACATTCAGTCGACTTGCGTAATTTCATATTTCCATTCCATTAGGACACTAAAGCATTTATTGCTTTAGTGTTTTTATTTTATGGGGGTGTAATAATTGTCAAGGTACAAAAGGGTTCTCGTTAAGCTAAGTGGTGGAGCAGTAGCAGGAAACTCTGAATTTGGTTTTGAGCCAGAAAGGTTAGACCATATTGCGGATGAAATTATGTCAGTAGTAAACTTAGGTATTGAAGTATCGTTAGTTATAGGTGGGGGTAACATTTTCAGAGGTAATATGGCGGAAAGCTGGGGGATAGAAAGGGCAGAAGCTGATAACATTGGGACGCTTGCGACTGTAGTAAATAGTTTAATGCTTCGTGGAGTTCTTAAAGCCAAGACCAAAAAGGAAGTACGAGTAATGACGGCAATACCTATTACTTCAGTTGCAGAACCATACATCCGTCTAAGAGCAATCCACCATCTAGAAAAAGGCTATATTGTAATTTTTGCAGGGGGAAACGGTCAACCTTACGTTACAACAGACTATCCTTCAGTACAAAGAGCCATCGAGGTTAATTGTGACGCTTTATTAGTTGCAAAGCAAGGTGTTGATGGTGTTCTTAATGCAGACCCTAAATTTGATAAAGATGCAAGGAAATTTCGTTCGCTTCATTACAACGACGTTTTAAAACACAACTTAAAGGTAATGGACCAATCAGCTTTCATTTTAGCAAGAGACTACAATCTGCCAATGCATGTGTTTAACTTCGATAAACCAGGTTCGATGAAAGAAATTTGTGAAGGTAAGAATAACGGTACGATAATTAGTGGCGAATCAGTTTTCGAGTTGGAATGAAATATGTTAGAAATACTACTGATATGTATATCTTGTGGTCAAACTGTACTTTGTGCTTAGATACATCACGGAGAACAGTATCATAAATAGGGGCAAGTTTTTTAAATAATGACTGTTAGCTCATAAGTAGACGAACCGATTTTCTTGTACGCAAACTTAAGTAGTAGATATGCATTTATTTATAGGGAGATTAAGAGGAATACATGATGTTAGAAAAAAAGTGACCCTCCTACGGGTCATTTGTATTTTAATCGAATGATCAGAAAAAGCGGATGACGAACATATGCCTTCCGGATCATAATTTAATAGGTTATTGCTGCTTAATATATACCCAAGCTCTCTCATAGCTTGTGCATAAAATATATAGAGCTCATTTGCATCAGTCTCGCAGTTTGCAAAGTTAATGAGTAGGGGGGACGTTTATGAAAGGACTAATCTTGTGCGCTGGCCGGGGGACGAGACTGCAGCCTTCGACTTATACCAAACCAAAGTGCATGCTGCCTGTTAACGGGGAGTATATTCTTGTCTCAATCATTAACGAACTTGTTGCGGCCGGAATTACCGATATCGGAATCGTAGTGAACCATTCGCAAGGAGGGATTCGGGAAATGATCGGGGATGGGGGGCAGTGGAACGCCTCTTTAACCTTTCTACTGCAAAAAGAAGCTAAGGGACTGGCCGATGCAGTCAAAAGCGCGCAGTCTTTTGTGGCGGATTCCCCTTTTTTATTGATGCTTGGCGATAATTTGTATGAGGGTGATTTAGAGCCATTGATTCGATCACTGGACGCAGATAAATCTGCGGCTTCAATACTGCTTCAGCGGGTCGAGGAACCCCGTCAGTTTGGTGTTGCCGTGATCAAAGATGGGCAAATTGTCAGTCTGGAAGAGAAACCCCGCTATCCCAAATCCAATTTGGCTATTGTCGGTGTGTATGCTTTGACTGCAGCCATCTGGCCGGCAATTGAGAGACTTACACCTTCTCCACGAGGGGAATACGAGCTAACAGATGCGATTCAAATGTTGGTTTCGGAAGGCCGGCATGTTGCGTACAGCGTAACGACTGCACCATTTTTTGATATCGGGACCCATGAGCGCTGGCTTGAAGCGAACCGCTACAAGATGGATCAAGATCCCAAGAACTTTGTGATGCCTTCCGGCATTAACTTCGTTCAGTGGATTCCTCCGGTTAGGGTTGATCCGACCGCCCGCGTAACGAACAGTGTAATTGGACCTCATGTGTATATTGGTCCGGATAGCGTCGTCGAAGATTGTATTCTGACCAATAGCATTTTGACGGATCAGGTGCGATTGTCCCATGTTCATGCGGAGGGAAGTGTTTTTGGATCACATGTTCATCTAGCTGAACAAGAAATTCAGGAGCAGCCGGCCCGTTATATCCTGGGAGATCGCGCAACGATTACAAGATACAATCCTGACTTGCCGAACGTTTCAAAATAAATCGGCTGCTTACTGGGGATTGGTCCAATCCAGTCACTGGGGTAAACATACACTTAAAGTAGTCAAATGCATTAGACGACTATGCAGAAGTATACTTTTAAGGGTAGGTGGTCCTTGAGAATGATTGAGCTGGTTTTGACGATCAACGATAAAGACGGGAGCTATACGGCGCATGCGGGTGTTGTTCTTGCATCGATTTTTTTCAATACCCAGCAAACGATCAATGTGCACATTGTGCATGACGATTCCTTAAGTGAAGAGAACAAGTTAAAGCTCACCCAGTTGGTGGATGTATTTCATCACAACATCTTTTTTTATCACGTTACAGTTTCTGGGGATATGATTGAAGTTGCAGCCGGCGTTCATAAAATTGAATATTGGACTATGGCCAGTATGTACCGTTTGTTGCTTCCGAATTTTATTCAGGCTGACAGGGTTATTTATCTGGACTGCGACATTTTGGTCAATATGGATATTAACGAATTGTGGAGCATCGACCTGGGAGAACACTATTTGGGCGCAGTGCTGGACCAGGGCGAAAACTTGCTTGAGTACTTTACCTCACTTGGGCTAAATGCGGAGCTGTATTTTAACTCAGGGGTCATTCTGTTTCAACTGAACAATATCCGCAATAAACAGAATTGGTATGGAGAAATGCTCAATTTCTTGCGTGATTTTCCAATGATGACCATGCCGGATCAGGATGTTCTGAATGCCGTTTATAGCTCTAACTATTTGCAAATGGATCAGCGCTTTAATACGTTCGCTCATAGCGAACTCGATTTAGATAATAAAATTGTTCATTTCGCCGGAGACAACAAATGGTGGGAGACAGACTCACCCGCAGCACCGCTATACAATAAATTCCTTGCCATGACTCCCTGGGGCAGAGATTTTACACCAGCGCCAGTTTCTGAGCCGGAGCAGGCCAACATCCCGTCTGAGCCGCCCGCTCCAGAAATTCAACCTGTAGAAACACAGCTTCCGGAAAACCCGGTCCCTGAAGTTGCAGCCCCGGCCCTTGAAGTGGCAGCCCCGGCCCCGGAGAATATTCCCGTAAAGCGGCGCAGACGGAAACGCCGCAGATCGTTACGGTTACGGATAATAAGTAGACTGAGAAAGAAAAGAATGATCCGTGCCAAATATCGTTCTATAAAGCGGATAAAACTGATCAAGCGTCTACATGTAAAGAAGAAAAAAGCACTGCAATTGAGAAAAAAGAAACTGCCGCTGGTCAGAAAAAAGAGCAAACATGTGATGAAAAAGGTACGTCCGAAAAAAAGCACATACCCTTTGAAGCGTACCTCATAAGGGTCTGTGAGAGCGATCCGCCCGGTGATCCGAGTGGATCGTTAGGGTTAGGGTGTTATACAAGTCTTTAATACACTATTGCTAAGAAGCTGAGTCAATGGCCCGCGAATTCGTTCCTCTGCAAAACTTGCCGCTTCAGCCAGCGCGGGGAACCTTACCATAAGTGACGGCGAAAAGTAGAGTTGAAGGTTGAAGCTTTAATGCTAAATCTATCAGGAATAGTTCTCCATCATTTGATATAAATAATTCCGAAAGTCTTCAACATAAGTTTTGGGCTCTACAACTATTAGATGAGTGCCGAAGCTTGCTAAAAGTTGAAATCCCATACGATTTTGTGGGACATAAATGGTTGCTAATAAAAATCCAGAACTATGGTCTTCAATACTTCTTCGACCATACCTTTCGATGATTTGATCTTTTATGCTAGGCGATATCCATGCCTTAATCGTGACGAATTTTGGTAGATAACTTGCTTCGTGTCCTTGCTCTGACCAATCGTCTCTAAGATGAAACGGGCGTTCATCCATAGTAATATGATCGATCCGAGATAACTTGAATGTTCGATATCCCTGTCGATGTAAACAGAATCCTTTCAAGTACCAACTCGATTCGCTAAAATGCAGCTCATAGGGCTCGACCATTCTATTCGTTACAGCCCCGTCCTTATCTGTATAATCAAACGAAACCAGCCTTTTCTTTAAAATGGATGTTTGACATGTCTTTAAGGTTTCAAGAATCTCGGACCGACCTTCCCATTCATAAAACGACAGTTGAATGGAACGATTTAGAGACAATGGACTAACCATTGCCTCTATTTTTTTAATCGTTCTTTCAACTTCTTCAGTACGGAGGATTTGTTCCAATCCGCCGAGCGCAGTTAATATATTCTGTAAATCGGAGCTGCTTAAAAGGCGTTTATCCACCTTGTATTCATCCATTATGCCGTACCCGCCTTTGACCCCATTGACAGAGTAGATCGGGATGTTCGATAAGCTCAATGTTTCCATATCGCGAAGGATCGTTCTTTTGGAGACATTGAATAGTTGTGAGAATTCCGTTGTAGAAACAACCTCTTTTTTCAGCAATATCATGATAATCGAAATGAGTCTCTCCACTTTGTCCATAATTGCCCTCTTTTTTTACATGATTTCAGAACGATGACACCTATATGTCACCTTTTATCCATTATACTACAAGTATCACAAGAAGGAGGTTTTAATTCAATGTTTAATCCAACCGATTTTCCCAAGCCCACCCTTATTTCAGCCAACGGTGTGGAACTCGAAGTGTTTGAAGCAGGCCGAGAAAACGCAGGAAAACCTATTGTACTCTGCCACGGCTGGCCAGAGCATGCCTTTTCTTGGCGCCATCAGATGGACGCACTTGCCGCAGCGGGCTACCATGTCATCGTCCCCAACCAGCGGGGTTACGGCAACTCATCCCGTCCGACCGAAGTAACAAACTATGACATTGAACACTTGTCGGGTGATCTCATCGCGCTTCTCGATCACTATGGATACGAGGACGCTACCTTTGTCGGTCATGACTGGGGTGCATTCGTCGTTTGGGGACTGACCTTGTTGCATCCAGACCGCGTCAATAAAGTGATAAATCTGAGCTTGCCTTACCAAGAGCGCGGAGAAAAGCCCTGGATCGAGTTCATGGAAGAAATACTTGGCGGCGATTTCTATTTCGTCCACTTCAATCGACAGCCAGGCGTCGCGGACGCCGTATTCGAAGACAATACATACAGGTTCCTTCGCAACCTGTACCGGAAGAACGAGCCTCTCAGAGCACCTGAGCCAGGTATGGCGTTGATCAATCTCGCCAGGGCAGAAACACCGCTCGGTGAGCCCGTAATGAGCGAAAGCGAGCTGGCCGTTTACGTCTCCGCTTTTGAAACATCAGGGTTCACGGGCAGCATAAATTGGTACAGGAACCTTGACCGCAACTGGCGCTTATTGGCGAAAGTGAACCCAATCATCCAGCAGCCGACCCTCATGATCTACGGCGACCGGGATGTGGTTGCGAAGTCTGAAAACCTGACAAAGTTCGTGCCCAATGTGGAAGTGGTCAATCTGGATTGCGGTCATTGGATCCAGGAAGAAAAGCCGGAAGAAACAAACCAAGCGATTTTGAGATGGCTGGAACAATGGGAGATGTAATTTTTTTCAACAACCAAGAAGAGTTTAACGATTGGTTAGAAGAACATCATGCTGAAGCTAGTGAAATTTGGGTGGGCTATTTTGGGATAAGTACAGGGCGTGCAAGCCTTACTTGGTCTGCATCAGTAGATGCCGCTCTTTGTTTTGGGTGGATTGACGGTATACGAAAAACCATTGATAAACAAAGCTATAAGATTCGCTTTACTCCGCGCAAAGTAAATAGTGTATGGAGTGCCGTGAACGTAAAAAAGGTAAAAGCACTAATACAGCTTGGAAAGATGAGACCAGAAGGAATGCATGTCTTTAACAACAGAACCGATGCACAAGGCTATTCCTCTGAACAAAGAAACGTGGAACTTGCCAAAGAATATGAAGAACAAATCAAGGCAAATCAATCAGCCTGGCTATTCTTCACTAATTTATCACCATCCTATAAAAGAGATTCTATCTGGTGGGTAATGAGCGCCAAGAAAGAAGAAACACGATTAAGAAGGCTTGGAATATTGATCGCTTCATCTGAAGAAGGGCAAAAATTTCAACATTGCAAAAAAATATTACAGAATAAGGAAATATAAATAACAAAAGAATCGTTAAAAGGATTTTTGGTACTACATAAATCTGGGTCTATTGTTTCCCTGATCTTTAGGAGAGAGGAGCTTCTGTATTTCTCAATCATTTAGGGTTTAATTCTCATCAAAAGTCAGAACGTTTTAAATGCGAGGCATAAATCAAATCGCTAAATGAAGAAGGGATGAAACAGCTCATCCAAAATCGCAACCCCCTTCATTTTTATGGTACAGCCGACCCTCATGATCTATGGTGACCAGGATACGGTCCAGAGGTCTGAAAACCTGACAAAGTTCGTGCCTAATGCGGAAGTGGTCAATCTGGATTGCGGTCATTGGATCCAGCAAGAAAAGCCGGAAGAAACAAACCAAGTGATTTTGAGATGGCTGGAAGAGCAGAATGATGCTGAATAGAGTCGCTTAGCAAGCAAAACTTAGAAAAACAATAAGGACACCCAAACAGGCAATGTCATTAAGTTAAGCTCAAAGGTAAGAACGGGAATAAAAATGGAATTCAAAACGGCATGGGAAAGCCCCGTGCCGTTTGTTTTTTACTTCACGCAAGGAAAAGGCGTATAACTAACAAAGCAGAAATACTGCAATAATTGAACAGGCGGAGAGAAAAGCATCGCTCTATGTTCTATTCCAATCCAGTAAGATGCTCTTGGTACTGAAGAATGAGGGTAATAAGGACTTTCAAATTGATTAAGTGGCTTGCATACATGGTTTGCTGAAATAGGTTTTGTTTTGCCGCATCTAGCGGCCGTTGCACCCGTTGGTTAATCCAGTCCTCTGAACGCCCCCGTTTTGAAGAAAGCAGTTCTTTCTTCTTAGATTTGAGTGTGTTTTCATCCGTCTGCAATACTGAATAGGAGGTTGGAAATTCACTTATAAACCGTAATGAAATACCGGAATACATAGCTCCAAAGACACCTTTGTATGCAGGGAAAACCTGATCTAAAACAGCTTGGAATTGTAGTTTAGTCTGTACACACATCTTTGAAAGAGATTCATATTGTCTTGTAAGATAGCGCAGATTGAGAAGTTGCACACCTCTTTTTTTATAAGGTTCAAATTCTTCTTTGTAGTACAGCTCTCCCAATAGGTAAGCGTCAGCAGCATCCGTCTTTACTTTACGAAGTTGAGACTTCCTAAGCCGATTTGAGGTGAACGGATTAATAACAATATAAATATAATGATGTTCCTCTAGGAACTGAACAACGGGACTTTGATAATGACAGGTTGCTTCTAGAATAAGCAAAGGACGTTGTTGAGATGCAAATTCAACTTCTGTTAAATCTTGAAGGAAATTTGCTAAACCATCTCGAGTGTGCTCGAAGTGGAATATCCCTTGGAATGGCTTTCCGCGCTCTAGAAAGGCTTGTCCATGGCTTTCTTCTTTAGAAATATCTAGACCGATAACTGGATTCATTTCATCTCCCCTTGTAAGTGTAGATTCACCGGCATCCCCTAAGGTTGATCTTCTTGTCGCTCCATAGCATCGCTTGTTATACGGGATCTTACGTCCCAACCAGCCTCAATCATGGTCATGACAAGTAGGGGTGAACATTATAGCTCTCGGGATCAAGTCCCACGGGCAGGTACGTTCGACCAGGCTACTTTAATCCTCTATGCAAATGAAAAAAGGATCAACCAGAAAGAACTGGTTGATCTCATAATACGAACGGGCAGTAGAGTTGAAGATCAAACGCGATGAACCGTATCATAAGTAGGGGCAAGTTTTTTGGGGTGAAACGCCAGAAGCCTGTTAGAGCCTGTTGGGCGGGGAGGATAGTTATAAAGAATTTTTACATTGATAGTGAATTTTTTTTCAGTTATAGTCATGGAGAAACACAGGTTTTATTACTTTTTGTTGTTTTCCCGCTTACTATTAAATGTTGAAAGGATGATATCAGATGATTAATACAACAGAATTGTCCGCCCGCATAATTTCTTGGAGGGTGACTATACTTTAACCCTCCTTAAAATTGGAGGTAAATCTGTGAAAAGAGATTTTATCGCAAAACATTGGTATGCCAGTATGTATGAAAAGTTCGAAAACCAAACACATGACGTCGATTTTCTATTAAGAGTACTTACAGAGCAAACAGGCAACCAACCACAAAATATACTTGAAGTTGCCTGCGGCGGTGGTAGGATCTGTGTCCCTCTAGCAAAGGCGAATCATTTCGTTACAGGCTTTGATGTCGATGAACATATGCTCCTGAGCTGTTATCGCCGGATGTTAGGTTTAACAAATATACGCTGTTACCAAGCTGATGCAGCAATTTCCGTATGGGGCGTTGGTTTTGATCTTGTAGTCATGGCAGGTAATATCTTGATTAATATTGAAAGCGAGATTGATTACAAAGAGGCACAAAAGACTCTTATTAAAAATGCTGCTGCGGCGCTTCGCACGGGTGGACATCTTTATATGGATTTTGACCTGCATAATAATCCAACGGCCCGGTTCAATAGGTTGAAAGAGAGCAGCTATTTCAAAGGGACAGACGAATTGGGCACGACTGGTCGAACCGTTAGTTATGGGAGCGTGTATGACCCCATAACCCAAATTTGTACCGGAACTGGTCACTGGGAGCTCACCACAAATAGCGGTGAGCAAATCAATATACCCAAGTGTTGGTATAAGCACATTCCTACGCAAATGCAAGTTTACGATTGGCTATCAGATGCAGGGTTTACCATAGAGCGCACCTATCAAAATTATACGGCTGAACCGATTCCGGAGCCGATCGTTGAAGCTAGAAATCGCGCTATTATATGGGCAAGAAAGTTATAATTTTACATGTAGGTATGAAGTAATAGTTGAATAAAGCAAGATACAAAGAATAGGCCATCCGATAGAGGATGGCCTTAAAACTTGCCGTTACAGACATCGCGATGAACCTTATCATAAGTAGTGGCAAGTTTTCTTGGGAGATCTTGCAAGAGTCTGTGTTGGCATTATATCGACTTTAGGAGTAGGATGGGGCACGCTCCGATAGAAACGATGCGCAAACAGGCTTCTGCGGGCTTATTTGTGCTACATAACGATGTTTTGGTATACCGAAATGGATTTGCTTAATGTTGCTTTGGAAAAGCGGCTTCTGTATTTAAGTCGAGCTTCCTACTAAATTTGCCTATGTTACAAAAATGTTTATCAGATCTTTAGAATGATTCTCTATGCTGTACTCTATAAGGGGGAGTACGATAATGAGAACAGGATGGAAGACCGTAAAGAAAATACTGAAGCAACTGACATTAGCTGTTATCGGCCTGCTTATTGTAGGGACCGTAGCCATTTATTTGAACCACCAGTATCAGCTGCGCGAGGAGTCGGGGCTGTTTGCAGGTGAAGGGCAGAGAGTAAGGGTAAACAACCATGAGCTTAATGTATATAATGAGGGCAGTGGCGAAGACACCTATGTGTTCATGGCCGGTTCCGGAACTGCCTCGCCAATGTATGAGCTTAAAGGGCTTTACAGCAAATTCTCGGCGGACCACAAAATTGCGGTCATTGAAAGAGCCGGGTACGGGTATAGCGAGATCGCTGGCGACGATAGGGATCTGGATAAGATCCTCGAAGAATCGAGGGAAGCGATGCATCGAAGCGGCAACAAGCCGCCCTATATTCTGATGCCGCACTCTTTGTCAGGGCTGGAAGCGATCTATTGGGCGCAGAAATATCCCGATGAGGTTAAAGCAATCATTGCACTGGATAATGGTCTTCCCGAAGAATATGTGGAGCACCCGTTGGGAGGGCTGAACAAGCTGCTCATGCGAGGCATGAATGTGATGACGCGCCTGGGTTTTCAGCGTCTGTCGCCTTTTATGACCTATGATCCCGAGATCATCCGGCAGACTTTTCTAACCGAAGAGGAGAAGCGGAAATTCAAAGCGATTTCTTATAAGCAGGCTTTCAACGAAGATATGATGCAAGAACTCCTAAACGCAGCAACCAATGCTGGACGATCACTGAAACTACCTTTACCTAAGGGAACGCCGATCCTGTTTCTATCCGCCTATACGGAAGAGAACCAGGATTCGAAATATACTCGCCAAAAGGAAGAGCACTATCAAGTAATCGCCGGACAGTTGGATGTTGCTGAGGTGGTTCGAGTAAAAGGTAAGCACTCTCTCTATTTGTACGCACCAGATGAAATCTTCCAGCTTGCGGAGAAGTTCATGGACAGACTGTAAATCAGACAAGCAGAAAGGCTGAATGATGAAGGAATACAACCTGCTCATTATAGAAGACGACCATTTAATCGGCTCATTGCTGGTGAAAATATTACAGCGCGAAGGGTATAAGGTCTACTGGAGAACAGACGGCAAAGATATGCTGGAGATTATCAAACACATAGATTTGGTCATTATGGATGTGATGCTGCCAGATGAAGACGGGTATTTATTGACCCGCAAGCTCAAGAATCGGGGACTTCCTATCCCCGTTATTTTTCTGTCCGCCCGGGGTGATATGGACAGTAAGCTTCAAGGACTGGAGATAGGAGAAGAGTATATGGTCAAACCGTTCGATCCTAGGGAACTATTGCTCCGGATACGGAAAATGCTGGACAGCGCTTATGGGACCTTCGTGCAGATTTTGCATCTGTATATCGACGTGGAGCGGAAAAGGGTGTTCAACGGCAGCCTCCACCAGGAGGTGCTCTTTACCGCGACGGAGCGTAAGCTGTTCTTCTATCTGTACGAGAACCGGGGCCGCATCCTGTCAAAAGAGCATTTTCTCGAATACGCATGGCAATTGGAAGACCGCAATCCGAATCTGATTCCGGTACATATAAAGAAAGTAAGGGCGAAGATTCAGGATGAACTGGGCAAGATTATCGAGACTATATACGGAGAAGGGTATCGACTGAATACCTATTTTAAATCATGACATTAAAGACTAAATTCCGGCTGTTGCTGGTATCCGCACTTGTCACGGTGCCGGTTACAATGCTGGTGGTAGGTGTACTTGTTTCGCTAGTGTACGATGCGGTGTTCAAGACAGGTAACGGGGGGATACCTTTTTACGCCTCTTTTGCCTACCCAGTGATGCTCGGTCTCTTTTTGTGCTCACTGCTGCTGACTGCTCTCTTGTTCTCAAGGTCCATTCACTCCCTGCTGAAACGAATTAATTTGCTCAATCAGACGGTTCGGGAGCTCGCGAGCAACGAGAAGATTCCGGATACGCTGAGCGTTTACACCGGGGATGAAATTGGAGACTTGATCCGGTCGGTGAATCTGTTAATTGAACGTACGACTTATCGGGAGCTTCAGCTCCGCGAGCAGGAAGAACTTAACAAGGAGATGATGAACAAGCTGCGACATGATATTAACACTCCGCTGACCGCTATGCGGCTGCAGCTGTTCGAACTGGAAATCGAGAATCCAGAGCATGCTAACTTAACGTGGTCACTGTCCAGGCAGATTCAGTACATCTCGGAATTGACGACTGAAATCAGACTTCAATCCACCGGCACGCCGGACAGTTCGTATATCTTGAAGGACCGGGTGAATCTGCATGAATTACTTGAGACAATGGTGAAAAAGTGGGCTTATCTATACAGCATCCAGAGTGTGGAGCTGCATTATGCATCCTTGAACCGGGAGCTGAACTGGACAAGCAACGCCTTGTGGCTGCAGCGGCTTTTCGATAATATTTTTCAGAATTCGCTCAGACATTCAAACGCGAATATAGTCGAGGTAACGATTCAAGACAATGTGGTGATGATCCGCGATAACGGGACAGGGTTTGATGCACATGTCAGCCATTCGGGTCTTGGTCTGAAGATCATTGCGGACCTGTCCCAGGTCCTGCATATTGCTTACACGTTGCAATCGGACGGGAGCGGAACAGTGTACCGGTTCACGGCGGAAGCTTTTTAAAGACATACCGTCTGCTGTTCATCATTCTTAAGTCTAGCTTGTATATCCTGATTTTTGAAAAAAAACCATTGTCTCTCGTATTGATCTGGCATATGATATATTCCGATATTGGAGGGAGAGGCGAATATGAAAAATAGGATAGAAACATTTAGAGGCTCTGAGCATTTTCGGCTGAATCACATCGCTGATAGTGTAATTGCAGCGATTGCGATTCCAGGTACCGGTTCTTTGGGAAATGCAGCAATCATTGATCTAGGCGATACAACTCTTGTCGTGGATACATTCTCGACCATACAGGCTGCTGAGGATTTGAAGGCAGCGGCAGAGTACCTTACGGGAAATCCTGTATCCTATGTAATCAATACGCATTGGCACAGTGACCATACCTCTGGAAATCAAGTGTTCATCCCTACGGCTCAAATTATTTCGACATCAACTACCCGTGAGATTATGAATTCTTTTTCCAGAGATAGGTTAACGAAATATAAGGAAAATATGGATCAAATGTATCAGGCTATCGACGAGCTTGAAGAGCAAATACAACAAGAGACGGATGAAAAGTTAAAAAGGGAAATGGCCTGGGAAAATGCTAGTGACCGTGAGTTTATGAAGATGCTCCCCAATCTGGTACATTCGCTGCCGACGATAACTTTTGATCAACAGATGACCATACATGGCAGTAATCGTAGCATTCAACTCATCACATTTGGCGGGGGTCACACGCAAAGTGATGCAATCGTGTACATCCCTGAAGATAAAATAGTCGTAATAGGGGATCTGGTGCTTTCAAAACATCACCCGGTTTTGACGCATGCAAATCCTCAGGAATGGCTGAATATTTTGGAGAAGGTTGAACTGCTAGATGTAGAAACTATCGTACCGGGACATGGCGAAGTATGCTCATTACACGAACTTCACGAAGTGAAGGGGTATATAACCAATATCATGAAAATAGTGACAGAAGCCGTTCAAAGTAATAGAAGCATTGATGAGATTGAAGTACCGAAAGAGTATCATGACTGGTATTTTACTACATATTTTAAGACGAATTTGAGTAAAGTGCATGCGATGATCACTAAACTAGAGGATTAACGAAGAGTATTTAGAGCAAGACTATTCTTGAGTTCAGAAGAAAGAAATGAAGAACACATCTTATGGATGATCGTTTCTCTAAAACGTGCCGTTACTCATAGCGCGATGAACCTTACCACAAGTGATGGCAAGTTTTTGGTGAACAGCATTAAGTTTCAAGGGAGGCAGCCAATGAACAAAACAGACCGTTTATTAGCCATCGTTCTGGAGCTGCAAAGTAGAGAAGTGATACGGGGCGAAGAGTTAGCGGACCTATTCGAGACCAGCTTGCGGACCATCTATCGTGATATTCAGGCACTTAGCGAAGCGGGCGTGCCGATTATTGGTGCCCCGGGCACAGGATATTCTTTGATGAAAGGCTATTTCCTGCCGCCGATCCATTTCACGGTAGAAGAAGCCGTGACCTTGCTTATAGGAACGGACTTTATCGAGCAACGATTTGATGATGAGTATCGTGTCAGGGCTCAAGCCGCTCGAAGGAAAATCGAGGCCATTCTATCGGAGAGCGTTCGCGATGAGACTTCTCGTGTGCGCAAGGCGCTGCGCTTGCTCACTCCCGGTAAACCGGACGTGCTGTCAAAAGAAAGGGAATATTTCGAAAAGATCCGCCTGGCGATATTAGAGGAACGAAAGATCAGATTTCATTATTCGAAAGGGATTGGTGATTCCAAGGGGAATTACCATAGTGATCGTACCGTCGCTCCCTATGGTCTGGTACTCGTTGAAGGATCTTGGATGCTCGTGGCCCGTTGTGATCTACGTCAAGATATTCGCCATTTCCGTTTGTCCCGAATGACCGAGCTAATCGATCTGGATGAACAATTCGAACTACCGGCGCATTTTAACTTAAGGGAGTATACCCCTGCGGATGATCGCCACTTGCGAGTTCGCCTTCGATTTAACCATGATATCGCAGATAAGGTGAAGGAATCGAACTATCATTACATAGAGGATATGGAAGAGCGTCAAGATGGATTGCATGTAACCTTACGTGTTCGTCAACTGGATGAATTGCTGCAATGGGTGCTTGGCTGGGGAGCGGGTGTAATCGTATTGGAACCCGAATCATTTCGAAAAAGGATTACTGAGGAAGTCCAAAAGATGCTAAAACGCTACTGACATAACGTTGTCAGTAGCGTTGTTTTATAATCGGGTATGTAAACGTAACGTCGTTGGTTCTGGCCCACGATATTATACTATTGTTTTACTTATTATAGGAAGGATGATATTTTGTGAATTTCGCTTCTGTACGCATCATTACCGACGACGTGGATCGTCTCGTCGAGTTCTATGAGAAAGTCATGGGTGTTTCGGCGGAGCGCCCCGCGCCCGTTTTTGCCGAACTCGCCCTGCCATCTTGTACCCTGGCCATCGGCCACTCCCAGACGGCGGGGCTATTCGGCGCTGGTTCCGTAGTGGCGGCTAACAATCATACTGTCATCATCG
Source organism: Paenibacillus sp. NPDC056722 (assembly GCF_042790635.1). Classification (NCBI taxonomy): domain Bacteria; kingdom Bacillati; phylum Bacillota; class Bacilli; order Caryophanales; family Paenibacillaceae; genus Paenibacillus; species Paenibacillus sp. NPDC056722. Next base: position 202,035 of record NZ_JBHTYV010000001.1, on the reverse strand, counting down.
AGTTCCGCGTCGACGATGTCGAAGCCGAATACGTGCGTTTAAAGCCAATTGTCGAAGAATGGGTACAGGAACCGACCACGATGCCGTGGGGAAACCGTTCTGTGCTTTTCCGCGATCCTGACGGCAACCTCGTTAACCTCTTCGAGCCGGTGACCGAGGAAGCGATCAAACGGTTTAGCAGTAGGTAGCATTCAACAAACGTATAGTTAAAAAATTACCTCTTATAGTCACATTGGAAATCATTCCATGTGACTATTTTCTTTTCAACTTCTGTTCAATGAGAGACAGAGCTCATATCCGTAGAAAATGGTGTAGTGCATTTAGTAGACCCTGCGGATCCTCCTCCGGTATGAGGTGACCGCACGGTAGAGAGTATCCCGTATAATTAGTTGCATACTTTCCCCACGATTAAATTCCGACATATGCTATAGTAAGAGTGAGAATTCTTTGGAGAATGAAAAAGTAATTGTTATAGTGAAAATTTGAGGGAAGATCAGTCTTTTTTGAAAAAGGGAGAGTAACCAATGTCGCAATCATTTATCTTTGATATGGATGGAACACTATTTCAAACAGATAAGATTTTAGAATTATCTCTTGAGGATGCTTTTAACCGTTTACGGTCGCTAAATAGATGGGATACAGCAACGCCTATTGATAAGTACCGTGAAATTATGGGTGTACCTTTACCCAAAGTATGGGAAGCTTTGCTGCCTGATCATTCTATTGAAGAAAGAGAGCAGACGGATGCTTATTTCCTGGAAAGATTAATTGAAAATATTAAGCGTGGGAAAGGCGCTTTATATGCTAATGTAAATGAAGTTTTCAGTTTTTTAAAAGAGAATAATTGTTCAATCTATATAGCGAGTAATGGTTTGACGGAATACTTAAAAGCCATTGTCAGTTATTTTAATTTGGATCATTGGGTGACTGAAGCATTTAGTATCCAACAAATTGAATCGCTGAATAAATCAGACTTAGTTCGGATTGTTATTGAAAAATATGGTATTACCAATGGGGCAGTAGTAGGCGACCGCCTATCGGATATAAATGCGGCTAAAGATAATGGTTTAGTTGCAATCGGGTGTAATTTTGATTTTGCACAAGAAAATGAACTTGCCCAGGCTGACTTCGTAATCGATGACTTAATTGAATTAAAATCGATTTTGCTTAATTTGAATGGTTTATATCCTAGTCGTGATGGTGTCGCTAAACGCTGAGTGGAGCTTTGGATTGAAGCGGGTTATAGACTCCAATTATAGTCAATATCAGCATATGTACTTTAGAAAACCACTCCATACGTCAGGAGTGGTTTCTTTTTTTATTTGTTTATGTGAAATTTTGTGGTAAAACTGTACTTTGTGTTTAAGTATATTATGGTGAACCGTATCCAAAATGATGACGAAAAATTCAGGTGAAAAGTATAGTATATATCAATGTGAATTCGTGTTAGTTAAAAACTGAAGGAGGTTATCTTGTGGGAAGATCATTTGCTAATTTACATATTAAGTCGAATAACCTTGAGAAGACGCTCGATGCACTAAGAGAGCTAAGCCACGGGTATACCGAAGTATTAGGTGGAAAAGAAGCTCAGGAGAGCAAAACTGTCATGTATGTAAGCAAAAGCAACGATGACTGGATCAGCGTCCTCCATGATTATTTTGTATGGGGTACGGTGAAGGAGATTGGCAAAACGTTATCCCAGCTTATCGGGGTGCCAATCATGACCGGCGGATACATAAATGAGGAAATTTTCGAGTTGTCGTTTTTTGCCGACGGAGACATTCAAGCCGAGAGAATCTTTTGTGAACAGTGGACGAGAGATGAATACGAGCAGCTCAAAGAAGAACGTCTTAATGATGACTACCTTAAAGAAGTGTTGGGTATCGACAATGAGTCTCTGGCCGATCTCATCAGTATTACTAGCCCTGAACAAGCCGTTAATAAGCTGTCGGAGCTCGTTGAATTAAGTTTGTGGAGCGATTTTGAGTGGATACCGTATGAAGAGACGCTCAAAAAGCAATTTGAAAAATATGAACTTTGAACATACATTAGTGTATAGACATGGCTCCTTGCATTAGACGCAGATGATACAGTGATTTGAAATTTGTTCCAAGGAGGCATGAATGAAGCTAGATTTCTTGTTAGATACATATGGAACATGCGTCGGTCAATTGAGAGATGAACTGTTGCCTTTGGAGGAATTAGCAGAGACATGGGAGTTTTTCGTATGATATTCATTTTGTATTGCGTATTTTACCTGAAAGTTATGGCCGAAAAACATTTAGACGTTTTGATAGCAGGGACCACGCTCTATATTTAGACATCAGCATCGTCTATGAGCAGTATCAACGGATGTCTAAAAGTGAACAACGCGAAGCTTTAGGTATCTTTCTCTATGAGTATCTGCTGGAGTCTATTGCAAAATATAAAAAGCACGCAGATAAGGAAACACAAGATCAATTATCGATCCGGGTAAAAAATTGGATGTTAGAAAACAATTGGTTGGATGGAAAGATCAATAAAGCAAGGATGCTACTTGCGCAGAATGTGGGACTTTATGAGGTCAGCCGACAATTGCAAATGCCATTAGAAGAAGTGGAGTATATCCTTCTCCGTATGCATGATTATGAGCCAACTGAAGCTCATCCGGACAACATCGCAGCTGAAAAAGCCCCGCCATATCAATTGTAGAAATCATATGGATAAAGATCCATAGTGACGAATCCGAAATTTAAAATGAAAAGTGGGCGATGATCATAAACCCGATGCAAGAAATAGAGGAGCTGGCAGCAGAGATTGCCGGCGCGGGCAGGGCGTCTTTTCGCACTCTTTTTGAAAATGGAGAAAGTTACTATTACTGCACTCTATTTACTACTGGAGAGGGACATGCGCCAAACATCTCTGCCTGGTCGTGGGAGGCCTTGGAGAGGGAAGCAGGCAGGCAAGGAGAGGAAAGCGGCACGCCGGGATCAACGATTGCGGAACTCATCAAATGGTCCTATGCCGATTTACCCTATTGTTGTTTCAGGGATGAGGACTTCGCTAAGGTTAAACTCCCTTAAATGGTGGTGAAGTAAATGAGTGGATTAAAACACAGCGGATTCTATAAACTTAAATTCTTTATAACACCAGAGGAATTTAAGGATGTTATAAAACTTTTCGAGCAGCAACAAGCACAATTTAGTCATACTAATTACGCTCAGACAAAACATGACTCAACACAGGTGTATGAGGCTTATGGAAAATTCTACCGATATTTCATAACGCAAGAAAAGCCCGATTACCACCCGTTCTTTGTATATTCTATTTCTTTTACTGCTGGTAATGAAAGCTCTGGTTTTTTTGCGAGAAATGAGAGTCTCAGATTTCCATATGGCGAGCGATGGGCAGAAGATGAACTGCCATATATCATGTTTTCCTTACCGAAAGGTTTCCAAATGGATTTGGAGGACGAAAAGGGAAAGTATTATATATACGAGGATATTCGTGAACATCAGCCATTAACGTATGCGTTTTTTAACGAAGTAGCAAGCAATATTAAACAAATCACAACACCGTTTCGTTTTTTGGCACATGCGGAAGATGGTTTGAAAGAGCAAAAACCGCCGGTTCGCATAAGCAAAAATGCGGTAAATGACATGATGAACTCTTGGATTTTCAAAAAATATAAACTTGTTATGAATAATAAGTAAATCACATGCCAAATAGGAGGTTTACGCATGCGTAAGCAATGGAAAAGAAGGATTCTGATCGATAATCCTGTTGCGCTAGACCCGGTGCAGATCAAGCAGGATTTGCACGATGGTAACCAAGTGATTGTCCAGTTCTCCCACCCGGATTTTTATGGCTCTATCTTGGAGGGAGTCGATGAGCTTTGCGCGCGTTTGGATGAGAATTTCGGAGTGCGTTTCTATGGGCATTATTCCCTCTCTTTTGATGCTGACACGCTTCTACGGATTCCCCATGTCAAAATGCTGCATCTCAATAGTCTCACCCAGGCACATAATACCGATACATTGGCTACGCTGGAACACTTGTACAGTTTGCATGTGGGCATATATGAGCTGGAGAATTCGGATATTCTGGGAATTGACTCTCTGCGATCGCTAAAAGAGTTAACGATTATTTCGGAGAAAAAGAATCTTAACCTGCTATATTTAAAAGAATTCGCTCATCTAGAACAATTACATGTTGGGGGGAAGGTGAAAAACCTGGATGCGGTAGGCCATCTGGAACACTTGAATTACCTCGCGCTGCATTCGATTAGCAAATCACCATTGCATTTTATTAATCAATTGCAGAAATTGAAGCACCTTCGTATTCTTCTTGGAGGCCGCGAACATATTCAGGAAATCGAAGAGAACGAGATCGACGACCTGGAGATCATTAGAGTACGTGGATTCCATGACCTGAGCAATATTACTAAATTTAAAGACCTAACGAGGCTCGTAATCGAAGATCAAATTCAACTGCAGGAAATCGGATTTGATCGGGAGATGAAAGCGCTGGAGGAGCTATCTATTTCGAATTGTAAAGGCTTGACTTCTTTGTTGGAAATGAAGCACCTGCCTACGCTGCGTAGGCTCCGCATTTTTAAAACAGCCATCGATTTCGATTCCTTTATCCATCAAGAGCTTCCAAATGCTTTATCCGAATTTGAATTCGCGACCTCCAAAAGCAAAGTAGATCGAGAAATACAAGAATCTTTATTAAAGCTGGGTTATCAAAAATGGAGCATAACTTGATAGGAGGATAACAGAAATGTCAAATGATAACCAGGCGCGTCCTTCTGCTGGCTCCGTTAGAGAAGTTGGCCGTTATCCTATCGACCTGACAGGTCCTCGCAGTCACACTCTTGTCATTCAGCCCGGTGTGGGCAGTCTGTCTATTGGACCACCGCAATTGGGGAAAAAGGCGGATCTTCACGTCGAACCAGACGAGGTCATCGATTGGACGGTATTCGATGCCTTTGCTACGCCTGCAGGTTCGCCCTGGCCGAGATTTCTGCACTATTCAGGCAGTGACACGGGCTTTTTGGATTGGGCACAGAAACGTCCCATTGAAGAGATGACGTGGTCTCCGGTTCTGTCTGCCGATACGGTAGTAGACGCCAGCCAGTCCATTTTGCATGGCTTACATATCGAGCTGGGCCCGTCCGGAGAGCGACTGACGCTGAGGCTTCCGCAGAGACCTTTCCGTCTGAACGTGTCCGGCGACCTATCACGTTTCTTGGCCACTGGCGGTATGCCGTCTTCTCTGACCCTAGCGCCGCGTACCGGCCGACGCAAGAATGATCCTCCTTTTATACTGCCGGACCTCGGTGAATTGCACCAGGTGACGAGCCTTATGCTGCACAACGCGCCGCTGGGACAGCCCATCTCGCTGGGTTGTCTAGACCGGTTCCCAAATCTTGACTCACTGAGTTTGTGGGGGAATTTCTGCGACATGGACTCGTTGGCTCGTCATACCGGGTTAACGAATCTGGAGCTGCGCTTCATGCCTGATTTGGCGGGTTTTCCCTCCCTGGACACGTGGCCGTTGCTTGACAGATTTATCGCCTACAATGTGGAAGAGACCGTGGGCAAGCGCCTAAGGCAGCAAATGAAAGCACGCGCTAAAACCCGCCCGTGGTCCGGTCATGCTTCAGTGAGCCAATTGCGAAAGCCTGAATGGTGGCTGACCGAGTTCGGTCGCCCGTTTTCGTCCTGGCCTAAACGTCAGGCCAAGCTGGCTAATGAAGCTTTCAACGTTGCCCAGGTATCCTTGGCCCAGGCCCGCAGCTTTGCCGATGCCGAGGCGGCCATTACGGCTTTCACTATGCGCTTCAATACCCTCAAAGGTATCGAAACTACCGAAAGAGAAGACCTTGGCGAAGCAGTATGGCAACTCAGCCAGTCCAATCATTTAATTGGCCAGCCTATAACTGAGGAGATGGCTCAAAGCTGGTTCGATGCAGCTCGCGATTACTGATGGATAAGTAAGATTTAATCTGTTGGGATGAAGTCCAATCTCTGGAAAGCTGGTTTTTGCTGGTGTCTATGTCGTAACAAAGAAGGTGGATACACTGGAGGCTTACCAGGAGTTTAACAAGGCCCTGAGATACTTGGACGCAGGGAAAATGGAGGAGGGAGAGCAGTGTTTGAAACAAGCAATAGAAGCAGCGAAGATCGCTAGCGACAACGCCGTTTTCATACAGGCCGTGGTCTGTTACGGCGATTTATTGTCGGAGACGGGGAGGGCTCGAACCTGCCGCCGAATGGCTGAAGCTGGCCCTCGAAGAAGCTGCTTGTATGAATTTGGATACGGATGTGCTGGATTTTGAGCATGAACGTGCCCGAGTGATTTTAGCACAATTGGAGGCGAAATAAGGTTAGAACAACTGGAGGTATGGGGATATAGATTTTTAAACATTTCGCTATCATATTCAGGAAACTGGAGGAGTATTCATGTACATAGTATCTCGGCAAAATCCGCTGTCTGAAGCCCAAAACCAAGTGCTTGCGAAGGAAGATGCCGCTATTTATCCACAAGGCTATCTCCGCTTTTTACGGCGATTCGGCGAAGGGACTTACAGAGGATGGATGAATGTCCAATTGCCTGATCCGGAGGTGCTACAACCTTTTGCCGAGTATGGGTTGTGGGAGTATGGCGAAGACAGCCCCATTCATGAACAACAGATCGGCGAGTGTATCGCTATAGGCACGACGGTGGACGGTGACTTTCTGGCGGTACATCCCGAGACGGCTGGGCTGCTCTGGCTGCCCCGGCATGCGGAGCACATAAAGGCCATTTCGCTGCAGGCACGGGAGCAGGAGGACGAAGGGACGTACGCCTTGGTGCTGGACGACATATACCGTCAGATTTATGGAAGCAGCCTAGAGGAAGACGTCTATTATGAACCGTGGACAGGCACTCGGAGTCATCTCTTTTTGCGTTTGCCACCAGGGCAGAATCAGCTTTCGCTGCGCGAACTGGCCAGAGTGTGCCAAGCTGATTTTCCACCGGATTTGTCCATTGAGACCCCATATGCGTGCTTCCTGTTTTACCGAGAACTGGGCGGCTATATACGTTTGAATTATGCTTACCAGCAAGAGGTGGCTGTCTTCTACGAACGGGATGCTCAACAGGCGTTTGCTATTATGAAGGAATGGCTCTTGTCAATAGGGTGCGAAACGATTTCATAAGATTATTAAGTAGGAGTGGTGTGGATGATCGTCCTGAAAAATATCGGGAGATTCGAGGAATTGCCGGAAAGGGCGATGCATATTTACAAAGGAAATATTCCGGATTTACAGGCTGCCATCGCATCAGGTTGGGATATTGAAGAGGGTATGATACTTAGCAAGCATATCACCGTTAGTCCGTTGGATCTGGCGCTTATATCGCAGCAAACGCAAGTTGTGAAGCTGCTGGTAGAGCATGGCGTCAATCTGAATGTCCGTCATAATCCGGCCTTTTTGCGAGCTGTTCGCTATGGTAAGGAGGATATTGTTCGTTACGTTGTTGCGCAGGGAGCCAAGATGGACAAGCTCAATCACACAGGATCGGGTGCATATTCACAGGCCTACTATGGCAACAAAAAGAACATTCCGCTTATACATGAACTCGGATTAGATATCAAGTTGCATGGCGGTGCCGTATTGCGTCAAACGGTATCGGACCATGACTACAAGACACTCACGTATTTACTGCATCAGGGAGTGGACATCAATTATAATAAACCGGATATGGTCTATCCTTATGAAGCAACTCCATTAACTGTGGCTGCGCGAATGGGGTCTATGGACATGGTCAAATTTCTGATTGAACACGGTGCAGACGTTACTTTGGCGGAAAAAGACGGCGAGCGGCCGTATACAATTGCGGTCAGCATTAAGCATACTGACTTGGCTGACTATCTGAAATCGCTGGAACCGGCTGATTTTCATAATGTGGCGAACAAGAAGCTTGAGCTTAAAAAATATAAATTAACACATGAACTGGTCGGCTTTCTTACAGGAGACAAGCTACGCCTTGAGCTGGCGCCAAATGAATATGAAATCGGGTATATCGACTTTTTACATTGACCGATACGATCCAGATGAAAGTAGGGAGGCAAAAGCTGCTGCGTCTTTCAGCCGACATCGGCAATTACTCTGGTCTGCAACTGCTTTGGAATCCAAAGAAAAAAGGTTTAATCGGTTGTTATGATATGGAGCACCAGGTCTATGCTGATTTATGCAGCTTTACAGAGTTCCTCGAGGAGCCTGAATTGCACCTCATAAAGTTTCTTGAGGGGGAGTTGTCCGATGACTAATCAACCTGCTCTGGCATTATATTACCGTGATCTTACAGTCATGATCTAGAATGAACGGGAAACAGAAGGATGCATTATTAGCCGCTGAATAGATCAGCGGTTATTTTTTCTGCTGAAATTGAACCTTTTAAGCCGCCCAATACTCTTAGTAGGGAGAGAGGTGAAGATGGATGTGGTTCAACAGGTCAAAAAGTCCAAAAAGGGGGATAAAGAAGCATTGCTCCAGCTAATCATGACAGAAAAAGATGCGTATTACCGGTTGGCTTATGCTTATATGAGAAATGAATCGGATGCGCTGGATGCGCTGGAGGATATGCTTGTTAAGCATAATGAGGGAATTCATCAATTGAAAAAGCCGGAAGCGTTCTATTCCTGGAGCAAGACGATTCTAGTCAATCAGTGCAAGCAGTCTTTGAGACGAAGACAGAAATTACTCCCTGCAGAAAATTTGCAGAATGTACGTAGAGGGGAGAATACATCCGGAGACAGCCATCCTTCTCAGGTAGAGGAGAGAATGGATTTGCAAGAACTTTTGCAGCAGCTTAATGATGAGCAACGTGAAGCAATACAGCTAAAATATTACCGTGATTTGGATTATGGAGCGATTGCAGCGATTACTAATGTACCGACAGGGACCGTGAAATCCAGGGTTTTTCATGGGTTGAAGAAGCTCAGGGCCTTGTTAGGAAAGGAGGAGAGGAAGTAAAATGGAACGTTCTCACTGGAATGCCAAGGAAGAATGGTCTGAGCTTGTCGCTCCGCCCGAACTAGAGGAGAGATTACGTACAGCGCTGAATCGCGGTAATCCCCATATAAGAACACGGCGCCGCTTCACGGCAGGTCTTCGAATTGCGGTGGCTATTATCGCTGTCACGCTGGTTGTTAGCAACCAATATCACGCGCTTGCTTATTACGGAAAAAAACTGCTGGGTTATGAAATTATCAGCGACGGTACACTGAAAAAGCTGATTGATCGAGGCTGGGGACAATCGTTAGATAAGCGGGTTACCCTCGCTAACGGAACAGAGTTCGTTCTTGACGGGATCATGTCAGATGACAATCAATTGATTTTATACTATACGTTAATCCCCCCTTCCGGCAAACCTGCTACAGATGTGATCGATAGTTTAGTTTTTCTTGATGTTTCGGGTTACCAAACGAAATCGAGTTCGACCAAAGGCGGAGGTTTTTCAGTCCAAGGAGGGGGGGAGAATGTTTTCAGATTCAGTGCCTTTGAACCGGTCAGCCCTCTTGCCAAGAATCTAACACTTACTTATATGGATTACAGTCTAGGAGCCGATCAAAGACAAATGAAACAGCTAACCTTCCCTTATCACCCGGACGAGGCGATGACTACCCAGATCAAGCAGTCCATCGATAAGAGCTTGACGTTAGATAATTCGACTCTGACGTTTAAGTCTATAACTGCAACGCCAACGATGACCTTGATAGAAGGTTCTATACAAGGAGAGAATCAACTTCTGTTATCGAACAAATTACTCGATGTCGGACTTATTGCAAACGGTCAGCCTGTTTCGCGTTCTAGTAGTCAGACTAATAATCGAACGGGTGATGTCTACGGTTTTTCCATAGATTATGATGCAATCCCTGAGAACCTGCATTCGCTTCAGCTTAAGGTGAGGACATTTCCTGTCTATCGCAACACCTTGCAGAGACTTCCGCTGACTGAATTGAATATACCACTAAGTTTGGAAGGGCAGGCTATTCGGTTATTAAAGATAGTACATGATATTGAAGGCACCAAAATTACGTTGGAAATGGATGAAGATGTATTCTTGAAGGAATTATCTTTAGAAACTAAAGATGGTCTAGTGCCCTTAAAAAAGGTGGTTGATAGCAAGTACGTCAAGAGAGCAGACGGAGGAGATAATAAAATAGAAATGTTGCTGTTCGACACATCGTTGAAGCCAGAGTATTTACAAATCAAGGAGATGGTTTATTCGGAACGGTATGGAAAAACTATAGATATTCCTTTGAAGTAAGGAGTGCTGTTTTTCTGTAATATGTTCTCCTACAATAAGCCCTTAGGTCGATTGTGAGGACCAATCTTTGTTCGTTATACTCTAAGTTAGGTGTTAAAGCTGCTGCTCATAGTTCTGATGAAGTACAACGGCAAGATTCATTCAGCCCAGGGAGAATTGAAACGATATAGGAAGCATAACGCTATGTTGGCTCAAATGCTGTCCCGCAATAAAATAAATACTTGAAAGGAGGTGATAACTATGAGTACCATTCATATGCTGACGGGTATTCCCGGCAGCGGTAAGAGCACGTATGCCAAGCAACTTTGCCGCAGTGAACGGGCTGTGCTAGTGGCCACAGATGACATCCGGGAGCGGTTGTTGGGTAGCGAATCCAAGCAGAAAAATAACTATCTGGTGTTTGATACGGCTTTTGCAGAGATGGAGCAGGTGTTGGCCGGCGGCCGAAATGTTGTTTTTGACGCTACAAATATTGACCGGGGACGCAGACAGAAGTTCCTGAAGCGATTCAGCGAGATCCCTGTAGAATGCCACGTCTGCGATACTCCTTACGAACTGGCCCTTGCGCGGAACAAGCTGCGAAAGCGAAGGTTGAACGAGGTAATCCTAACTAAATACGCCAAGAATTTTGCATTTCCGGTGCCAGGTGAAGGCTTCTCTGCCGTGCATATCGTACATGCTGAAGCTGATCCCGGGATCGTGCGTGAGGAATTGGAGCAGCTGCTAGCAGCCGAACCAGGACACGATGAGCTGTTTGGCTATCTGTCCGCATCTTCTTATTTTTCGATTATGCTGGGATTTGATCAAGGGAACCCTTATCATTCCAAGACACTTTCTGAGCATACCCACAGTGTGCTGGAATATATCAACCAATGTTATGAGGGAGAACATTTGCTGGCGATGCAGCTGGCAGCGCTGTTTCATGATACAGGCAAACCGCTCTGCAAGGTCTGGAAGCAGACCCGGGAGTATTATTCTTACTTCGGCCATGAACATGTCTCCGCGATCATTGCCTGCAATCTGTTGAAAGCGCTGGGCTATGATGACGATTTTGTCCTGCATGTCGTCTATCTGGTCAGCTTCCATATGGAGATTCTGCATGGCGGCGACGCAGGAGCTTCGAACATTTATCATCTGCTGGGCGGTGAGCTGCTGGCAGAGCTGTATTTTTTCGCTGAAGCTGACAGCTTTGGCAAGTAAAGAGGTGAAGAAACATGAAAGTGAAATATCCGAGGACGATGCATCTGCCTTGGTCGAGGGGGTACACGGACGACGATAAGATTCTGCGGAATACTGAGCATTTCAAGGACCGTGAAGTCGTCATTACGGAGAAAATGGATGGAGAGAACACCACGATGTACAGTCACTCCATTCATGCCCGGTCGCTGGACAGCAAGGATCATCCGTCAAGGCATTTTGTTAAGACGCTGCATGGCGGTATCAAGTACTTGATTCCCGAAGGCTATCGGTTATGCGGGGAAAATGTCTATGCCAAGCATTCGCTGTACTATTCAGCGCTGCCATCTTATTTTATGCTCTTTTCCGTGTGGGATCGCAGTAATCAATGTTTGTCTTGGGAGGAAACTGAAGCATGGGCGGAGCGTCTGGGGCTGGTAACCGTCCCGGTGCTGTATAAAGGGATTTGGAACGAGGAAGCAGTAAAGACTTGTTACACCAAGCAATCGAATTGCGGGGGAGAGCAGGAAGGGTATGTTGTGCGGCTGGCTGACGCTTTTGCGTATGAGGATTTTAAATACAGTGTCGCCAAATTCGTTCGTAAAAATCATGTCCAGACCGATGACCACTGGCTTAGCAAGCCGGTCGAGCCAAATTTGCTATCACCTAGATAGTCAGGCGTAACGGATTAGATATAATTTTTCTTTTTAGAAAGAAGGGGTTGTTGATCATGTAATCTGTAACGTATAGTTCTCCGATTTTAACTCTACTTAATATCTATATACATATACTCCACTTCGTTTGACTTCCATTCCCGGCTGCAAAGAACGCCCCTTTACCAAGGACCGGTTTCTTTTTGTCTAATAATATGAAAAAGGAGCGTCCCGCCGTCATAATGACTCCTTTGGGAAGCTCTATTACCGTTCTATTCCTTCAAAGCCGCTTCAATCGCCGTAGTCAGGCCTTCGTAAGAAGAGTCGGGAAGCAGCACACCATTCACCATGAATTTAGGCGTGCCGTTAACTCCGTAGGCGCCGGCAATTTTGAAGTCCTCTTTAACATCGAACATGTAAGTGTGGTTCTTGACATCCTGCTCGAACTGACCATAATCAATGCCGGCGATATTATCCTTGACGAACTTCAGGATGAACTTCTCGGTCGCCCAAATCTTGCTCTCATCGCCTTGGTTCGCGTATAGCTTGTGGACATATTCCCAGAACTTCTCGTTGCTCTGATTATAGATGGCCTCACCGGCACTCGCGGCCAGATAGGAGTCTCTGTCAATAAAAGCAAAGTTCATGAAGAAGAATTCCGCCTTACCGGTATCTACGTAGTCCTTAATGAAGGTGTCCAGATACTGCTCAGTCCACTTTTTGCAAGCAGGGCACTTGAAATCCGCAAATTCTATCACTTTGACTTTGGCAGTGCTGCTCCCCAGATGGGGCTGCTTCTCATACTTTAAACCGTCAACCACAATCTTGCCTTTAACCTCAGTGTAATTTGGCAAGCTGTCGAGCTCGGAAGTGCCGTTCTTGCCCGTGAAGACAAAGGCAGCGACTACAACCAGAACAACACCAATCACCGTCAAGAGCATGGGTAGTAACTTGTTATTGCTATGTTTTGAATTTACTTGTTTATTCATTCCAGACTTCCTCCTGCACGCTTTGATCATTCACTGTAACAGTATAATCAAAGCTGCTAAAGGAAGCCTATGGCATTTCTAACACTAGAGAAAGGTCCTAGCTGTGGATTTTAATCTGCTGCGCTGCGGTACGGATGACCGGAGGGACCTCGTAGATCGAAGAAATGGTCTTGACGGCTTGCTGCATTTCACGCTGAAGCTCAATCATGTTGTAGAGCCATTCGTTCTGTTGTTTAAGATAAATGCTGTTGATCCCGGCTGTTACGGCTGGCAGTACATCTGTACGCAGAGAGTTTCCGACCATCCAGGTCACTTTACGGTCAAAGGTACCGCTGGCCAGGATGTTCTCCAGGGCCTCGACATTTTTATGCTTGCGGATAAAGATACGATCGTCAAAATAAACGTCCAGCTTCATTTGTTCAATCTTGCGCTGCTGTATGGTATCGTCTCCACCAGTGTAGAGGTAAAGATCATGACCTTCCTGTTTCAAGGTATCGAGCGTCTCAACCATGCCGGGGTAGGCCTCAATCTCCTGATCATAGACACTCATGCCCAGCTTCATCAGCTGCTGCTCCTCAAAAGCATCGGCTTTCCGCCCGTATTTGGCGCAGAAGAAATGATAGGTCCCAATCAGGGATTTAGGGAAGTTATCGCTGGCTAGACCGCTTGTGCTAACGGTTTCCACATCAATTTCAGCCTGTTTACTCCGCATTTCGCTTGTAGGCAGTCCATAATCCTGGAACCATTCTGCCATCAGTTCAAAATATTGTCCCAGAATGAGATCGAAGTATTTGTTGCAGTGGACGAGGGTATCGTCCAAATCGAAAATGACTTGTTGAGTCATATATTTCACGCCACTCACTCCTTGTTCTGTCTCTGTCTCTGTCTCAATCTTTGCTCTCTGTCCATTCTATTATAAACGTATATAGGATTCCAGGAACATCTGCAGCTCTGATGCTCCGTCAGGGCGGATGCTGAAACGTTCATTATACTCACCGCGCAGATGAATACGCAATAGACCTGCTACCCGCAGAATCATCAGATGATGCATGAGCATCTCCCGCGACTGGTTCAAGTCGGACTGTATCTCCCAAAGTGTCTTCGGCTCATGAGCCACATGCCGCAGCAATCTGAGCCTTGTGGGATTAGCTAAAGCCCGGGTCATGCGAAGCAGCACAGTAGGGGGCTCGTCCTCATTTTCTAAAGGCACATCGACCGGATATTGGATAATAACCATGGTGTTATAGAAGCAATAGGTGTTGATCGGCCGATTGTGGACCGTAGGAAGCAGAACAATGGTTTGTAAATTCGGCAGTTCTTCAATAACGACGCCGCCAGAAGCATATTCAATCAGGGCGATGGGGTCCATTTTGCTCTGCAGCATTTTCTTCTCGGAGGCATCCTCGATGAGCAGCGGTAGGATTTTGTGCTCCACATGGCGGAAATATTGACTGTACCACAGCCGCAGCAGAGGGGTGTAGCTGTCCTTGATACGCTGACATTCTTCCAAGGTAAAGCCTGTAATGAGTGGAGCCACATGCCGGAAACAATCTTCGAGCGAAGTGGACTCCAGTTCATCCAAGTAGCTTAGGACCTTCTCGGCTGGTCCAAGGCTGTAAGCCCAGGCATACAGGACATCATAATCGCTGAATGGCCATTCAGCAGCCTGCATAATCTCCGCAGCCTGATGCGATGGAAAGCGGCTTTCCACGTCACTGACCCAGTCGGGGCCGATATCCAGATTGGAAATCCATTTTCGCGTAACATATAACATAAAGCTGTCAATCAGCTCGTAGACCGGTGAGACATCAATTTTCAATTCATAGTTCATGAAGCTTGCACCCCCAGGAAATCCGTCACTTCTATATATTATCTCTTGTTTTGAAGAGGCTTGTCCACTATAATGTTCGGTGTTTGTCTTTTGGGTGCAGTTCGGATAACGTTTGTTTTTGTTTACTTTTATTTGTTTTGTAGGAGGCTTTCACCTGTGTCAGACCCGCACTCAAGCGCTGTTCAACGAAACAGCAACGTGAATTACCTGATTCTCATCACGGTTATTATTGCTGCCGGACTTAGCCAAGGGCTGCTGCTGCCGGTTTTATCCATTCTTTTGGAGCAAAAAGGGGTCTCCTCGTCCCTGAACGGTTTAAACGCAGCTGCACTGTATATCGGTTCGTTCGGCATGACGCTTATCGCCGAGCGGGTGCTGGGAGTCATCGGCTTTAAGAAGCTTATTACCGCAGGACTCACGCTCGTGCTGGTGAGCCTATTGCTATTCCCGGTGCTGCCGGGCATCAAGGCGTGGTTCGTGCTTCGACTGCTTGTCGGTATCGGGGACTCGGCCATCAATTATGCTGCCCAGCTCTGGGTGCTGCTGATGACCCCGGCACAGAACCGTGGACGTAATCTTTCCATCTACGGAATGTCATATGGTCTTGGCTTCAGTCTTGGTCCTGTGGGGATTAGTCTGCTGCGCTTCGGACAAGCCACGCCTTTCTTGGTCTTAGCTACGCTGTTCTTGATGGCTCTACTACTGACATTGATCAAGCTCCCGGAATCCCGCCCGGAAACCTCCGAGAGTAGGGAGGGACAGGTGCGCCGCTTTGGGCGAAGCTACAGTCTCGCTTGGTATGCCTTGATTCCGGCTCTTCTATACGGCTACATGGAGGCCAGCCTGAACAGCAACTTCCCGATCTATGGTCTGCGGATTGGTTACAGCGCGGATCAGATTGCTGCACTGCTGCCTTTTGCCGGTATCGGGGGGCTAGTGCTTCAGCTTCCCCTGGGGATGTGGAGCGACCGGTTCGGCCGCAAAAAAGTTCTCATGCTTGCCGGGATCGGAGGCGGTTTGAGCTTCACACTGCTGCCACTGGCGGGAGATCATTTCATGTTTTCGCTAGTTCTGCTTGCATTTGCCGGCGGTTTTGTCGGTTCATTCTTCTCGCTTGGTCTAGCCTATGCAGCAGATATTCTGCCGCGTAACTTGTTGCCGGCGGCCAATGTTGTGGCATCTTTTCACTTTAGCGCAGGCAGTATTCTCGGTCCGGCTTTGGGCGGACTGCTGCTGGAGCTCAGCTCCGGCGGCGGTGTATTCGGGCTCATGGGACTGCTCTTTATCTTGTTTGGACTGCTGGGATTATTGTTCTCGCCACGGTCACAAATTTGAAGTAAAATAAGAACAGGTGCTCGCATGGAATTTAATCTCGCTTTCCAATACACTATAGTATAGAGATGAGGACAGGAGAGCTGAACTATGATCACAGTTGAACATTTAGCCAAAGCAGTCGGGGAGACTAAGCTTCCGGTGCTGCAAGACATCGGTTTTCAGTTGGAAGAAGGGGAATTTGTTGCAGTGCTCGGGGGGAGCGGCAGCGGTAAATCTACCCTGCTGCGTTGTTTGGCGCTACGGGAAAAATGGGATCGGGGAAATTTCCGCGTAGATGGAAAAGATATATTGAAGAGCGGTTTCTCCGGTAAACGGAAAATCCGCCGCGAATGGGCCTATCTTGAACAGAATGCCGAGCTGAATCCTAATCGGACCGCACTGAAGAACGTGCTGATCGGCCAATCCGCCCAAACTCCATTATGGCGTATGGTAACAGGAATGGTCCGCTCAGATGATTATATGGGAGCCATGGACGAATTGGAGGCCCTTGGCCTGCTAGACAAAGCGAAGCTTAAGGCAAGCCAGTTAAGTGGTGGTGAGCGGCAGCGTGTGGCAATTGCCCGCGCCCTGGTGCATGGCGCCAAGGTCATTCTGGCGGATGAGCCTGTGACAGGGCTTGATCCGAAGTCCGCAGAGCGGGTCATGGAGAACCTTCGCAAGCTGTGCAAGGAAAGCGGCTTGACGGTCATCGCCGTTCTGCCTATAGAGCTAGCAGAGCGTTACGCCTCGCGCCTGTGGGTATTGAAGGACGGTCGTATCAAGCATAACGTTAACGGCCGCCGCTTGACCTCTCAGGAGCGTCTCAGCCTTTAATCAAGGAAAAGAGTGATGAATGTTGAATAGAAGAATCATAAGCCGGCTGGCCGCAGCGTCACTGGCGCTGTCGTTGCTCTCGGGATGTACGTTCATCAGCGACCCGGTATCCCAGATGAAAACGCCGCGGTTGTCGGCAGACAAGGCAACATTGATGACTGCGATTACATCGATGATACCTTCGGGTTCTTCGCTGATCCGGCCAAAGAATGATGATGACAGTTCGATCCGTACGGAGGATTTGAACAAGGACGGGATCATGGAGACGATCGTTTTCTATGAGACACCGGGAGAGGCTGTGCAGATTCATGGCATGCTTCTGGAAAAGCAGGGGGATGCCTGGGTCAAGAAGCTGGTCTTTGACGGTGATGGTACAGTGCTTGAATCACTGGATCTGAAGGATGTTACGAACGACGGGAAACTGGATATTATTGCCGGGTACTCCCGTGGTGAAGACAAAGGAATGGTAGTCTATAGTTATTCTAACGGTACGCTTGAAGAAGTACTGCAGGTTCCTTATACCAAATATATTATAGATGATTTGAATCGCGACGGTATCCAGGACATTACTGTGGTTTCTTTCAAGCGCAACGAATATGCGACCATTACAACTTATCAATACGCCGATGGCGGCTTCAAGGTGCTGGATAAGCTGGATAACATCGATCCGTATTTTAATAATTATTACAATATTGTCGCAGGAAAAGTAGCGGAAAACAAAGAAGGTATCGTACTGGATGCAGCCGTGGAGTCCAATTCCGCCTACACCTCTGTGGTGGTCATGGAGAACAACAAGCTGCGGGTTGTTGTGCATGGGGATGATCGGACCCTGAAAGACCGGAAAATTGTTAGCGAGGACATCGATGGCGATGGTATTATTGAAATCGGTTTGCTGGAGAAGCCCAAAGGCTGGGAGTATTTTGATCCCAATACAGTACCCTATTTCAATTCCTATTATAAATGGGACGGCAAGGATGGCCTGACGTTTGCCATGCAGCAGTATCGTGATCCTGCCGACCGTTTCTTTATCAATTTTCCGCCAGAATGGCATGGAAACGTCACGGTGGATACGAAGTCTGTTCTGGATAAATATCTGAAGTTTATTCTGGCCGATACCGGGGAGACGGTTGCCGAAGTGTCATTCTTCTCGCCGCATGAATGGGAGCAGCTGAAGAATAGCAACTGGGAGCTTTGGGGACGTGACGGCAATACATTCATTGGCTACCGGGGGAAGCTGGATCAGAAGACCAACGGGGGAAACAACAACAAAATCACCACCCCGATCGAAAGGAAGGGAATAGATGAGTAAAGTGCTCATATTGGAGGACGAAGAGTCTATCCGCAGTTTTATTGTTATCAATCTGAAACGTAACGGGTTCGAGGTACTGGAGGCGGCGGACGGCAACGAAGCGCTGCACAAGCTGACTACGATTCCTGATATTGATATTGCGCTCCTGGATGTCATGGTTCCCGGCATTGACGGATTTGAAGTGTGTCGTCGTGTACGCGAGAGCAACGAGCGGCTGGGCATTATTTTCCTCACAGCCAAAGTTCAAGAGCAGGATAAAGTCTACGCGTTGTCGGTAGGCGCGGACGATCATGTTAGCAAGCCGTTCAGTCCTACAGAGCTGATTGCCCGTATTCAGTCGCTGTTGCGCCGGGTTAACGTTCACCGGGAGCCATCGGCCAAAGTCTCGTTCCAATCCGGACATTTTACGCTGGATCTGATCTCCAAGCAGTTCAAGCGCAGTGGGGAGCTTATTGAATTGACTCCAACAGAGTTCTCGCTGGTGCAATTTTTCCTGGAAAAAGAAAATACACCGCTTAGCCGTGATCTGCTGCTCGATCATGTGTGGGGCAAGGAATATATGGGAGATCCCAAAATCGTGGACGTGAACATCCGCCGCCTGCGTCAAAAGATTGAGAATAATCCCTCTGAGCCGGAATATCTGCAAACGGTGTGGGGCCACGGCTACAAATGGAGAGGCCAAGGACAATGATAAAGAAGGGGATGCGCAGACAGATCGTACTGCATTACATTCTTGTAGTCTTCTTGGCGCTTCTCCTGGTAGAAGTGATTTTCCTGCTGGCTATTCGGACCTACTACTACGACAGCATTTATAGTAAGATTACCAATCAACTTAGTACGGCAGAGACCTATTTTAACAAATACCAGGTTACGGGCATGGATTCAACGGTTCGTCTGCAGGATCTGCTGGACACCTTCTCGTTTAATAACACAGAGCTTGAGGTGCTGACTCGTAACGGTGATATCATCACCAGCTCTACAGGGTTCCAGCCAGACCGGACAATTACCACCAGCGATGTTCCAGAGGCGGCAGGCGGGAGTATCGGCCGCTGGGTTGGCAGACAGCCAGGAACCAACGAAAGTGTCATGGCGGTCTCCAAAATGCTGCAAATTCACGGTCGGGATGTCTACATTCTGAGATACCTCACTTCGGTGGAGTTTATTAACAGCGGGCTGTTGAATCTCACTCTGCTCACCGTAGGGATCGGCGCAGCTGTACTGGCTATTGTTGCGCTGTTCAGCTTCGGACTTGCCAACTCCATCGTTAAGCCGCTGAATAATATTACGGCTGTATCCGCCCAAATGGCGAAAGGCAAATTCAATACAAGAATCAAGGGCAACTATAGGTACGAAATTGCCGAGTTGGCCACCACGATCAATTATATGGCCCAAGAGATAGTACGCAGTAATCAGATCAAGGATGACTTTATCTCGTCAATCTCTCACGAACTGCGCACACCACTCACCAGTATCAAGGGCTGGAGTGAGACCCTGGTGTCTGGAGGCTATGATCCGGAGGAAACGAAGCTTGGCATGGGAATCATCTCCAAAGAAAGTGATCGGCTGATTGGGCTGGTAGAGGAGATTCTCGACTTCTCCAAGCTGCAGCAGAATGAAATGAAGCTGTCTATCGGTATCGTTGATATGAAGGTGCTGCTGCAGGAGACCATTCTGAATGTCTGGGCGAAGGCAGAGAAGAAGAGAATCCATTTGCTTCTGGAATGTGATGACGCTGTGTTTGTAAAGGGTGACGCCAACCGACTGAAGCAGGTATTTCTGAATCTTGTCGATAATGCCATTAAGTTCTCCCATGAGGATTCCAGTATTGTGCTGACTGTGCAATCACTGTCTAATCAGGAGGTTGCCATCATTGTCCGGGATAGCGGGATCGGGATCAGCGAAGCCCATCTGGCCAAGGTCAGGGATCGCTTTTTCCAGGTGGATGCCCTCAATGGCGGAACTGGACTGGGGCTTGCCATTACCCAACAGATCGTCGAACTGCATAATGGCCGGATCGAGATGCATAGTGAGCTGGGTAAGGGGACACAGGTCACTGTCATTTTGCCGCTAGCTACAGAGCAAGCTTTAGTCTAATAAATTCGATCGGATTTAGATAAACACCAGGATAGGGGGAATTGGATATGGCGGAACCGGCTACTGGAGAGAACGGGGAGAACCTATCCTCGCAAGATCCAATTCGTGTCGAACGCGTAGGTGTGGACAGGACGGAGGATATTCTGCGGATGTTGAGAGCGGCCGCTCAATGGATGGTCGATAACGGAATCCGTCAATGGTCAACGGACCAATTCACGGCTCAGGAGATAGAAGGTTATTTTGACCAGAGGGAAGTGTACTTGGCGCTCGATGGAGAGACCCCTGTAGGTCTGTTCACCCTCCAATTCAGCGATCCTCAGTACTGGGGGAACAAGAATGATGACGGCTTTGCTTACTTGCATCGTCTAACCGTATCCGGGCCTTACCGGGGCAGTGGTCTCGGTGAGCAAATGATCCTGTTCGCCGCTAAACAGGCGCTGAAGCTGGGCCGTAAGGGTCTTCGACTGGATACGGTGTCACATAATGTCAAGCTGAACCGTTATTATCAGAGCCTGGGGTTCCGTTATCAGGGCACGAATGATGCGGGGGGCGGGCGTCTCGTAAATCTGTATCAGTATCATGAGAACAGTGAGGACCCGGACGATATTCTGCTTCGCTATTTCTCGGTGGCTGATTTCCCGCTGCTACAGAGCTGGAGTCTGTCGCCGGATTTTCTGAAGCAATGGGCTGGACCTTCGCTGACCTACCCTCTGGACGACGAACAGCTGCAGAAATATATGGAGAATACCAACCATCCGGCACAATCGTCACTGTTGATTTATAGTGCTGTGCACAGGGGCAGCGGAAAGGTGGTTGGACATGTCAGTCTAAGCCAGATCAATAGGGAGGACAGTCATGCCCGTATCTCCCGGCTGGTGGTTGATCCGCAGTTTAGAGGTCGGGGGATCGGGTCCCGGATGCTGCAGGAGGCTCTGCGGATTGGTTTTGCAGGACTTGGGCTGCATCGCCTGGCACTAAGTGTGTTTGACTTTAATACTGGCGCTCGTAAGTCTTATGAAGCAGCAGGTTTTGTTCATGAAGGGACGCAGCGAGAAGCGGTTCTGATCGGTGGACGATATGTGGATTGTCTTGATATGTGTCTTCTAGACCGGGAATGGCAGGAGCTTCCCCGTTAAACTTAGCGTATTCATGTCTCATCTTAAGCTGTTTTTGGCGCGGAGCATCTGTGCTGAAGGCAGCTTTTTATGTTTTGTTGGGGAGCAGCGAAGGCTCAGATCTCAAAACACATCAATAACGCGCATCTCCATTAGAGAGATGCGCGTTTTATAGTTGTTATAAGCAGAATGATTATTCTGCGACACAATAATATCCTTTTATAGCTTTGTATCAGACTCAGGACGTAAAGTGTTGATATGGTTAACGCTGTACTTAGGAAGGAAGCCCTTCAGCGGCCCGAAGCCTGCCGGTCTTCTCATAAACATCCTGCAGTAAGCGCGAGGGCTGAGTCCGAATCACTGGCTTCGCAGCGACAATCTCATGCGGTCCGACGACAACAATGTTGTCTGTGCTGCCTTTGATGATGGCTCCGTCCTTGATGACAGCACCTTCGCCGATAATCGCGTTCTCAATGTGCACTCCGCGTCCGATGCGGGCACCTGGCATCACTACACTTTGTTTGATGACCGACATTTTGCCGATCTCAACGCCTCCGAAGACGACTGAGCGCTGCAGGCTTCCTTCCAGTGTGCAGTAGTCGTTCACCAGGCAGTCAGCACCTGACATTTGGCTACGCGACTTGTGAACGGATAGCTTGGTACGACGGGCTCGACTGTACATTGGCCACACTTCATTTTCAAGCTTCCAGCCATTATCTGTTGTCAAGAGGTCCATATGTGCTTCCCAAAGACTGTCTACGGTTCCAACATCTCTCCAGTATCCCTGAAAACGATAAGCGAACAGATCATCATTGGTACTAAGCATGCCCGGAATGACATCTTTACCGAAGTCATGGCTGGAGTCAGTGTTGGCAGCGTCACGTAGCAGATGCTCTTTCAGGTAGTCCCAGCGGAAGAGGTAAATGCCCATAGAAGCAAGATTGCTCTGCGGTACCCTGGGCTTCTCGGCGAATTCGGAAATCTTCAGCGATTCGTTCACGTTCATTACCCCAAAGCGGCTGGCTTCCTCCCAAGGCACCTCCATCACAGAGATGGTGGCTTTGGCGTCTTTGCCGATGTGGTATTCCAGCATCTTCTGATAATCCATGTGGTAAATATGATCACCGGAGAGAATCAGCACATTCTCCGGATTCTGATTGTCAATAAAATCAATGTTCTTATAAATAGCATCGGCTGTTCCTGAATAAAGATCTCTGCCTTCAGTGCCGGAAGGGAGAAGAGTCACACCTTTGCCGTTCTTTGTATGGAGCCCCCAGGGCTCACCTTCTCCGATATGACTGTGCAGCGATTCGGCTTCATATTGCGTAAGTACGCCTACAGTGTCAATATTGGAATTGACACAATTACTGAGGGGAAAGTCAATGATTCTATACTGTCCGCCGAAAGGGACTGCCGGTTTAGCCATGCTGGACGTCAGGGGGGCCAATCTTCGTCCTTCCCCACCGGCCAGTAGCATGGCGATACATTCTTTTTTACTCATTTGTTATCCCTCCCATTTTTTTGTCAATGCTTGTAATATAAACTGTGGGCCCAGTCTTGAAACGACATAGGTGAAGTATATTGCTGTGAAACTGGAAAAATTACATGAATTATTTTCTTTATCCATAAAAAATTTCTTTTCAAGTCAAATCATTTTCAAATGGAACTTTTTCGGGTAATGTTATAGGTGCATCCTATTTAAAAAGGTGGTGATGAATTGGCTGAGACACCAAGAACAGAAACCCTCCCGTCAACGGATGATATCGATATTTATTTGTTTCATGAGGGCACGCACTATCACAGCTATAACATCCTAGGTGCGCACATTGCCGCTTGGGAAGGGACTTCCGGTGTGCGCTTTACCGTGTGGGCTCCTCATGCGACATATGTAGGTTTGGCCGGCGATCACAATGGCTGGGACGGAACGCAGGACATGGACACGTTATATAAGATACCCGATTCGGGATTTTGGAGTCGGTTTTTCCCGGGGATGAAGCTGGGAATGTTATACAAATATAGAATTATTGCCGCTGATGGCACAAGCTTCCTCAAAGCTGACCCTTACGCGTTCAAAGCCGAGGTTCGCCCTGCAACCGCTTCGGTTGTGACTGATCTTCAGGGCTATCGCTGGGGCGATGCCGCCTGGCGGCGCAAGAACAAGACTCCGTACAACAAACCCCTTAATATTTATGAAATGCATCTAGGCACATGGCGGCAAAAGGAAGACGGGCAATTCTACACTTATAAGGAACTTGTCGATCAGTTGATTCCTTATCTGGTGGAAATGAGCTATACCCATGTGGAATTCATGCCGCTGGCAGAACATCCATATGACTTGTCGTGGGGCTACCAGGGGACAGGCTATTTTGCAGCAACCAGCCGCTATGGTGAGCCGCATGAGCTAATGTACCTCATAGACCACCTCCACCAGGCAGATATCGGTGTGATTCTGGACTGGGTGCCTGCTCACTTTGCCAAGGATGCTCATGGTCTGAGACGTTTTGATGGTTCGCCACTATATGAGTATGCTGATCCGCTGTTGGCCGAAAAGCCCGGCTGGGGCACACTTTCCTTTGATTTCAGTAAGCCTGAAATATCTTCATTCCTGATTTCCAATGCACTGTTCTGGTTTGAACTGTACCACATAGACGGAATGCGGGTGGATGCGGTAACCAGCATGCTGCGTCTTGACTTCGAGAAACAGCACCACCAATATCGCCCCAATGCCAATGGTGGACTAGAGAACCTGGAAGCTATATCCTTTCTGCAGCGCTTGAACAAAGCTATATTCCAGCATTATCCTCATGCCTTAATGATGGCCGAAGAATCCAGTGCCTGGCCCGGTGTAACTGCACCTGCCCATGAGGGAGGACTTGGCTTCAATTACAAATGGAACATGGGCTGGATGAACGACACCCTTGGATACATAGAACATGACTTCGGGGCGCGGCCCTACCATCATAATTTGCTTACCTTCCCGATCTGTTATGCGTATTCCGAGAACTACACCCTGCCCCTATCCCATGATGAAGTTGTGCATGGCAAGAAATCGTTGCTGGACAAGATGCCTGGGTCATATGAGCAGAAATTTGCTGGCCTCCGGCAGCTGCTAGGTTATCAGATCACTCATCCCGGCAAAAAGCTGCTGTTCATGGGTGGCGAATTTGGACAATTCATCGAGTGGAAGGATCAGGAGCAGCTCGATTGGCTGTTGCTCGATTATGAGCGTCATCGCCAGATGTTGGCTTACACCGCAGCTTTGAACAAATTGTACCGGAGTGAAAAAGCTCTATGGGAGCAGGACCATACCTTGGAGGGATATCAGTGGATCGATGCTGATGACAACGGTCAGAGCGTCATTTCTTACATTCGCCGAGGTAAGCGTCCTGTGGACACGCTTCTCATTATCATTAATTTTCAGCCGGTGGAACGCAGCACGTACCGGATTGGAGTGCCACGTGCGGGAATCTATGAGGAAATATTCAGTTCGGAGTACCCGGCTTATGGCGGTTCCGGTATCCTTAATGCACCTTTGAAGAGCAGCAAGCAGAAATGGCATAATCAGATCAACAGTATTGAACTGGTTCTTCCACCGCTGAGTTTTGTGGTGCTGAAGAAGGCGCCTCGTGTCAGTAAGAAGATCGAGACGTCAGAGTAATCGTGAACAAATACAGAAGCCGAAGGGGGAAATAAACATGAAAGTTTTATTTGCCGCAGCCGAAGGTCATCCGTTTATCAAAACGGGTGGTCTGGCCGATGTTATTGGTGCCCTGCCTAAAGCACTGAAGGGTGCAGGGGTGGATGTCAGAGTCATTATGCCAAAGTATCGCGGAATTCCTGAAAAATTCACCTCTCAGCTACAACCGGTTACCGTAGTCAACGTCCCGGTCGGCTGGCGTAGCCAGTATTGCGGTATTGAACGACTCGTGCATGACGGGATCACGGTGTATTTTATCGACAACGAGTATTATTTCGGGCGGGATGCCATTTACGGATATATGGATGATGGGGAGCGTTTTGCCTTCTTCAACCGTGCCGTGCTGGAATGCCTGCCGGCCATCGACTTTCAGCCGGATGTGCTGCATTGCCATGACTGGCATGCCGCTGTGATCCCATTGCTGCTGCAGGGGCATTACCGCCACAACCCTTTTTACAGTGATATACGCACGGTGTTTACGATCCACAATCTGCTGTATCAGGGAGTGTTCCCATATGAGGTGCTGAGCGAGCTGCTTGGTCTTGACAGTAATTATTTCCTCGGTGTGGAGTACTACGGCAACGTGAATTATATGAAGGGCGGCCTTGTATATAGCGATTATATTACTACTGTGAGTCCGACCTATGCCGAAGAAATCCGCACACCTTATTATGGTTATGGGTTGGACGGGTTATTGAATGAGCGGGCAGGCAGTTTGAGCGGAATTGTGAATGGCATTGATACTAAAAGCTACAATCCAGCGTCTGACCCTCATATTTTTACCCGTTACCGTTCCAATCTGACCAAGAAGGCCGAGAATAAGGTGGGATTGCAGCAGGAGCTCGGTCTACCGGTGAATCCCCAAGTTCCGCTGGTTGCCATGGTTACCCGTCTCGTGGATTCCAAGGGCTTGGATCTTGTGACACGGGTGCTGGATGAGCTGCTATATAATGATGAATTTCAATTTGTCGTCTTAGGAACCGGGGATGAGTCTTATGAGCGCTGGTTCCGCGAAGCAGCCTGGCGATATCCTGATAAGGTGTCTTCACAAATTACGTTCAGCGAAGGTCTGTCTCGCAAAATATATGCCGCAAGCGATCTGTTCCTTATGCCCTCCAAGTTCGAACCATGCGGCATTAGCCAACTACTTGCCCTCCGCTATGGCAGCATTCCGGTAGTGCGGGAGACGGGCGGGCTGAACGATACCGTGCATTCCTACAACGAAGTGACGGGGGAGGGCAACGGGTTTACTTTCAAGGACTATAATGCACATGATATGATGCACACCTTGCGCAGGGGGATTTCAACCTATAACCAACCTGAGCATTGGAAAAGAATCACGAAGAATGCCTTCGCGGGAGATTACAGCTGGAATGTATCTGCACAGCATTACATTGATATCTATAAGAGAATTACAGGATAGCAACCAAGAAATTCTCCCGGCAAGATATAGAGTAGAAACCATAATAAACCGTTTCCTAAGATCAAGAGATCTTGGGGAGCGGTTTTTTATATGTAGAAAACAACTTGATTTTAATATATATATGCGATATATTGCATACTAAGAAAAAGAGGATAAGAAAATGATTCCCTTACTATTTCTCTTTAGTAATTTGGAATGTCCACGAAGGTAGCAATTAATTGCGAAGTTTGGAAAAGCTATAGAGAAAGACTGCATAAGCTATATGAACTGATCTATTAGAAAAGGGTGAGAACATGTCAACAAGTAAAGATCTGAGAATACGCAGCAAAGTCATCAGCGAGGGCGTTAATCGTGTGCCGAACCGGGCCATGCTCCGGGCGGTAGGCTTTACAGACGAGGATTTCAAGAAGCCGATGATCGGCATTGCAAGCACCTGGAGCGAAGTCACTCCGTGTAACATGCATATTGACCAACTGGCGGTCCAGGCTAAAAAAGGAGTTAAGGATAACGGCGGTGCGCCGCTCATCTTCAACACGATCACCGTTGCAGATGGAATCGCAATGGGTCATGAAGGCATGTCTTTTTCCTTGCCCAGCCGGGAAGCCATAGCCGATTCCATTGAGATTGTCATGGGCGCGGAACGTCTGGATGCACTCGTCGCAGTTGGCGGCTGTGACAAGAATACGCCGGCCTGTCTGATGGCAATTGGTCGGCTGAATCTGCCAGCAGTCTACGTATATGGTGGAACGATACAGCCGGGTACGCTAGATGGTAAGAAGGTGGATATCGTCACGGCTTTCGAAGCGGTTGGACAGTATCATGACGGCCGAATGACCGAGAAGGAGCTGCACAAGATTGAATGCAGCGTCTGTCCAGGTCCGGGTGCCTGTGGCGGCATGTATACCGCCAATACGATGGCTTCCGCTGCCGAAGCATTGGGTATGAGCCTGCCCGGATCTTCCTCAACACCTGCAATTTCCCCAGACAAAGCAGAGGAATGCGCTAAGGCAGGGAAACAGGTACTGAGTCTGCTGGAGAAGGAGATATATCCGCGGGATATTATGACGAAAAAAGCTTTTGAGAACGCCATAACACTAGTCATGGCCCTCGGCGGTTCCACGAATGCTTTCCTGCATCTGATTGCGATTGCCCATTCTGTAGGAGTTGATTTGACCTATGACGATTTTGAGCGCATCCGCGTTAAGGTTCCACATCTTGCTAATCTTAAGCCGAGCGGTAAATATGTGATGCAGGATTTGAATGATATCGGTGGCGTGTCCGGCGTCATGAAGGTACTGCTGGAAAGAGGACTGCTGCATGGGGATTGCCTGACCGTCACTGGCAAGACGCTGGCAGAAAATTTGGCTGAGGCTGCGCCGCTTCCAAAGGATCAAGATATTATCCGTCCGTTCGATGAGCCTCTCAAGGCTGACGGACCGCTGGTTGTGCTTTGGGGTAACCTGGCGCCGGAAGGAGCGATCGCCAAGATGTCCGGGATGAAGAAGCTTCGCTTTACCGGTCCGGCGAAAGTGTATGACAGTGAATCTGAGGCCACGGATGCCATTCTGAATGATGAAATCCGCAAAGGCGATGTTGTCGTTATTCGATATTGCGGTCCTAAAGGTGGCCCCGGCATGCCGGAAATGCTCTCGGTAACTGCTTTAATTGTCGGAAAAGGCTTCGGCGGTGACGTAGCGTTGATTACCGACGGCAGATTCTCCGGTGGTTCCCACGGCTTTGTCGTGGGTCATGTGGCCCCGGAAGCGCAAGTCGGCGGACCGATCGCACTGCTGCAGACTAATGATCTGGTGACGATCGACAGTGAAGTGCAGGAGATCTCATTCGAAGTTACACCGGATGAATTGGAGCGCAGAAAGGCCGCATGGAACAAGCCAGCGCTTAAAGTCACAAGAGGTGCGCTTGCCAAGTATGCGCGTCTTGTCTCTTCAGCGGCGAAAGGCGCTGTAACGGATCTGCCGGAGGAATAATGAAACAGGCTGTCCCTGCCATATGATGGCACAAGGGACAGCCTGTTTTTCAGTCTAAATTACGAGTGAGTATCCGGTAGCCATAAGGCTCCAGGCGAATATTCATGATCCCGTTCTGCGGAAAGACAGATTCTCCCGTCAGAGCATCCTGCCAGTCGTCGGTCTCCATAGGATGACTCAGCGTGCGCTCTTCCGGCATATTGTTCATCCAGATCGTGAAGTGCAACTTGTCGTCCGCCCGCTCATAGACGATGCAGGCATCGCGCTCACTGGCCTGCAGCAGGCGAAACCGCCCTTCGCGCAGCGCCTTGTGCTCTTTGCGCAGGGCAATCATCGTCCGATAGAATTCATATAACTCCCGGTCCTGTTTTGCGGGGTCCCACTCCATGCATTTCCTGCAGTCCGGGTCCTGATAACCGCTAAGGCCAATCTCATCTCCGTAATAAATACAAGGTGTGCCCATGAATGTGAACAGGAAGACAACGGCGAGCTTCAGGCGGCGTTTATCTTCACCTACACAGGTCAGCAAACGAGGGGTATCATGACTGCCAAGAAGATTGAAGACCACCTCATTCGTCTGCTGCGGATAACGCATCAGTAGTCCGCCGATCCGATGCCCGAATGTCACGCCATTCATACCGCCAGCGAAGAATTCCAGCACGGTTCCTGAGAAGGGATAGTTCATAACCGAATCAAATTGATCGCCCAGCAGCCAGGTTAGTGAATCGCTCCACACCTCTCCGACAATATAGGCTTCGGGGTTGGCATTCTTCACGACTTTGCGGAAGTCCCGCCAAAAATGGTGGTCCACCTCATTGGCAACATCCAGCCGCCAGCCATCTACTTTGATCTCTTTGATCCAGTATTCGGCAACCTCTAGCAGATAAGATCTGACTTCTGGATTGGCGGTGTTGAATTTGGGCATATTGCCAAAAAAACCGAAGGTGTCATAGGTAGGAATCCCATCGACAATCTCGGCCGGAAAAGAGTTAATATGAAACCAGTGCCTGTACAAAGAGTATTCGCCTTTTTGCAGTACATCCTGAAAGGGAGGGAACTGGTCGCTGCAGTGATTGAAGACCGCATCCAGCATGACGCGTATACCCCGTGCATGGCATTGTTGCACCACGCGCTTTAGCAGTGCATTATCCCCAAAATGGGGGTCGACTTTTTTATAATCCACAATGTCATATTTATGATTGGAGGGCGAGAGGAAGAGCGGGGTGAAATAAATGGCATTGATGCCGAGCTCCTGCAGGTCGTCCAGATGATCCAACACCCCTTGGAGATCTCCGCCGAAAAAATTGTCCAGCTTTGGCCGGCCGCCCCATTCCTCTGTACCCTTGGGACTGATTGAAGGATTGCCGTTCGCGAACCGCTCCGTCATGATCTGGTAGAATACCGCGTCTTTGGCCCACTCAGGTACCTTGAACACATCGATTTTGTGAATGTAGGAGAACTCAAAATAGTGACTCGGCGGGGTGGGGTATTCGTGGCGAATGATACCATTATCGAGCAAATAAATCACTTCGGCTCCAGAACTAATTCGTATGGTGTAACACAATCGCTTATATTTGGGTCTGACGGCTGCCTCCCAATAGTCGAACATCTCGTCGGAAGCGACTTTTTCCATTCGTACCTCATAATAAGTGTGTTTCCAGTCATATTTGTCGCCGGTCAGAGCCGTTACATGATCTACATCGTTCTGTTTGGTGCGGACACGCAAGTGAATGGTTTCAGTATCGTAAGCATAAGCCCACTTGTCTCGGGGAACATGGTACAAAGCCTCCAACAGCATGACAGCACCTCCTTATTGGATAGTTTCAGAGCAAGGATTATGCGCCTGGCAACAGTTTGTTAGCATGTTAATACCCGTTGAATCTGTGGAATGAACCAAACTCTCAAAATGGGTGTTTTTGTTTAAAATCAGTATATACTTTTTATGTCAACCCTGTGCAAAAAGATTGAAATTTACTGAAAATTACACAAAATAATAAGCATTTCTAGTAAAAATGTCTTTGCATATTCATACGAACTGATTTATAATAAATCGGTCTAATTAAACAGCATACGCTAAATACAGAAAAGGGAGATATAGAAATGAAAAAATGGGGTACACTTTCACTAACTTTGCTGCTTGCAGTAGGACTACTGACGGCCTGCGGTCAAAATAAGAATGGCAATGATTCCGCAGCTAGCGGAGAAGCTAACACCGGATCTACTACCAAAAAAACACTGACACTGGGTACCAGCGCGGATTTCCCGCCTTATGAATTCCACAAGGTTATTGACGGTAAAGACAGCATCGTTGGTTTTGACATCAACATTGCCAAAGATATCGCCGCTGACATGGGCGCTGAGCTTGAGATTAAGGATCTGCCTTTTGATTCCCTCCTGAATGAATTGTCGAGCGGAAGAATCGATATGGTCATCTCGGGCCTCAGCCCAACGGAAGAGCGTAGGAAAGCAGTCGAGCTGTCCGATATCTACTACAAAGCAGAGCAATCTGTGGTTGTTCGCGAAGCAGATAAGGACAAGTTCTCGACGATGGACTCGCTTAAAGGAACGAAGATCGGCGTTCAGACCGGATCGATCCAGGAAGAGCTCGCTAAAGGCATTGAAGGCGCACAATTGACTTCCCTTGGCAAAATTTCCGAGATCGTGCTCCAGCTGCAATCCAACCGCGTGGACGCTGCCATTATTGAAGGTCCTGTTGCGAAGTCCTTTGTAAAGAACGTTAAAGGAATCGTAATTACAGATGCCAAACCAGAAGCTGAAGATGATGGTTATGTGGTAGGGATCAAGAAAGGCAACACAGAGCTGCTGGATCAAGTTAACAAGACACTTAGCCGACTGAATTCCGAAGGTAAGATTGAGCAATACGTAACAGAAGCAAGCGAACTGGCTGAAAAGTAATTAATCTGTTATCAATTGGAATGAACAGCTGTACTTACAGAAAATAGCGGTGCTTGTTCCGCTGTTTTCTATTTTTTTGGAGATTGGAGGTTGTGCAGGTATAATGAACATTTTTAGTTTAGCTTATGATTACCGGAACTTTTTTCTGTCTGGTCTACAGTACACCCTGCTGCTGGCCGTGCTCGGCGTATTCTTCGGTTTCGTACTGGGGATTGCTGTTGCGCTGCTTCGCATGTCCAAATTGCGTGTACTCAGATTTATTGCCACGGCTTGGGTAGAGTTCCTACGGGGGACACCGATGCTGGTGCAGCTCTTCCTTATTCACTATGGTCTGGCCAGCTTTGGTGTCGAGTTCAGCGCAGTGCAATCGGGTGCGATTACACTGTCCATTAACAGCTCCGCATATCTGGCCGAGATTTTCCGGGCAGGGATTCAAGGGGTGGACCGGGGGCAAGTGGAGGCTGCGCGTTCCCTCGGCATGAGACAGGCAATGACGATGCGCCACATCGTGCTGCCGCAGGCTTTGAAAAGCGTACTTCCAGCTATCGGCAACGAATTTATTACGATTATCAAGGAATCGTCGATCGTTTCTTTTATCGGGGTGGCAGATCTTATGTTCCAATCCCGTGCGGTAACTACAATTACCTATGACGGGTTTACACCGTTAATTGTCGTTGCTGTGATGTACTTTGTGTTGACCTTTACTATGTCCAAGCTGCTTGGCAGACTCGAAAGGAGGCTGAACACCGATGATCGCCGTTAAGAATCTGGAGAAGCATTACGGAAAGTTGGAAATCCTGAAAGGCATTGATCTGGAGATCCAAAAAGGGGAGGTTGTTGTGGTGATCGGCCCCAGCGGTTCTGGCAAAAGCACCTTTTTGCGCTGCCTGAACCTGCTTGAGCAGCCAACCGGCGGTGAAATCACCTTTGAGGGCGAGTCCATAACCTCGCGTAAGCATGACATTAATCTTACCCGTGAGAAGATGGGGATGGTGTTCCAGCAATTTAATCTGTTCCCGCATATGACCGTACTTCAGAACATCACCTTGGCGCCGATCAAGGTGAAGAAGCAGTCGCAGCAGGAAGCTGAGAAATTCGCTCTGAATCTTCTTCGGACCGTCGGTCTGGAGGATAAAAAGGATGCTTATCCGAATCAGTTGTCCGGGGGACAGAAGCAGCGGATCGCAATTGCCCGTGCTTTGGCTATGCAGCCGCATGTGATGCTGTTCGATGAGCCGACCTCTGCACTTGATCCTGAAATGGTCGGTGAGGTGCTGGAGGTCATGAAGAAATTGGCTGAAGACGGCATGACCATGGTGATCGTGACCCATGAGATGGGCTTCGCCCGAGAAGTCGGCGACCGCATTCTGTTCATGGATGGGGGCTTTATTGTTGAGCAGGGAACCCCTGCGGAAGTTTTCGGTAATCCCAAGCATGCGCGGACTCAGGATTTCCTGAGCAAAGTGCTGTAATGCATAATATATAAAACGGCCCCCGGTAGGTTACCGGAGGCCGTTTTGTTTTAAAGTTCATTTATGTGTCCAAAACATGTATAATAAGTGGTTAATGAACCTGAAAAGGAGTACATACATATGAAAGATGACCTCTGCCGGATCGGCATTATTGATATTGGCTCCAACTCCATTCGTCTGGTAATCTATGACACGACGCCGGCGGGAGGCTATAAGATCATAAAGGAATGCAAATACTCCGCTCGTCTGAGTGAGAAAATAACAAGAGATGGCCGGCTGGATCAGAAGGACATGGAGACCGTTGTCCCGGTGCTGCGTCAGTTCAAGGAGATCTGCGACGGATTCGGTGTAGAGAGAGTCCGGGCAGGTGCAACAGCAGCCATCCGTAATGCTGCTAATTCGGCCGAAATTATATCCTTCCTATCCGAAGCTTCAACGATTCCAATTGAAGTGATCAGCGGTCATCAGGAAGCCTATTTTGGATTCCTCGGGGTGATTAATGCGTTTAATGTCGAGGACGGATTTGTTATCGACATCGGGGGCGGAAGTACGGAGATCACGCTGTTTAGAGGCCGCCGGTATCAGCACAGCATTTCTTTTCCGTTCGGAGCTGTGAATACCAATGTCATGTTCGGCCACGGCGGTAACTGGACAGCGGAGCAGGTTCATAAGCTTCAAGCTTACGTGCTGGGGCGGCTTGTGGAGCATGACTGGCTGACTACCGGGGAAGGCTTGCCTCTGTTCGGACTGGGCGGTACTCTGCGGTCACTGGGTAAGCTGGATCAGAAGAGTAAAGATTATTCGCTGCCAAACTCGCACGGATATACGCTGTCGTCTGAGACGATTGAGCAATTTATGGCTACACTACCGGCGTTGCCGCTTGATAAGCGGAAGGAACTGGACGGGTTGTCCAAAAGCCGGGCGGATATCATTGTCTCCGGTTTGATTATTTTTCACACCGTATACAAATATGTTGGTGCTGTGCAGGCTGTTATCAGCGGAGAAGGCTTGCGGGAAGGCATGCTGCATGATCTGCTGAAGCCGGAGCAGCCGGTGCGGGACAGCGCTCTGGAATTTAGTCTGGATACGATCATTCGCTTTGATATCCGCACCTCCAAGACGCATCTGGATCACATTCACAAACTCGCTCGCAGCCTACTGTCCATGCTTAAGATCGAAGGGGATACCCGGGAGATCGAGATGCTGGTCTATGTCTCCATCATGTTGCACCGAACGGGATCGAATATTAATTATTATCAGTCCAAGCGCCATACGAGATATTGGCTAATGAACTCGCCCATACGCGGTCTCACGCATCGGCAGCTCATCCTGTGCGCCATGATTTCTTCCTATAGCACAAAAAGCCGGAAGCAGAAATTGTCCACCGAACACAAGGACATTTTACTGGCTTCCGACGAAGAGTGGATTCACAAGCTTGGAACGCTTGTTCAGTTGAGCATTGCACTGGACAGCACCGAGATTGGCGTTGTTAGGGGCCTTGAAGGCCATATGCAAGGGAATACCCTCCATATGAGCCTCCAGGGCGACTCAGACATTCTGATCGGTCTTGAAGATATTGAGAACGCTCTGAAAGCATTCAGGAACGTTTGGGGTCTAAAGGTAAAGCTCGACTCCCCTTCCAACGTGTAACATCCATAGCGGCAAACTGGCTCCGGAAAGGGGCCTTTTTGTCGTCCGCGCGTTCATAATATCCATTGGGCTGAAGGAAACTGGATTTGGTGTTATCGCTCAGTGTCAGCTCAAGAATCTTGATGATCTGCGTCCGGATGGTACTGTCATGCACAGGGCACATCAGTTCGATTCGCCGGGTCAGATTTCGTGTCATCCAGTCTGCACTGGAGAGATAGACCTCTGGCTTGCCGCCGTTCTCAAAATAATAAATGCGTGAATGCTCCAGGAAGCGGTCCACGATGCTGCGCACCGTAATTCGTTCGCTTAATCCTTCAATTCCCGGCCGCAGGCAGCAGACCCCGCGCACGATGAGATCAATGGATACGCCGGCCTGGGCTGCGATGTAGAGATCGTCGATGACCTGCTGGTTGGACAGGGAGTTCATCTTGGCGATAATACGGGCCGGACGTCCAGCCGCAGCATGCTCAGCCTCACGCTGCATCAGCTTCTGTAAGGACAGGCTCATGTTGGTTGGCGCGACGATGAACGAGTTCCAGTCATAATTGGCGGAGTAGCCGGTCATTTGATTGAACAGCTCGGAAGCGTCCAGACCGATGTCGGTATTCGCGGTGAACAAACTCAAGTCCGTGTAAGCCTTGGCGGTACTGTCATTATAGTTACCGGTCCCGACATGCACATACCGTTTCAGCTCTGTGCCTTCCTGGCGTACAATCAACGTGATCTTGGCGTGGGTCTTGAGTCCGACCAGGCCGTAGACGACATGGCATCCAGACTGCTCAAGCTTGCGCGCCCAAGCAATGTTGCGCTCCTCGTCGAAGCGGGCTTTAAGCTCAACTACGACGGTGACCTGCTTGCCCGACTCGGCGGCGTTTGCCAAGGCAGTAATCAGCGGGGAATTGCCGCTGACCCGGTACAGTGTCATTTTGATGGCCATGACCTGTTCGTCTTCAGAGGCTTGAATAATAAAATCCGTCATCGCGTCAAAGGATTCGTACGGATGATATACCAGCACATCACGTTCTTGCAGCACTTCGAAGAAGTCTTCATTCTCTTCAAACTCCACCGGATATAGTGGCTCCACCGGAGGGTAGTTCAAGTAACTGAAGCCTTTAAGGCTACCAGCAAACTGGCGCAGGAATCCGAGATCCAGCGGACCGTCAATCTCGAATACGAAATCCTCGATTTCGAATTCAGCCTGCAACTGCTCCAGCGCATAGGGGTGGATGCCTTTTTGTACTTCAAGCCGGGCCGGTACGCCGCGTCTGCGCTTGCGCAGCTCTTTTTCAATCTCCTCCAGCAGGTCCTCAGCGCCTTCCTCATCAATCGTAAGGTCCGAATTGCGTGTCAGGCGGAACTCGCTAACTGAGACTGGCTCATAGCCGCTGAACAAGGTCTGGATATGATGTCTGATGACATCTTCTATGAATACGAACTGCCGCTTCTTGCTGTTGGAGCGATGGGGCAGAGGGATACATCTAGGCAGATTGGACGGGATTTGCAGGATGGCAAAATACGGTTCTTCCTCTAGAGCATTTTTACGGGAGAGAACCACCGCCAAGTAGATGAATTGGCTATGTACTAGCGGAAACGGACGGCTCTGGTCCACTGCCATCGGCGTAAGAACAGGATAAATAATGTCGCGGTAATATTGTTCTATGGAAAGTTCCTGTGCATGTGTCAAATCGCCGTAATCAACGAATACAATGCCTTCCTTGTGCAGATTCCTGGAGATATCGCGGAAGGTGCGGTACTGGTCGGCGATGATTTTGGAGACCCGCTTGAAGAGGCGTTTGTACAAGCCGGATGGAGTATAACCGGTGAAGTCTTTTTTCGTATATCCTGCACGGATCTGATCCTGGATGCCCGCTACACGCACGCTGATGAACTCATCCAGGTTGCTGGACACAATAGCCAGAAATTTGGCCCGCTCCATCAAAGGGTTGTCCACATCTTGGGCCTCTTGCAGTACCCGGCGGTTAAATTCGACCCAACTGAGGTCCCGGTTGAGATAGGCAGTGGCAGGACTGCTGCTAAAGATATTCTTTTTCTCTTCTTCGATCATTTTGCTCATGGCCCCTCCACGTCATTCTTTTTTCTTTCGTTACCGCTTTGGTGGCGGTGCAGCCGTAATTTCGGCTTATCTATTTTACCATTTTACTATTTGAAGAAGATAGTTTTGTTAAATCTGTGTAAAATCTTTGGTTTAATTTGCCGAAAGTTTGCGCTGCAGGTCGGATAGTGAAATATAAGTTAACATAATCATAGTTATGTAACCTATATTGTTCTCCAAATAAAAGCCCTCTTTTTCGTTAAAAAGAACAGTTCTTTCAAAATGGTAACAATTGCTTTGGCACTGGTTACAAAATTGTGATATATTCGATTCTGTTAGTTTACAAAGAGCTGCATTTTGATGCCCTTTAGTAATTCATACATAGCTACAGGGTAAAGACTTGCGCAGTGCGCTGTTCAAATGGCCGCCGTGCATTGTAAACCAAGGAGGAAGAAATGAAGATTAATTTCAAAATGATCAAAACCTTTGCTGCTCTTATAGGAATCAGCGCTGCGCTGCAAGCCGTTCCTGTCCATGCTGATGGCATTCACACGGCTAAGGAAGGGAACACTTTCTATACGTTGTCCAAGCAATACGGAGTCAGTGTTGACGCCTTAATGAAAGCTAACCCGCAGGTGTCTGCAACCAACATTTATTCAGGCTTGAAACTGAACATTCCTGGGAAGACACCTACGCTGGTAGCTCAAAGCGAATCTGCCAAAGCGGAGGTCATTACTGCCAATCTCAACGTTCAACCGGAAACCAATACCGTGTCTGCTTGGGGAAAAGTGTTCAACTATGACCGGACGCTGCAGGTCAAAGCTTCGGCTTACTCGTCTGCAAGCAGCGAGAACGGGAAATGGGGCGCGGTCGATTACCTTGGCAACCCACTGAAGCTGGGTACGATTGCTGTAGATCCATCCGTGATTCCAATCGGCACTAAAGTTCTGGTGACAGGTTATACTCACCCTGGACTACCGAAGTCCGCTTTTGTTGCTACCGCTACCGATATGGGTAGTGCCATCAAGGGAAACCGGATTGATATTTTTATCCCGGGAAGCCCGAGCTTTGTAGCTGACTTTGGTTATCAGTATGTACAATTATACGTTATTCAATAGTTCATTATAAACTTCATATGAAATACAAACGGAGGATGACCGCTGATAGCGGCGTCCTCCGTTTTTTGTTATTTGCTTTTCGAAATTTGCAGAAGCTGGGGAACCGTAACGAAGGTGTAGCCCCGTTGTCGCAGGCTCGTAATCACCTCGGGCAGCGCCTGTATGCTTCCCCTCAGGTTGCTCCCATGTCCGCCGCCGCCATGCTGTAGAATGATCGCTCCCTTGCCGGCATGAGAGAGGATGTTGTTCTTGACCTGCGTCTTGGAGAGCCCCTTCCAATCTAGCGAATCCACATTCCAGTTAACCAGCTTGTAGCCATGTGATTTCGCCCATTTAAGCTGCTGTTCATTGATATCTCCATAGGGAGGGCGAATCAGGCGGGGTTTATAGCCCGCGATGGCTTGCAAAATATTTTCAGTACGAACAATCTGTGTCCGAAAATCATTCAGTCTCAGCTTCACAAACTGCGGATGATTATAAGAGTGGTTGCCGATGACATGCCCTTCCCGGATCATACGGGCAACAAGCCCTGGATGTTTCTCTGCCCGGCTTCCTACAACAAAAAAGGTGGCCTTCACTTTGTACTTGCGGAGGACATCTAGCAATTGCGGCGTAAAGCGCGGATCGGGCACATCATCGAAGGTAAGGGCGATGATCTTCCGCCGCGGGCCGCTGGTCTTGATCGTCTCAGGATACTTGTGCAGCAGCTGGCTCAGTGTAAGCCCTTTGGAATCCTTTCGCGGCCGGGCCGCTTCTTTGGAAGAGGTTGTTTCAGCTGCTGGGCCGACGGGATTTCCAATGGAAGAAGAGGCCTCGGGATCATTGGAGCTAAACCACTGCACTGGGGTTTGATTAGCAATCGCTGAAGCTTTTAATGGTGAAGGGGGAGAAAGCAGCAGGGCACAGATCACCGCTGCCACGAGGGTCAGTCTCCAGCCCTTGGACAGATCATTCATCCGAAAGCACCTCCTTTTTTGTCATGATCACGGCCATTATCTTCCTTTGTTATCTCCCAGAATGCCGGATTTTATGCTGTCCCCGTCGTTCTGTGGCCAATATTTCTTCTAGCAGGCAATGCGTGTATACTTATGAAACGGGACAATGAAAATGCCCGATAGATAGGGATCAGGGAAGGATGGAGACAAGTATGCCGAATTTATTCACCCCTTATGAATTGAAAGGATTATCGCTGAAAAATCGGATTGTGATGCCTCCAATGTGCCAGTATTCCGTGGACAAGCAGGATGGCATCCCTAATGACTGGCATTTTGTGCATTATGTCAGCCGTGCCGTTGGCGGTACAGGCTTTATTATTGTAGAGATGACGGGTGTTCACCCGGATGGCCGCATCACGAACCAAGACACCGGGATTTGGGATGACGGACAGGTTGAAGCTTATCGCAAGCTCACAGATGCCGTGCATAGTCATGGTGCCAAAATTGCGATTCAACTTGGCCATGCTGGACGTAAGGCAGTGGATGCGAAGCCGCCGGTAGCACCGTCTGCAATACCTTTCGACAGCCGCTCTAAGACTCCTAAAGCTTTGTCTCGTGAAGAGATCGCTGAACTGGTTGATGCCTATCGTGAAGCTGCGCGCAGAGCGGTGGAAGCAGGGTTTGACAGCGTGGAGATCCATGGTGCGCACGGATACCTGATTCATCAGTTCCATTCTCCGCTGACGAATGTCAGAGAAGATGAGTATGGCAAGGATCTGGGCTTGTTCGGTGAGCAGGTCGTCAGAGCCGTCAAAGAAGTGCTGCCAGCGGACATGCCTGTTATCATGCGGGTTTCAGCCAAGGAGTATGTAGATGGGGGATATGACCGTGAGTATGCGCTCAAATTCTGCACCCGTTATCGCGATGCAGGGATAGATCTGTTCCATGTATCCTCCGGCGGGGAAGGTCCAATCGGCTCTAATGGCGGACCGAATGCCGTTCCGGCATATCAGGCGGATCTGGCCGAGTACATACGGACCGGACTGCAGGTATCTGTGATTGCGGTAGGGCGTTTGGAATCCTATTCGGATGCACAGGCCATAGTAGCAGAGGAGCGTGCTGAGCTGATCGCGGTTGGGCGTGGCATGCTGAGTGATCCTTATTGGGCGCTGCATGCAGAGGAAGCGCTGGGAGGCGCAAATCAGGTGCCCAAAGCTTATGAGCGCGGGCTGTGGAATAGAAAATAGATTGTTGTTAGTGTGAATATTGTCACAGATTTCAAGCTCCTTCTAAGGCAATCTTTAATAAGATTAAATTTGAAGGAGCTTGATAACGTGGCGACAGTTATAAGTAACGAACGGCTGGCAGAAGGGGTCTTCCATCTCAGGGTGGAGGGAAATCATGGCGGACAAATGGGTCAATTCTACATGCTGCGGGCATGGGGAGCCTATCCGCTGCTGTCCAGGCCGCTTAGTATACATCAAGTGAATGATGATGGAGTTGAATTTCTGTATCATGTGGTTGGGGAAGGTACAGCAATATTAGCTGGTTTGATCCCTGGTGATACGGTAAATCTGGAAGGGCCGTTTGGTAGCGGGTTTCCGTTTGTTTCCGGTAAAGTAGCGCTCGTAGGCGGGGGGATCGGTATTGCCCCGCTTTTTTATTGCGCAGAGAAGCTGCCAGGCAGCGACGTATACTTAGGCTTCAGCAGGGAGGCCTTCCGCACGGAGGCCTTTTCTTCCCGCGCCGCATCCTTAACGGTGGATGTGGGCGGACGGATCCTCGACAGCGTTGATTTTGCCGCGTATGACCATATCTTCGTATGTGGACCACATCCCATGCTGAAATCAGCCCAGCAGAAGGGCCAGGCTGCGATGGAGGCGGGAAGCAGAACTCAGGTATATCTATCGCTGGAGAACCGGATGGCCTGTGGCATCGGTGCCTGTCTAGTATGCAGCGTGTCCTGTCGTGACGGACAGCGCAAAGCCTGCGCAGACGGACCTGTCTTTCTGGCGGAAGAGGTGATTTTCCATGACTAATCTGAGCGCCAAGATCGGCAATGTTCATTTTAAGAATCCAATTGTTATGGCCTCCGGCACCTTTGGCTTTGGACATGAGTATGGAAAAATGTATGATGTGTCCACATTGGGAGGGATCTCAGGCAAAGGTCTGACACTGCATCCCAAGGCGGGCAACCCCGGTATTCGCGTATACGAGACCGCTTCAGGCATGCTCAACAGCGTTGGACTGGAGAATCCCGGCATAGAAGCGTTCCTCGCCAAGGAATGTCCTTACTGGGAGAACCTTGATACGGTTCGTATCGTCAATCTTGGCGGAGGGACGCTTGAGGATTATGTGCTCGGTGCGGAGCTGATCCAGCAGGACGCGGATGCCCGTCAGCGCGCCGGAACAACTGCTGTGGACATGATCGAACTGAACATCTCTTGTCCTAACGTCAAGGAGGGCGGGATCGCTTTTGGTATCAAAACACCGGCCGCGCAAGAAGTGGTACGGGCCGTGCGGCGGGCCACGCAGCTTCCGCTCGCTGTGAAGCTGTCGCCCCAAGCAGAGGATATCGCCGTGATGGCACAAATGTGTGAGGCGGAAGGTGCGGACGCAGTCTCTCTCATTAATACCATTTCAGGCATGAAAATTGATGTCCGCAAACGTAGCAGTGTGTTCAACAATCTGTATGCCGGATTATCCGGTCCGGCCATTAAGCCAGTTGCACTACGGATGGTGCATCAAGTGTCCAAGAACGTGAACATTCCCGTCATGGGCATGGGCGGAATCACCTCAGCCACCGATATCATTGAATTCATTATGGCCGGGGCTACGGTGGTTCAGGTGGGAACTTACAACTTTATGAATCTGCGGGCCGGTAGCACGCTGGCAGATGAACTGCTGCAGTTTATGGAGGAAGAAAAGATCGAATCGTTGGACGAAATTCGCGGAATTATATAAATTTCAGGTGCAGCCCCGTGTTTTTTGGGGCTGTTCTCTAAATTCAGCCCTGTTTGAGCCAATTAAACAAAGCGGTGGGGGTATGAACATGAATCTGAATCTGAATCAGACTATATATTGGATAGGCGGTTCCGCCTGCTCTGGGAAAAGTACGATCGCTGCAAGGTATGCGGAAAAGCATGGGCTGGATCTCTATGTCTGTGATGCCCATTCTGAAGTCCATATGAAGCAGATATCTCCACAAAATCATCCGGCCATGCTTAAGAGCACGCTGATGGATTTCAATGAGGCTTTCTGTCTCACTGATCCTCAGGAACAGCTAAGACATTACATCCAGTTCTTTAAGGAAGACTTTCTTTTTGTAATCCAAGACCTTGCTGATAAGCCGGCAGACCGGCCTGTGGTTGTGGAAGGCAACCAGTTATTACCGTGCCTTGTCGATCCTTATCTAAAGAGTCATAGTCATCATCGAGCGTTGTGGCTTGTGCCCGCTGAGCCTTTTCAAAGAAAGTTCTACAGCCAAAGACCGTGGATTCACGATGTTTTGAGACAGACAGACGATCCGTTAATTGCTTTTGACAACTGGATGAACAGGGATGCTTCATTCGCAAAATATGTACACAGAGAAGCCGTAGAACTAAACCGGTATGTCATTGAAGTAGACGGCAGCATAAGCCTTCATGAGAATTTTGAAACTGTTGAGAGAATATTGACTTAGTGGTAACATTCCTTATTAACAAAGCATGATTTATTAGTGTGAGGCTGTGTTCTACCAGAGACAGTCGGTTCCATGATATAGTAAAGTAAGTAACAGAGGTCTCACCTTACTGCCGTAGCAGGTGGGAAGGAAGTTATTTCTTGATGATTCGGTTAAAATAAGAGGAGGCTATGAAATTGGCTGACGAGAACATTCATCCGGGCGATATTGAACTGACCGCGCTGGAGGTTGGCCGTGATCTGCTGCTGCTTATTACCGGAGGTGTCAGCCATATCGGTGCAGCCAGTACAGCTTTTCTGATCGGGGATCAAGTTGAAGTGCTGACCTCAGCTGTTCCTCATCACAAAGAACACACTTTGAGTGAGGGGATTGCTCACAAGGTAGCAACTGCACTGCGGAGATCGGTAACGGTAGTCATGGGCATTCATTATGATGATCTGACCAAGGAGGGCATTCAGCAGGTTGTAGAAATTGTTAATGCCAAAGTGGAACAGTATTTATTGCAACAAAGTTGAAACGGCGGCGGCATCTTTGCGTATGAGATAACAAACAGTTTTTTAAACTTTTCTTTTGGAGGAATGAACAATGTCTATTTTTAAAAGATTACGCGATCTCACAATGTCCAATATTAATGCGATTATCGATAAGGCGGAAGATCCAATTAAGATGACGGATCAATACATCCGCGATATGACTGAGGATCTGGAGGATGCTGAGAAAGCAGTAGCTGCTCAAATCGCCATTGAGAAGAAATTCAAACAGCTCTACGAAGAGCAGGAAGCACTGGTCGACAAACGCAACCAGCAGGCTCACGCGGCCGCTCAAGCCGGGAATGTTGATCTTGCCCGCCGTGCACTTGAAGAGAAGAAAGCAGCGGAAGCTAAGCTTGTTGAGTACAAGGCTAGCTTTGATCAGAACAAAGCGTCAGCAGACAACCTGCGCGGTAAGCTAGATGAGATGCGCAAGCAGCTTGCTCAGATGAAGAACAAACGTGAGACGCTGGTAGCGCGTTACAACGCTGCTAAAGCGCAAACTGAAATCAACAAAGCTATGAGCGGATTCAGCTCTGACTCGGCCTCAGCAGGCCTCAAACGTATGGAAGAGAAGATGCTCCAAGCAGAAGCACAGGCGGAAGCGAGCAACGAAATGAGCTCCGGCAGTAAATCGCTGGATGACGAATTTGAGAAGCTTCACAAGGATCAGGCTGTGGAAGACGAGCTGGCTGCACTGCTTAAGCAATACGACAAGAAGTAAGGCAAGCAGAGCCGGAATAACAGCTTAATATTAATAGGCGAAGGGGAGACAGCGGGATCGTTTCTCCTTCGCTTTTATCTATGCAAGTACAGGATATGAAAATTAATTTAGCGGGGGCTGAAGGTAATGGATCTCCATATACTGGTGTCCATGGTGGTATGGACGGTATGCAGTGTTATTTTGCTGTTCGTGCTGATGTACGTGGATTCACTTTTTACCCGTTATAACGATATTGAAGAACTGAAAGCGGGCAACATGGCTGTCACGACCAGGCTCGTACTGAAGCTGCTGACCCAGGCATACATATTATCAACCTCGATCGCAACTTCAAACCGGCTCGGGGAAGCGCTGCTTGTATCAGTGGTTTCTTTTGCATTACTGCTGTTACTTGAGCGTACTGTGCGCCTGTTGTTTGCCGTTTGGGGCAAGCTGGATCTGGATCATGGGACGCAGCAGGGTAAAATCGGTTATGGCTTGCTTTCAGGTTCGCTGCATATCGTCGGGGCTTTAATAATTTCAGCTTTTTTGTAGGAAGGATTGATGGAGGTTGAGTATCTGGAAACGCATAGGCAATTTATTCTCCAAGCCGGAGCCTCCGGCAGTACCCAAGAGCATGCTAAGTCTTGCGCCCGGGGATATCTGTGAAGTCTCGCTGGTTACTTATGAGGTCACTGGGAGGACCCATAACCGAGGACGGAATGCA
The DNA here is from genome assembly GCF_042790635.1 of Paenibacillus sp. NPDC056722. NCBI lineage: Bacteria > Bacillati > Bacillota > Bacilli > Caryophanales > Paenibacillaceae > Paenibacillus > Paenibacillus sp. NPDC056722. Next base: position 157,530 of record NZ_JBHTYV010000001.1, on the reverse strand, counting down.
GTTGTGCTGACGCTACGTGATGGAAGCGAAATCGCCTATCTGCATATTGAGGAGCGGGAGCAGCTACAATATGGGTTGTATAAACCGATTGACGGACGGCTGGATAATCCTGCAGAGGTGCCTACAACACTGGAACTGGATGACCATGAGTATTTCCTAGAGGAAGAATACGAAGGTCATGTAGCAGTGGCGGGACAGACCCCATTCATGAATGGGGGAGAGCAGCATGTGTGGCAGTATCAGTCCGACGATTTCCGTCTATTGCGCATTGAATGGCAGAACGGACGGTTTATGCTGTATGAAGGTGAGAAAGTGATCCCGGGCGATGTTAGGGTAATCCGGGCTTCATAGGAGAGGGTGCCCATGAAAAGACAGTTAGCACGCTTGTTATCCTTAGTTATGGTACTGGGGTTGCTGGCCTCCGTGCTTGCCGCATGCGGCAGTGCTCCCGACCTCAAGGAGAACTATCCGCTGGAATCGGTGAACCAGGAAGGTCATTCCACCTCCTATGTCTACAGGGCAAGTGGCCAATCGGTCGAGGAAGTAGCAGATGAACTGGCGTCACAGAAGAAGCCTGATCAGATCTCATCCGCTAATTCGGAACATATGTTCCTGGTGTACGGCAAACAGTGGTACCATTTGCAACAAGATCCGAAAAAGCCGGAGGATACGCTGGTCGAAGTCGATTCAGAAGAGTATGTGCGTAGCAACTATAACTCCAGCTTTCTGGAAACGTATCTCGCTGCCAGGCTGATCGGCGATTTGTTCGGTTCAGGGGGCGGTTATGGCTCTTACAGGGGTTATGGAAGTAAGGATGAATATAAGCCTAAGCAAGGAACGTATCACAAGCCGACTGAGCAGGATAAGAAAATTGCGCCACCGATCACCGTAGAACGGAAGGGACAGCTCACCCGCAGGGGGAGCAGTAAGAGTGTCACCGATCCTGGCAGTGTGACCGGAGGGAGCAGTAAGAGTGATAGCGGTACAAGCAAAGGCAGCATTTCCCGTAAGAAGGGCGGGTCCAGCATTTTCGATGCTCCGAAGCCCAAAATTAGCAAACCCAAAACCCGTTTTGGTACCGGGAAAATCGGTCGAAGGGGTAGGTAACACCCCAAGCATCAAGCAGAGACGCGTCAGTAAGAGCGGCTCTGCTTTTTTTATGAGATGGGTTAGAAAAGAGATAGCGCGTGTTGGAAAAAAAGGACGCGTGAAGCGAAGATATTCTTTTTAAAAATGGATGTAACTGAACTAAAAGTGTGGTATTCTTGTATTAAGAACGTATGTTCGTGGTTGCTATTTTCCCCACTTCACTTTACATATTGGAGGATTAATGGTGAGTCAATTTGGACTGGTGAGTGTAGCGCATGTGTTTCTAGTTAGGGATGCGAAAGTACTATTAATGCGCCGTTGTAACACTGGTCATGAGGATGGAAGGTATGGCCCCCCGGGAGGAAAGCTTGACGGAGGCGAAGAAGTGAAAATGGCCGCTATACGGGAAGTCAGAGAAGAATGTGGCGTTGTGATTCAGCCGGATGATCTGGAGATGACTGGTGTTATGCACATCAAAGCTGCTAACGAGCGGGTGGATTTTTTCTTTATTACTGAGCGCTGGGTGGGAGAGATCCGAAATGCCGAGCCCAATAAATGTGATCATATGTGCTGGTTCTCTATGGATGATCTTCCTGACAACCTCATCCCTTTTATTGGACAAGCGCTGAAAGACCATAAGGATGGCCGCTGGTTCTCTAGTTATGGGTGGAATTAGTTGATTTTACCAGCGTTTTGATGTACCTTTTTTACATAACAGTCGTAATACTAAAGTAGCAAGGCAATTAATTTCACAGGAGGGAATCACGATGAAGGATGAGAAACAGACGATCACCTCTTTAAAAGATATTGGTAAATCAATGCTAAAAGGTGCGACTATCGGTTCGATCTGGGATTCAGACCTCACAGAAAAGAAAGTGAATGTAACGCCTGAGTTTACGACGAAACAAGTATATAATCATTTGCTTGGTAAGGAGAAGCTGTCTGATCAGGAGATAGAACGGCTCAAGCGGGCTACGAAATCTACTAGGTATCTATAACACGTGCTTTAACGATTAACGATAAATTACAATGAAAACGGATACAAACCTTCTTTGGAGGATGTATCCGTTTTTTTTTACAGAAAAAGAACGAACGCTGAACGAACGGTGACGAAGAATAATGCTCCAACTTCGCTCTTTATTTACCAAATATCAACATATGAAAAATTCACAATAGAAAATTTGAAATTAACCACACGGCCGTATCTCCGACACGTCCATAACCCCCCCGTCACAAAAGCAGCGGCTCCAGCCCAGTTATTAGATAGGGCAGAGCCGCCGAGGGGGAGACAAATTAGGACTCCAGACGCCGCTCAATCGCTTCAGACATCGTTTTATCGGTCAGATGGGCGTAGACCTCTGTGGTCTCCGTAGAGGCGTGTCCAAGCTGCTCTTTGGTCTTATAGATATCATTCTGCAAATAATAGTCGGTTGCGAAAGAATGACGCAGTTTATGAACCGTCAGATAAGGCTTGCCAAAACGCTTGGCGTATTTGATGATCATTTCCTGCATAGCTCGCTTGGTCATCCGTTTGCCCTCCTGGCTGCCGTTCGGGAGAGCGATGAAGAGCGCTTTTTCCCGCTTAGGAGTCTTATACCGCGAGGAGCGCAGGCCGAGATAATGGGTGAGATCATCTTTGGCTTGTTCCCGGAAATAGACCGGGGTTTTAAAGGTTTCATCATTGTGACCCTTGCGATATACATATAGCATTTTATTGTTCAGATCCAGATCGTCCACGTTGAGATTGACGACCTCTGATACACGCAGACCGGAGTTGAGAATCAGACTGGCGATGCAGGCATCCCGTTCCCGATTGATTTGAAAAGAATAATACGCTTGCTTGTTACCCTCAACATCACGCCCGTACCCCTCATAAATGTAGCCGACGAACTCGAGAAGCTCTTCTTCCTCCAAAATTTTACCCTTCAATTTGGCTGCCGTATCCTTAGGCTTGTGGATACGTTTGATCTCCACCTTGGCCATGATATTGCGTTTGAGGAGGGGGTAGAAATTCTCATCTTCAGCAATCTGGCTCAAATAATGAAACAGAGAGCGAAGAGAGGAGAGCTTGCGGGAGACAGTGACTTTACTATTCGTACTCTCCGCACGAGTCGTGAGATGGAGCCGGTAGCCGATAATGCTGTCCATATGCAGCGTCTCCAGTTCTAGCAGTGTTATTCCGGTATTATTGTCGGCAAGGGACAAACCCTCTGCACGCAGCCAATTGAAAAAAGACTCATAATCCCGGATATACTCCAGCAGGGTGGAGGGAGAGAGGTCAGGCCGTTTATAATCGATAAACTGCTGCACGAACCAGGGCATGAGCGGCAGCTTCAGGTCTAGATGTTTGCGGTCGTTGGTCTTTTGAATGCTCATCAATATCACCTTCTTGTATGTATTCCATCGGGTTAACTTTACTCTATCTTAACATGTTTTTCCTGGCTTGGCCCGAAGTGCAGGGGGTTACAGGGGAGGGTACCTTGCTCCAAGGGAGACAAAGTTATATGATGGGTTATAAAAAAGCGACTTGCAGGGGTGAACCTCATGGAACTTGGAATTGAACTGGTTCCCAAGGAACGTAAACAACTGATCAGCAATCTGATGCAGCTCTACTTGTATGATTTTACGCAGTATCTGGAGCTTGATGTGAATCGTGACGGCTTGTTTCCGACCTATCCGGGGCTTGAAGCCTATTGGAGCAGCGGGAACAACAAATTTGCCTACCAGATGACGGTGAACGGTGCTACAGCTGGCTTTGCGTTGGTGGACAGGTTGCTGCGCAGCACGGAAGGGCAGTTTTATATGACCGAATTTTTTGTGATGCAAAAATATCGCCGCACCGGGGTTGGTACCTGGGCTGCGCACAAGCTGTTTGACATGTTCCCAGGTGACTGGAAGGTGTCGCAGGTCCGTGCCAATATTCCGGCCCGTAATTTTTGGCACCGCGTGATCGGTAGCTATACCGATGGGGCTTTTCAGGAGCGCTTTAATCCGAGGCAAGGCAATCCCAGTCAATATTTCAGTACATTAAATATTAATACTATAAAGTAATAGGCAATTAAAAGCTCTACAGCACTAAGAAATCACTGAATCACGCTCTACATCAACGTTAGTTTTTTGCCCCAATTTAATGATATTCGTTATGGTTAAGTGAGGATTTTGAGCAAACAGGCGAAAAATAAACTTGTGTAAGCAAGAAGCAACACCGGTGTTTGAGACGCTCGCAAGCTACTACACTAGTATAAACCTGCCGTTCGTCATCAGATGTACCCGTGCCCTCTCCAAACTTGTTCCATCTTTGGAACGACGGGGGAAGGATTTTCTGGCTCAGCACCGGTTTGCCCTTCTGTCCTCGCGGATACATAAATAAGTGCATTTTTGTACCTTAATTCGGCGGTAACGAAGGGGGAACCTCGATTAAGTGCATTTTTATACCTTAATTCTTTGGGGATATCGTCTTTTGAGGGATATGTAGGAAAATAAGGTACAATAATGCTCCTAATTCCCTTTTTCACGCTAAAATCATCAATATAAGGTACAAAAATGCCGCTATTTAAACACTGTGTAGACTCAGGAGAACTTTGGAAAAATAAATGTTACACGAAGAAAAACGACGGCATAGCAACTATAGGAACTATAGAAAAATAGCAAGTATAACAACTATAGCAGCACAGGCAATCGAGTGAAGGCATGGGCGTTCTGATTCCCTAAACTTGTGTGTCAGCCCCATATTGTGTGCGTCACTTCAGTTCTCGGTAAGTTCAGGATAAGTTCTAAATTTAGTTTCCAGGTTAATTACAAAAGAGATTGGATTTACGATATGAACTTTTTATTGTCCAGAAAATAAAGAGGGCATTGGACACAGTATGTTCTAGCTAACCACTATTGGAGTAAGCTGGTATATACTTGATCAGCCTGTTAAAAGCATTGTATACCTCTTTGGGTAAACGATGCTTTTTTGGTGGAAAGAGAAGGAGAGAGAAATATAGTTAACATAATAATAATTAAGTTAACTTGTGAACTTTTTATTAACAACGTTAACAATTAATTAAGGGTGTGAATAACGAACAAGCAACTAATTAATCAAGTGAACTAACTGAAGTAACGAAAAACAACAAAACAATTAAACAACCCAATACCCCAATAAACCAACCACAGAATCCACTAATCAGTAAAGAGACTTCTGTAAATTCTGCGATTTCAACATATGAAAAATTCACATTAGCAAAATCAAAAGAATCCCTTCACTTAGCTACTTTGACATAAATACATGCGCCTATCATTTTCTATCAACAAAACCATGGAAAAAGGTAACCAAGATCCATCTTCACTTAGAACTCTAAGTTTTTCGTGGCGCTGAAGGTAGGCGGAGCAGTATGAAATTTTACTCAAAGTTGATCTACAGCATGTTCAAGCACTCGGGAATCTAGAGATCATAAGCGTGGTTGAAGAGGGGGAACAACAGCTGCTTACCGTGAATATGTACGACTATGAGTCCGCATGTAACACAGCACTGAAGCTAATAAGCTACGCTGAAATGGTTGAGCCTGCAGTTCTTAGGGAGTTTGTCAAAGAACGAATCTCCACTATGTTCAGACAGTATACATAATAGTTTACGGAAATAATATTATGTTAACTAACGTGATTTGAACAATAAGAATTCCTATTGTTACCTTTCGAATGATTTCAAATGCTTTCAAATACGTCCTAACATTTAGTCTTATAAAGAGTAATTCCATCCATTGACCCACCCGCATTAATCGTTCTTAGAATTACTTTGCACTTCACGCTCCCCCTATACGCTAAAATAAAGACCCGGCTAAGAGATATCGTCTCTTTACCAGGTCTTGTCCGTTTTTTGAACATGCAATTAAGCTATATCCATGTGCTCCCTCGCCTGCACAGCATCTCGCTCTCTGGCCGCAAGCTTTTTCTTAGCGATGAGCAGGAAGGGGATGCCGAGAGCTATGATTAATCCCAGCGGGAGAAAGACGGCAGGGCCTTTCTGCATGCCGAACTCATCGAGCAGAAGACCACCTATAACCGGGGCTATAACGTTTCCCAAGTTGTTAAACCCGATAACGCCAAAGTAGGTGCCTTTTAATTCAGGTTTAGAGATCCGGTCGATCAGCATATCCATCATCGAGGCGAGCAGTACTTCACCGATTGTAAATAGTACAACACTAAAGCTCATCAAGCCAATGCCTCCAGCTAAGCCGAAGAGCATCATACTGCACGCAAGAAGAGCATTCCCCAGGATCAACGGGACCAGGGGCGAGAATCTGCGGGCGATTCGCACAACAGGATATTGCATGACCAATACGGTTACTGCGTTCAGCGATAGCATATATGAGAACAGCTGCTTGCCATTAGAGAAGTGCGTGTTCATGGTTAGATACTGCGCTAGCGTGGAATCAAAAAGTCCATAAGCCATGATGCAAAAGATCGTACCAATGAGTACCGACACGAATACGCCATCCTTCCCTGTCGTGGTTAAGGCTTCCCGAAGACGTGGTGTCGTGACATCGTTGTGAACAGGCAGAGCTGAGCGGTGTAAAGTGAACTGGAGAAAGATGACCAGTCCATAGACAATGTAGACGATCCCGGCAACGATAAAGGGAAACTTGGATTGTACCGAGCCGAGCTGCAGGCCGATAATCGGTCCGAATACGACCCCCAGATTGATTGCAGCATATCTCAGATTAAAGACAAGCAGTTTGTGTTTAGCCGGAGTAACATCTGATAACAATGCGCGCGAGCTGGGTTCAAAGACTGCGCGACAGATTCCGTTAAGCATATTAACGAGAAAGAAGACCCATAGTTCTTGTGCTGCCGCGAAGCCAAAAAAGACGCCCGCCCAGCTAAAGACGGAAATCAGCATGATGACCTTCCGCCCGATTTTATCAGAAATGTAGCCGCCGTAGAAGCTGATCAGAATCCCTGCAAATGAGCTGACGGCAACCGTAATACCAGTTTGCGTAGGGGAGGCGCCGAGCACTTGGACTAGATAAATGGATAGAAAGGGAATACTCATGGAAGTGACTAAACGACCGAACATTGTGCCCACAATGATGGTCCAGGCTAAGGGATGAATTTGCTGCAAATGCTGTTTCATAGCTGTTTCTCCTAATTCGCTGTAAATTTTCTGTATCTTTCATAAATGTTTATTTATAATTGTACAGACTAAAGGGGGAAGTAAAAGTGTAAGATATTCTTTCATCTTTTCACCTTTTCCGGAAAATAGGGAGGCCGTTATGTACAATCAGGCTATATTGCATTATTTGAATATGGCAGAATCCTTGAATCCTGCTTTTCGGCTACATGAGCCGCTTCCTGTAAGTATCGAAGAACTTAGTGAGATCCTCTGCTGCACCTCCCGTAATGTGAAATTCATCCTCCGGAAGCTTGAAGAGAAAGGAATGATTTATTGGCAGGCGGGCAGAGGGAGAGGCAACATGTCCCAGCTTACCTTCCTGCAGAGTAAAGAGGAGATACTGGAGAACAGCTTTCAGGAATTACTTCGTAAGGGGAAAATAAAAGAAGCTACCGTGTTGCTGGGCAATGCCACCGGAGATGAGCCGTTCAAGATTCGTCTGCTGAACGAACTTAACAAACATCTTGGTTTTCAGCATGAGCCGGAGTCCACTTCGGGACAGGATGTGCTGCGGATGGTTCGAAATAGGGCCTTGGATAAGTTGGACCCTGCATTTGTCTATTCTGCGTTTGAATCCTATTTGCTAAGCCAAATTTGCAGCACGTTAGTGATCTATGAAACGGCTAACAACCGCTTTTTGCCGGGCTTGGCGCATATGTGGGAGAGCAACGAGGATCATACACACTGGGTCTTTTATCTTCGTAAAGGGGTCCGTTTTCATCATGGGCGGATCATGACCGCCAAAGATATTATCGCGTCGTTAGAACGTTTGCGAAATTTGCATAGTCCCTCGCTTTGGTTTTATAACGATATTATTAGTGCTGAGATGCAAGGAGAATATTGTGTTCATTTTCATTTGAGCCGGCCGAATTTGTTTATTTTGCATTTGTTCAGCAATATTCATATGTCCATTGTGCCTTATGACGTGGATTTCAGTACAGCATTTGTCGGCTCCGGACCTTACCGGGTCAAGGAACTGAATGAGAATGTTCTTGTGCTGGAGGCATTTGACCAATATTATGGTCTGCGTGCGCTGCTCGACCGGGTAGAAATCTGGTTTTTGCTCCATGACGTTGCGCCTGAACGGCAATATGAGCTGCCGGATCAGCTGCTGAAGGAGCGGGAAAACCGTCATGACTGCAATAACCGAATTGATTATCCTGCGCTAGGCTGCCGATATATTCTGTTCAACTTTCGTAAGAAAGGCATACATCATCAGCTTAAGTTTCGGCAGGCCTTGCGGCTGATTTATGACCGGACAGCTGTAATCAAAGAGCTTGGAGGCAGTCGATTGACCCCGGCAGACAGCTTATTGCCCTGGAATAGCAGAGAGAGGAATTGGGAGAATACAACCGATTCAGCAGAGCAGATCAAAGAGCTGCTGCAGGCTTGCGGATATGACGGAGAAGCAATTACAGTTGCTTTTATATCTAAAAAAGAAGAAAGCGAAGAAGCGCAGTGGCTGCAGCATCGTTGTGCCGCGGTGGGAATAACGCTTAAGTTTCACCCGCTTGAGAAACATAATGCCGAAGAGGTTACAAATCATGCGGAATTGATATTGGGTGAAGAGATCCTGGAAGAGGATTGGCAGTGGGGAATGATTACCTACTTTAAGAACGAGTCCAATTACTTGCGCATACTTCTGCTCAAGAGCCAGCTTGATGTTATCGACCGGAGCTTGGAGGATTTTGCGCAGCAGAATGAAGTTGATAGGGCCAGGCTGCTGAATCAAGCAGAGAGCATTCTGCGTGACAATGTCTGGGTGCTTTACGGATGCCATCTTAACAAGAGGGCCCTGTTCGATCAAAGTTTATATGGATTACACACCAGTACCTTTGGTTTTCTGGATCTCTCGAAGCTTTGGATTAAAACGCCGCCTCAGGGTTCCACTCCAATTCCAGATAATGATCGCATGATTGATTCATAAAGCTCTTCTGACTGTTTGAGAGGATATGCAGGTATAGCCAACTCTGTTATACTCACGAAGGAGGCTGTATCGACCAGGTCGAATGGTGCTCCTTAGTAATTGCAGTATTTGAATAGCTCTTCACGCGAAGCCATGGAGGTGAACTCGTTGGATTTTGCTCTGATCCGCAAGGACCGAGACAAAAGAACGGTCAAAACTTGACTCTTTTTTTTGCCGATCGGACCTGTTTAGCAGATTTGCTAAGAGGTCTTTTTATTTATCCCAATAAGGTTATAGAGAGGATTGAATTTTGATGACAAACATGCGTTTTCTGGTTGTAGGTGCAGGTGCAATTGGCGGTTACTTCGGTGGTCGTCTTGTTCAAAAAGGAGAAGATGTTACGTTTCTCGTTCGCCCGTCCAAGCAGTGTCAATTGGCAGATCACGGGCTGCAGGTTAAAAGTGTCCATGGGGATTTTCATACCCCGATCCGTACGATTACATATGGAGATCAGGCGGAGCCATTTGATTGCATCCTCCTGTCAGTTAAAGCCTACCATTTGCCGGACCTACTGAGTGATCTTGCCCCTTACATGGGAGAACATACATTAATTCTTCCGCTCCTTAACGGTTACGACCATTTCAGTGCGTTAAGCAACCATTTTGGCCGTGAGAAAGTACTTGGTGGTCTTTGTTATATTGAATCGACGCTAGATGAGGAAGGGACAATCATTCAGAGCAGTCCGTTTCACCGTATTGTATTTGGAGAATGGACAGGCGGGGTATCAGAGCGGTCTCAGCAGCTGTTTAGTCACCTGGATGGTGCGGGATTCACAGTCGTTCTATCCGAGGATATTCAGCGTGTAGTCTGGCAGAAATATGTATTCATCGCAAGCTTTAGCGGCATAACTACATTCATGGAGTCTCCAGTGGGGCCGATTCTTCAAACACCTGAAGCCATGTCGGTATACTCGCTGCTGCTCAAGGAAATTGTCACCATTGCCCGTAGTGCCGGAATGCCGGTAGATCCAGATCTGGAGTCCACCACCTTGCAAACTATGATTTCCATGCAGCCATCAATGATGTCATCGATGCAGCGGGATATGCAGAAGAGGCTGCCGATCGAAGCCGATCATCTGCATGGTTTCCTTCTGGCATTGGCCGCTCCAGATCAAGGCGATCACCCTATTCTGCAAACGGTATATGCCCGGTTAAAGGTATACGAGAGAAATGTTTTTCCTCCAGCAGAGAAGGAATAAGGATGGTAACCAAACCGAGTTGAGGGTTGTAGCAATTCTCTTCTAACTCCTCTAAAATAAGAATAGTACATTTTAAAATAGTTACGGGAGTTGATTACGCATGGGACAAGTATCACAAAAAATTGCCACATTTCTAATGTTCGAAGGACAGGCCGAAGAGGCGATGAATTTCTATATCTCCTTGTTTGAAAACTCTGAAATCATCAGCATCAAGCGTTACGGGCCCAATGAGTCTGGTGCTGAAGGAAGCGTAGTACAGGCCTCCTTTTCGTTAAACGGTCAAGTCTATATGTGTATCGACAGCCATGTCAAGCATGCTTTTACGTTCACACCTGCGATCTCCCTGTTCGTCACCTGTGATTCCGAAGAAGAGATTGACCGGATCTTTGCCGAGCTGTCGGAAGGTGGACAAATCCTAATGCCACTAGGCGCGTACCCATTCAGTCAAAAATTCGGCTGGACCGCCGATCGGTTCGGGGTATCTTGGCAGTTAAGTCTTCCGCATCCACAGTAAGCGCAAAAGAGCTATTGTACTCTTTTCTGCCTCATAGAAATAATGAACACCTCCAATGCTTAGCATTTGGGGGTATTTTTATACGTCCAGCTTCGACTACAAGGTCATGGTAATTTCGTGTAGAATGAAAGTCTCTGCACTGTAATGTGGACAAAAGGGCGCGTTATGGATTGTTAAAGGCTATAAGGGGGTTAGAACATCTTGAGTTGGACAGAAACGCATCAACCCAATGTAAGACCATGGATCGCTCAATGGGAGTCGACTACATTGTTGTCAGAGAAATGGATGACTGCTGGTGAAATTAATTATTGTACATCCCATACATTAATCGTGATCACAGATGGCCAAGCGGTTTGGAATATTAACGGGCAGCATGTTCATGTAGCCTTTGGTCATTTCATCGCCATTGAAGAGAACTCTTTCGTTGAGGTATTAGAGGGCGGAAACCTGGATTTAGCAGGCTGGCATATCCAATTTCATACTTGGTCCATTCTGAAAGCAGAAGGAACAGTAGTGAAAGCAGATTGGCATGTACCGTTAGGAAATACATACCAGATTGTGCAGCTGACCGGTGGTTTTTTAACGAGCATAAGTGATTCTTTAAATACACAGCAGTCTATGGGAGCATCTGAGCAGCTTGTAGAGCATCAGGCTTTTTTATATGGATTATTGAAAAGCTTATATCTTAAACCAACGAGTGATCAGCACACAACAGAAGAAGGAATTCTGCGTTCGATTGCTTATATGCAGGAGCATTATCATGAGACGATTACTCGCGAAGAACTAGCACAGATCGCAGGTGTCAGTCAGTGGCATTATTCTCGCAAATTTGGTGAATTGTGTGGCAAGCCTCCTTTAGACTACCTGGCAAATTACAGAATCCATCGTGCCCAGGAAGAGTTGCTATTAACGTCAGCCAGTTCACAAGATATTGCCAAAAAGATAGGATTTGAAGATGTACATTATTTCAGCCGTCGCTTCAAACAATTTGCAGGCATGTCACCAAGGAATTATGTTCAGCATTTGGGCGAGCGGAAGGTATTATCAATCTCAGCACTCTGTGCCGAGGTTCTAATCTCATTAGGGATCATTCCCCAGGCTGTAATGGTAACACCTTTACTAATACCTCAGCATCAACAAGAGCTATTTGAAAAGCATGGGGTAAAACTGCTGGAAGTTCCCCAATATGAGACTAATATAGAATTCATTCAGCAAGAGCAGCCTGAGATCATTATGGGGCATTTCATAACAGAAGATATTAAGAAGAAGTTGCGCGGGGTCGCTCCAATCCTAACCGGTCTGACCAATGATGTAGAAATCCTGCTCCAACAGTTTGGTGTTTGGTTTCATAAACAAGAAGAAGCTAACGCTCTTCAGGTACAAATGGACAACAAAGTAAATGCTGCAAGGCAACAATTAAGCTCAATCATTGAATCTGAGGCCACAGTAATGGTCTTGCGAGTAGAACCGTTCGGATATCGATATTTGGGCGGCAACTCCAGTGGCGTGTCACAGCTGCTGTATCAGAGATTAGGGCTGGCGCTTCCCGAGTCTCTAATGGCAGGAGAGGGTTGGTTTAACCCTTGTACAATCGATCAATTATCTGCAGCCGATCCGGCTTATTTATTTGTGGAGAAACGTATGATGGAGTATTTTAATGCAGACGAAAATATGGAGAAACTAAGAGAAGGCCAGCAGTGGAGGGATTTAAGGGCGGTAAAGGACGGTCATGTTTTCTACATTGATACAAGTCTGTGGGTGGATGGCTGTGGAGTCATTGGCCAGAACATAATTATTGATCAAGTGGTTAGCAGTTTGAAAAATCATAACCAGGATGTAGCACAATAATCCATTTGAAATCGCACCATTCGCTATGGAAGGAAGGCTCTCTATTTGATAATCTTTGATAATGATAATTATTATCAATAAATAAAGGGGCGAGTACATAATGGCAGGAAGATTGTCCAAGTTGCTTGGAACAGCGCTAATGGTTGTTGTTTTAGCTGCATGTTCCAACGAATCCAGTAAGAAAGAAGAGGTGTCTGCGGAAACGCCGGCAAATCATAGCGAAACAAGGGTTGTAACTGATATTTTTGGTGAGGTGACGATTCCGGCCCATCCCAAGAACCTGCTTGTCACAAGCTCAAGCTATGCAGAGGATCTAATTGAGATGGGTATAACTCCACAGTTAGCCGTAGTTGTTCCTGAGATTGAGCCTGATTACCGAACCCCCTATTTAGAAAAACACGGGGTAAAAACGATCTCGCAAGCGCAATATGAATATAACTTTGAGCAGTTGCTGAGCTTATCACCGGATATGATTCTTACGTCAGGGGAAGGTATGGAAACCAAAGTGTATGATGAGTTGTCAAAAATTGCACCCACCGTTGCTATAAAGGCAGGTGTCGGGGTACATGAGGCCATGAAAGAGCTGGGAGTGCTTTTCGATAAAGAAGCCGAAGTAGACAAAGTATTAACCGCTTTAGACCAGAAAGCGAGTGAGGCTAAAGATAAAATTCATCAAGCGATTGGCGATAAAACGGTACTTGTACTTCGAGTTGAGCCTACCCGGTACCGCTATTTAGGGCCAAAGGCGGATGATGATGTCAGTAGATTTTTTTATCAGACGCTTGGGCTGAAAAGTCCCGAAGTCACTAAGGATTCAGACGTATGGTTCACACAGTTTTCATTAGAAATTTTACCGGAAATCAAACCGGATTATATTTTCCTAGAAACAAGAAGTATGGTGGACTACGATAGCACACAATCCTTAGGGGAATTAGAAGACAATCCTCTGTGGAAAGGCCTGAGTGCAGTTAAAAATAATCAAGTATTCCCATTGCGCACCAATGATTATATTCAAGCTAAGGGTCCGATCGGAACAGGTATGTTAATTGACTATATTGTAGAAAAGCTGGTGCCTTAATGAGTACACACGAAATGGATGTATATGATGTTACGATTATCGGCGGTGGTCCGGCAGGAATGTATGCGACTTTCTACAGCGGGATGAGAGCCATGCGTACCAAAATTATCGAAGCCAAAACGGAATTGGGCGGCTTTATGCGGACCTATCCCGAGAAGCTGGTGTGGGATGTTGGCGGAGTCGATCCGATACCTTGTGAACAATTAATAGATTCTTTAGAAAGACAAGCCAGAACCTTTGACCCAACGATTATTTTTGGCCAAGAAATTGCTCATCTGGAACGACTTGCTGATAATACTCTTGTAATCACAGCTAAATCGGGGGAACGTCATTATTCTCGTACACTAATATTATGTGCTGGTCGGGGCATGACTCAAGTTCAAAAGCTGGATGTTGAAGGTGCGAACCGTTATGAATTAACGAATCTTCACTATACGATTACGGATTTGTCGAGATTTAAAGATAAGCGTGTTCTTATTTCGGGCGGAGGGGATTCTGCCGTTGACTGGGCCAACGAGATTGCAAAATGGACTAAGCATGTCACCGTTGCCCACAGACGGGATCAATTCACGGCACACGAACTCCCTGTTGCAGAAATGAAGGCCAGTGCGACGGTGATGACACCCTATAGTATTTCTCGCTTACATGGAGTAGGGGATAAAATAGAAAAGGTTGCTCTCGAACATGCAGAGACTGGTGCAATTGAACACCTTGATGTCGATGAAGTGGTAGTGAGTCATGGGTTTGATCGTGATTTTGGCGAATTATTGAATTGGGGCTTAGCCAAGGAAGATTACGGGATGACTGTAGATCCGCGGATGCGAACCAGCATCCCGGGGATATTCGGGGCCGGTGATTGTATCACTTACGGCAGCAAGGTCCGCTTGATTGCAGGTGCCTTTAATGATGCGGTCTTAGCGGTGAACAGCGCAAAACTATACATGGAACCGACAGCCTCAGATATGGCTGGTGTTTCGTCTCATAACGCCCGTTTCTTTGAGAAGAATAAGACTATTCTCCAAAACTATTAAAAAGATAACACAGCAATTGTAAGAGATACGTCTCATGCAATTGCTGTGTTTTTGTTAATTTGATATCCTTTCTTGACTGATCGATCCGAAATGAGTATGATAATGATGTGATCAAAGGAGGAGAGCTTCATTATTATTTTATTTATTTTAGACTGAATAGTCTGATGAGTGATTTTGCGTTTATATTTTTTGAACATATCGGACTAAATGGTCTGAAAAAGGAGATGCATTCTAGATGAAAAATCAGCGAAAAATCCTCATAACAGGCGGAAGAGGGAAGACAGGTACAAGAATTGCAGAGCGACTGGAACAACAGGGATATTCTTATACGACTACTCTTAGAAACGCTCAGTTGATTACAAACCCGGAAAATGAAGTCCATTTCGACTGGTACGACAGTTCCACATTTCTCCCGGTATTGAAAGATATAGAACGCGTTTATTTGGTTGCACCAATAGGCGACCCTGAACCTATTAAAGTCATGAAACCATTTATTGAGTTGGCACTGGAAAAGGGCGTTCGTCGATTTGTGCTACTTAGCAGTGCATCCATTTCAGAGAACGGACCCGTCTTTGGTCCGGTTCATCAATTGTTGAAGGAGCTGGCTCCGGAGTGGACAGTTCTCAGACCATCCTATTTCATGCAGAATTTCACCGAAGGTCAGCACACAGCGACCATTTCGAATCAGGATCTGATTATAAGCGCTGCAGGACAAGGGAAGATTGGTTTTGTTACCGCGGAAGATATCGCCGAAGTTGCGGTAAGAGCACTTATTGATGGTCATGCCCATAATACGGAGCATGTGATTACCGGACCGGATTCTCTCTCATATGATGAGGTCAGTCAAATCATAAGCCATGTAACGGGAAGAATTATAAAGCATACATCTATCGAAGATCATGAACTCACCCGTAGCTGGTTAGCGTTAGGACTAGGCAAAGAGTATGCGGCGTTCATGACCGAACTTGACCGCAGAATTCGTGAGGAGGGGACAGAGGATTTAACCACCGATTCGGTATTAAAGGTCACCGGCAAAGCGCCTGTATCTTTTATGGATTTTGCCAAAAAACATGCCAGCGTTTGGACGAGGGAATGAATTTGAATAAATAATAAAAGTCGCTAATTTAGCGGCTTTTTTCTTTGTTTTCATATCTGAGGTGATGTTTTCACCTGAGTCTTTAAGGTACCACGTTTCCGCGTTCTCCCTTAGTTTTCGTGATGTCAATCTTCAAACTTACAATTTTAATTTTCTTTACAGGGGCGTTTCTGTCTGCTAGAATTACCAAATCCGATTGTGAACCTATATAATTAATTTGGTTTACAATTAAATAAACAACGGATGGTGATAATCTTTGATAACGGATTACGAACGTCTTGCTGCTATGAACAAGGATCACTTATGGCATCCCTTTACGCAAATGAAAGATTACGATAACTCTGATCCACTCATTATTGAACGCGGCGAAGGCATCATGCTCTATGACGTCCAAGGACGTGCTTATTATGACGGTTTCTCATCCGTTTGGCTCAACGTACATGGACATAACGTGCCGGAGCTAAATCAGGCAATCACGGAACAATTGGGGCGAGTCGCTCATTCTACCCTTCTCGGCATGGCCAATGTACCAGCAATCGAGCTTGCAGAAAAGTTGGTGGAGATCACTCCGGAAGGATTAAACAAAGTGTTTTACTCAGATTCAGGCGCAACCGGTGTCGAGATCGCGATCAAAATGGCTTTTCAATACTGGCATAACAAGGGAGTACGGGGTAAAACGAAGTTTATCACGATGAATCAGGCGTACCACGGAGATACAGTTGGAGCAGTGAGTGTCGGGGCGATCCCTCTGTACCATGATGTGTTTCGCCCGATGCTGTTTCCTTCCCACGTCATTCCATATCCCTACGCTTATCGTCATGAGGGCGGTGAGACGAAGGCAATGGAAGATACACTGACCGCACTGCGTCATTTGCTCGAGACTCGGGCGGATGAGATTGCGGCGCTCATCGTGGAGCCGATCGTGCAAGGAGCTAGTGGAATCATAGTCATGCCACCAGGCTGTTTAAGCCAAATGGCTAATCTGTGCCGGAAGTATGGCGTGCTGCTCATCGCTGACGAAGTGGCGACTGGTTTCGGCCGGACAGGGGCTATGTTCGCTTGTGATCTCGAAGATATTTCACCTGATTTGCTGGTGATCGGGAAAGGGTTGACTGGTGGTTATTTGCCTGTGGCAGCGACGCTTGCGACTGACGAAGTGTACGAAGCATTTTATGCTGATTACCAAGAGCAGAAAACGTTTTTCCACGGTCATTCCTTCACTGGGAACCCACTCGGCTGTGCCGTTGCTTTGGCCAGTTTGAAACTGTTTGAAGAGCGCAATATGATCGAGGAAGTGAGAACAAAGGCATCATTTGTTGAACAAAAGCTGGCAGCACTCAAGGATTATCCGCACGTCGGAGAAATCCGGCAAAAGGGACTAATGATCGGAATCGAGCTCGTACGCGATAAAAGATCACGTGAGCCGTACGATTGGGCAGAGCGAGTTGGCGTTCGGACAAGCTTGCGGGCCAGAGAACTCGGAATGTTAACAAGACCGCTCGGCAATGTTATCGTCTTCATCCCTCCGCTTGCCAGTAGTGAGGCTGAACTTGGTGCCATGATAGATATTTTGGCGGAATCCATATCTCAAGTCACTGAAGGTGGTCCGGTTACATGAACAAAGCGAACAATGAAACGCTACGTGGATTATTTGTGACAGGTACAGACACCGGCATCGGGAAGACGGTTATAACAGCTGCCATTACCGCTACGCTCCGAGCCGAAGGGTTGAATGCCGGTGTTTGGAAACCGATTCAGTCGGGTGCATCTCTTGGAAGCGGACTTACCGATGCTGAACGGCTGCTGAAAAGCACGGGAATTAATGAACGGCCCGAAGCAGTCGCACCCTTTACCTTTGAAGCTCCACTTACACCAATGCTCGCCGCCAGACAAGCTGGGGTAGATCTTACGTTACAGGAGATTATCGCCGCAGGTCTACCGCTGACTAGACGTTTCGAGGCATTACTCATCGAAGGCGCAGGAGGCGTCGCTGTCCCGCTAACCGATGACGCTCTCATAGTGGACTTAATCTCGGAGCTTCGGGTGCCTGCATTAATTGTCGCCCGTTCTGGCCTAGGAACAATTAATCATACACTTCTGACTGCTTCATTTCTTCGGGATCGTGGGGTTCCAATTGTTGGCGTCATATTGAATGACGGGGAGTCAACGGAACCCCATGATGATCCAAGTGTGGCTACAAATGCACAACTCATTGAACAATACAGCGGTCTAAAGGTTCTCGGTCGCTTTCCCCGTTTAACCGATGAAGCAACATCAGAGACGTTGATACATAAAGTACGCAGAACCATACAACTCGCGCCTATCAAAGAGGCAATTGCAGTTCAGACCATAGGAGGATGATTGATATGAATACAATAGCAGCGGAGATGGATTGGCTAGCGCTTGCCCAAAAAGCATTGAACGGAGATTGTTTAACGTTAGAGGAAGGGCTTGCTGTGCTGGACGCCGACAATGATGAGGTGTTATTGGTCATGCAGGCTGCGTTTAAGGTGAGAAAACATTTTTACGGTAAAAAAGTGAAGCTGAACATGATCATCAACGCCAAAAGCGGCCTTTGCCCTGAGGACTGTGGCTACTGCTCGCAATCGATTGTTTCGACAGCCCCGGTTAAAAAATACACCTTGCTTGATAAAGACACGTTGGTTTCAGGCGCACGTGAAGCGCTGGCACGCAAAGCTGGAACCTATTGTATTGTAGCGTCCGGGAAAGGCCCGACAGACAAGGAGTTGGATCAAGTGGTGGATGCGGTTAGAGAAATCCGTAACACAATGCCACTGAAAATTTGCGCATGTCTGGGGATTCTCAAGGACGATCAAGCCGAACGTCTTGCTGAAGCTGGCGTACATCGCTACAACCACAATTTAAACACGAGTAAGGCGAACTACCCCTCCATCACGACGACCCATACCTATGATCAACGTGTTGAAACTGTGGAGAAGGTAAAGACTCACGGTATGTCTCCCTGCTCTGGTGTAATTATCGGCATGGGAGAGACCAATCAAGAAATTGTTGAAATGGCATATGCGCTCCGCGAATTGGATGCGGATTCGATTCCTATCAATTTCTTGAACGCGATACCAGGAACACCTCTGGAACATGCGGGCCGCACACCGTCAATGAAAGCGTTGAAGGTACTGGCGCTATTTCGTTTCATTTGTCCTTCTAAAGAAATCCGCGTGGCAGGCGGCCGAGAAGTCAACCTCCGTACGCTGCAGCCCTTATCTCTGTTCACCGCAAACTCACTCTTTGTAGGTGATTATTTAACGACAGCAGGCCAAGAAGTTACGGCTGATCATCAAATCATTGAGGATTTGGGCTTTGAGATTGAATTAAATGCCCTTTAAGGCGGTGTCAACCATGTACTGGATGGAAAAAGAACTTAAGTTATTGGCTGATGCTTCGTTGGAGCGCTCCTTGCACATAAGTAACCCAGTATCCGGATCTCCTGGTTATACGCTGCGCGGAGAGCAAGTGCTACTCAACCTGTCCTCCAATGACTATCTTGGACTCTCCCAGCATCCTGCCATACTTGAAGTGATGCGGGAGGCACTGCTCACGGAAGGAGCTGGCTCAGGTGCTTCACGCCATGTGACAGGTAACCGGGCGTCTTATAGTCGTTTGGAAGAAGCGCTGGCCGATTGGCAAAACTGCGAAGCAGCACTGGTTTTTGCTAATGGATATATGGCGAATTCAGGTGTTATTAGTGCACTAGTAGGCCGGGGTGATGTTGTTTTTAGCGATCAGTTGAACCATGCAAGCATTGTGGACGGCATTGTATTGAGCCGAGCGGAGCATGCCCGGTACCGTCATAATAATATGGAGCATTTGCGCACGCTATTGGACAAGTATCGTGATAAACGGCGGAAGCTGATCGTTACAGATGCTGTTTTCTCCATGGATGGCGATCAGGCGCCATTGCGTGAACTTGCTGCGCTCAAACGCGAGTACGGAGCAATGCTAATGGTGGATGAGGCACATAGCGGGGGGATCTACGGAGGGCGCGGCGAGGGGTTAAGCCATGAACTTGGGTTGCAGGATGATGTGGATATACACATGGGAACATTCAGCAAATCCTTCGGTGTCTATGGTGCTTATATTTGTGGCAGCCGCATGGTAATTCGCTGGCTTGTGAACAAGGCTAGACCACTCATCTATTCAACTGCGTTGCCTCCTTCTATCGTAGCTGGTATTACAAAAGCATTAGTTTTGGTACAAGAGGAACACTGGCGTCGAGAAAGGCTTTGTGCGGCAAGCAGGTTATTTCGGTCCTTGCTTTGTGACGCCGGGTTTAACATCGGTGCCGGCGACTCTCCAATTGTACCTTTAATCGTCGGCAATAACGATCTGGCTTTACGCTTCAGCAGAGCTCTAGAAGAAGAGGGGATTCTAGCGGTTGCTATTCGTCCACCTACTGTGCCTGATGGCACAGCGCGCATTCGTTTTTCCTTGTCAGCCGTTCACAGTGATAAGGAGCTGACCCATGCAGCCGTACGCATCCACAACGTCAGTCTTCGACTAGGGGTGTTGAGGTCATGATTGGTTTGGATGATATTTCAATGGAGGCTCAGCCAAAGACAAGTGGCACTATATTATGGTTGTGCGGATGGGGGATGCCGGATACGGTTTTCGATCGGACTCGTGAGTTACTTCCGGATTTCCATCATGTCTCTGTAGATTACAGTGATGCTGATTCTCCAGAGGAAATGCTACTCCTGACTGAAATAGCAGTGAAAAATTTTCTGTATTCAGATGGAGATGCTTCTAGGACAAGGGATTTCCACGGTCCGCTGTTGATCGGAGGATGGTCTCTCGGAGGTTTACTGGCACTACGACTATCGATCAAAGGGTTCGCTGATGGCCTTGTGTTGTTCGGGGCAACTGCTCGATTTACTAGATCGAAAGAGGAGTCTGATCTCGGTTGGGCGGATATATATGTTAGGAAGATGATTGCAGGGCTTGCACAGAACCGACAAGATGTTGAAGCAAAATTCCGGCAGCTCATATTTACGGAGGCGGAATGGGAGGCCGATCTTGGCGCAAGCCTTCCCCCAATCGGTAGCTGGACAACCTCAGCGCTAATCGCAGGTCTTCAAATCTTGCGAAGCGAGGAATGCCTGTCTCAACTGAAGAGCATCACTTGTCCGGTATTTCTTGTGCACGGGGCGGAGGATCGTATTTGTCCTTACGGCGCTGCATCGGAGCTGATGGCCCAGTTACCAAAAGCAAAGTTACTCACGATACCTGCCAGCGGGCATGCCCCGTTCTTGGGGAGGGAAGGCCAAATAGCTAATGAACTAAGGAGATGGTGGCATGAGCAGCAGGATAAGTGATATTCGCCGTCAATTTAACCGTAATGCAAATTCGTATGACACTCACGCTCATGTTCAGCGTTTGATGTCAGATCGACTTGCAAAATCTTTTTTAGGGATGAAGAACAAAAGTAACATCTTCGGGCCCAACATTCTTGAGATCGGCTGCGGCACGGGGACGCTGACCGAGATTCTAGTATCTGAATGGCCCAGTGCGAATATTACTGCCCTTGATATTGCGCCCGCGATGATCAAATTAGCTGAACAACGTGTCCTATCAGATGAAGCGAACTTTAATGGCATCAGAAAAAAAACTTCAGACCGTGTACGCTTTCTTCATGCTGATGTTGAAATGTGGGCGTTAGATGCTAAGGCAGCCTCGTTTGATCTCATCGTTTCCAACGCCTGCTTTCAATGGCTGAGCAATCCCAGACAAACACTTGGTCACCTTCGGCGGATGCTTCGTCCTGGAAGTTCGCTGATATTCACGACATTCGGGCCAGACACATTCTGCGAGATGCATGAAGCTTTTAATGAAGCTTATCGAGCCAATGGATTGGAACCGCAGCGGCACGGGCTGAGGTTTCTATCAACCGGTGAATGGAACAGCATACTTAAGGAATCAGGATTTTCAAGTATCCAATTGGAACGCTCGATTCAAACGGAAAAGTATGCTTCAGCAAGAGACTTTCTTCACTCGGTAAAATCGATGGGAGCCAGCACTTCTGAGGCTGTTAATGTGCGTGGTCTTAGTTCGAGGCGGCTGTTCGCCAGTATGTATAAGGAATACGAGGAGAAGTTCAGCATAGAGGGAGGTGTGGCAGCGAGTTATGATCTTCTATTGATCCAAGCATCGGAGGAGGGGTAGATAAGCTCTATAACTAATAATAGTAGCCCAATCACGGCAGCGGGGTCTGGAACATTGTATTTCATGTTCCAGACCCCGCTGCTTTTTTTTAGAGCTTTTGATCCCTTTTTAAGAGCATTCATAAGATTTCTCATACTGAAGTCTGCAATCGGTAGAGGTTCTTGTCCTCCAACAGGATGTAGTTATTTGAGGATAAATAAGGGCAAAAAGGCTCTAAAATAACTGCGTATAACACAAATTATACGCTGTTTTAGTTTAAATCGATTAAATATCAATAAGAAGGGCAAGTGTAGGTGCAAAAATGAAGGGAATTACGGCTAAAATGAGCGACTAATAGACCAAAACCACGGCTCCGAGAGAAAGGCCAGCAGAAGTACCCATCAGCAATAATCTTTCTCCTCTTTGAACTCGTTTTTGTTTGATGCACTCATGCAGGGCCATAGGGATTGAGGCTGCAATTACATTGCCGTGTGTGGAAATGATATTCATAAATTTCTCTTCTTTATAATTTAGCTTCTGTCTCATGATCCGCATGGCCAAGCCACTAGCTTGATGTGGTATAACCATATGTATGTCTTGCTTGCTGATAGACGTCTGATCGAAAAGTCGCTTCATGAAGTTATGAATGACTTTGGAGGAAAGTTTAAAGACGGCTCGACCATTCATATTAAATAAATAATCATCCAAATTATCTCCATTATATTCTGTTGATGGAATACGGGTTCCGCCTCCGCGAATCTCGGTATAAGAGGCGCCCTCTACATAGGTTTCAGTTAATGAGGTTAAGAGTTCAGAAGATTCATGCTCTTCGCTTCGACTTATGATAGCTGCTGCTGCTCCATCGCCAAAGAGAATGCAGCTTTCTTTTTGTTTCCAGTTTAATCCTGGCGATGCAATTTCACTGGATACAATCAGCACATTTTTATACTTCCTCTCATGTACGAGAAATGAAACTACGTCCAGCGCAGTTACGAAGCTTAAGCATGTTGAATTAATGTCAAAGCAGGGGATATTGGAATTGCCCATGTCGAGTTTAATTTTGATGAGTGCAGCTGTGCAAGGGATAGGTTGTTCATAAGTGCCGCTTGCAGATACAATGCAGTCTATATCCTCCAGTTCCAAACCGGCATCCTTAATCGCTTCTCTGGCGGCATTTGCACCCATTTCCGATGTGGATTCAGTATCCACGTAATGACGATAAGCTACGCCTGACTTTTGTTCTGTCCAGCCTTCAGGTAAACCTAACTTGCGATCAATCTCTTCTGAAAGTACTTTTCTTTTAGGTAAATATTTTCCGGTACCCATGATTTTGATCTTTCTACTATTCATTTTTTACCTCCCGATAATAATTAATAGAATAATATGTAATTTCATGGTGTAAATTGGATTAAATTTAACACAGAATAAAATAATTGTAAATATATATTAAATAAAAACAATAAATACCTTTTTGATATTGACAATAGCACAAAATGGAAATAAAATAACAATAAATCATCCCGACCGATCGGGCGGTCGGTCGGTCGATTACAAGTTTAACCTAAGGAGTGAGAACCCATAGATAACTCTTTTGCTAAAATACTAGAAGTATCCAATATGCTTTTTAAAAGTAAGGGTTATAAAGGAACTTCGGTAAGAGAGATTGCTGAACATTCCGGATTGGCGAAAGCGACAATCTATCACTACTTTCCAGACAAAGAAGCTATTGTGCAACAGCTGTTGGTAGAAACTATCTTTAAATTTCACGAAGTTGCACAATCTATAAGCGAAATAGCCGATCCTAGAGCGAGACTAACTGTCGGCGCTGAAATAACCATTTCTTTTTTGTATGAGTCATCTTCAGTAATACAGTTGGTGCGGCAGGAATTACCGGCACTTTGGAATAAGAATAA
Organism: Paenibacillus sp. NPDC056722; assembly: GCF_042790635.1. Taxonomy (NCBI): domain Bacteria; kingdom Bacillati; phylum Bacillota; class Bacilli; order Caryophanales; family Paenibacillaceae; genus Paenibacillus; species Paenibacillus sp. NPDC056722. The sequence continues at coordinate 133,466 of NZ_JBHTYV010000001.1, read as the reverse complement.
GCCGGAATTACTACCAATCTATGAACGCTACCTATCACTCTTATCTCAAGCAATTGATCAGGGAATAGAAGAAGGTATATTTAGAGCAATAAACTCACAAGAGGCTGCAATAGTTCTGCTAAACCTTATACAAGGAACATATGCCTCGATTCGATTAGTTGGACTTGGTGAGAAACAAACGTATAGTACGGCGGGAATCCTGGATATTTTTTTCAATGGAATTGTAAAGTGATCTAACGTGGAAAGCGGGGAGCATTTTGAAATACATTAAATTTTTAGATATGATCGATGATGAAGCGTTAAGTCTGGTTGGTGGGAAAGCTGCCAATCTTGGACGTTTGATTAAAGGTGATTTTCAGGTCCCTCCTGGCTTTTGTATTACAACTGATGCCTATTGGCATTTTTTGAAGAGCAATGAGTTGGCTCAGAAAATCAACGACGCACTAACAGTAAATGAAACTGTGCTTTTTAACACGCAGTCTTCTGAAGCGAAGATTAGAGCCTTTTTTGATGCTGGAGAGATTCCTCTTGAGATCATTAAAGAAGTTGAGCAGGCTTACGAGCTGCTAAATCAGCAGACGGATGCTGGAGATTGTTGTCCGGTTGCGGTGCGATCTTCTGCAACATCTGAAGACCTTCCGAATATGTCTTTTGCCGGGCAACAAGATACCTTTTTACATGTGACGGGGATCGATTCCTTGCTTTCTAATGTTGTTCAATGTTGGAGCAGTCTATGGACAGCAAGAGCGATAGATTATCGCAATAGAAATGCTGTTGTTCATGAAGACCAGGCTTTGGCGGTAGTTGTACAACAGATGATTCCAAGCAGGGTTTCAGGAGTGCTCTTTACAGCAAATCCATTGACGGGAAAAAGAACGGAAATTGTGATCGATGCCACATGGGGCTTAGGAGAGTCCTTAGTTTCAGGACAGGTAGACCCGGATCATTTTGTAGTAGACGTATCCTCTAGAGAAATTGTATCAACGTATTTGGGTGAGAAAGGATTAATTATTCGTGGCAAACCAGAAGGAGGCATTGAAGAGGTTGAAGAAGTAGAGGGTTCATCTGTACCAACACTTAACGACTCTGAAATCATGGAATTAGTCATGGTAGGAGAGCGGATTCAAGATTACTTCAAACATCCTCAGGATGTAGAGTGGGCTCTAAATGATCAGGGTGTCTTTTATATCGTTCAGTCTCGTTCAATAACTTCTTTGTTTCCAATCCCGCAAACCTACCACAAGGAACACTCGAAAGAGGAGGAGAAGTCACTCCAGATTTGGTTCTCCTTTGCTTCCTGGCAAGGGGTTATGACTCCCTTTACTCCAATGGGGCAAAGTATTTTATCAGATATCATCGGAAATATATCCGGATATTTAGGATTTAGAGAGCTAACTTTGAAACAGCGAGCCTTTTATACAGCAGCAGAACGTTTTTATGTAAATATTACCCCACTCGTGCGTGACACCTTGGGACGCAGAATTATATTGACGATCATGTCTTCCTTAGACCCGACAATTCATTCAATACTAAATAGGATTACTCGAGAAGGAGACCCGTGGCTGAACTCTTCCTTACAAGCCATAAAGCTTCTGTTAAGGCCGCGTTTTCTGTGGAAACTAGGGCAAATGTGGATAGAAACAGCTAGAAATTTAATTTTTGTCAAAACCGCGCCTGATAAATTACAGAGACATATTGAGTCAGCATTAACCAATATTGCCAAACGAGATCAAGATACGCCAATCGATCTATTACGGCAAGTCAAAGAGTATTCAGCAGCTCTGCCTGAACTCTTATTTCGCCATTTGCTACCTGGGACTCTGTCTGGACATCTTCCAATGCAATTGCTCCTTAGACTTACTTCGACACTGCCTCGGGGGATGCAAATTTCTTTGGATCTTACGCGAAGTCTGCCCAATAACATTACTTCGGAAATGGATTTTCAATTATGGAATATTGCTTTAGCTGTGAAGGAGGATCAAGAAAGTTACAAATGTATCCGTCTCTTGACTGATTCTGAACTTTCAAATCGATATTTGGATAATCGACTACCAAATAAGGTGCAGAGGCTACTGATGGATTTTTTTCAAAATTATGGAATGCGGGGAATTGCAGAAATTGATATTGGACGAAAAAGATGGACAGAGGATCCAACACATGTATTTCATGTATTAAAAAGTTATCTAGAGGTCAAGGATAATCAGTCTTCTCCTGTTGAACTCTATCAAATGGGTGTGATGAAGGCGGCAGAAGCAGAGCGTGAATTGGAGTCATCATTCAAAAAAGGTTTGTCCGGGAGTCTGAAAAGACGGTTGGCTCTGATATCCTCGAAGCGCCTGCGTTTGTTGGGGGGGTTGCGTGAAACACCGAAGTTTGCAATTATTTGTTTTTTGGATAAGATTCGCAGTAATTTAATGTGTATTGGAACAGTGTTGACCAAGAAAGATCTGCTTGCAGCCGTAGATGATATTTTTTATTTGCATATTGATGAAGTGGAGCAATTAATCGTAAATGAAGACGAGAACTCCGAAGCAACAAATAAATGGAAAAACCTAATTGAGGATCGAAAAGAAAGATACTTGCAAGAGAACCGGCGGAAACGAATTCCGCGTTTACTGCTTAGTGACGGTACTGCTTTTTACGATGAGCAACTTGGAAGTGGAGAGGTTTCACAGAAGTTGTCTGGCAATCCCGTCTCACCTGGTATAGTGAAGGGAAGGGTGTGTGTGATGCATGATCCTAAAGAAGTTCAGCTAACACCTGGAGATATACTCGTTTGTCCTGCGACAGATCCTGCGTGGACACCTCTATTCCTCATAGCAGGCGGATTGATAATGGAGGTCGGTGGGATGATGACTCATGGTTCTGTCGTTGCGCGTGAATATGGAATACCGGCAATTGTAGGAGCTATAAATGCAACTAGTCGATTGCAGACGGGGCAAATGATAAGAATGGACGGGATGAGCGGGGAAATTGAAATACTATCTGATAATGATGATGGGAGGTAGGCACAATGATCAAGAGAGGCAGGAAGATGATGATTACTTCTATACTGAATGCTCGGTTAGCGAAAATTTTTATTACAGCAACCTTCATTTTCTATGCATTGCTAGTATCTGGCTGTTCTACTGAGTCTAAACTTAGATTAAGTGGTAATGTGGAGGGTGATAATTATACGGTCAGAAGTGAAGTGAGTGGAACGCTTACCGAGGTGTTAAAAAAAGAAGGTGACTCGATTCAAAAGGGAGAATCGCTATTCGTACTCGATTCCTCCATGCAGCAGTTAATAGTAAACCAACAGGAAGCGATTGTTCGTGGTAAAAAAGAGAAATTGAAAGAGGCCCAAAATGATAATGACGGGTCCGCAAGTGAAATCGCCCAACTAACTGCAGACGTCGATGCTGCAACCGCTCAATTGGATCAAGCAAATCTTCTGCTTCAGAAACATAGGATTATTGCAACCGTAACAGGCGTGTATACAAATAGATTCGTTCAAATCGGAGATATAATCAGTGTTGGAACAGCAGTTGCTATCTTAGCAGGTCCCGAAGAAAGAAAAGTAAGCTTCTATATCCCACAAGCATATCTAGATCGCATTCAATTGAATCAAAAAGTAGATTTGGAAATTAAGGGACGAAATGATGATAAACTACAAGGGACTATCACATTCATAGCGGAAGAAGCTGATTTTTCATCTGAGAACATTAAAAATTCAAATAACAACGATTATTCATCATTTAAATTTATAGTTCAGGTCGATAAGGGACAAAATTTAAAACCTGGAATGACTGCTGATGCAATTATTCCTTTGGAATAGGGGGAAGTTATGGAATATGCTATTGAAGTGGAAGGTTTAAGCAAACATTTCGGAAGTTATGCTGCGGTGGATAACATTAGCTTTTCAGTTCCAAAGAACAAAATCTTTGGTTTTCTGGGCCCCAATGGGTCTGGGAAGTCGACTACAATTCGTATGTTGTGTGGTGTTCTGCTCCCTACGGCTGGAAACTTGCGGGTTCTCGGAAAAGATGTAAAAACAAATACTGATTTTGTTCGTCAGAATTTAGGGTATATGTCACAGAAGTTTAGTTTGTACGAAGATTTGAGTGTGGAGAAGAATCTGGATTTTTATGCCGGGATCTATGGATTGAATAAGTCTGCCCGTGAAGTGAGGAAAAGGGAACTGCTAAGCATGGCCAAACTTGAAGGAAGAGAGAAACAGATTGCAGGGCACCTTTCAGGGGGATGGAAGCAGCGGCTGGCACTGGGGTGTGCAATGATTCATCGACCACAGCTAATGATACTTGATGAACCAACTGCAGGTGTTGACCCTATTTCTCGCAGAGAGTTCTGGGGGATCATTCGAGAACTTGCAGATCAAGGGACTTCATTTTTGATTACTACTCATTATATGGATGAAGCAGAACGCTGTGATTTAATAGGATTCATCTATAACGGGAAAATTATAGGTGACGTAGTCTCTCCCATCCATCTTTTAGAACAAGAACGTGCTAAGGGAATAGAGGATGTATTTGTTCGCTATGTTGACAGAATGAACAAGGAGGAAAGTTCTCCGGGGATAGGAGGCTATAATGCGTAATCGCTTCAGCTTCCAGAGATTTTGGTCTATTGTGAAAAAAGAGTTTTTTCAGATTATAAGAGATCCGGTCAGTATAAAGGTCCCTATTGTAATCCCCATTGTTTGGATTGTTTTATTCGGGTACTCTGTACAAAACAATGTCGATCATATTGCCCTAGCTGTTTTTGATCAGAGTAAAACACAGGAGAGTCGTGAGTTGGTTAGTCTCTTCTCTAATTCAGGATCATTCACTGTCGCTAAAGATGTGGCTTCAATATCTGAGCTGTCTGATTTACTTGATGCTGGTAAAGTACGGTCTGGAATAGTGATTCCCCCTAATTTTCAGAAGGCGTTACAGTCAGGAGAGGCTGCCAAGGTGAAATTCCTGGTTGATGGAACAGATCCAACCATCGCGGGTACGGCTCTTAATAGTGCATCTCTAGTCTGGAAAGATTACATTGCAGATATAACCGGGCAACGTATGAATCTTCTTGGAATTGGAGAGAGCTCTGGATTTAATTCGTTGGTATTGGCTACTGATATTAAATATAATCCTACGATGGAAAACTCCGTATTCAGTATTCCAGGATTAATTGCTTTGATTGTACAAAACATCACCATTATGTTGTCTGCGTTCACGCTAGTCCGAGAGCGGGAGAAAGGTACCATCGAACAATTAATGGTGACTCCTGTAAAAGCAAGTGAGCTGATTTTTGGCAAACTAATACCTTACATTGTAATTGGTTATATTGGTTTTTTATTTTCGCTAATTATCTGTATCTTGCTGTTTGGAGTACACATTTCCGGTAGTTTTCCGCTATTTCTAGGGTTGGGTTTTCTTTTTGTGCTATGCACATTATCTATAGGCATTCTTATTTCAACAATCGCTAAAACTCAAGTGCAAGCCATGAATTACACCTCATTAATATTGTTGCCTAGCGTTTTATTGTCTGGTTTTATTTTTCCGAGGGAAGCAATGCCTGTAGTTATTGATACACTAAGCTATTTAATTCCTCTAACATATTTTATTGAAATAACCCGAGGGATAATGGTAAAGGGTGTGGGTATTGAGTTTTTAATTACGCAGGTAACGGTCTTATGTATTTTTACTTTGGCAATGTTATCGATTGCTTGTATGAGATTTAAAAAAACATTGGACTAATCCGGAAAAAATATTTGTAAAATTAATAAGCTCCCCATACGGTGGTCAGGCGAAGGACAAAAGCCTGGTACTGTATGGGGAGCTTTTTGATCTAATTAATATTTGCTGAATTATTGAGCTCATCACTACTTTTCTTACGGTAAACCACCCAGACAAACAATAGTGAAATGATCAAGGGGTAACCAATCGCCCAGCCCGTAAACGGGAAGACAGCCAGTGTCGCCACTAAAGAAATCCAACTGATTGTTACGCCTAACCGATTGCCGCGCAAAAGACGAATTCCGGCTGCGCAGCCGCCAATATAGGTCAGGATAAACGTTGCGTTCGGAAATTGGATTAGCGTCGTAATGGAGAGCAGGCCGCTTCCATATAGTACGAAGACAATCACAAAGCATCCCAACAGAAAGCCGATAGCTCCAGTGGGTGTGTTATATCGTGCCGACAGAGTTCCCATCCACTTGGGCGCATAACCTTGTCGTGCTAAGGCGAAAGCAACCCGGGAGGCTGCACTGGAATAGGCTATAATAGTCGCCGTGCAGATGAACATGCCGGTAAGTCCGGCAATGAATCCGCCCCAGCGGCCGAGCGGCTGGCTGATGATCCAGACGAGCGATGCGTCAGAGCCGCCTTGAAGGTAGCTTTGGGTGCCCACTGTCGCTAATGCCGACAGGAAATACAGAATGCCCACGATAATCGCAGCAATCGCGACCCCTTTTACAGCGGCACGCTGCGGGTCCTTGAATTCCTCGGAGAGATGGGAGACCGCCTCCCAGCCAATAAAGCACCAGAATAGGATGGCTGCGGCCTGCCCGACACTCATCCAGCCATGTGGCACGAAAGGCGTAAAATGAACACTCTCCATTCGGGGCAGCGCCGCGGCGAAAGAGAATACAAGCACGGCCACGATGGCGATGACGACGGCCACCTGGATTTTACCGGCTAACTGCATGCCGATCCAGTTGGTGATTAGTCCAATGGCTAACATGCCAGCGGCCAGAGCGATTCTAACATTGTTGTCCCAGCCCATGGCGGCAGTCATATAACCCGCTCCGGTCAAGGACGCGACAGGGCCGCCAATCGGGACGGACATTAGGAAGAACCAGCCCACCAGCGCGCCTGCCTTTGGTCCGAAGGCCAAGGTGACAAAGTGGGATACACCCCCGGCATTGGGGAACTTGGCGGAGAGTAGCCCCATGGATAGTGCCATTGGTAGGATCAGGAGTGTCATGAATCCCCAGGCCAGCAGGGAGGCGGGACCCGCCATCTCCGCAGCTAGTCCGGGGACAATTAGGACACCAGAACCAAGTACGGCTCCTATATATAGTGCGATTGCTTGTGGCATGCCAATATGACGTTGTAACGTTTGCTTCATTAATATTGATCCTGCTTTCCTTGTGTTTTGTTATAGAGTATCAGATAATAAACCCATTGGAAAAACAGAATTATCGAATCTTATCCATCTGAAAAACCGATGGTTGAATTCATAGACAGGAGGCCACATGGAATCGCGTCATTTATTTACCTTTTTGGTTGTGGTGGAGACCGGTAGTTTTACCCGTGCGGCGCAGAAGCTGGATTACGCACAATCTAGTATTACCGCACAGATTCAGGCGCTGGAAGGGGAACTGGGTCAGCCCTTATTTGACCGAATCAGCAAAAAAATCATCCTGACCGATGCGGGACGCCGTCTGCTACCGTATGCCCAGGAAATCTCCAAAATGCATGCCATGGCTCAGGATGCGCTACGCGCTGGCAGTGAGATCACAGGCACCTTGCGGATCGGTGCGCCGGAATCGCTGGCGGCTTTTCGACTACCGGGGATTATCCGGGAATTCCGTGGCCGCTATCCGCAGGTCCAGATTATTCTCAAGCCGGGAGCTTGCTGGGAACTGACCGACTTCTTACGTTCTGGAGAGTTGGATATAGCCTTCCTACTGCAGCCTGAGACTGAGTATAAAGATCTGTACGTTGAGACTTTGATTCATGAAGAGATGGCGCTTATTGCTCCGCTGGATCACCCGCTGGTGTTCCTTGAAGAAGTAGAGCCACTCCACTTGAAAGATGAAACTATTCTTCATACGGAGACGGGGTGTACCTACCGGACTTTGTTCGAACATTATTTGAACAGCCATGGCGTTTTTCCTGATCCCAATCTGGAGTTCTGGAGCATCGAGGCGATCAAGAAGTGTGTAATGGCTGGACTGGGTTTATCATTTGTACCGCTGGTGACCGTGCGAAGCGAGCTTGCTGAAGGAAAAATGGCCAAGTTGAACTGGAATGATGAATCTCAGCGTGTAGCTACTCAAATTGCTTATCATCATAAAAAGTGGAAATCACCAGCGCTGGCTGAATTTCTATTGATGGTTCAGAAGCATGGGATAGAGTGGAATAACGCGATAGCAGACGTGCAGGACACATCCTCTAGGAAGAAAGACTACTTTCGCGCGGGGCAATCTATGGTACAATAGATTGTCGAAATCACAGAGAGGGGCTGCATAGGTGTGGACGACTTGAATGAAGAATACGAAGAAGAATTGCATGCCTTCCTCATCTGGATGAAGGATGCCGGATACACCCCATATACGCAGAAATCCTATCTTGCAGATGTGAGGGAGTTTCTCGGCAGTCTGAACGGCAAAAGACTAGATATGGTCAAGAAGCTGCATGTCGTCTCCTTCCTGACCTCAGTCCGCGAACGCGGGGTCAGTGATGCCACCCGTAACCGTAAGCATGCTTCGGTGAATTGCTTTTTCAAGGCGCTGATCGAACTGGAGCTGCATAGAGACAATCCCGCAGCAGGCATCAAGAAATCCAAAACAGAAAAAAACCGGGAGCCCGTTTACCTTGATGAAGGCGATCTGCAGCGCTTTATGTCTTCCATAGAAGGCAAGTACAGACATCGCAACCTGGCCATCTTTTTGCTGATGTCCTATATGGGTCTACGGGTAGGGGAAGTCCATACGCTGAATATGGGAGACTATAATGTAGAAAGACGTTCGCTTAGAGTGTTCGGAAAAGGGCGGAAGTGGCGGAATATTCCGGTTCCGGAAGACATTGCGCCTTTTTTGGATCAGGCTTTGTCCGAGCGGCTTGCGCCTTGGCGCAACAAAGAGGAAGCCATGTTCATCTCGCAAAAGGGACGACGGCTCTCTATCCGGGCTATTCAGCAGATCGCTACTGACACATTCGACCGTTTTCAGGAAGAGATTCCGGCATCCCAGCGGCGACCGTATTCCAGTCACAAGCTGCGTCACTCCTTCGCAACTATGTTACTTCGTAAAGGGGCAGACTTGCGGACGCTTCAGGAGCTGCTGGGCCATTCGTCGATCCAGACGACAACGGTGTATACGCATATTACGAGCCGGGAGAAGGAAGAAGCCATGGCAAAACTGCAAATCTCGCTACCGCAGCGGTAGTCGTTTGCTTTTCCCATAATTACATAATAATTATTATGTTAACCATATGGTTGAACGGGGATCCTTTGCAATCTGGCTATGGAAACTCATTTGGGGGATGCCTTGGAATCAGACTCATTCTAGAATCTACAGAGATTGAAGCTCACGCATGGGCGCTAACGGACCGTATCGTCGTTATTTGCAGATGAAGCCGCTCCTAGAACATGTAGTGGACACAGGAGACGCTATTTTCTCCCGAACAGTGGATTTTGAATAGCATTTCTGCTCATAAGGGCACTGGAGTCCGTTAGCTTCCTAATTGCTTGAATCAATAGGCAATAAGGTCTCTGGTGTCCGTTACTTGGCAACGAGCGCTCGCTATATGAAATCGATCGAGTAGATCTCTATAGGCCTGAAGAGAGCATGGGTGAGTAGTGAAAGAGGATTGAAAGAGGAATGGTAGATTCATTAGTCATTCCAAGTACGATACTTTGAAGCTTTCTCCAAATATGTTCTGAACTATGTGGAGACCAAGCGCTTGCTGGATAAAAATGGTCGGGGGATGACGACGGCACCAGGGAAGAATAGAGGAGTAACAAAAAGCCGCCAGTCAAAAGACTGGCAGCAGCTTGTACAAGAAGCTTATAATTCAAGCTTCGCGATTTCGGACTTGAGCTTCTCAGCGGATTTTTGGAAGAGGGCTTGTTCTTCTTCGTTTAATGGAAGATCAAGAACCTCGCGCACGCCGGAACGGTCAACAATACAAGGAGCACCAAGGAATACATCCGAGACTCCATTGTAATTATTGAGCAGTGTCGAGACGTTCAGGACCGCACCTTCATTATGAAGGATCGAAACGACAATCCGGTCGAGTGCCAGGGCAATCGCATAGGATGTGGACCCTTTGGCGTCGATGATTTCGTAGGCTGCGTTCTTGGTATCCTCAAAAATCTCCTTGCGCTCTTCTTCGTCAAAGCCAAGCTCGATCCCGGCCACATTCGCGAGACTCCATACTGGAAGCTCGGAGTCGCCATGCTCTCCAATGATCTGCCCGTGGATGCTGCGCGGATCAATCTCCTTGTGGCGTCCGATCAGATAACGGAATCTTGCGCTATCAAGTACAGTGCCCGAGCCGATAACGCGTCTACGGTCAAAGCCGCTTATTTTCAATGTCGCATAGGACAAAATATCAACCGGGTTCGTAGCAATCAGCAAAATAGCATGTTGATTGTATTTGGTTATTTTCTGAATGATGTCTTTGAAAATTGAAATGTTCTTTCTTAGCAGGTCAATCCGAGTCTCACCCGGTTTTTGGGAGGCGCCGGCGGTCACAATAATAATATCCGCATCACGGCAATCTTCATAAGTACCTGCCCATAGTTTCACGCCGCCGACAAAGGGCATGCCGTGATTCATATCAAGCGCTTCACCGAGCGCTTTCTGATGATTAACGTCGATCAATACCAGTTCTTGCATCCGTCTGCGCAACAACAAAGTATAGGCGGTTGTCGTTCCGACGGCGCCTGTACCGATTACGACTACGCGGTTGGGCTTTGGGGGGGCCATTGTTCCATCTCCTCCGAATTGCGAATTTTTTGTGTCCAATCTTATCCATCATAATCGTTACAGGTAGTGTTTTCAAGAGGATTACTGTTAATCCAACAGTCGAAAGCGGATTTGTCAACGTACAAATTAAGGATAAAAGAGAATGGACATGTTTACTTTTTCCACAATAATGTTGTTTATGGGAGCTGCTGTGCTGCTTATACTGATACCGAGATCCGAGATCCGAGATCCGAGAAGCGGGTAGCCGTCTTGATTAATTCGCCCTGGCTTATTTCGCCGGCGTCTTCAGCGGTAAAGCTGTTGGAGAAACCGCTAGTGCAAGAGGGGATTAGCGTCACATGTGGCATAATCTTTGTAGATCTGGGTCTTAAGCAGCTTAGAACTTCCCCTTAGCGCCTTGTTGTATAATTTAATCACCTGACAGGAGAGTAGTAAGAAATGGATTTATTTCGCAAAAAATCGCTGACCGCAGTCCTGGGCGGCGACACTAACAAATTAAACAAAACATTGGGTGCTTTTGATTTGACAGCACTTGGTGTGGGGGCAGTCATCGGAACAGGAATATTCGTCGTAACCGGAGTTGCAGCAGCCGAGCACGCTGGACCGGGAATTATTCTGTCCTTTATCCTGGCAGGCATTGCTTGCGTGCTCTCCGCCTTATGTTATTCCGAGCTGGCTTCCGCATTACCCGTGTCCGGGAGTGCTTACGCATACAGTTATGTTGCTTTTGGCGAGCTGCTTGCCTGGATTCTTGGTTGGGATTTGGTGCTCGAGTATGGAGTAGCAGTTGCTGCAGTGGGGAGTGGCTGGTCCGGATATATTCAGGGACTGCTGGAAGGCTTCGGCTTGCATTTGCCTACATTGCTCTCCGGGGCGTATAATGCGGACAAAGGTACTTTTATCGATCTGCCTGCAGTCGTCATTATTCTACTGATCTCCTTGCTGCTGACCCGCGGAGCGAAAGAAACGGCTCGTTTTAATGCGATTATGGTCGTAATAAAGCTGGCTGTAGTTTTATTGTTCATTTTTACGGGGATTTTCTATATAAAACCGGAGAACTGGTCGCCTTTCCTCCCCTTCGGTATGCATGGGGTCATGAATGGGGCAGCGACCGTGTTCTTTGCCTATATCGGCTTCGATGCGATCTCCAATGCTGCTGAAGAGGTCAAGAGTCCGCAGCGAGATATACCGATTGGGATCATATCATCCGTTGTGATCTGTACGGTGTTGTACATATCCGTGTCCCTGGTCCTAACCGGTATTGTTCCTTATTACGATCTGAATGTAAGCGACCCGGTATCCTATGCACTGCGGCTTGTTGACCAGAATTGGATTGCCGGATTGATCTCATTGGGAGCCATTACAGGAATGACTACAGTGCTGCTGGTTATGATGTATGGACAGACTCGTCTGCTCTATGCAATTTCACGTGATGGTTTGCTTCCGAAAAGTCTGTCTAAGGTCAACTCGACGACACAGCAACCAAATCGCAGCATCTGGATGATGGGAATAGTCAGCGCTATCTTGACCGGATTTGTTCCGCTTAGCCGCCTGGCGAATCTGACTAGTATTGGAACATTGTTTGCTTTCTTAGTTGTTTCGATTGGTGTCATTGCCTTACGTTATAGTCAACCCACCTTGAAGCGGGGTTTCAAGGTACCCTGGGTACCTTTTCTTCCGTTGCTCAGTGCTGCGGCTTGTGGCTATCTGATGTACAATCTCGGGAGCGCGACCTGGATCGGATTTCTAATCTGGTTGGTCATCGGCCTGCTGATCTATGCACTATACGGCTATCGCAACAGCAAGTTGAACGGAGACTAATCCAGGAACGATAACGAATGTACGGAAAGATCATGTAGTTCTATTAACTGAGAGGAGAGAGCGCATTGCCGTCCAAAACTCAAGGTTCTAAGGTTCTGAGTGTTGTGCTTCTACTCCTGCTGTCCATGCTGATCCTGTCGGCCTGTATGTCGAAAACGGCGGCGCCTGCTCAGACACCGCAGCCTACGGAGCCCCCGGAAGAAGGGCAGACGATTACATTGATTACACCGGATGCGCGGAATATGGATGCGGAGAATAATCCTAAGTATCAGATTCAGACCCGTCTGACAGATTTTCAGCTACTCAGCGAATCCGAGGGACTAGCCTGGGGCGTAACCAAGAATGAGCTGCGTATGTATATAACGAAGGATAACGGTACGACTTGGGCTAATATTTCGCCCTCCGCCAATGTACAGTTTCCTTCTAACCCAGTCTATGGCAAAGAAATATTCTTTACCGATCCAAGTAATGGCTGGATCATCAGGAGCGCGTACGGCATGACGGAGACGATCGTGCTGCGAACCAAGGATGGAGGACAGTCCTGGAAAGTATCCTCGTTGCCGGATGCGAATCCAATTTCGTCGATGTACTTTTATTCTCCAAACTACGGCTGGCTTTTGACCTCATGGGACACTACGGCCACCAAAGAAAGCAAAGCATTGTATTCCACAGTAGACGGCGGGGCGACCTGGAAGAATGTTATGCAGAATGAACAATACAACCCTAAGCTGCCGAATCCGGCGATTCCTATGGCGGGTGTAACGACGGGGATGATTTTTAGAGATAGCATGCATGGCTTCGTCACCCTGCAGACAGGAGCATTGCCTAAGATTTATACAACTAAGGATGGTGGGAAGACTTGGCAGCAAGGCGCACCGTTCCTGGTCAACGAGCGATTTGATGGCTGTGACCGGGTGATTACCGGCAGGCCGGAATTCTTCGGTGGAGGTAGAACGACAGGCTGGATGTCTGTTGGTTGCCAGAAGGATAAGGACAACAGCATTACTTACGACGGCTACTTCACTGCTAACGGCGGGGAAAGCTGGAAGTTCAGGGCTTTTGGTTTTAAGAGCAGGACGGGCGGGAACCGTCATCTCGCGCCTACCTTCCTGAATCTATCGACTGGTTGGATTCTGGATGGAAGCACACTATACCAGACGCAGGATCAGGGAGCGACCTGGACTGCGCTCAAGTCAAGCAGTGTACTAGAGTCCAAGCTGGAGGAGTATCCGGAGATCGTCAAGCTGCAATTCTTCTCTTCAGAGGTTGGCTGGCTCTTGATCGAGAAGAAAGAGGACAAGCGGTCCATTCTTCTGCAGACCACGAACGGCGGGGCAAGCTGGCGAGTGTTATAATATTATAAGAAGCAATAGACAGCAGGTTCATAGCGAGCCTGCTGTTTGTATTATTTTTTCTAAAAAACTTATTTAAAATTTTCCTCATAAATGTGAAAAAAATCACATGACAAATACGATACCTTGTGATATATTTAACACATAGAAAGAAAGTTATTTTTTTCACAAACTAACCATCCGATAGGAGCGATTACCATGACAACTTTTGAAACGGATTATATGACTAGAAACCTTCTGCAATTGTGCTACAATTGTGATGACGCCCATTTGTGTGAGACCGAAGAACAATGTAGAGCCTGCTGGGCAGAGAACGGAATGCTTCCAATCGAAGAAGATGAAACCAAGCACTTTTTAGACTTAGTACATGCTTAAGATGGCAGTAAAATCGAATAACTGGAGACCACTTCATTTCTTGTAGGATAAGAGGAGGAAGTGGTCTTTTTGTGTTTTTATAGATGTGCCACATATTTCTTCTGCCGTAAAGCAACTCTTGATGCTGTATGGGCTGGAACAGGCATATACATGTACAGGAACGCCCGGAGTAGGCTGCCGGAGGAATCTCGCGGGGAATAAGGAGGAATATGTCATGGGAATGGGCCCAGATCCTTCATGGATGTTTGATTTTGCCGGAACAGTGATACCGATCTTTCTCGTGGTGATGGTTGGCATTGTCGCTATATCTGCAGGCAGAGGGCTACTGCAATGGAGTCGGAACAATAGCTCGCCCATGTTGACCACCTCTGCCCATATCGTGAGCAAGCGAAGCGAAATCAGACACCAGCAGCTTCAGGACGAAGGCGGATCGAGCCGGACCAGTACGACGTACTACTATTTGACCTACGAGCTGGAGGATGGAACACGAATGGAGTTCAAGGTGAACGGCACCGAATACGGAATGAGTGTGGAAGGAGACCAGGGGCAGCTAAGCTATCAGGGCACCAGGTATCACGGATTCCAGCGCCAGCCTTCTTTTACATCTGCCGGACATTCTTGAAGATCTCTAGGTAGCCGTTGCAATACTCTTATGCTTCCTGTACAATCCCCTTGTTTCCGATTTACGGAGCAGGGGGATATTTATATTGTCGACAAATTTACATAGATGAAAGGAACGTGACAGGGATGAGCTTCAAGGACAAGACTGTTATTGTAACAGGGGCGGGACGTGGGATCGGCAGGGCCATAGCGATGAGTTATGCCAGTGCAGGCGCAAACGTGGTCGTTGCTGAGCTGGAAGAGGGGCGGGGACGCCAGACGGTGAATGAAATTGTTAGACATGGGGGAAAGGCGCTCTTCGTCGTATGCGATGTGAGCCGTGAAGCCGATATTGTCGCTCTAATGAAGCGTACAGTCGAAGCCTTTGGTACCATTAATATTTTGATCAACAATGCCGGAATTGCCAATCCACATACCGCTTCTGTGTACGAGCTGTCAGTTGAGGATTGGGACAAGGTGATGAATACGAATGCCAGAAGCTGTTTTCTGGCAACCCGTGAGGCCGCCAAAATCATGAAGGGGAACCCGCAGGGAGGCGCCGTGATCAACCTCTCCTCCACACGTTCCCTGATGTCTGAAGCGCATACAGAAGCGTATGCAGCTTCCAAAGGCGCGATCACCGCGCTTACACATGCCCTGGCGATTTCCCTCGGACCGGATGGTATTACAGTAAACTGTATTAGTCCTGGCTGGATTGAAACAGAGGATTACAGCGAGCTGCGTGAAATCGATCATAAACAGCACCCATCGGGTCGGGTCGGCACTCCTCAGGATATTGCCCGTGCCTGTCTGTACCTTAGCGCAGAAGACAATAACTTCGTGACGGGTGCCCAGCTTGTGATAGATGGCGGGATGACCCGCAAAATGATCTACGAGCCTTAGTATGATCTCCTGAAAATTATAATTAGGAAGATAAAATTGCCGACGAACTGTCACCTCTTGGGCGGATGCACATACAATACAACGTGCAGTAAAGAGCGAAATTGCTGTTCTGCGAAGTAGCCATTACAAGGAGGGACGCGTGTGGCCGTCATCAAAGCGAACTCGGCAGATGTAAGAGTACTGGCGCGGCTAATGAGAGCGGAAGCCGAAGAGGATGGAGATCTTGGGATGCTGATGGTAGGCAATGTCGGCGTCAACCGCATTTTGGGCAATTGCCTCGACTTCAAAAACATCCGCAATATCGATGATATGGTGTATCAAAGTCCGGGAGGATTTGAAGCGCCGACTAAGAGCTACTTCTACCAGCGAGCGAGAGATGCCGATATCCGTCTGGCGAAAAGAGCCATCGGGGGCGAACGGACCTGGCCTGCCAGTAATGCTCTTTGGTTCTTCCGTCCGGCAGGCGATTGCCCTGACACCTGGTACAATCAGAGTAACACCGGCCGCTTTAAGGCCCATTGCTTCTTTTCTCCGACCAGCGGAGACTGTCCAGCCGTGTATTAGGCCCGGGGGCGCAAGCTCCCGATTAATTTTTAGGAGGTAATTTATCAATGATCGTTCAACAACCTTACCGTCCTGTTACTTACACGATCGGAAGTGTATCTTCAGGCACTATGGGTACGTCAAACAGCATGGCCCCAATGGGAACAATGGGTACGATGGGTGGCACAATGCAGGCGGTACCTCCCCAAGTATCCAGCGGAAGTCCGATGACTCCTTCAGGAACTGTGGTTTCGGCTCCAGCCCCTGTATTTGAACAATCTTACATCGAGAACATTTTACGGCTGAATTTGGGCAAGGTTGGCACATTCTACATGACCTATGAGAACAACAAGGACTGGAATGCCAAAATCTTCAAGGGTAAACTGGAAGCAGCTGGACGCGACCACATCATCATCAGTGACCCGACAACGGGACAGCGCATCATGTTACTTATGATCAACTTCGATTACGCGACTTTCGACGAACCTCTTACTTATCAATATCCTGGTGTTATTGGGAACCCCGGTACGCGTTACTATCGCTAAAACTGATTTTTAAGCCTCTTTCCGCTACCGGAGAGAGGCTTTTATTATTGAAACGGCTGGAAACGGCCTGAATACGCATGAGAGCTCAAATTCATCAGTAAAAGTCAAAGAATTGTGGTAAAACCTCATTATGCCGTCATACGCTGCGGTTTGACTGTGTAGATTATAAATATATAATAATGTATATATTTATATTCGTGACTATAGACAGGAGCTGAAAGCATTGGGGAATTGATGCAGAAGACTGACGATTTACATGCTGTCATTTTGAAAAAACGAAGGAGGTGGGCCTATCCGCCCCGTGTGAGAACGGTGGATAGGAGCATAATTTGAGCGACCCTTTACCCGGTATATTAAATGTAGGTTTAATGATTTTATTGGTGCTGCTGAACGGATTTTTTGTTTCCGTGGAGTATGCGATGGTGAAAGTGCGCAGCGGGCGCATTGATTCGCTTATCGAGGAGGGCAGCAAAAGAGCGCTGTCTGCAAAACCTATTGTTCACAACTTAGATGCTTATCTATCTGCTTGTCAGCTTGGAATTACCCTGGCATCATTGGCGCTGGGATGGCTGGGTGAACCGGCAATTGCGACGCTGGTTGGGCCGCTGCTGGTTAGTCTGGGCTTTGGCGCAACGTCAGTTTATGTTATCTCTCTGATTATTGCCTTCATGCTAATTACAGTGCTGCATATTGTGCTTGGCGAGCTTGCACCGAAGACGATTGCTGTCAACAAGGCTGAAGCTGTACTTCTGCTAACTGCAGGACCGATGAATGTATTTTACAAGCTGATGTTTCCATTCATCTGGGTTGTCAACAATCTGGCGCGTGGCTTGCTACGACTTTTCCGGCTGACGCCTCCATCTGAGCTTGGAACGGCTCATACAGAAGAAGAGATTCGGATTCTGATGCAGGAGAGCAATAAAAGCGGTCTGATCGACAACACTGAAATGACGCTGGTCGATAATATCTTTGAATTTGCCGATACGATGGCCAGAGAGATCATGATTCCGCGTACGGAAATGATTTGTCTGAATAACCATCTATCGGTGGAAGAGAACATTAATATTGCCTTTGAAGGCATGCGGACTCGTTATCCAGTCTGTGATGGCGACAAGGACCATATTCTTGGTTTCATTCACATTAAGGACTTGATCAGGGAACGTGTTCCCCAGTATCATGAATTGATCCGCCCGATTCTTACCGTACCGGAATCAATCCAGATCAGTGCTTTGCTCAAGGTGATGCAGCGGGCTAAGACTCAGATCGCGATCCTCATTGATGAGTACGGCGGAACTTCGGGCATGGTTACTCTGGAAGATATCATGGAAGAGATCGTAGGGGAAATTCAGGATGAATTCGATGAAGAGCGCCCTGGCGTGGAAAAGCTGGGGGAGGATGAATACTCCATCGATGGCTTGATGCTGATCGAGGAGATCAACGACCTTCTGGGACTGCATATGGAGACCGATGATTATGATACCCTTGGTGGCTGGTTGTATTCCAAGCTGGAAGTAAATCCGCCGCAGATGGGCCAGACCATAACATTCGACAATCATTTGTTTAGTGTTGAGGAAATCGACCATAAGCGGATCTCCCGAATCAAACTGCTCAAGGTAGAGATTCTTGCCGAAGAAGCAGGGGCTTAGATTTTCAATACGATTAGTAGCACAAGGGCATGGTGTCGTTTAACGGCGCTATGCCTTTTTGGGTTGTTATTTTTCCATTGTACATGCCTTCGAGTCAATAGTATTGATTGCCAAGGTGAGTTCTTTAATTATATAATTTTAAAATATTATACTATGCCCGTCCTTAATGGACAGAAAGGAACCGATCCTTGAGCAAACCTAAGAAGAAGAGTCCAGCGGCTTCTCAATTGAGCAAGCAGGAGAGAGACCGCACCAAGCAAGATAAACAGAAACAGACGAACAGAATGTTTATTATCGGTACAATTGTCTTTGTAGTCATTATTTTTGTAGTCCTATTTATGATGGCAGCGAAGGATACTTCCTCCACCACCACAACTGCAGCGCCAACGAGCTTCAATTACAGTGAGCTGCCGAGACTGGGTAAAGAGGATGCACCGGTCAAAATTGTTGAATTTGGAGACTTCAAATGTCCCGCTTGTGCCCAGTTCACGGGGTTGATCAAACCGCAAATCGTGAAAGAGCTGGTAGAGCCAGGAAAAGCCTCTTTTTATTTTGTAAATATGGCCTTTATCGGTCCTGATTCCGAAACAGCTTCACTTGCTGCCCTGTCCATTTACCATCAGAATGCGGATGAGTTCTGGAAGTTCTTTGATGCCGTATATGCAAATCAAGGCGATGAAAATGCTAAGTGGGCGACTGAGGATTATCTTGTTGGCTTAGCTGAGAAGGAGAAGCTGAACATTGATCTGGAGCTGCTGCGCAAGGACATCAAGGAACGTACGTATTATGACGAATTGAAGCGTGACATCAAGACAGCATCTGACGCAGGGGTTAATAATACGCCAACCATCTTCATTAATGGCGTGAAATCCGCAGAGCCGTTTAACTTTGACGCTATTTCGGCGGAAGTGAATACTGCAGCCAAAGCGGCGGAGGCCAAGTGAAATGAGTAAATTCTCCCTATTTTGCCGCCGTAACGCTCTTTATCTGGCCTGGTTTGTGTCAGTAGTGGCCGTGGCAGGCAGCCTTTATCTAAGTGAGGTTCTAAAGTATGAGCCCTGTAAGCTCTGCTGGTTCCAGCGCATTTTTATGTATCCCCAGCTATTTCTGCTAGGCATTGCCACGTACCGGGGAGACAAGCGCATTATTCCTTATGTGCTGCCACTGAGCATTATCGGGGGAAGCATTTCACTGTATCATTACGCAGAACAGAAAATTCCAGCTCTTAGCAAGATTATTCCCTGCACAGTGGGAGTTCCTTGCAACAAAGATTATTTGAATTATTTTGGTTTTATCACGATTCCTTTTATGGCGCTAATCGCCTTTGCCTTGATCACGGTTTTGCTCTGGTTCGGCCGTAAGCCGCTGGAGCAGGAAACAGAAGAAGCATAAGCAAGTACAACCAAAAAATATTCCCTGCTGATTCGTCACAAATAACGTCAAAATGTTATAAAAACACGGGCCGAAGGGATAATAGAAGAGAATGAAAGAGCGGACAGTTCCCGATATAAAATTTGCGGGTTTTGAATGTTTTTTCATTCTTTTTTCATTTTTTTCACCGCTTTACTGGATGCACTTTGTAGACTAATATTAGACCTTGTGAGAAGTTGAATATGCGCTGAATTTTCCTAGGAAAAACGGGGGAACCAATCTTGGCATAACGATGCCAAAGGGGTGAATCGGAAGCGGCCTATACGGCCGAACCGTAGGGCTACCACAGCCCGAATCCGCCAGCTAACCTCGTAAGCAAAAGTGGGATAATGACCATGCCCCAGGCATGCGGATCATTTCCGTATGCTTGTTTTTGTGCCTGCATTTATGAAATCCACCCGTGAAAACGGCGCACGGTATGACCGATTCAACTCACAAAGAGAGGAACTGTTTCTACAATGGTAAGCAAAGTAAAACGACTTTTGATCGGGCGTCCGATGAAATCCAACGAACTCGATCATGAAAAGTTATCCAAGGTGAAAGCACTGGCTGTTCTGTCTTCAGATGCGCTCTCGTCTGTAGCCTACGGAACGGAACAAATCCTGATTGTACTGGTCGCCGCGGGGTTCACTGCGATCTGGTACTCACTGCCAATTGCACTTGCCGTATTGGGACTGCTGGCGATTCTGATTTTATCATACCGGCAGACGATCTTTGCTTATCCACAAGGCGGCGGTGCTTATATCGTAGCTAAGAACAATCTAGGCGTTCCGACCGGGCTTTTGGCTGGGGGCTCTTTGCTCGTGGATTACATTTTGACGGTTGCCGTAAGTGCGTCAGCAGGGACAGATGCGATCACATCGGCTTTTCCAAGCTTGCATGGTCATACCGTTCTTATTGCAGTTACCGTAATTATCATCCTAACGATACTTAATCTACGCGGTGTAACAGAATCCGCATCTTTCATTGCTGTTCCAGTATACCTGTTTGTTATTTCCATTTTTGTCTTGATTATTTCAGGGGTTATAAAATATGCTACGGGCGGTGCGCATGCCCATGTCCCCGAGATCGGGACTGCGGTATCCAATGTCAGCTTGTTCCTGCTCTTGAAGGCCTTTAGCTCTGGCTGTTCGGCTTTGACCGGGGTTGAGGCTGTATCCAATGCTATTCCGAACTTTAAAGCGCCTGCTGAGAAAAACGCGGCAAAAACCCTAATGGCCATGGGCCTCATTCTAGGGATTATGTTCACAGGTATAACCGTCCTGGCTTACTGGTATGGCATTGTGCCCGATGAGAAAGCTACCGTCGTATCCCAGATCACGGAATCCACCTTTGGACGCGGCGTGCTGTATTTCTTCATTCAAGGGATTACCGCTGTCATTCTGTTCCTGGCAGCCAATACCGCTTACTCAGCGTTCCCGCTGCTCGCCTGTATGTTTGCCAAAGACAAATACATGCCGCATGCGTTCATGGTTCGTGGAGACCGGCTCGGTTTCTCGAATGGGATTATTTTCCTCGGTGTGATGTCTGCACTACTGGTAGCCGCATTTCACGGGAATACAGAAGGTCTGATTCCACTGTATGCTGTCGGTGTGTTCATTCCGTTTACATTGTCTCAGCTGGGCATGATGGTTCGCTGGTACAAATTGAAGCCGGCAGGCTGGAAAAGTAAATTTGCTGTCAACACAATCGGCATGCTGACGACATTAACGATTACCTTGATTTTCATCATCACCAAATTCTCCAGTGTGTGGATGGCCTTTCTCTTCCTGCCAATCGTAATGTTCGTGTTCTACCGCATACATGGTCACTACATGAATACAGCGGATCAGCTTCGTATCTGTCTCGACAAAGATAAACCAGTTATTAAAGGAAGCACCGTGGTTGTGCCTGTAGCTGGCGTTACTCGCGCCGTTCTGCATTCGCTTAGTTACGCAAAGTCGTTAACGGATAACGTGGTTGCAGTGTACGTCGGTTTTGATGAAGAGGAGATTCACCGGATGGAGCAGAAGTGGGAAGAATGGAATCCGGGTGTACGGCTTATTGTCCTGCGCTCCCGGTACCGCAGTATTCTCCGCCCGCTGCTTAAGTTCATCGATACGGTGGAGTGGAAGACCGCTTCGACAGATCACATTACGATCCTGATTCCGCAATTTATTACGAAGCATTGGTGGCAGGCTCTATTGCACAACCAGACCAGTTTCTTGATTCGTTCCTATTTAATGAACCAGAAGGATGTCGTGGTCGCCACAGTGCCTTATCATTTGAATAAATAGCTCAGAAGTAGCTGTACATTGAAGAGAAGCCGCGATGCGGCTTCTTTTTTTATTTCCATTCGTTTTGTTTGTGTCAAACAGGCGCGAACCCTGTAGAATTTTTAATATTTATGTTGACATAGATAATGAGAATCAATATCATTTAAAAGAGTTAAGATAAGAGGTAATGATCTATATAAGCCGAACAAAAGAAAGTAACAAAAAGCGAGAAGGAACGAAGGGGGAAGGTTGGAACTGTAGGAGCGAAAGCGCTCGCCTAAAAGCTTTCCGAAGGAAAGCTCGCATCGGAAGCCTAAGCTGGTGTCCGGATTTCAACCGCTAGAAGCGGTTATTCAGATGAAATCTGGAGACAACAGCGGCCGGAAGTCCAAACATTCCACCGAAGTGACGACCGAGCCTTACGTTCGGATCTTAAGTTCGTCTTATATAGAATAGGAATGGAAGCAGATACAAGGGGGATTTTGAATGTTTGCATTAAAAAGAAATATATCAGGCAGTACAAAGCTGGCGATGGCGGGTCTAGCGGCCCTCATGGTGATCTTGTCTGCTTGTGGCAATAACAATGCCGGGAACGCGGCTAATAGCGCTGCTGGATCAACGGCTGCTCCTTCTGCTCAAGCTACTGCAGCTCCGAATCAAGGGGAAGCGAAGACGGTAACAGATGCTATGGGTCATCAGGTCAGCATTCCAGCCAATCCGCAGCGTGTGCTTGCTTCCTATCTTGAAGATCACCTCGTTACACTAGGAGTTACACCTGTAGCACAGTGGTCGGTTCCAAACGGAATACAGGAGTATCTGTCTCCAGAATTAAAAGAGGTTCCGACAATCAGCTATGATCTTCCGCTTGAAGCGGTGACTAGCTTTGCGCCGGATCTTATCATCGTGGATTCGGAATCTGCGGTTCAGAACGGCCTGTATGATCAATATAACAAAATCGCACCTACGTATGTGCTTGGCGATGCCGTGAACAAAGACTGGCGCAAAGCCTTGACGACTATTGGTGATTTGCTCGGCAAGGGTGCAGAAGCCGCGCAAGCGATCAAAGATTATGATCAGAAAGCCGCAGAAGCTAAAGAGAAGCTTGCCAGTGTTGCCGGCGGACAGTCAGCTGCTGCTTTGTGGCTGGTGCAAAAGAATTTCTACCTAGTAGATGAGACACGTGCCAGTGGGGAAGTGTTGTATAAGGATCTGGGACTTGCTTCACCAAACCTGGTGACGGAAATTCCGGCAGATCAGAGAGCGACGTGGAATCCGATCTCTCTAGAGAAGCTCTCTGAACTGAAAGCTGATCATATCTTCCTGGTGAACAGTGACCAATCGGACAACTCGGAAATTTTGAATAGCGCGACCTGGAAAAGTATCCCTGCAGTCAAAGCGGGACATGTCTATGAGCTGAGTTCCAACAGCACCTGGTTGTATAGCGGGGCTACTGCAGATTCCAAAACCATTGACGATGTATTGAAGTTTCTCGTTAAATAATAAGTTTTTCAATGATCTACTGCAATTTTTGTAGATCTCTTTATCGGGATATTGTACATACTTCATATATTTGCGATAATGAGAATGATTCTTGTTATTACTCAATAAGGAGACAAGTTATTGAATGGTTTCATCCCAGGATTCAGATTCGATAAATAGCACCAAGTTAAGGACATCTGATCTTCCCATTACTTCGCGGCCGACAGCGGCCATCCTCATTCTGATCATTGGGCTGGGAGGTATTCTGTTCGGACTCGCGCTCTCGATCTCAGTAGGCGCTGCGGATATTAAACTATCGACAGTATGGGAAGCCGTATTTCATTTTAATCCTGACATACGACAGCATCAGGTGATATGGGAGCTGCGCATCCCGCGTTCCCTCGCCGGGGCACTGGTTGGAGCCTGCTTTGCCGTAGCTGGAGCTATGATGCAGGGGATGACCCGTAACCCGTTAGCGGATTCAGGCCTGCTTGGTCTGAATGCCGGAGCGACAGCTGCGCTGGCCTTAGCGTTTGCTTTTACACCTTCGATGCCTTTCACTTTGATTATGCTGTTTTGTTTTATCGGCGCAGCGTTAGCGGCCTTGCTTGTGTTCGGGATTGGCTCCCTCTCCCGCAATGGATTAACACCCATTCGTCTTACACTTGCCGGAGCTGCAGTAAGTGCGCTCTTGCTCGCTGTCAGCCAGGGAGTAGCGATCCTGTTCCACCTGTCTCAGGATCTAACGTTCTGGCTGGCCGGCGGGGTCGCCGGAACGACATGGGGTCAGCTTAAGATTATGGCACCGCCAATCCTCGTTGCCCTTATCGTGGCAATGATGATGTCTCGTTCCATTACACTGCTTAGCCTCGGCAGCGAGGTGGCAGCAGGACTTGGACAAAATACAAGGCTGGTGCAGGCCGGAGGCATGCTCACAGTTGTGGTGCTTGCCGGAACAGCGGTTTCGGCTGTAGGTCCGATTGCTTTTGTCGGTCTGCTGATTCCTCATATTACACGTTACCTGGTTGGCATTGATTACCGCTGGGTCATTCCTTGTTCAGCTGTACTCGGCAGTCTGCTGCTGATCTTTGCAGATATTGGAGCCAGACTCCTGAATGCACCTTATGAGACGCCGATCGGCGCTCTAATCTCGCTGCTTGGTGTACCGTTCTTTATTTATCTGGCGAGCAGACGGAAGGGGGCGCTGTCATGAGTAAGCCCATCCTCAGTACTTATGAGAAGCAGAGACGAACAAGGAACATCACGGTTCTGTCACTGCTCGGTTTTCTTATCGCCACTGTGTTCGTCATCAGCATGAATACAGGCTTTATGCGTCTCTCACCGCTGGAGGTTCTGCATACGATCCGCGGACAAGGAAATCATCAACAGAAGCTAATCCTGTTTGATTTCCGGTTGCCTCGTATCGTGATTTCGCTGCTAGTTGGGGCGGGCTTTGCAGTCTCCGGCTGTATACTGCAAAGCTTGTCGCGCAATGCATTAGCTGAACCTTCTACCTTAGGGATCACCGCAGGTGCTGGTTTTGCGGTCATCTTGTTTATTTCTTTCTTTCCAGCTACAACGGCGGCGCCGATCTACGTGCTTCCGCTGCTAGCCTTGCTGGGCGCCGGTCTTACAGCCGCGCTAATCTACATCCTGGCTTTTCGCCGGGAAGGGCTGTCCCCGGCAAGGCTTGTGCTGATCGGGATCGCGGTTGCCGCAGGCATCAACGCTTACCAGATTGTGTTGGCGCTGAGACTTGATCCCAAGAATTATCAATTCGTGGCCACCTGGATGGCCGGGAAGATCTGGGGTGGCGATTGGCGCTTTGTACTGGCGCTGCTGCCGTGGATTGTCGTTCTTCTGCCGTTCGCGTTCTATAAAGCCCGAGTGCTGAATGTAATGAATCTGGGCGACCAGATGTCCACCGGGCTTGGCGCTCCAGTGGAGCGTGAACGCTTGCTGCTGCTCGCGGCTGCGGTAGCCCTTGCAGGCTCCTGCGTCGCTGTCAGCGGCGGCATCGGTTTCGTTGGTCTGATTGCACCCCATCTGGCCCGCAGGCTGGTGGGGCCGCGGCATCAGGTGCTGCTGCCGGCCGCTGCCCTTACAGGCGGACTACTGCTACTGGCCGCCGATACCATCGGCCGCTGGATCATGCAGCCGGCGGAAGTGCCGGCAGGCGTCGTAGTGGCTGTAATCGGCGCACCCTATTTTTTATATTTGCTCGCCAAATCAAGAGCTTAATTTATTCTACAAATCCAATATTAACGGGCATACCCCGAAAAACTACAGGGAGTGAAGATCATGTCAGAACGTTTGAATACAGAACAGCTAAGCATCGGGTACTCGGAAGCTACTATAGTTAAGGGATTGAACCTGACGCTTCCAACAGGGAAAATTACGGCGCTTGTCGGGGCTAACGGCTCCGGAAAGTCGACGATTCTGAAGACGATGGCCCGGATCATGAAGCCGAAGAGCGGCAGTGTAATGCTGGATGGCAAATCCATTCATAACCTCTCGACCAAAGAAGTGGCCCGTCAGTTAGCGATTTTGCCACAGAACCCAACAGCACCAGACGGACTTACTGTAGCGGAATTGGTAAGTTACGGTCGTTATCCCCATCAGAAGGGCTTCGGTACATTAACACCGGAAGACCGCCAAATTATCTCTAATGCGATCGCTGAGACGGGGATGTCGGACTTCCATGACCGCCCGATTGATCGTCTCTCCGGGGGACAACGTCAGCGTGCTTGGATTGCTATGGCATTGGCGCAAGAGACGGATATTCTGTTCTTGGATGAACCTACAACGTTCCTTGATATGGCGCATCAACTGGAAGTGCTGCAATTGCTGCAAAAGCTGAATGAAGAGAAGGGCCGTACCATCATCATGGTAGTCCATGACTTGAACCATGCTTCCCGTTACGCGCAGCATATGGTGGCGATCAAGTCCGGCACAGTGATTAGTGAAGGTGCACCTGCCGAGGTAATGACCACACCGGTCTTGCGTGAAGTATTCGGAATCGAGTGCGATATCGTGCCTGATCCGCGCACGGGCGTGCCGCTGTGTCTCCCATATGAGCTTGCAGCTTACAAAGCTGTTGGACTGTAGCAAGCCATCAAGGGAAATTGGTTATATCGTCATAAAATTATCCATAATATCAATATATGTATAGAAGAACAGGCTCCCGTCATTGACAAGGGAGCCTGTTCGTTGTTAAAGTTGTGGTTGCCTGATCATCTATCCTTGATTCTTAGGTAGTGATAAGCTTGGCATATTGTATTGCAGAAGCATGAATTTCTTCATCTGTGATGGTCATTGCGCCACTGAGAATGAAGTAAGGCTGCAGTTTTGTGCCAATGAGATTGGAAGTAGCTTCAATGGGTCTAAGCAGCTCTTCCAGGCTGAATTTGTTATAGCCGGTTGGGGTATAAGCTTCCTTAGGACCGCCGGTGGACAATGCAATCTGCAATTCCTTGCCATGCAGCTTGTTGCCGTTCTCGCCATAAGCCCAGCCGTAGGTAAGCACGGAATCGAACCATTTTTTCAAAAGTGGCGGTGTGCTGTACCAATAGAAGGGATATTGAAGCACGATGCGGTCATGCTGTTCCACCAGCTTCTGTTCACGCTCTACATCGATAACCTCTGAAGGGTAAGTCTCATAAAGATTGTGTACGGTAACATCAGTATTGGCCTCGAGGTATTCCTGCCAGTATTTATTGATCTTGGATTGTTCAAGGTTGGGGTGCGCGACGATAACTAAAGTTGACATGAGTTAACTTCCTTTCCATAATAAAAATTAATTTTTAATGTTTGACCTGTAATCATTATAGTTACAAGTTTAACTCCCGTCAAGCGGGTTTATTTCTATTCCATCAAAGGGGTATGCAATATGAATATCAGCAAAGTTCAGGACGATCTGCAAGCCATTGTCACAGCAGGCGTCGTTAAAAGTCATGAAGAATTAAAGGACCGGGTATTCACCAAAATGGGGGGACGGGCAGATATTCTGGCAGCTCCCGCTACTTATGAAGAAATTCAGAAAATTGTTACATATGCGAGTGAACAGCGTATTCCGCTGACGGTACTTGGCAATGGCTCTAATGTCATTATCCGCGACGGAGGAGTACGCGGTATTGTGCTACAAACCTCAGACCTGACGGGCATGGAAGTGCGGGATGGACTGTTGTATGCAGAGTGTGGCGCCAAAATCATTGATGTATCGCGTTATGCGCTGGATCAGGAATTGGCGGGCCTGGAATTTGCTTGTGGTATCCCTGGTACAGTAGGGGGCGCTCTTTACATGAACGCAGGAGCCTATGGTGGTGAGGTCAAGGATGTACTCCACAGCGCCGTTGTCTTGAACATGGCTGGCGAACTAATAACGCTTCAAGGTGACCAAATGCAATGGGGATACCGGAAGAGCATCTTCTCCAGTGGTGAATACGTTGTTCTGGAGGCACGGTTTGCTCTTAAGCCGGGGGAAGCTGCAGCCATCAAGTCCGTTATGGATGAATTGACGTTCCTCCGGGAATCGAAGCAGCCACTGGAATACCCGTCTTGTGGTAGTGTTTTCAAACGTCCTCCAGGGCGGTTTGCCGGGCAGTTGATCCAGGAGAGCGGACTTCAGGGAACCCGTATCGGCGGTGCCGAGGTGTCCCGTAAACACGCTGGATTTATCGTAAATGCAGATCATGCCACGGCTAGCGACTATATCGGTCTGATTCAACATGTCAGAGAAACCGTGATGGATAAATTTGGCGTAGAGCTGGAAACCGAAGTGGAGATCATCGGTGAAGAGTAGTAGATATGGACTGGCAAGAGGCTGCGGGCTTTATCCGCAGCCTCTTTAGTCATCTTTTCATAACAAACGGTGTTATCCTGTTACAGATCACATGTGGTATTACGAAGCCTGAGGTATCATTCTTTAGACAAAGTGTAATGGGCACGGTCTGTCTTCACCTCTGCAGCCTCTGCATCGGAACGATTCAGCCGCAGCCCGCTGACTGCAATTTCGTAGTTCGCCTGGGGCAAGCGCACTAATTCGCCATCTCTGTTCAGCGTGCTTCCCGAACCTCTAAGAATTAGCGCACTATCCAGATAATCATCAATGACATCATCCGCATCACGGTAATCGACGCCTTCCAGCTTGAAATGAATGGTGTCTGTATCCGAAAGCTCTTGCTTCTCAATTAGAATCGTCTGGTTCACCTGTGTATTCAGCCAATCCGAGAGCTGTTGTACCTGCTGTTCCATAACCTGATCCCATCCTTTAGAAGATGATCTATAGGCTATAAGTTACCCTGTTCGCCAAAAATGAATCCGTCATTTTTGCGGTAGGAAATAAATTTATCACATTTATAATTAATATAATTAATCATTATTTTTACACTTGTCATCCCGCATACCCCATGGTATAGTTCAAGACGCACGATATCAGTTAAAGAAGAAGTCTGCGTCATTGTGCGCAGGAGAGGTTCGCAAACTCCCTCTATAAAAAACTAAGACCCTTAAGGGACGTCAGATGCCATAGCGAATGATGTTCCGCGTATAAACGGGATAACTCTGTCCATGGGTCAGTACTCGTTTATTCTTAGTAGAGCCAAGTTTTCGAAATCTCGTTCTTCTTTCCAATTCCGGCGCAGGCCGAAGGAAAAGAGAGGGATTTTTTGTCATGTCTGAAGGAAGATTGAAAGATGAAATGAAGGAAGTTACACTGCTGGGCAATCAGGGAACTCAATACCATTTTGGCTATGCGCCAGAGGTGCTGGAATCGTTCGATAACAAGCATCCGGGACGCGATTATTTCGTCAAGTTCAATTGCCCGGAATTCACCAGTCTGTGCCCCGTTACGGGCCAGCCGGATTTTGCAACACTGTACATCTCGTACATCCCGGAGCAAAGAATGGTGGAATCCAAATCGCTGAAGCTGTATTTGTTCAGTTTCCGCAATCATGGGGATTTCCATGAGGACTGCGTCAATATCATTATGAATGATCTCATCAGCCTAATGGACCCGCGTTATATTGAAGTATGGGGGAAATTCACCCCGCGGGGCGGCATTTCGATTGACCCTTATTGCAACTGGGGACGTCCGGGAACGAAGTATGAGGCAATGGCAGAACACCGTCTCATGAATCATGATCTTTACCCGGAAAAAGTGGATAACCGCTAACCCTATTTTGTAAAAAAGGAGATTTCGAAGATGAATAAAAAAGCATTGGTCGTCTTTAGCGGCGGCCAGGACAGCACGACCTGTCTGATCTGGGCGCTTCAACACTATGATGAGGTCCAAGTGGTCACGTTCAATTATAATCAGCGGCATGCCGCTGAGATTGAAGTAGCACAGCAGATTGCCGCTGATTTTAAAGTAAAGCAACATATTCTTGATCTGGGACTGCTAAATCAGCTGGCACCCAACGCATTGACACGGGAAGATATCGCCATTGAAGAAGGAGCAGAGAATGAGCTCCCAAGTACTTTTGTGGATGGACGTAATCTGTTGTTCCTGTCGTTTGCGGCAATTCTTGCCAAGCAGCTTGGCTACCATAATATTGTAACAGGGGTCTGTCAGACTGATTTCAGCGGATATCCGGACTGCCGTGATGTGTTCGTGAAATCGCTGAATGTGACGCTCAATCTGTCGATGGACTACGAATTCGTGATTCATACGCCGCTGATGTGGTTGGATAAAAAAGAAACCTGGAAAATGGCCGACGAATTGGGCCACTTTGATTATATTCGTGAGCGCACGCTGACCTGCTACAACGGGATCATTGGGAGTGGCTGCGGGACTTGTCCCGCGTGCCTCTTGCGCAGCCGTGGACTGACGCAGTACGAAGGGGAGCGAAAGAAGGGTGACTCATGCTGAACGAGGTTTCGGTATGCAAAATCTTCACCTTTGACGCTGCCCATCAGCTTATTGGTCATAAGGGGAAATGCAGCAATCTTCACGGCCATACCTACAAGCTGGAGGTTGTGCTGAAAGGTGTTCCTTCCGTGCAGGAGGGGCATTCTGACGAAGGCTTCGTCGTTGATTTTAGCGACATCAAGGCGAGGGTGCAGGAGGTACTGATTGATCGTCTGGATCATGCTTTTCTCGCTACAGGCAATGAACCTGTACTTGAGTCGCTGTACAGCTCGGGCTCTAAGGTTGCACAACTCTCATTCCGCACGACAGCCGAGAATTTGTCATCCTACGCGGCCTATGAGTTGAAGAAAGCCGGGCTGCCGTTGTACTCTGTGAAGCTCTGGGAAACACCAACGTCATGGGCGGAAGTATTGGCGGAAGATATTCCGATAGAAGGTCCGTCTTACCGCCTTTATGGGGGGTGTGACTGTGAGTAAGCTGCCGGTCATCGAGATCTTTGGCCCTACCATTCAGGGCGAGGGTGCAGTTATTGGGGTGAAAACGATGTTCGTACGCACTTACGGTTGTGATTACCGCTGTAGCTGGTGCGACTCGGCTTTTACCTGGGATGGGTCAGCTAAAGACAAGCTCCGCCTGCTGGAACCAGAAACGATTGTAGAAGAGCTGATGGCTCTGGCTGACGGCAATTTTGACAGTGTGACGATTTCTGGGGGCAACCCGGCGCTGATCGGTGAGGGGATGAAGCATTTCATCGATCTTCTTCATAGAAAAGGCATTCAGATCGCTATCGAAACCCAAGGGAGCCGGTGGCAGGATTGGTTCTATGATGTGGATGTCTTAACCATCAGTCCGAAGCCGCCAAGCTCGGGGATGAAGACCGATTGGGAAGTACTGGACCATATTCTGCGGAACATGAGGGAGTATGGACGCGCGACACATAATCTGAAGGTCGTGGTCTTTGGGGAAGAAGATTTGGAATATGCCAAATCGGTTCATAGGCGGTATGAGGATGTACAGCTCTTCTTGCAGCCGGGTAACGACAATGTTAAGGAGGCTGGCGACATCTCGGGAAGGCTGCTAAGGCGCCTGGAATGGCTGTTCAACAAGGTGATCGCCGATCCTGCATTGAACCGGGTGCGGGTATTGCCACAATTACATGCCTTAATCTGGCATAATAAACAAGGCAAGTAATAGGTTCATTGATGTGAGGTCCGGTTTCTTCCGTGTGGAGGGGCCGGTCTTTTTTACATAAGACGAATAAAAGAAATTAAAACAAAAAGTGAGAAGGAACGAAGGGGGAAGTTTGGAACTGTAGGAGCGGTAGCGACCGCCCAAAAGCTTTCCGAAGGAAAGCTCGCGACGGAAGCATAGGCTGTCTTCGGATTTCAACCGCAAACAGCGGTACAATGGAAAGAAATCTGGAGACAACAGCGGCCGGAAGTCCAAACATTCCACCGTAGTGACGACCGAGCCTTACGTTAGGATCTTAAGTTCGTCTTATGTAGAAAAGAAGATTTTACAATTTTTTATGGATAAGGCATTGCATTTTCCTTAATACCGAGTATAATACTTGGTATACAGAGAGTAAGGAGTCGGTACACATGTCAGTCGATGATTATCTGGATCTTTTAAATTACGCCAAAGCGATTAACGATGGACAGTGGCAGGCTGACATCATTGAGCGATTGAATAACCTTCCCGCAGCTTCCGCTCAGAAGCAAAGAGAAGAAAGTGTCCGGGAATTGTGGGTACAATTTGACGATGTGAATGCAGTATTGGTGGAGTTGTTCAACAAGCTGCGTGAGAATGAACCTACAGAGGATCAGAATTCGCTGAAAGAGAAGATCTGGGAGCTAAAGCTGGAACGGATTAGATTAGCGAAGCGGATTCAGAGTAAATATATCGGTATTAGATAGCAGAGGAAGAGATACGAGAGTAATAGGTGAACATAAAAAAATGGCATGCAGTTGTCTGCTCTGCCAAGACTTGATGGTCTTCTTGTAAAGTGAATTTTGGGGATTCACTTGATTAAGAAAAATAAATCAGACAATGGAATTACTTAGACATTTGCATTCCTTCACGCATCATGGTCATGCACATTGTCATCATTTCATCGCAGTCTTGCATTTTCTTCATCATCATGTCCATATCCATGTCCATCATGTTCATTTCAGACATCTTCTCCATGCACATCTTCATGGTGTTCATCTTAGCCATCATGTCCTCCATACACATGCTCATCATCATTTCCATACACATTTTTTCCATTTTAATTCCGCCTCTCAATTTGGTTTACTTGCCTACTTAAAATTACTATATTTTACTAGATAATTCAATAGCAAATTGTGAAGATTTCTAGCTTATTCCAGCATTAAACTGGGAAAAGTAAAAGACAGCTCTTTAAAAGGAGCTGTCTTTTTGCATGTGTTAAGATAAAAATGATTTTTTTCTAATCCTTCTGATACAAAAAATAGCTGTTAGTCGTCTTACTTATAGCTGCAGCGGATAAGGAGGTATAAACAAAATGAATATTCCGGAATCAGAAATATTTCAAAATATATTTTATGAACACTATCCCATTGTAAGACGTAAATTGGTGGCGCTGATCAGAGATGAAGCGGCTGCGGACGATTTGGCACAGGATGTGTTCCTGAGGCTGTACCGCAATCCACCGGATGATCCTGCAGCCCTTGGCGCATGGCTCCATAGGGTGCTTACTCGGATCGGATATGACTACATGACCAAGAAGGCCAGGGAACGCCGATTACAGGACAAGCAAGAATTGTTCTTAGGCAGTGAAGCTGCACCCCCGACGGGTGAAGACGCAGTGCTTCGTAAGCTGGACCAGGAGGATGTACGGGAATGGCTGGATGAACTGCCGGAACGTGACCGGCAGGTACTGCTCCTGAAATACTCGGGCTACAGTTATGCAGAAATCGCCGGTGAGCTAGGGGTGAAGGCACCCGTAGTTGGTACGTTGCTTAACCGGGCTACGACAAGATTGAGGAAGACGGCAACCAAAGCCCAGCCACAAATCGATTAAAGAAATCTTTTAAATTAAAGGAGGGTGAAACCGATGACGAAACTTCCCCTGAACAACGATAGAGAGAAACAAGCAACGGATGAGGCATGGGCCAGATTGCAAGCCACCCTTGCCGGAGAGGCAATAAATCCCCGCTGGAATGAATGGGGACTGACTTCAGATAAAGAAGAAGGGGGCCCTGTAATAAGCATGAAGTCTGAAATAACGGTTGGAGAAATGCCGCAAGAGGAGAGGGCCACGTATTCGGATAGCTCTTCTCACAATAATGTGCCATTACGCCGCTGGAAAATGACTCGTCGCAGCAAGTGGGCGGCGGCAGTAGCCGGCGTGGCTGCTCTTGCTGTAGTATTAGCGACCCCTGTCGGCAACACGGCCATGGCCTCGCTCCTGAACCAGTTCCGCATGGAGACAGTTACAGCTGTCAATGAGGATGACTTGCGTAATATGTTCTACCAGCTCACCGACAGAGATAACATCCATGAAGCTGTCAATGATTTTGGATCATTCCAGAGCACGCCTGGCATGGTTTCGGGAGACATGTCCCCGGCGCAAATACAGGAGTCCTTAGGTTATTCTCCCTTGAGCGCTGCACTCCGGAGTAACCATGGACAGCTGTTTGTTTCATCTTCGCAGGAGATTAAGCTTAGTCTGAAAGTTGAAAAAACAAACGAAGTCATGAAACGATTAGGAGCGGTAAAGCTGCTGCCTGAATCGGTGGACGGTAAGCCAATTACGCTGCATATCCCTGAGATTGTAAATTACAATCTTGCAGAGAATAAAAATGATTGGGCAAGCTTGCAGCAGATGAAGACACCTGTATTGACGGTAGATCCTTCTATTAAAGTAGAGGAAGCGCTGGAGGCCGTGCTCAACTTCCCGCTACTCCCTGAAAGCCTAAAGAGCAGTCTGCAGCAAACAGGAATCTTGTCAGGTGAAATTCCGATGCCGGTATTTGTTAACGACAGTAGCGAACAAGTTCAGGTAGCTGGCGTAACGGTTATGCTGCAAACGACCGATATGGGCAAGGATTATAAGAATTACAGTGCCATTTGGGTGAAGGACGGGCAGTTGTTCAACTTTAATGGAGGGAACACATTCAATAGTAAAGAGAAATTGATGGCTAAACTGCAGGAGCTGATCCAATCATGAGTGTTGCCGCGATCGAAACCCAGGGACTTAGCAAAACGTATGACAACGGCCGTGGCTGCCAAAATGTCACAATCACTGTAGGGAAAGGGGAAGCCTTCGGCTTCCTCGGCCCCAACGGGGCGGGCAAGAGCACCTTTGTCAAAATGCTCGTGGGGCTGATTTCACCGACGAGCGGTAGCGCCTCTCTAATGGGACACAGAATCGGTACAATGGAAGCCAAGTCACTGATCGGGTATTTGCCAGAATTGTACCGTTATCAGGAGTGGCTGACTGGACAAGAAGTGGTCAAGCTGCATGCCCGGCTCAGCCGAGTGGAGTCCTCTTCCATAGAGCGGAGAGTTCGTGAGGTTCTGGAAGAAGTCGGGATTGGTATCCGAAGCCGGGATAAGGTCAAGCATTATTCCAAGGGGATGCAGCAGCGGCTGGGATTAGCGTGTGCGCTAGTGGCTGACCCCGCAATTGTCTTTTTGGACGAGCCTTCCTCGGCCATGGACCCAATTGGACGCAGCGAAGTGCGCATTATCCTGAAGAAGCTCAAGAATCAGGGGAAGACTATATTTCTCAACTCCCACCTGCTGGAGGATGTTGAAATGCTGTGTGACCGGATGGCGCTGCTGAATAACGGAGTTATTCTGCGGCACGGCAGTGTATCCGAGGTGCTTCATAAGCGAATGAGCTGGCTTTTTAAAGTTGGCGGTTATTCGCCTTTTTTGCTGTCTTGGCTGGAAGAGAGAACCGGACTTGTCATCAAAGTGGCCATCGATCTGAAGAGAGACGCAAACGCCTTTTCACCAGCACAAGCAGAAGACAGCAGTGTGGTCTGGCTGGAAGCAGAGCTAGATAGTGAGGAGCAGGTAGGCTGGTTAAATTCGCTGATTATGGAGCAGGGGATGACCTTATATGAAGTTTCACGTAAAAAAGAACGTCTGGAAGAATGGTTCGTGAACGTCCTGTCGGGGCTGAACCATCGGGGTGAGCGATAATGGGCATCATTATGGGGATGACATGGAAAGAAATGCTGCGTAAGCGAGTCATGGTATTAACGTTGCTAATGACGATCATCTTTTTGTTGGCTTTTTGGTTTGTGGCATCCAGCTTAGGTAAACATGGGATTCCCGAGGGGAGATGGGGAACGGGCAATTCAGAACTGCTGATCGCCAAGTTTACCAATGGTACAATTATATTGACGCTAGGATTTTTCTTCGGTTCATTCGTGCTAGCATTTCTGGCCATTTTCAGTTCGTTTTCAGCTATAGCGGGAGAAGCTGAGCAAGGAGTGCTGCAAGCGTTGCTGCCTCGGCCACTCCCGCGCTGGAAATGGTATCTGGGTCGCTGGCTGGGGTTTATTACGCTGGGTCTGGGTTATGCCTTACTCTTGTATGTTGCCATTATGCTGATCACGAAATTTCATGCTGCAATACCAATGGACCCTACCGCGTGGATCCTGTCGTTTCTATTGTTTGCATCAGCAGTTCCCATGCTGGTGACGGTATCTATGTTGGGATCGAGCTGGTTCTCAGCTTTGGGCAATGGTGTATTTATGACCATGCTATACGGGGCGGGCTGGCTAGGGGGAATGATTGAGAAGCTGTCGACCTCGATTGGTCTGGAGCCTGAAATTATGAATTCGCTGAAAAATATGACCGGAGTCATTTCACTGCTCATGCCGGTAGACGGAATGCAGCGTAAGATGCTATCCGAGCTATTCAATTTAAAAGAACTGGGTGGTGTGGTTTCGCTGCAAACCGCTGCCTTCGGAATCAACAGTTTTGCCAATGTTCCATCAGGCACTTTCGTTATGTATGGCGCCGGATATACCTTAGTAGCATTTCTGCTAGGTCTGTGGATATTTGGGCGCAAGGATCTGTGAGCGCACGCAATACGCGCAGGAAATCTCTCCAACAACAAAAGCAGCCCTTTTTGGCTTCCGTATAGACGGGAAGTCAGAAAGGGCGCTTTTGCTTGCCGCGGGGAATCAAATCTTTACACCAAGCTCAATCCAGTCTGAAGACCAGTTGCTGATTTCCCCAAGGATCGGGGCTAGCGCATGACCTTTGTCCGTAAGCGAATACTCGATTCGTACCGGCATCTCCGGATAGACTTTGCGTTCGATAATTCCCTCATTCTCCATTTCCTTCAGACGGTCGGACAAGACTTTACCGCTGAGGTTCGAAAGACAGCTCTCAATTTCGCCAAATCGACGAGGGCCTGGGATGAGTACGAAAGCAATCAGGGCCACCCACCGTTTGCTCAATAGATCAACGGCTTTCTCGAAGCGCGGACACATGTCGAAATCATTCATTGGCATCACCTCTGCATTCATTATATCACAAACTTACATTAAGTAATTATAAATATTAAAATATATATTATAACTTGACGAAGTTATATTACAATGATAAACTAACTTACAAATAGTTACTTGTTTAGCGCAGCCTAATTGCAGCAATATTCTGTTTAACAAACATAACCTATAAATGAACTCAAGGAAGGTGTACTCATGATTAAACCTGATATCATTTCTATTCTGCAAAAAAAAATTAAGAAGATTACAATGGATGAGTCCACCAATATATTGGTAGGCCCGATTACTCTGCCAGTCAATCTGGACGGGGAGACGGTGACTTTTAAATGGTATAACTGGTTGAAAGTTACCGATGAAGAACTGCTTCAAGAAGACAGTCCGGAAGCTACAGCAGCCCTGATTAAACGTTTATCATCTCTGAATCTTGCCGAAGGTCAACAGTCGAGCGTATTGGTCTACGGCGACTTTGAAGGTTCTGAGGATGCGCTGATCCGTATGCACAGCATCTGCCATACCGGGGATATCTTTGGTAGCAAGCGTTGCGATTGCGGCTTCCAGTTGCATCAATCCATGAAAATGATCGTAGAGCATGGCTCAGGCGCCTTGTTCTATCTCGCCAATCATGAAGGAAGAGGCATTGGCCTGTTCAGCAAGGCGATGGCTTATATTTTACAGGAAGAAGGATACGATACGGTAGAGGCTAATCTGGAGCTGGGGTTTGCAGATGATTCCCGGAACTACTCCGATGCGATCAGCGTGCTGCAGCACCTGCGCCACAAACCAGTCACTCTGATTACCAACAACCCTAGAAAGCTTGATGCCTTGAAGACAGCGGGAATGAATGTTGTGAAAAGAGTACCGCTTTGGGGCGATGTTTCCTCCTTCAACGAGAAGTATCTGCGCACCAAGGTTACCCGTTCAGGTCACCTAAACGATGATACTAATGGCGAGCTACGCGACAATATTAGAATCGTTTAATAATTGTATCTTTTAAGCGGCTTCCACACACAAACTGGAAGCCGCTTATTTTGGCTAGTGCTTTTCCGCATTGTGCATTATAATATTAATCTGTT
Organism: Paenibacillus sp. NPDC056722; assembly: GCF_042790635.1. Taxonomy (NCBI): domain Bacteria; kingdom Bacillati; phylum Bacillota; class Bacilli; order Caryophanales; family Paenibacillaceae; genus Paenibacillus; species Paenibacillus sp. NPDC056722. The sequence goes on along the minus strand of NZ_JBHTYV010000001.1, from coordinate 95,379 downwards.
CATTCAACTCTTAGCTTAGCGAGGTATAATATGGCTGCCATTCAAGTGCAGGACTTAAGAAAGACATTTAAAGTCCAGAAAAACCGCGAGGGCCTCAAAGGGGCCTTCGCTGATTTGTTTAAAAGGGAATACACCGAAGTCACTGCGGTCAAGGACATCTCTTTCACGATTCCCGAAGGAGAAATCTGCGGGTACATCGGAGAGAATGGAGCCGGGAAATCGACAACCATCAAGATGCTGACCGGCATTCTTGTGCCGACCTCCGGCGTACTTTCGGTTGGTGGTTATGTGCCGTATGAAGAACGGGAGAAGTTCGTTCGTAATATCGGCGTTGTATTCGGACAGCGCAGCCAGCTATGGTGGGATATCGGCGTTATTGAATCCTTTCAGCTGCTGCGCAAGGTATATCGTGTATCGGAAGCTGACTTCAAGAAGCGGCTGGACGAGCTGGTGGAACGGCTTGCGCTCCAAGAACTGTTGAATCGTCCGGTGCGCAAGCTCAGCCTGGGTCAACGGATGCGCTGCGAGCTTGTGGCGGCGCTGCTGCATAATCCTTCGATCTTGTTCCTCGATGAGCCAACAATCGGACTGGATATTGTAGTGAAATCGGAAATTCGCGACTTCCTCAAGGATATGAACCGTGAGCATGGCACGACCATTCTCCTCACAACACATGACTTGCAGGATATTGAAGCACTATGCTCACGTGTCATTATGCTGGATGACGGACGGATCATTTATGACGGAGGACTGGAAGAGCTGAAGCAGCGCTGGGGGACCGGCCGGGAAGTGCTGTTCCAATTCGGAACGGCCACCAAGCTTGGACAGCTTAATCATTGGACGGACGGCATGCCGGTGACCTGGTCTGCGGAGAACGACCTGAATGCCAAAGCATGGATTCCGCTGGACTTGAACGTATCTGATGTGCTGGGCCGCGTGGTCGGACAGGCTGATATCACGGATATTAAGATCATCGAGACGAACACGGACGATATCGTACGCAGCATCTACCAATCTGGCTCTGCCGAGAAACCGGAAGAAGCGCGGGCCGAGCAGGACGGGAAAGAGGTTGTACATGTCTAAAATGCTCGGTGTGGCATCTTCATCTCCGGGTGGTTCCACCCGCAGGCCTGACTCCGGGGGCAACAGCCGCAAGCTGCTGCTCGGTGCCTATTTCGATTTCATTCGCATTCGTTTTCTAACGATGCTGGCTTACCGGGTGAATTACTACTCAGGTATCCTAATCTATACACTGAATATTGGGGTCAACTATTTTACCTGGAAAGCAATCTACGGCGACGGACAGGCACTTGGCGGCTTTACGGCTGCTCAGATGACCACCTATGTTGCGGTTTCCTGGATGGCGCGTGCGTTTTACTTTAACAATCTGGATAGGGAAATCTCGACAGATATACGGGATGGTAGTATCGCAATCCAATTCATACGGCCTTATAACTATATACTGGTCAAAATGATGCAGGGACTCGGAGAGGGACTCTTCCGGTTTATGCTGTTCATGATCCCAGGTATGGCCATTGCCATGCTGCTGTTCCCGGTAAATCTGCCGACTGCCCCGTCTGCTTGGATCGGATTCCTGGTCATGCTGTTCTTTAGCTTCCTGATCAACTCACAGATCAACATAATCACCGGTCTCTTGGCCTTCTTCGTGGAAAATAATGAGGGCATGATGCGGATGAAACGTGTTGTCGTCGATCTGTTCTCGGGTCTTATCGTACCAATCAGCCTCTTTCCGGGCTGGATGTCCTCCGTGCTTGAGGTGTTGCCGTTTCAGGCAATCACGTACCTGCCGGGTTCCGTGTTCACGGGACGGGTACAGGGCGTTGGAATATGGAATGTGCTAGGAATTCAGGTTCTCTGGTTCCTGCTGCTGCTCATTCCGATTGTCTGGCTATACCATGCGGCGCGGAAGCGTCTGTTCGTGCAGGGAGGTTGAGGAAGTTTGTATTACTTTGGATTAGTCATAGAGTATCTTAAAAATTATATGAAGACCCGGCTGACCTACCGTGCCGACTTTTGGGTAGAGGTCATTTCGGATTTGTTGTTTCAGGCAACGAACTTTATTTTCATTCTTGTTATATTCATGCATACCAACAGCCTTGGCGGCTGGAATCAGAACGAAGTGGTGTTCGTCTACGGCTTCTTTATGGTGCCTTTCGGCGTGTTCAGTTGTTTTGTGAACATGTGGGGCTTCAGTGAGCGTTATATCGTTAAGGGTGAGATGGACCGTATTCTGACGCGTCCGGCGCATAACCTGTTCCAGATTTTTCTGGAAAATATAGATCCGCCGGCACTCGTGGGCTCCTTCATCGGTCTCATCATCATGGGGATCAGCGGGTCCAATCTTGGCCTTCCGTTTGAGTGGTGGACCATACCGGTGCTGATCCTCTTTACACTAAGCGCGGTAGCGATCTATACAGGCATCTATACGGCTTTGACTTCGTTATCGTTCTACTCGGATGCACCGACCGGGATTCTCCCGCTGATGTACAACATTCAGTCGTATGGTCGCTATCCGGTGACGATCTATAACCGGGCAATTCAGGTGCTGCTCACCTGGATTATCCCGTTTGCGTTTGTGGGTATCTACCCAGCGGCGCTTTTCCTGCAGCGTGACGAAATGAAGAATATGGCGTTATTGACGCCTGTTGTTGGCCTGGTATTCCTGGGCATCGGACTGATGGCTTGGAACTATGGGGTAAGACGTTATAAAGGTGCAGGCTCGTAAAAAAGCAGCCGATTCTTATCGAAAAGAGCTCGCTAAAGGGAAATTTGCAGAGGAAACGAATTTGAAAGTTGAAATTTAACGACATGCATGTTAAAATTACCCTAATTATTGATGACAGGGGTTGAAAGGAATATGTAGAATTCTTGCGAAGCGATAAAACAAAAAAGCGATGATTTTTCGCATGTTTTATTTGTGATGCAAGAAAGTTACGTATTCTTTTCACTCAAACAATATCTCCTTATCTATGCCCTCAAGGGGTTAGATTTGTTGTGTTTATTTGAGCTACGAGAAAGTAACTTTCTTGTAGCTCTTATTTTTTTACACAAGGAGATGGTTGTATGTCATTGATTAATGTTATGAACCTCACGTTTGCCCATGAGGGCAGCTACGATAATATATTTGAGAATGTAAGCTTTCAGCTCGATAGTGATTGGAAGTTAGGATTTACGGGCAGGAACGGCAGAGGGAAGACGACCTTTATGAACCTTTTGCTCGGTAAATACGAATATAGCGGTCAGATTTCTGCTAAGGTCAGCTTTGATTATTTTCCGTTCCACGTTGAGCACAAGGAGTACCATACGATAGATGTCGTAGAGGAAATTTACCCGGATTATCAGCATTGGGAGTTGATGCGTGAGCTTACATTGCTGGAGGTATCTGAGGATGTGTTATACAGACCCTTTGATTCCTTATCAAACGGGGAACAAACCAAGGTGTTGCTGGCTGCTTTATTCCTCAAAGAGGATAGCTTCCTGCTCATCGATGAGCCAACCAACCATTTAGACATGAAGGCAAGGCGGCTCGTTAGCGACTATCTGAACAGCAAAAGCGGATTTATCCTCGTGTCGCACGACCGGTCCTTTCTGGATCACTGCGTGGATCACATTCTCTCAATCAACAAGACCAACATCGAGATTCAAAAAGGAAATTTCTCGGATTGGTGGGAGAACAAACAGCGTCAGGATCAATCAGAGCTGGCTGAGAACGAGCATCTGCGGAAAGATATCCGGCGTTTGTCGGAAGCGGCTAAACGAACTAGTGACTGGTCGGATAAAGTGGAAAAATCGAAAAATGGTACCCGCAATTCCGGCTCCAAGTTAGACAAAGGATACGTAGGCCATAAGGCGGCCAAAATGATGAAACGCTCTAAAGGTATTGAGCAAAGACAGCAGACGTCCATTGACGACCGTTCCAAGCTGCTCAAAAATATTGAAAGCTCCGAAAATCTGAAGATCTCACAGCTGGCTTATCACAAAAACCAGCTTGCCGAGCTGATTGGAGTCTCGATCCAATATGGGGAGAAGACGGTGTGTGAGGATGTCAGTTTCACCATTGAGCAGGGCGAACGGATCGCGCTTTCAGGGAAGAACGGTTCCGGTAAATCGAGCATTATCAAATTGATTTGCGGGGAGGAGCTTAGTTATACCGGTACTTTTAGAAAAGGAAGCCAGCTTAAGATCTCCTATGTATCCCAGGATACCTCACATCTAGAGGGTAATTTGACAGATTACGCGAGGCGGAATGACATAGATGAGAGCCTGTTCAAAGCGATTCTTAGAAAATTGGATTTCTCCAGAGTGCAATTCGAAAAGAACATTGAGGATTACAGCGGCGGACAAAAGAAAAAAGTGCTGATTGCCAAAAGTCTATGTGAGAAGGTCCATCTGCATATTTGGGACGAGCCGCTTAATTTTATTGATGTGATTTCCCGGATGCAGATTGAAGAGCTGCTGCATGAATACGCACCGACGATTCTTTTTGTAGAGCATGATAGTGAGTTCTGCAACAATATTGCCACTAAAGTAATTGAACTGTGATAAGATGCAAAAGGGAATGAGCTTAAAGCCGCGAATATCGCGGCTTTTTTTCGTGCGGTGATGTACATTTTCACGGAAATCAGGTGAGCAGATTCTTTGGATTATACAATTTAAATTGTTAATCAACAAAATATACATTCTTTTTCAAGTTAATAATACTCCTTATACTTTGTATGTAATCCCAACAAATACAGTGTAAGGGGGCAAAAAGATGATCACAGGAAGCAACACATCATCCAAAGTAGATTTAAGCACGATTAAACGTGGACCGATCATTACGGCTCTGATCATCGGTGCTTTTGTAGCGATTTTGAATGAGACGCTAATCGGCATCGCTTTTCCGGATTTAATGAAGCAGTTCAATGTAGAAACCTCGACCATACAATGGCTGTCAACGGTCTATATGTTGGTTATTGGCATTTTGGTGCCCGTAACGGCATTGCTGCAGCAATGGTTTAGCACGCGCCAGATGTTCTTATCTGCCATGATGCTTTTTCTGGTCGGCACTATAATCTGCGGATTCTCCGGTTCCTTTGAGCTTCTCCTCATTGGGCGAATTGTGCAGGCTGCGGGTACAGGACTCTTAATCCCGGTGATGATGAATACGATCCTGATTATTTATCCTCCAGATAATCGGGGAGCGGCTATGGGGATGATCGGGCTCGTGCTTATGTTTGGGCCAGCTATCGGTCCCACTTTATCCGGACTCATTATTGACTCTTTGTCTTGGCATTGGTTATTTTTCCTGGTCATTCCGTTAGTCGTAGTATCGCTTGTTTTTGGCTTCATTTATTTAAAGAATGTATCGGATATTACCAAGCCGAAAGTAGATTTCTTGTCTATTCTGCTGTCTACCATAGGCTTCGGCGGGATTGTGTATGGCTTTAGCAAAGCGGGAGAGATCTCCTGGTCAGAGCATGAGGTGATCTGGACCATTGCCGCAGGCGGAGTGTCCATCTTGCTGTTCGTCTGGCGTCAACTGGTCGTCAAAGAGCCGATGATGGACATGCGGGTATTCAAATATCCGATGTTCGCGCTAACGACTGTACTTATGCTTGTGATGACGATGACCTTATTCTCAACGACGATCATATTACCGCTATACATGCAAAAAGCATTGCTAATGACAGCATTCGCCGCTGGGTTGACACTCATGCCAGGCGGTATTGTCAACGGGATTATGTCGCCGATCTCCGGCAAACTCTTTGATAAATTTGGCCCTAAAGTGCTTATCGTACCGGGTCTCATCATCACGGCAATTTCACTCTTTCTCATTACAGGCATGGATTTAGAGACGTCCAAAGGAACATTAATCACGCTGCATGTCATTCTGATGATTGGTATTTCCATGATCATGATGCCGGCGCAGACGACAGGACTGAATCAGCTGCCAAGAAATCTGTATCCGCACGGCACGGCCATTATGAATACACTGCAGCAGGTGTCAGGTGCGATCGGGACAGCGCTGTTCATCAGTATTTTCTCAAATGGAACCAAGCGGTATTTGGAGTCGTCCGCCAATCCAACAGGACTTGAGGAAGCCACTAAGGGATTGGTATCAGGTATGCAGGGTGCCTTCCAGGTTGCTTTTTACATCTGTCTCGTTGCACTCGTGCTAGGTCTTTTTGTTAAACGGACGAAGGCGCCGGAAGAGAGTGCATCCAATGGATAAGAAGCAGCGCCTAAGAAAATGATTGCGGCATAAATAAGAAAGAATCCCTGCCATTCGTGGAATCGGCGGGATTCTTTTTTGTTTGCTTTTCTATGAACAGCATTCAAGGAATAAAGCTTCTTACGACTTCTGCGAATTGTTCTACCTGTGCCGTCTCGTTGCTGTGGAGCCAACAAATCGCGAGCTGAATGTTAAACATCGACTCCGCCATTGGAACATAAGTAATATCATTTTCGAACAGCCTGCTCATACAGCCCAGCACCAGAGCAGTACCCACACCAGCGGCTACTAACCCAATAACTGCCTGATCACTGGCAGCTTCCTGTACTATATTCGGACTGAAGCCGGTCTGACGGCAGAAGAGGACGAAAATATCGAACAACACGGGTGAATCGTTCCGGTTCAGCATAACAAAGGGCTCTTTTTCTAAATCGGCCAGGGAAAGCTCTTTTTTCGTGGCTAAGGGATGATGCTTCGGCAGGGCAAAGACAATGGACTCTGTTGAAAATGGAAGCCAATTCATACTCAGCTCGCTATGCTTATCGTTAAGATACACAGAAAAACCGACATCAATTTCGCCTTGTAGCAGCTTTTCCTCCAATTGGTGGGAGGGCAGCTCCTGCATAACAATCTCAACCTCGGGATAACGTTCCCGGTACAGTCGAACGGCGCTTGGTAAAATGCTGTAGAGCATAATGCCAAAATAACCTATTGTAAGCCGGCCCCTGCGGCCATGCTCTGCCCGTACGGCTTCGTCTATCCCTCGCTGTAAATGCTTGAAGACAAGATGAACCTGCTCAAGCAGCGCTTCCCCGGATTGTGTCAGCTCCACCTTACGCGTTGTACGCTTAAAGAGTTGAACGCCTAGCTCGCTTTCCAACTGTGCGATTTGATGGCTGACGGACTGCTGAGAAGCATGCAATCGTTCGGCAGCACGCCCAAAATGCAATTGATTGGCTACCTCGACAAAGTATTTAAGCTGCTGAAGCTCCATAATGTAATCTCCTTGTAAGCTGGTTCTGTACGCCTATTATGAAATTATACCGTTACGCTTGTTAATCGACAAATTATCCGCTCTATGTCCAGTCAATGGTTACCACTATACTTTGTCTATGCATCAAGCAATAACAATAAAACCTGAGGTGATAACATGAGAAAACTAGAGAATAAGGTAGCGATTATTACGGGCGGGGCGTCGGGCGTAGGGAATGGTATTGCCAAAGCTTTTGTAAAAGAAGGGGCAAAGGTTGTAATCGTGGACTACAACGAAGAGGCAGGCAATCAAGCCATTGAGGATCTGAAGCTGCTTGGGCCGGAGTCTATTTTCATTCATGCCGATCTGGCAGATTTCAGTACACATTCGAGAATTGTCAGTCGGACGATCGACGTCTTTGGACAGCTGGATATCCTGGTTAACAATGCCCAAGCTTCGCGCGTGAAGCCTTTCATGGAGATCACTCCAGCTGACCTGGAGCTGCCGTTCAAAACCGGATTCTTCCCCACGTTCTTTCTCATGCAGCAAGCCTTTCCTTATTTAAAGGAAACTCAAGGGCACATCATTAACTTTGCTTCCGGAGCGGGAATTAACGGAGACTTGAACCAAGCTGCCTATGCCGCCTCCAAAGAAGCTGTTCGGGGATTGTCCCGTGTCGTAGCCAATGAATTTGGACCACACGGCATCAAAGTCAACGTGATCTGTCCATTTGCTAATTCTCCAGGTGTTCAACAGTGGGCGCAGCATATGCCGGAGCATTTTGAAGAAACGTTATCCAAGATCCCGATGCGAAGAGTGGGAGATGTAGAGGACGATATCGGACGCGCTGTTGTTTTCTTTGCCAGCGATGATTCCAATTATATTACGGGTCAGACGTTGATGGTGGATGGCGGGGGGTGTCGCTTGTAAATTGAATTGAAAATGTAATGCCTAAAAAGTGTTCATGAACCTTGGCTAAATAGCTGGGTTTTTGAACACTTTTATCGTGGAGAGACTATGAGAAACCTCCTTTCCCATGCTAATGATTCCTATAGAATAGGACATATATTGGATGAAATAGGCTATTTTACAATGTAGGAGGGGTAGTATGAACAGTAAAGTGACAAAGAATAGATTCTATGATGATCTTCAGGATGCCAACAGATTCACTGAACTTGAAGAGATGTTGTTAGGTGAATCCAATTTGCCGGGACCACGTGCGAATCTGGAGATCGCTGCTACGTTTGCGAATGCTTTTGAATCTAGTGTGGTCACAAGCGACGCTTGGAGCCTTATCTTGAAGTGGGTGAACATCACTGCTACTGATGCGCCTACCAATAATCCCTGTGAATATCTACCTTTCTGTGCGCTGCAGGCGATGGGGGCCTATTACTATTATGCAGAGCTTTCTAGAAAGCAGATCATCCTCGAAAAATGCCAAGCGGCTATGAATGATGTCAGATGGCGAATGCGCGAAGCGGCAGCTATGGTACTCCAACGGATCGGAGAAAAAGAATTCAATGTCATCCAATCTCTGTTTGATTCCATCGGTCCCCAGGCCAATCCGCTGGAGAAACGCGCCTTTGTTGCGGCATTGGCCCATCCGCCTCTTCTGAAAGAATCCTCCCACGTACTGTATGCCTTAAAATTATCAGAACAAATTCTAGATGAGATTACTGCCGGCCAAATGAACCATAATACAGAAGATTATCGGGTATTATCCAAAGGATTGGAGTATGCGGTCAGCCTGTTTGTAGAGCGGGCCCCCGAAGCTGGTTTCGCGCTGTTGGCCAAATTTGCTAGGTCAGAGGACAAACGAATACAAAAGATTGTAAAATCCAATCTCGGCAAAGCAAGGCTTGCTAAAAAATTCAGCCAGGAAGTGGAGCGTATTGGGCGGTTGCTGAATGCATAACTCTTTGTGTATCCCCGAGCATCGTTAGACAACTAGTCACTTGCATATTAAAAAAGCGGGTTGGTTATATTAACAAAAATTAGTTGTCCAAAAAAAGGAATGAGTCTGAAATGGCCTCCAACTTACCACCAGCAGACGTTAATACCCACAATTACACCTTGAGCAGAGATTTGAATGAGAATCTCCAGCAATTTCTGGCTATTTTTGATAAGTGTGCGGATATTCAATATCGTCCATTTGAGATTAATGTTGGGCAAAAAGGGTCACTTATTTACTTGAGCGGAATGGTCGACACCAAATCCATTGATTTGGACATCATGAGACAGTTCATGGAGTCCAGTATTACAGGGGATTTCGTCAAGCTAACGGATGATATCAAGCATACGATTCAGTCTAAGCTGAGCTTCATTTCTCAAGTAAGCTGGGCGAAAGATTTTCAAGAAGCGGTTGGATATATTTTATCTGGCGATTTGGCGTTACTGATGGACGGGTGGAATCAGGTTCTAATTATGAATGCAAAGGGCTGGGAGAAAAGAGCGATCGAAGAACCCGCTACCGAAGCGGTGATTCGGGGTCCCAGGGAAGGCTTTCAAGAAGATCTGAGTACAAATATCAGCCTCATTCGCAGAAGACTAAAGACCGTACAGCTTAAAATGGAGATGGTTGTGCTCGGTCAGTTGTCCAATACGAATATAGCCATTACTTATCTGGAAGGCGTGGCGAAGGATGACTTAATTGCTGAAGTGAAAAAAAGGGTGGGCAGTATTCGCATCAACGCAATTCTGGAAAGCGGGTATATTGAAGAGCTGATTGAGGATAATTCGTTATCGCCCTTTCCCCAAGTGGTGATTACCGAACGACCGGATCGGGTAGTCGGCAACCTGCTCGAAGGGAAGGTAGGGATACTGATTGACAATACGCCGTTTGCAATCATTGTACCCGGAACATTTTTTCAATTGCTGCAATCGCCCGAGGATTATTATCAGAGGTATCTCGTTTCTACGTTTATTCGTTTTTTGCGTCTGCTGGCCGTTGCTTCCTCACTACTTTTGCCCTCGCTTTATATTGCCTTGACGACCTATCATCACGAAATGATACCGACTATGCTATTGGTCAGTATAGCTTCTTCCCGGGAAACCGTGCCCTTCCCCGCATTTGTGGAAGCTTTGCTGATGGAAGTTTCATTCGAGGGCTTGCGGGAGGCGGGGGTGCGTCTTCCGAGGCCAGTCGGACAAGCCGTAAGTATCGTTGGAGCTTTGGTCATTGGACAGGCTGCTGTAGCGGCCGGTATTGTATCTTCACCACTGGTTATTATTGTGTCCATGACCGGTATTGCTTCTTTTATTTTTCCAAGCTTTCAATTAGGGCTCTCCTTCCGCCTGCTTCGTTTCCCTATGATGATTGCGGCAGCAACACTGGGGCTCTATGGAATTTTGATGCTGCTTTTGATGCTCCTGCTTCATATGTTGAATCTCCAGTCTTTCGGTCATCCTTACATGGCACCTCTGGCACCTCTGCGCTTCCGCGGAATTAAAGATGTCATTGTTCGTGCCAACCGGCTCCGAAGATTTAAAAATTCGTCTCGTACAAGCGAATAATAAACTCGCACAAGAGGTCCTAATGAGAAAAACGCTGATTCTGATACTCACATTGCTAATCTCTATATCGCTATCGGGCTGCTGGAGCAGAGTGGAGTTGAACGACGTGGCTATTGTCACCGGGACTGCGATAGACCTTGCCGAGGACGACAAGCTGCAACTAAGCTTGCAGATTTTGAAGGTGAAAATGACCAAAGGAATCAGTGAAAAAGGAGGTGCAAGTGATAGCGCGACGCTCGTCGTCTCCGAGACGGGGGAGACTATCTTAGATGCCTATCATCTTCTTCAGAAAAAGCTTTCTCGCGTTGTGATTTTCTCTCATAATCGTGTGGTCATTGTGGGCGATAAATTCGCACGCTCGGGGATTACACCTGCGCTGGAATTTTTCAGCAGACACAGGGAAGCCCGGGGAAGTAACTTTTTACTTACAACTCAAGGAAAGGCGAAGGATTTATTAATGACACCTCCCAATTTTGAAATCTTTACGGCCGAGGAGATCAGGGAAGAGGAGAAGGCTTTGCTGATGGAGAGTGCCACTGTTCGGGATTTTATCTTTCGACTGCTTGAACAAGGGATCGAGCCGTTGAGCACACAAGTACAAGTTGTGCCCCTAAACGGCCTTGATAGCTCTCAATCCCAGAACGACCCCTCAGGATTCGGTATGGTGGGTGTAGGCATTTTCAATAATGATAAATTGATCGGATGGATGAAGCGGCGAGATGCTGAGACTTTATTATGGCTAAAGGGTAAAGTGAAAAACACTGCGATTACCGTCACTATGCCCGATGAAAAGGCACCCAATGAAAGGATATCCGGAAAAATAAGTGCTCAGCTCTATAAAGCCAAAACCAACATTAAACCCAAAATTCAAGGGGATAACATAAGCTTTGAGATTAATGTTCATATCACAGGCGAAATATTTGAGAATTCCACCAAACTTAACTTCACAGAGGTTCAAAGTTTAAATAAAGTGCAACATGCGCTGGAGCAAGAGATTGAAAAAAGAGTCACGAGCACTGTAGAAAAGTTAAAGAAGCAGTATAAATCTGATGTTATTGGACTGGGGATCCTCTTGCATAGAGCCAATAAGAAAGTATGGAATGAGAAGTATTCCAAGCAATGGCAAGAGGAATTTCCAAAGGTTGCGATCCAGACGAAAGCTCATTTTAAAATCGTCGGAACAGGGCGTGTGAACGACTCCATGTTCTGGGATGAAAAGAAATTAGACAAATAGCTGTATTAAATTTAACTAAGGAATAGGGACAACCGTATGGAAACCATCTCACGGCACCAATTGCTGACTATTTCGATTATTTATCAAATTGGAACGACCATCATATTTGGTTTCGCGGCTGGCGCAGGGAGAGATTCCTGGTTGGCTGTTTTGATATCCACTATTTTGGGTACAGGTGTTGTCTTGATTTATGTCAGTGTCACTAAATTAAATCCGGGGCTTACCTATGTTGAATGTTTTCCGAAGCAATTTGGCCGTTGGCTGGGTACGCCTCTTGCCTGGCTCCATCCACTTTTATTTTTGTATATCGCCGGGAGAATCGTGGCGGACATCAATAATTTAGTACCCTCAACCATTTTGCCCCGCACGCCTCCCTGGGCCATTTTGATTTTGTTTATGATTGCCCTCGCCTATGCTCTTTTTTTGGGAATACGAGTAATGGGGCGGCTCGCCGAGCTGATACTGCCGATCCTGGCCCTCATTTATGCAGTAGAAGTGATCTTAATATTTAGTTCTGGAGTTGTAGATACAAGAAATCTTTTTCCACTACTGGACCAAGGATGGGGCAGGATATGGAAAGTTGTATGGCCGTTAGGAGTTATCCAATCCTATGGGGAATCTCTGGCCTTGGCACTAATCTGGACTTCTGTCAAGCCCAAAGGGAAAGTAGGAAGGACAATGGTTGTTTCAACATTGCTGGCCGGCAGTTTTATCGCTTTCACCGATGCCTTGGCCATTTCCGTATTTGGGGAAGCGATTTTCCAGCGGGCAACTTACCCGATGTATGCGCTGATCCAAGTGATCTCTGTGGCAGACTTTATTACCCAACTTGATGCTACAGGCGTTCTTTATTTTTGCTTTATGGCATTCCTGAAGACCTTTATTTATTTGTTTGCCACGATCCGGAGCGTTCAAAAGCTGACTTACACACAAAGCAGCCGCATTTTTATTCTGCCTGTGGTCATCATTGCTTTCGTGTTAGGGATGACGATGGCTCCCAATGTCATTGAGCATATTGCTGTGGTGGAAAAGGTCGTTCCGTTCAGTCCGGTTTATATATTGTTAATGTTCGTGATCCCAATGATATTAATGTTTGTTTCATGGATTCGGCGAAAAAAACAAAATCTGACCAGCGAGTGAGGCGATTAAATGACAAACTGGATAGCCTTCTGGAAATCTAATGTGATGTTGGAACATCCTTGGGTTCAGCCTGTATACTTTGTGATTATTGCATTCGGATTGTCGTTCTTTACTTGGTTTAGAAAGCCCCGCCAAGAGCGGCGCAAGAAACCAAAAGATTAACGTCTGTGCAAAACTATTTGTTCAAGTTCAGGTGCAAGTTCCATATTTTTTGTTCGTATGAATTTTCTACGTAGTTCCCCCGAGTTGATTTCTATGTTACCTCCAACCAATGATAGACTCCAGTTAACGGTGAATGATCTATTTCGCAACAAGAACATATGTTCGTTACCGGTAATTATCGCATTTTTTCGCTTGAGAAGATACTCGATTTGAATACTCAAATAGGTATATTATAGGAATTATGACTTATTTGCGATATTAATAAACGATATGAGTCGTGTGTCGATAAAAATGCTGTTTTTACGTATATAGAACATATGTTCTATATTGCTTGAAATCGCATTTTAATTGTGCTATGTAAGCCGAACAACTAGAAGCGGCAATTCCCCTGCACCAGATGTCTTAACAGTGAAAAAGAGGGGACACTTACCCAATTAACGGCATTTTTGTACCTTATTTTCCTTCTATATAGGCAAAAGAGGGGAATAAGGGCATTTCTGTATCTTATTTTCGAAAAAGCAGGCTGTACGGGGTATTCTGGAAAATTTAAGGTACAATATTGCACTTAATCTCCACTAACCGCTAGCGGCAGAGGATTTAAGGTACGAAAATGCCGCTAATTACACTACGATACATTCTATATAGCGCTATTTCCAATGCTTCAGCTAAAGTGGGACCGCATTTCCGACAAGAAGGTTGATAAGGCAGGCGTCATTAAAGTGTCTTTTCGCATAATGAACACGGTTTGCGCCAAGGCATGTTTGTCAGAGATGGTATGACAGCGGACACGGCCTTGCTGCTCCGACACGGCTACCATGGAACGCGGCATAAGCGAAATCCCCAAGCCAGCGCTGACACAACCGATGATCGTTTCGAGCGATGCGAATTCCATCATCTTCTCAGGTGAGATCCCTTCTTCCTGGAGCATCTGACTTAATTTGGACCGATAGGTGCAGCCGCTTGGAAAGACAAGAACTGTGCGAAGCTGTATGTCATGGATTGCCTGGACGGGCGGATGGGAGAGGGGGGTGACAAGCACCATTTCTTCCTCAATGACATTTTCTTGAATCAATTCCGGATGCTCCACGGGGCCCGATACGAATGCTCCGTTCAGCTCATAGTGTAGAACCCCGTGAAGATGCTGCTCAGTTGGACCTGTGATTAAAGAAAAGTCGACCGCCGGATATTCGGCGTGATATTTAGTAAGCAGGGCAGGCAGCCGAACGGCAGCAGTGACTTCCAGGGACCCGATGTGGAGCTGTCCTGCAGGGACGGCAGTGTCTCCAACGGCCAATCTCGCTTCTTGAATAACATGTAATATTTTCTCCGCATAGGTAATCAGGGTTTGGCCGGAAGGGGTAAGTGTAATGCCCCGATTGTGACGGTAAAATAACTGTGTCTGCAAATCGGCTTCCAACTGTTGAATCTTATGCGTGACATTGGATTGAGCAAAGTTTAATTTATTAGCCGCCTTCGATATACTTCCTTCCTGAGCTGTGGTGAAAAACACTTTGAGCAACTGAATATCCATGTTGACCTCCTGTAGAGTTGATTTAGGTATCTTGATTATAGATATTTGGCATCATGATTCTGTATTATACATGATAGCAGATATCATTGTATGATGAGTGGGCAGATAAATACAATTACCTATTAAAAGGTAGACAAAGGAGATAACAACATGAGTTTTCAAAATAAAGTAGCAGTAGTTACAGGCGGAAGCAGCGGTATCGGAAAGGCAGTAGCGATTGAGTTGGTACAGCAAGGTGCAAATGTAGTGATTAACGGGCGCCGTGAGCAACTCTTGGTGGAAGCTGCTAAGGAAATCGATCCAACAGGTAAGCAGATCGCTTATGTTATCGGCGACATTTCAAATCCACAAATCGCAAAACGTTTGATTGCTGAAGGGTTATCGCGTTTTGGACGTATCGATACCTTGGTGAACAATGCCGGCATTTTTATATCAAAATCTTTCACAGATTATACTAAGGAGGACCTTGAATCCAAGCTGGACGTCAATCTCAAAGGATTCTTCCATGTGACCCAGCATGCGGTGACTGAGATGCTGAAGACGGGTTCTGGTCACATCGTTAACATCACGGCGAGTGGTGCTGTTGATCAGCCTATCAAAGGTGTGCCATCCGTACTTGCTGCCCTGACTAAAGGCGGTTTAGCGGCGGCAACAAAATCGCTTGCCATTGAGTATGCCGATCAAGGCATTCGCGTAAATGCAGTAGCGCCAGGGATTATCAAAACACCGATGCACCCTGTAGAGACACATGATTTCTTGGCTAAGTTGCATCCTATTGGTGTGATGGGCGAGGCTCAAGATATTGTGAATGCTATTCTGTATCTGGAATCGGCACGGTTCGTAACCGGTGAAATCCTTCATGTCGATGGGGGTCAAAGTGCTGGCCGGTGGTAAGCTATAGAACATCTTGCAAACGGGAATAATACTTGCATTCATAAAATGAACGGAGGATGATGTTTATGCTATATGAGCTGCGGATTTACCATGTCATTCCTGGTCGCATGCAATCTATACTGGATCGATTCCGGGATGGTACGATAACAATTTTTGCCAAGCATCATATGAAGGTCACTGAATTTTGGGTGGAAGCGGATGAATCCACGAATCGGTTGTACTATGTACTTGAACATCGTGATCTGGCTGCGCGGGAACAGAACTTTAAGGCTTTTCAAGAAGATCCGGAATGGCTCGAGCTTAAGGAGAGAACGGAACAAAATGGACCTTTACATGAGAATATCGACGTTGTGTATCTGAAAAAAGCAGATTTTTTTCCAGATGGAGTAAGAAACTAAGGGATTATTGTTACTAAAAAATCGGCTATCTCCATAAATAGATGTTCTGACATGTTATCGGACAATTGAAAAAAAAAAGTTAGTTTACATCGCCCTACGGGGCGGTGTTTTTCTTTTCGTAGAACTACAGTTGACAATGGATTTTTATTTTTATATATTATATGCATACGCATGCATCTAAATTTCGCATGCTGATTATTACAACTTGCAAGTTGATTACAGATCAAATTGCATATACAGAGGAGAGAAATCATGAATTACTTATTCAGTCCGTTTGAACTCAGTTCCTTGCAATTGAAGAACCGTGTCGTTATGCCTCCGATGTGTCAATATTCCGTAGTCAACAAAGATGGTATTGCTAATGACTGGCACTACAATCACTATGTTAGCCGGGCGGTTGGTGGAGCTGGATTGATTATTATAGAAATGACAGATGTAGACCCGGATGGTCGCATCTCTGATTACGATCTTGGAATCTGGAACGATGAGCAAATCCCTGCTCTAGCTAGAATTGTAGATGCCGTTCATGCTCATGGCGCAAAGGTTGGAATTCAGATTGCCCATGCTGGACGTAAGGCAGAGGATGCTGCCGTTCCGGTTGCGCCTTCAGCTATTCCTTTTAGCTCAAAATCCAAAACTCCGCGGGAGCTTACTACTGAAGAAGTGAAGGGTATGGTGGAGAAGTTCCGTCTCGGCGTTAAACGTGCGGTGCAAGCCGGAGTGGACGTTATCGAACTGCATGGTGCACATGGCTACCTCATTCACCAATTCCATTCACCGTTAACGAATCGCAGAACAGATGAATACGGTCAGGATCTAACCCTGTTTGGTAAAGAAGTGATTGCTGCCGCCAAAGGGGAGATGCCTGAAGGAATGCCGTTAATTATGCGGATCTCTGCCAAGGAATACACAGATGGAGGATATGATTTGCCTCAGGCAGTGGAATTCAGTAAAGCGTACAAGGAAGCAGGAGTAGATATGTTCCATGTCAGCTCCGGTGGTGAGGGTCCTGTATCACCTGCTAATGCCCCGGGAACACAGGCGGCTTATCAGATTTCGTTAGCTAGAGAGATCAAACAAAAATTGCAAGTTCCGGTTATTGCCGTAGGGAAGTTGGATGAGCCGGCGGTTGCGAACGCAGTTATTGCTAATGAAGATACTGACCTTGTTGCCGTAGGCCGAGGCATGTTGAGAAATCCATATTGGGCATTAACTGCTGCAGATTCCCTCAAACAGGAGAATAGCATCCCTAAACAGTACGCGATGGGATTTCGTTAATTCAGATTTGAGGAGGATTGAATGACAAAGACTAACCCTTTGCTTATAGTAGTATTGGCTTTAGGTGTATTCGGAATTATTACAACGGAGATGGGGATTATCGGCGTGCTACCGCAAGTAGCGCAGAAATTCAATATTTCTACATCAGAGGCCGGTTGGCTTGTTAGTATATTCGCCTTGGTCGTTGCCTTGTCTGGACCTTTTATAACCCTGTTCTCTTCAGGGATCAATCGTAAATTCATATTGTTAATCGCTGTGTTGCTGTTTGCGATCTCTAACGTTGTTTATATTTTCGCTACAAGCTTCAATGTGATGCTGGCATTTCGGATTATACCGGCTTTGGCGCATCCTGCTTTCTTTTCTGTAGCTCTTGTGGTGGCAGCTTCACTGGTTTCTCCAGAGAAAAGTAGCCAAGCGGTAACCAAAGTATTTACAGGGATAACAGCAGGCTTTGCCTTTGGTGTACCTTTGACCTCTTATCTCGCAGAGCGGATTTCCGTTGAAGTTGCCTTCATGTTTGGTGCCATAATTAGTATCATAGCCTTTATCGGCATATTGATCTGGCTTCCTTCGATGCCTGTTCAAGAAAAGATGACTTATGGAGAACAACTCCGTGTTTTACGTAAACCTGCTTTGTGGTTAAACATCGCATCTGTTGCAGCTTTATTTGCGGCTATGTTCTCTGTATATAGTTATTTTGCCGAATATCTCGGACAAGTAACTCAAATGAATGGCTCCTGGGTCAGCATCATGTTATTCATTTTTGGAGTGGTCATGATTTTGGGGAACTTCATATTTGGAGGGTTCGTGCAGAAGAATATTACGCTCACAACAACGTTGTTTCCTCTAATTTTCCTTATCATTTATGTGATGCTATATTTTTTAGGAAATCATTTTATTCCTATGTTTGCACTGATTTTCTTATGGGGTATTGTACACGCTGGTGGACTTATCATTGGTCAAAGCTGGCTGATCATCGAATCTCAATCAGCGCCTGAATTTGGAAACAGCTTGTTTGTAACCTTCACGAATTTAGGAATAACAATCGGAACAGCGGTCGGCGGCTGGTTTCTAGTGCAATGGGGAGTACATCAGCTTGTATGGTGCGGAATTGGATTTGCTGTACTGGCCTTCCTATTGATTATCATTAGAATAAAAATGTATGGTAAGCCCACAGCTAAGAAGCTGGAATTGCATCCCTAATCATTTTAACTATTTTATTGTAACTAGTGTTGTGTATTGGACGAGGTAACCTGCGAGTACATCATTAACTCTTATATGATCTCTTATGATATTATAGGATAGATGGTGTACAGCATTACCTTTAGAAAGGAAGTGTAAGATGACTACTACGTCTAATAATAATCTTATCGCTAACTGGTTAGCCTTTACACAAATGCAAAGTACTGTTGCGAATAAATTAGAGGCAAAGCTAATGGAAAAACATAATTATTCTTTAAATGATTTTTACTTGTTGATGTTTTTATCGCAAGCACCTGAGAAAAAACTTCGGTTGCAACAACTGGAATCCATGATCGGGCTGAGCCAAAGTGCGATATCCAGACTTGTGAGCCGTTTCGAAGCTCGAAGTTGTGGTGCTCTGGAAAGAATCTCTTGTGATGAAGATCGCCGCAGTATTTATACAGCGTTGACAGATCTCGGACAATCTAAAATAGATAGCGCTATGGTCACTTTTAATGAAGAATTGGCTGAGGCTTTTTCTACTGAGGAAGTTAGACAACTCCTAGAGCAAATGATGTCTCCTAAAAAGCCGTGAACAGCTTAACACATAATGCAGGGATTCTCTCCCACTCGAGCTTTACAAAACAAAACACCTTTCAGAGTATGCTCCCATGTCAGAGGATGTGGTGAACGACTTTGGAGGTGTTTTTCTGTTTGTATGCACGGGATTACATACTAAACGAGATCATTTTAGGAGAACATTGAAGTACAGCCGCTAGAACGGATGGCTTGACTTGGAGTGTACTCCAAGTTGTACATTTAACAGGTCACTATTTTTCAACGCCATTCTAAAAAGGTTAGATACAGTGTCCCCTGATATAGATCTATAAGGAGGCTTCATTAACGAAAATGTCCCAATTCCCTGGTAAGACTGAATGGGCTAATCTCATCCAGAAAATTCCGGAGCTTGTCACCTCCATCAAGGAAGCAGCACAATTGACAGGCCTGACAGAAGATACAATTCGTTATTATGAGAAAATTGGATTGCTGCCCTATGCCGATCGGAAGAAAAATGGGCATCGGGTGTATAGCCGGGAACAAATCCATAGTATTCTCTTTCTAACCCGATTGAAAGCGACTGGAATGACGATAGCGGAAATGAAGAAATTTCAGGAAATGACGAGTTCCGGTGATGAGACCATACCCGGAAGACTGTCACTGCTAGAAGAGCATAACCGGAATATTCAAAGCGAAATTGCCAGATTGTCTGAAATTCAAAAAATTATTGAATTTAAGATTCAGAACTTTCGGGAGATTTTCGAAAATCCAAGCGGTACGAATTGCCCGAAAACTTCAAAAGAAGAGTAGAGGTGAATGATAAATGCAGACAGCTGCAAAAACGGTCATTATTACAGGGGGCAATACAGGGCTTGGGTTTGAAACGGCCAAAGTCATTGCCAGCTCTACAACGGAGTGGCATATCGTTATCGCATCACGCAGTCAGCAAAAAGGAAACGAAGCAGCCCAAACCTTGATTCAGGCTACTCGTAATCCTCATATATCTGCAATGGTACTGGATTTATCCTCGTTCTCGTCGATTAAGCAATTCTCAGATCAATTCACGAAGAGTGATCTTCCTCCGTTACATGCTATCGTCTGCAATGCCGGTGCTGCTTTTGTACAGGGCACTCAAGTAACTGCGGATGGCCTTGAAGCAACCTTTGGTGTCAATCATATGGGACATTTCTTGCTCGTGCGGCTGCTTTATAATCAGCTGGTGGAGCCGGGGAGTATCGTTGTTGTTAGCAGTGATACGCACCAATCAAGGGGCAATTCTGCGACATCCGTTCGCTACGCTAGTCCGGGAACTATGGCCGATCCTGTGGCTTCGGATCAGAACTTGCACGATCTGAACGATTTTTCTAAAGGAATGGTTCGCTATGCGACCTCCAAGCTTACTAACTTGTACTTTACGTATGAGCTCTCACGCCGGGTTCAGCAGTCCAAGCCATCCGTATCCGTTGTCGCCTTTAATCCTGGTATGATGCCCGGTAAAGGCTCGGCACTAGCCAGGGACTATAATCCTGTTATGCAATTTGCCTGGAATCATATCATGCCGTTGTTCCGCTTCGTCAGCTCAGGTATTCGTTCAACCAAACAGTCCGGCAATGATCTTGCTCAGTTAGTATTAAAAGAATCGGTGAAGAGTGGAACGTACTGGGATGGCACGAAGGACATTGCCTCCTCCGAAGAGTCCTACGATGTCAGTCGTGCAGTTGAGCTATGGGACTGGAGCAGTGAAAAGGTTGGGCTGAAAAAAGAGCTATAATTAAAAATTCAGAAACATATATAGAAAAACATATAAATCCGATAAGAAAATAAAGAATAATTGTTGACAATTTTATAGAATGAATTTAATATTAAATTGTGATTATTGATTATCATAATTTAATAATTTTAGAGGTCGACCATACCATTCGGAGGTCTCATTTTCCTGTAAGCTAACGCGACGGGAAGGTGAGACCTTTTTGTTTTGGAGAAAGGATTCGAAGGTGAGGAGAGTTATGGATTTAGAGTTAGCACAAGTGAGAAAAAGCTATGCATCTGCCCAAGAATGGGGGGATGTCACTTGAACCATTTTTGAAACACACTACAGGAGGATTGGCCAATAGTTGCTGAAAAAACGTTGGAGCATATCGAGTTGTCTCTTCTTTCTCTGGCACTGGCTTGTCTGATTTCAATTCCGTTTGGAATCTATCTTGCACGCCATAAGAGATTAGCCAATTCTGTTATTACGGTTGTTTCAGCCGTACAGACGATTCCCGTCCTGGCACTTTTCGGCTTTATGGTCCCAGTATTCGGCATTGGATTTAAACCAGCCCTGATCGTGCTTACCTTCTATGGCATTTTGCCGGTACTCCAGAATACTTATGTGGGTATCACTTCTGTTAGTCCTGCACTGACTGAAGCAGGTCGCGGGATGGGAATGTCAAATTGGCAGCTGTTATGGATGGTTCAAGTACCGATTGCACGCAGCTATATTTTGGCAGGTGTAAGATTAATGGCCATTCAGATGATTAGTATGGCTACTATCGGGACCTTCATTGCTGCTGGCGGGCTTGGAGATATTATTACGACAGGGATTAATGATATGAACACTGCACGAATTTTGGAAGGCGCCATCCCTGTATCTTTGCTAGTTATTCTGATCAATATCGTCTTACTGCAACTCAATCGATTCTTAACGCCCAAAGGGCTCCGTAAGAATAAATCCAACTAAACATCTAAGAATGGAGAGAAAGTCATGCAAACATCTCAGAGATCATTCGTTCAGAAATTGAAAAAGCGCACGTTTAAGCAGGTAAGCATTCTATTATTAGCTATCATTGTACTTGTTATTGCGGGGTGCAGTAATGCTAAGCCCTCTAAAATCGTTATCGCGACTAAAGGGAATACCGAGTCAAATGTTATGCAACAGTTGCTAAAACTGATTGTGACGGAAAATACCTCGATTGATGTAGAAACAGTGAAGCTCGATAATAATATTCTTTGGGAAGCGATTAAGAAAGGCGATGTCGATGCCTATGTGGAGTATACGGGCACAGCGCTAATGAACATTTTAAAGCAGGAGCCAGAGCGTGATCCTGAGAAGGTCTATAACAAGGTTAAGACTATGCTGAACGAGCAAGAAAATCTGACAATGCTGGATCCGCTCGGGTTTGACAGTACGTACGCGTTTGCTATACGGAAGGAAGTTGCGGATAAATACGGAATTACTAATCTCACGCAATTGGCGGAGCATTCAAACGAATTAATCTTTGCAGCAGATCCGATGATTGAAAAATCCAACCGTCCAGACGGATATAGACTCGTTAAGGAAGCGTACGGCTTTAAGTTTAAGCAGCTTCTTGGTATCTCCAGTCCACCACTACAGCTGGAAGCTCTGAAAAGTAAAGAAGCGGATGTAATGATAACCCTGGCTACGAAAGGTATTTTTGAAGTGAACAATCTCGTTCCGCTGGCGGACGATAAACATATCTTTATTCCTTACTATGCTGCACCGCTCGTACGCAATGAGACGCTGAAAGCACATCCTGAACTTAAAGAAGTGCTTAATAAGCTGAGCAACAAAGTATCCCTTCAAGCCATTCGCGAGATGAACAGACAGGTGGACGCTGAGCAGAAAGAGCCGGAAGATGTGGCTAAAGCATGGTTGAAGCAGGAAGGATTTTTGAAATAATCGCTAGATAATTTGCAGCATTGCCGTTGAGATAAGTAGCAATCGAACGGTCATCGTAACATGACAGAGATCTGTTCGATGACCGTTTGAATCGCTTTATTAAAAATCGTATTTTAGGAGGAGCTCTTATATGGGAAATAATAACCGTCAAATGTCACTTGGAGCGATGATGTTTTATCCCTCCGGCGAGAATATTGCCAGCTGGCGGCACCCGGAGGTGGACGCCTCGCAAATGCTGGATTTCGATTACTATAAAAATATCGTTCAAGCAGCGGAGCGCGCCAAATTCGATTTGTTCTTCTATGCAGACAATCTGTACGTCTGGGATCGCTATGATTCCAGCATCCGCGGGGCAAACAGCATCCGTCCGGAGCCGATTACGTTAATGGCTGCTTTGGCATCTGTTACGAAGCATATCGGACTGGCGCCTACGATTTCTACGTCGTACAACGAGCCTTATCATATCGCTCGGAAGATGGCAACGCTGGACCATTTTAGCAAGGGCCGAACCGCATGGAATGTAATCACCTCTTCAGCTGATGAAGAGGCACAAAATTTCAATAAGGAAAAGCATCTGGAGCATAGCACGCGGTATAGACGGGCAGCCGAGTTCGTCGATGTCACGCTGGGCCTGTTTGACAGTTGGGAAGAGGACAGCGTTGTAATGAATAAGGAGTCGGGAGAATTCGCTGATCCTGAGAAGGTACACTACCTGAATCATTCCGGTGAGTTTTTCAAGGTTCGCGGGCCGCTTAATGTATCACGTCCGCCGCAAGGCCATCCTGTCCTGGTTCAGGCAGGTGCTTCTGAATCCGGAAAGGAACTCGCAGCGAGAACAGCCGAGGTTATATTTTCTCCATTCGTTCCATTGGAAGATGCAAAAGCGTTCTACCGGGATGTAAAAGGACGCTTGTCCAAATATGGCCGAGATCCGCATGAAGTGAAAATCATGCCGTCATTTATACCAATTGTCGGAAGGACAGAAGCCGAGGCCAAGGAGCAGCTTGAAATTGTCGGAGACCTGATCCCTGATGCATTATGCCGGGATCTGCTGTCGCATTATTTAGGGCAGGACATCTCTCATTTGTCGCTGGACGAGCCGCTTCCTTTTATTCCTAGCCAGGAAAACAACAATCAGAGCAAGAGCAGAATTGATCGTGTTATCCGGCTGTTGGAAAAAGAGCGCCTAACGCCGCGTCAGTTGTTCAAAAAAATCTACAATAACAGCTTTGCAGGCACACCAGAGCAAGTTGCGGATGTGATGGAAACTTATTTTAAAGAAGAGGCGGCCGATGGATTCATTATGCCATTCGCGCATCTCCCAGGAGGCCTCGACGATTTTATAGAGCTAGTGTTGCCAGAACTCCGGCGCAGGGGACTATTCCGCACGGAATATCCTGGTGGTACGCTGCGGGATACGCTGGGCCTGACACGGCCAGTCAACCGTTATTCTGTTAAGAACACATGACAGGGAGGTTAACAAAGTGAGCAAACCAGAGCGGCAAATGACGCTTGGGGCGATGATGTTTTTCCCGGCAGGAGGGCAAATTTCCAGTTGGAGGCATCCTGACGCGAATCCCCAAGGACTGCTTGATTTCAACTATTATAAGAATATCGTTCAGACTGCAGAACGCGGCAAATTCGATCTGTTCTTCTATGCAGATGAGCTGTATGTGTGGGATCGCTTCGAATCGGGCATCAGGCATGCTAACAGCATTCGTCCTGAGCCCATTACTTTACTCTCAGCGCTGGCCGCAGCCACAGAGCATATCGGGCTGGCGGCGACAATATCCACCACCTATAATGAGCCATACCATATCGCTCGGAAGCTGGCGACACTGGATTACCTCAGTAATGGGCGGGCGGCCTGGAATGTCGTTACCTCGCAAACAGATGAGGAGGCGCTTAATTTTGGCCGTGATAAACATCTGGACCACACCAATCGATATGAAAGGGCCGAGGAGTTCGTGGATGTGACGCAAGGCTTGTGGGACAGTTGGGAAGATGACGCTCTGCTCCTTGATAAAGAGAGCGGGTACTTCGCAGATAAGGATAAGCTACACAACCTTCAGCACAAGGGCAATCATTTTCAGGTGCATGGTCCGCTCAATGTGGCTAGACCTCCACAAGGCTACCCCGTGTTGGTTCAAGCCGGAGCCTCGGAGGCCGGTAAGGAGATGGCTGCAGCTAGAGCGGAGGTGGTCTTCGCACTTGTCAGTTCTTACTCAGCCGAGGGACTGCTGGCAAGTCAGCAGTTCTATGAGGATCTTAAGGGTAGAATGGCTAAGTTCGGCAGAAGTCGTGATGATCTGAAAATATTGCCTGGCATTATGCCGATTATCGGCCGGACAGAGGAAGAGGCGAGGGAGCGACTCGCGCTTACGGAGAGCTTGACACCGCCGCAGCTAGGTCTCGATATTCTTTCCCATCATCTTGGTCAGGATGTGTCATCCTACCCGCTTGATGAGCCGCTTCCGTTCCGTCCGGATATCGATCAGTATAATCAGAGCAAAACCGTTCTTAAGGGCATCCTCGATCTGATCGACAAGGGTCTGACGCTTCGCCAGCTGTATGAGCGGGTGACTAACAAACGCTCACTTGCCGGAACACCGGAGCAGATCGCGGACATCATGGAGGAGTGGTTCAAGAAAGGGGCAGCAGATGGCTTCAACGTCTCGTTCTCCCATCTGCCGGGCGGCCTGGATGACTTCGTGAATCTGGTTGTCCCTGAACTGCAGCGAAGAGGGGTGTTCCGCACAGAGTATACCGGACGCACATTGCGTGAGCATCTGGGGCTTAAGCGCCCCACCAATCGTTATGCTAAGGTCCGTGTATAGCTGAGTTTTAAGCTGACTGCCTTCGTTCCTTTTATGTCGGGTTGCTTATGTGGAATTACTTATTGTATGATCGGACTTTTGTTGTTCTACAATTAATAGAGCTCTCTTCCCATGCGTCTTCGGACGGAGCGGAGGAGAGTTTTTTTCGTCCCTGATGAGATTTGGAAATGGGTAGAGAATGAGTCCATGCTTTGATCTCCAGTTTCTAAATATCTGGTATCACATTCCTGTGGCGTTCATCTTCAATATTCCTTGACGGGAATATTCGTTATAAGGTATATTGTGATCAGCAGGTTGAAAGTCACTCTAAATCAAGGAGATGGTTAGATAACAACCATTAAATACAGAGGTGAGCAACATGTCCGGCACAAGTCCGGGAATGGACATAACGACGTTGAGTGCTTTAGCTGAACCGAATCGCATGAATATTGTTCAATTGTTGCGCAGCGGTCCTCTGGCTGTCGGCGAAATCGCTGACCAATTAGGACTACGTCAACCACAAGCGTCGAAACATTTGAAAGTGCTTAGCGATAGCGGGATTGTGGAAGTGAGAATAGACGCGAACCGTCGGATATATACACTCCGGCCTGAGCCCTTCCAAGCGATGGATTCTTGGGTACAGTCCTTCCGTCATCTTATGGAAGAACGGTTCGATAACTTGGATAATTACTTGCGTGAACTGCAGAATAAGGATAAGCCGTAATCATATTAGATTGGGAGGGATAGTAACAATGTCAAACAATATGGTGTCAAGAGTAGAGAACGATCGGTTCCTGGTACTGGAACGCGTATTCGATGCCCCGCGTGAGCTTGTATTTCAGATGTTTAAGGAAGCTGAGCATATCAAGCATTGGTGGGGACCGAGAGGGTGGGAGATCCCGGTATGCTCCATCGATTTCCGTCCAGGCGGTGTATGGCATTACTGTATGAAGTGCGTTGATCCGAATCAAGGCACATTTTACGGAATGGAATCGTGGGCAAAAGCTGTTTATGAGGAAATCGTCGAGCCGGAGAAGATCATCTACAACGATTACTTCTGTGATGCCGAGGGTAATATAAATGAGTCCCTGCCATCGACCCTTATCACGTTGGATTTTATAGATCTGGGCGGCAAGACTAAGCTAATAAATCGTGCTGAATATACATCGGCAGAGGCGCTTAAAACCGTTATGGATATGGGCATGCTGCAAGGAATCACTGAAACTTGGAATCGCCTGGAAGAGCGGTTGGAGTCCTTGAAGTAGAGAGTCCATAAATCGACTATCACCTGTATGTTAGAATGAGAAGGTTAGACATAAATTATTTCACCTAAGGAGTGTGCAAATATGATTAACAAAATTGGCCAAGTGATGTTGTATGTAAATAACCAAGATGAATCCAGAAATTTCTGGACAGAAAAGCTAGGGTTTGAGGTAATTGCAGATGAAACTAGTGGCCCGGTGAGATTTATTGAGCTCGCTCCAAAAGATGCAGCAACCAGTATTATTCTTCATAACAAGGAATTCGTTGCTAAAATGAATCCTGGCATGAATCTGGGAACTCCTTCGCTTATGTTCTTCACGGACAATTTCGATAAATTAAATAGTGATCTGAAGAACAAAAATGTCACCGTTGGAGAAATTGTAAAGCTTCCTAATGGCAGAGTGTTCAACTTCGCAGATAATGAACAGAATTATTTTGCGGTAATGGAAAAAGCACAGTAACATGAAGTGAATTACCAAACGCGTCTACATAAAAAAGCTCCTGAACTCGTCTAGCGGCGATTCAAGAGCTTTTTTATATACTTTGATATCACTATTTATTTTTCATTCTCATAGGTCTGTAGAAAGCGCGAATGTCGTCCGCCAGTGCCTCAGGTTCTTCCATGGCAGTAAAATGCCCGCCGGCAGGCATAGTGCTCCAACGAGTAATATTCAGATTACGCTCAGCCCAGGATTTTGGAGGCAGTACAATATCCGCGGGAAATATGGCTATCCCTGTTGGAACTTCTATGTGACCGAGTGGCGGCAAGGAGTGTGAATTTTCGTAATACATTTGTATAGATGTTCCTATGGTGTTAGTCACCCAATAGATCATGATATGAGTCAACAACTCATCCTTGCTGTATCTCTGACTCAGATCACCTTTACAATCGCTCCATGCCCGAAGTTTCTCGATGATCCAAGCAGCCACACCTACCGGCGAATCGGATAGTCCATAAGCAAGAGTCTGTGGCTTGGTGGACTGCATGGATATATAACCGCCCTCATTCGCTAACCATGAAGAAGCATTTTTCTTATATTGCTTCTCTTCTTCAGAAAGTTCTGCATCCTGTGAAGTCATGAGACTTCTTATAATGCCAACATCCGTTAGATGGATGCCATATAAAAGTTCAGGATCATTCGCTGCCAAATACCTTGTCACACCAGAGCCAATATCTCCACCGGCAGCTGCGAATTTTGTGTAGCCTAATTCTTGAGTCATTAGCTTAGCCCACAACTGGGACACACTATAATTGTTAAAGCCAGGCTTAGTAGGGCGACTTGAGAATCCGAATCCAGGCAATGAAGGGACAATAACATCGAAAGAGTCCTCTGGATTACCTTCATGGCTAGCCGGATCTGTAAGGAGCGGAATAATCTTTTCATAACGAAGGTAACTGTCGGGCCATCCATGGGTAAGAATAATCGGCATAGGGTTAGGGCCTTTACCACGCTCGTGCACAAAGTGGACCTCGATCCCATCAATATCACAGTGGAACTGGGCAAAGCGATTCAACTTCGATTCTTGTGCGCGCCAATCGTAATGATCCCGCCAATAGGAAAGTAGTGATTTTAAAAAAACTAAATCTGTTCCTCGCTCCCAGCCGGAGTCTTCTACCTGATCTGGCAGGCGGACGTGCTGCAGCCTATATTGTAGATCATTAAGAATGTCATCGGAGACCTGAATATGAAAAGGTTTAATAGCCACTATGATTTCCTCCCTGTGTTGATTTATAGCGTTATTATATCCATTGGACTTGTATGATACACTGTTATAAGTGAAGCAACTAACTATACTATTTGATAGGTGATCATCATGCCGCAGGTAGACCGACACAAAGAACGCACCGTGAATATAGAATTTGTAGCCGTGGAGGAGTTTAATATTCTTCCATACCCAGAACGGTTTACGATGATTTTTATTACGTCTGGGAAGTTAAAGGGGATACTAAACGAGCGTCCTATTTCTATTAGTGCGCCTGGCATCCTCTGCTTGGCTGAAGACGATCATGTGCATATGCTTGAAAAGAATAACGTATCCGCACAATCCTTCAGCTTTCATCCCGAATTTCTTAACACCAATACGCTTTCTGAAACGAAGGATTACTTTCCTTCAGGACCAAGAATACAAACAGGACTTTCCCTTTTTCAAAGTAATCATCTGTATCATGGAGTGCCTCGTGTAACGGAAAAAGCGTACCCGCTGTTGTTTGAATGGTTCTTCGTGCTTGGTATGGAAGTGCAGGCGCAAAGTGATGATCTCTGGGTGTGCAGAATAAAAAAGTACCTCATTCAAATTTTGGGGCTGCTTGAGGAATTGAATCAAAATAGCGAACATTCGCCTGTCGATGTAGTGCTAGACTATATTCACACCCATTATCCGCAAAAGATTACATTGGAAGAGTTGACGAAGTGTGTTCATTTGAACCGTGTGACGCTAAATAAGATGTTCCAGGAGAGATGCGGGCATACAGCGATTGGATACTTGCTTGCTCATCGCTTGAAGGTCGCGAGTGATCTTTTGACACACACAGATATGAGTCTTAATGAAATTGCGCGGGCTACTGGATTTGAGTATGATACTTATTTCATCAAACAGTTCACAGCTAGAAAGGGTATGTCACCGACAACGTATCGGACTTCTTCTCGTAAGTTCTCGAGTGCTCAGTAGTTTCTAATGGCAATCGCGAACGACTTAGAATTGTTTAGAAAAGAATGGTTTGAAAATAACTTTCATCTTTGCAATTCATGATTTGGATGTTGGTTAATCGCAATTCAAATCTGGGGAAGTTATTGCAAAATGGAGTTGTATCATTTATTATGGATATCATAGGTCTATGATAACAACGATAGAAAGAGGGGATTAGATAAGTTGTAGTTCTGAAAATGTTATGTACCCAAAATCATTTCAAGCTGAGGCAGGGCGGGGTCTCACGTGCTTGACGGTAACGAGCAGGATCAGGAGCGTTTAGAAAAGAGTGACAATGGTTGCAGCCATGAGGAAAACAAGCAGCATTACAATTTTTGCGTCTTAATTATGGATATTAAAGATCTGTATTGGGGTTTTTAGCTGTGGGAAAACACATTTAAATCATTGGAGGAATTGATCATGAGAATCGATGTTTGGTCGGATTTTGGATGTCCTTTTTGCGTGATAGGTAAAAGAAAACTGGAGAATGCTCTTGGCAAGTTTGCAATGGGAGATAAAGTGGAAGTTGTGTATCGCAGTTTTCAACTGGATCCGAAGGCGGAAAATAGAACACTTAGTACCCAGCAACTTGCCATCGAAAAGGGAATGAGTGTCGAGCAAATGAAAGTCAAGCAAGCACAAGTAGCTAATATGCTTAAAAAAGAGGCTGGACTTGAAATCAATTATGATCAAGTTGTGATTGCGAATACATTCGATGGGCATCGTTTGGCTCATTTTGCAGCAAAAGAGGGGAAGGGGGCTGAATTAACAGAACGCCTTATTCGCGCATACCTTTCAGAGCGCATGAATATTGCTGACCACAACGTGCTTATTTCCTTGGGCAGCGAGATGGGACTTAATGATTGCGACGTAGCGCAAATGCTTAAATCCGATGCTTATACAGATTCGGTCAAAGCTGATATCACCGAGGCCAAGGAGCTAAACATTTCAGGAGTGCCATTCTTCGTGTTTAATAACAAATACACCCTGTCAGGTGCTCAGCCTGAGGAAGTTTTCTTAAATGTGCTGAACTCGGTCTGGGATGAAGAGAAGAAACTTGAGGAATTGGAAGAAATGAACCGATCAAATGGTGACGATAGCTGCACTGACGGAGTTTGTAATGTGTAGTATAAAATGAGCAAAAGTAGAGATGAGTTTTACCATCCCAAGGACGCGACGTTCTTGCCGCAGCCTTTGGGCTTCATTATTTTGGCTCTAAATGAAGCACATAAAATTGAGATTTCCCAATCCGAGGCTATATAAACCTAATACAATTAGTATTTGGCCCATCGCCATATTTCAATTGTACTGAGGATAACTTGACAACACTGGGTCAAGTTATCCTTTTTATATTTCATAATTATCTCATCTTTGATTGTTTGAGCAGTCGATAGGAAGAGAGAGCTACGTGGTTTTTTGGAATAGTCGTCTCACGTACAGAAAAGCGCACAGATTGGCCAAAACCGCTATGACAGCCAGTCCCCAGAATAAATTTGCATACGCATGGCCTGGCGCAAGGGGTTGTTGCCATTCCAACGCGCTAGATAACACGGCAAGGCCGAATGATCCGCTGATAAATTGCATCAGTTGAAACAAGCCTGTGCCTGATCCAATTTGAGAGGAGGGCAATATGCGCGAAATTTCGTTTGAAACACTACTGCTGATGATAGCAAAGCCTAAGTTCATCAGCATGTACACGAAAATATTCGCCACCCAATATTGGGTACCCACTCCTGCGAACAATACGCCCGCCAATAGTATGAGCATAGGAGTCGTACTCAACATACTGCTATTTCCCCGCTTGTCGATCATCGTCCCAATCG
Source organism: Paenibacillus sp. NPDC056722 (assembly GCF_042790635.1). NCBI lineage: Bacteria > Bacillati > Bacillota > Bacilli > Caryophanales > Paenibacillaceae > Paenibacillus > Paenibacillus sp. NPDC056722. The sequence continues at coordinate 64,009 of NZ_JBHTYV010000001.1, read as the reverse complement.
TTCTTGATAGCAGCGTGGACAAAATAGCCCCAGGAAAAACAACAAAACCGGCTTGACTTGCACTCAAACCAAAATGCTTCAATAGCATTTGCGGTAACAAAAAGAGCGTGGCAAAGTTGCATAAATAGGAGAAAACACCGATTAAGGCAAGGACAAGATAGGTTCTATTGGTTAATAACGAAGGCAGCACAAACGGGTGCTTCGCGCGGCGGATACGTATAGTAAAGAGAAGAAGACCCAAAATTCCGATCAACAAAGCAATGGGATGATGGTTGGTTAAGAATAGTAATATACCCGCTGTACCCGCGCTTAGTGTCACTGCCCCCACCAAATCGAATGGCCGTTTAGCAAGCGACTCTTTTGGAATATAACGCATAAGCAGCGGGGCAATACACAACAGCAAGGATGTGACTGCAAAGAGATACTTCCAACCGAGATATTGCACCACAAGGCCGCCAATTACTGGGCCTAGTCCAAACCCCAGTGACACGGAGGACATGATGAACGTCATCGATTTTCCCCGGCGCACCAGCGGTACGTAACGGGTCAAAAGCACGATGGACAGGGAGAGCGCCGCACCGGCACCGGCAGCTTGTAAAATGCGGGCTGTAAGCAGCACCCAAAAATGATTGCTCAGCATCGCCCCAACCGATGCGCCTCCCGTCAAAACCAGACTAATGGCGAACAACCGGTTCAATGGAACAAAATCAGACAGCCGGCTGTAGGTGATCGAGGAGATGGCGAACATAATAGAATAACCGGTGACCGTCAATGAGACGATGGACGACGGCAGGTTAAAATAATGACTTAAATCGTTTAAAGCTAAATTAAACATGGCCGTATTCATCGTGACCAACACAATGGTAATGCATAGCAACGTAATAATGACGCCTTCACGGGGAAGAAGGGGCACTTCGTTTTCCTCCATCATCGTGTTGTGGAGTGCATCCTTCATAGAATTTTCCTTCTCTCTATCTTGTGATTATTTATCTAGCATCTTCCGTGTAGCCGAAAGTTTCTGGATCGGAAGCTTTCTTTCATAGCAGTCCCCCTATAAGTTATATTTTTATTCCACACCGGTGAAATAAAAGAGACCGAATGGTATCATTTATTGTAGCATGATTCTAGTGAATGGCAAGCCCCAGAATTGCATAATTTGTTTATAATAAATGATTCGAATAAGGTTCATACGGAGAATCTCATGAAAAAAGGGGATAGGATACGGGAAAACATCATTATGAAATCGTCTGAAATTTATAACCAGAGAGGATATGCCGGTACATCGGATAGCGGTTGAAAACTATAATTGAATTTTCACAGTTTAGTTGCCCGGCCTATCTAATGCCTGGTTTCATGGTGAATGGAATACTAGAGGGTAATTGAAGATAGATCTCAATTAAAAAAGGGGATGGTTTTACCAAGGTATCTTAAGCGGTTGACTGATAAAATCAACCGCTTTTTTTACATATGTGCGCCTAGTCAAGTTAGGCACAACCAACCAGTGAAGAGCCGTAGAAGTAAGTATTAAATCACCTCGGACTAAAGTTTTTCTGGTAGAAGAGATCTAGAACTAACGCTCCTCGTTGAAAACTTATTTTCCGGAAGATTATTCTCCTAGTATTATTAATGAGGTTTTCTTGGCTACTTCTTCTTTGTCAAATTCAACTTGCCCAGTAGCCCATAAGTAACCAGCCTCAAGGATAATGTTGGCATATATCGGTACATAAAAACTCTTCTCTATATCTGCGTATGTTAAATCTAAACTTTTTGATAATTTTTTTTTCAACTCTATTAACATTTTATCTTTCAATTGCGGAATTAAACTAAAATAACTGCTGCGACATTGAAAATTTGGTGGTTGATGATAATCACACACAGCTAGAACGAGCTGATGAATGTATTCTTTATCGAATTTCATATTTTCTGATGTGTGTTTTTCAATAACAGCCGCAGCAGATTCATTTACGATGTAATCCAATAATTCGTACTTATCATTGAAATGGGCATAAAATGTAGCTCGATTTACATGCGCTCCTTTTGTCAAATCGGCTATTGTTATTTTTTCAAAATCCTTCTCATTCACCAGATTAACAAACGCACTAATCAAAGACTGCTTCGTTTGAGTTGTTCGTATATTCCTCACTTTTGTTCCCAAGTTCTTCACCCCTATGCTGACATTTTTTCATTTCTGATGTTATAGCAACATTTCAGCTTTATTGTTGGTTGTTCTGTTTAGTCATTCGGTGTATGTTTATTAAAGTAACACTGTTGCTTTAACATATCATAAAAGGAGGGAATATACAATTGAGTTGGGACAGGGTTCATGTATGCGGTAGGGGCAATAGAAATTCTCGCAGTAGTAGGATTACTTTTAGGGTTTTGGAAGAAAAAGCTCGTCCCTGTATTCAGTTCAGTGTTGGTCGTGGTCATGACTGGGGCCATTTTAACGCATATTAGAGCCCATCAAGGATTTGACGTTATCGTTATGCCCTAGGTGCTTCTCGTGTTGTGTTTACTTCTGTTTCTTGGTCACAGAAAAATGCGTAATTAGTCTTTGGCGATATTTGTTGCGATAGTCGCTTTTAAATAAACTGTAACGAATGAGGAGAATAGAGGATGCAAACAATACTTATAACAGGCGGAACGGATGGTATCGGAAAAGGAGTTGCTACACACTTCTTAAAGAAGGGTGACCGTGTAATAGTGGTCGGCAGTTCATCTGCTAAAGGGGAACTCTTCTTAAGAGAGGCTAGACAGTCAGGAGCAAAGGAGAGGGCTTTCTTTCTTCAAGCAAATTTGAGTTTGGTCAAAGAAAATAAGCGCATTATTGAGGAAATAAAAAGCAGGTTCAATTCATTGGATAAGATTGTTTTATGTGCAACCAGTCACAAGACCAGAAAAGAATATTCTGAAACCCAAGAGGGCTTTGAGTTTAGCTTTGGTCTATCTTATTTGAGCAGATTTGTTCTTAGTTATGGCTTAAAAGATGTTTTGGAAAATTCTCTTAACCCTGTGATCCTTAATGTGTGTGCTCCAGGAATGAACGGAACAGTTAACCTGGATGATATCCAATACAAGAGGAACTACAACGGTGGAAAAACGAAATATCACGGCAGCCGATTAAACGACTTACTAGGTGTAGCCTTTGCCCAAAATGATACTATTGGAAAGGTAAAATATATTCTCTTTAACCCTTGGGCTGTCCAAACCGCTGGCACTTTTGATGCCATTGAAAATCCAGTGTTAAGGAGTATTACGAAGCTCCTTTATAAAACAGTAGGCAGACCGGTAGAAGAAGCGGTTCTTCCGATTATTGATTTGCTTGAAAATCCGCCTACAGCTTCTTTATCTGCTTATAAAGTGTGGAAAGAAGTAAGTCTAGCGATGAAAACTTTTGATAAAGAAAATGCTCAAACGCTTTATAACCAAACAGTTCAATTACTGAAAGGAGTTAAAGCATGATGAAAACTATTGCAATAATTGGTGCGGGTCCAGGGTTAGGATTGTCCCTTGCTAAAAAATTCGGGGAGAATGGCTTCAAGGTAGCTGCAGTTGCGCGCAATCCTGAGAAATTAGCCCTTATCATAAATGAGCTTAACAAGAAAAATATTGAAGTGAAGTCTTATGTTGCGGATATCGCGGATTTGATCGCTCTGAAAAAAGTGCTACAAGCTATTAAACAAGATTTTGGTCATATCGATGTGCTGGAGTTTAGCCCATATGCAGGACCTGAAATATTTAGGCATGTATTACAAACAAAACCTGAAGATGTAATGGAACAAGTAAGTAGTCATTTACTGCCAGTCATTCTTTCTGTCAACGAAGTATTGCCAGACATGATCAATAGTGGTTCAGGAGCGATTCTCTTTACAACAGGTTTATCCGCGATGTTCCCTATGCCATTTACCGGCAATGTAGGAATTACCATGTCAGGTCTTCGCAACTATGCAACAAATCTTCACAATGAATTAAAGGAAAAAGGCATATTTGTCGGACATCTCTCCATTGGCACATTGATTCAGCCAGGTACAGAAGGTGATCCAGATGTCATTGCAGAAGCTTGGTATGATTTATATGAAAGAAAAGATTACTTTGAACAAACTTTCCCTCAAGGAATTGATCTGACAAAACTGTCGTTTTAATTATTAGGAAATGGCAAACTGGATCGAAAGACTGGGACGCAAGGCCACGATCTTCTGCATGCGTGCGATGCATTCCCGGGTCATCAAAAGACACGTCCGTTAGGGTACGTGTCTTTTTGTCGTGATTTATAAAACGAATACGAGGTGATAATCCATGAAAGTGTGCAAGACATGCCCCAGAGATTGAAGAAGTCAGCTTCGCTCTATGACCCTGAGATCGTTGTGGACGCAGTGTTGGCCGGGTCATACGAAAACTGCACATTGAGCATTAATGCTCTTTGAGTATAATTGCACTATGGGCAATAATGTGTTAAGTTATTGTCATCCCAATGAGAGAGAGGTGTAAAAATCAATGGATAAGCATAGTTTGCGCTATATCAAAAAGGAAGCCACAGCCCACGCCTTATCGGAGGCGGCATTTCAGCTGGCGCTCGAACGCGGCTTGGACGGCTTTGTCGTGGACGAAGTGGCCCAGCGCGCCGGTTATTCTCGCAGGACGTTCGCCAATCACTTTACGTGCAAGGAGGAAGCCGTCGCGTCGGCTGCTTTCCCTTCTGACGATATGGCCGGCGCGGAAGAAATAATGACGGAATTGCCTGAGAGCGCCACACCACTGGATGTGCTGCACCACTGGCTGAAGGCGCAGTTCACCGCAGAGCTGTTCCGTAGAATGCGCGACCTGATGTCGTTATCCATACGATATCCCACGTTAGAGCCGTATATTCTCAGCACCTTCCGCCGGCTGCTAACGGCGGCCCGCGAGACGATCAGCTGTCATTTTCAAGGACGTTATTCGGAAGGATACAGCCACTTGCTCATAGGCGCGGTATACGGAGCGATCCTCCCCGTTATCGACGGAAGTCTCCAGATCCTGTTGCCTGGCGACTCCCCCGAGGAAACGCCCGACGCGGCTACCTTCAGCGAATATTTGGACATTACCTTCGGCTATTTGCGCAACGGCTTCTGATCTCAGATAAAAAAGGAGTGCCATACTGTTATGTCAACGTTTCTCTACAAAATAGGTAAAGCCGCCTACGGGAAGCCCTGGGCCTTCATTGCGAGCTGGATTCTGATTCTGGGCATCGTCGTGGCGATGATCGGCGTCAACGGACTTAACGTCAGCTCGGATATGAAGCTGGAGGGCACCGAATCTCAAAAGGTTCTGGACAAGCTGGTTCAGGAGCTCCCGGAAGCGGCGGGCGGCCAAGCGAGCGTCGTATTCGCCGCTGCAGAAGGTGAGCGTCTCGATACGCCTGAGCGCCTGGCGGAAATCACCAAAGCGATCAACAAAGTCTATGGGCTGGAATATGTGATAAACCCCGCCGAGCTAGCCGCCGCTGCCGCCCAAGGCCAGGGCGTTCAAGCAGCGACACAAACTGAAGGTGCTCAAAGCGGAGAAGCCACGCAAGGCGGCGAGGACACGCGAGCATCAGTGGCATTGGCGCCCGCTGAAATGCCTCCTTACATGCCGCTGATGATCGACGGCGTGCCGGTGCCCGGCGTACTGATCGCCACCGACGGCAGCGTCGCCCTGTTTCAATTCCAGTTTACCGTCATGCAAACCTCCTTGCCGAAAGGTGTCACGGATTCGGTCGTCGAAGCGGTCAAGGAAGTCGAGAAAGATCCCGGCATAGCCGTGCTGCCGAGCGACTCACTGAATGTCGTAGACATCCCGGTCGGCACGAACGAAATCTACGGCTTAGTCATAGCCGCCATTGTACTCATCGTTACGCTGGGCTCCATCGTTGCAGCCGGTCTGCCTCTGGTAGTCGCGCTGTTCGGCGTGGCGATCGGGGTCGGAGGCGCCTTCGCAATCTCAAGCTTCGTCACCATGAGCTCAATTACGCCGGTATTGGCGCTGATGATCGGTCTGGCCGTCGGCATCGACTATGCGCTCTTTATTGTCAACCGCCAGCGCCGCCTTATTCTGGATGAGGGACTTTCGGCTCGCGAAGCAGCTGCCCGAGCGGTCGGCACCGCCGGAAGCGCGGTATTTTTCGCCGGGTTGACGGTTATCATCGCTCTCTGCGGCTTACTCGTTATCGAAATTTCGTTCCTGAGCCTGATGGCACTCGTCGCTTCGGTGACCGTGTTCCTCAATGTGCTTATCGCGCTCACGCTACTGCCGGCGCTGCTAGGTCTGATGGGGGAACGCATCTGCTCCCGCAAAGCGCGCGAGAAAACCCCTTCCAAGCCAACCAACAAGCACGGCGTCGCGGACCGCTATGTCAAAGGCGTCGTCAAATACCGCTGGCTGGTTATCTTGGGCGTGATTGCCATTCTCGGTTTTGCGGCGATTCCGGCCACCGAAATGAAAATGGGCATGCCCAACGGATCGACCGCGAATCTGGATACGCCTCAACGCCAAAGCTATGACGCGATATCTAAGGGCTTCGGAGAAGGCTTCAACGGGCCGCTGCTGATTGTCGCGGAACCGAAAGATCCTACGGGTACCATTTCCCCGAAAATGTTGGGTGGTCTCGTTCAGGATATTCAGCAGGTGCAGGATGTGTCAGTCGTCTCGCCGCTCGGTTTGAACCAGGAAGGTAACATTGCCATTCTGAGCCTCATTCCGAAGACAGGCCCGACGGACACGGCGACCCGGGATCTCGTGCAGGATTTGCGCGCCGCCGATTCGAGCATTGCGGAAACCTACGGTGTGACCCTCGGAGTGACGGGGTTCACGGCGATCAACATCGACATGTCCTCCAAGCTGGCAGAAGTGTTCCCGATCTATATCGTAATCATTGTCATCCTATCGCTTATCATTCTGCTACTCGTTTTCCGTTCGATTCTTGTGCCGATCAAAGCGACAGTAGGCTTCCTGCTCAGCATTCTGGCGACGTTCGGCATTTCCACCGCCGTGTTTCAATGGGGCTGGTTAAGCGATCTGTTCGGGTTCGACACCGGTGGACCGATCATGAGCTTCATGCCTATCATGGCAACCGGGATCTTGTACGGTCTGGCGATGGACTACCAGGTATTCCTCGTCTCATCCATGCGCGAGGCGCACGTCCATGGGCATCGGGGCGTGAAAAGCGTGATCCACGGCTATGGCCAAGCCAGCCGTGTCGTCGTGGCTGCCGCCATCATCATGGTATCCGTTTTCGCCGGGTTTATTTTCACACATGACATTATGATCAAACAAATCGGTTTCGCGCTGGCCATCGGCATCCTGATCGATGCGTTCCTGGTGCGGATGGCACTTGTCCCCGCGGTCATGGCACTCTTCGGAGACAAGGCCTGGGCGCTGCCTAAATGGTTGGACCGCATCCTGCCGAACCTGGACGTCGAAGGCGACAAACTGATCGCCCAACTCAACGCCCAGGATGCGGCTGTCTCGAAACAAGTGCACTGATCAAAACAAAACGCCGTGGGCGGTATGTCTGCTTTCGCAGGCAACACCTTCGCGGCGTTTGTTTTACTAGAGTGAGTCTTCAAATTTGAAAGAGAAGAAGGAGTGGGGATTAACATTTTCCAAAAGTTAAGAGCACAAGGTATTCTAGCTAGGAGAGATGTAGCAATCTATTCTGAGGGATCGATAGATTCTGCAGAAGTAGAATCAGACTTACTGACTTTGGAGCTAAATTTCATCAATATGGTTTACTCAAGGAGGATTAATACTCTAAATAATAACTTAATTAAGCGTTTACATTACGGGGGATTCGCCTTTTTTTGTCTGAAGATTGTGGAAGGGGAAGATCGTCACAAATCTAAACTGTCACATACGGATTTGCTTAATTACTTCCATCCTTGGATCCGGATTGCAGTTACCCAAAGTATAGGGTATTAATATTGAGAATTTGGATATGAACAAGGGCAAGTGTACGTACTGCATAAAGAAAACAAGGAATAATATGTATAATTTAGTCAGCAAGCTTTATTGAATCTGGAAAGCTTGCTGGGATCTGGACAGCAGATTCATAACGAAAAATCAGAGCATTAGCTTTTTTTGTATACCGTAAAGTAATAGCCGGCGTTTAACGACGAGATCCATTGAGAAGTTGATCCGGAAATACTCAGCAGCCTTTGGAAACCAGCATTAATTAAACTAATGAAAAGATGAGAAGTCTGATGAATAGAATAGTCTTGATGCAATAAGTTTAATTTTCTTATCAACGGACAATATAGATTAATAACTCGGCTTGCAACATGGTTTCTATAGTACATATTCACAAAACCCGTATTTTGTACATATGTGTGTGAGTAAGAATTAGTCCTCCCATTGACTTAAAAATTGTTTTGTCGGTGGAAAAGAACATGGTCCCATTGTCGACAAAGCCCCTATTCTGGGCATAAAAAAACAACTCAATTGGAGCTGTTTTCAATAATCATTGCTTCTTTATATAATATGACCATTGTTCTTGAATCCACTCCAATGTATCTTTATTTACCCGTTTCCCCTTACTTATAAGAACATATTCTTCCAATAACAATTTGATGTCATCAGTTATTGTATTAGTAAGCAGCTCATATCCAAATCGTCCTCCACTTCGGGCTACATCATTGCTTCGAATATTGGAACGATAAAAACGTTCAGTCTTTAAAAGTGTTTTACGCCAGTTAACATAAGCATAAGCGTATGGACAAATATAAGGAAAGTCTTCCACATCATTTTTTAGTACTACCAAAATTGTTTATGCAATTAGAATGATTCCATAGTACTTTCTTTCGTAAATGTCGACCAACAGTTTGGAATGTATTTACACTATTATTATACAGTTCTTAGTTAAATTGAGTTGAATAATAAAAATCACCTATAAATATCTGATTGTCATCCATAGTAAAAGATTTCATAGATATATATGGATGACAATCAGGTAGTTCTCCATTTCCCTTTTGCTGGTGTAAAAAGCGATCGAACCGTTGTGTCTGCTATTAACCATATTCACTTCATTTATGTATTTTGGCAGTGCACCTTCATCCCGGTCGTAAATATGGACTTCTGGAATACCCATGCTTCAAAAACCGAATATCATGTGGCCCTTCTACACAAACACTTTAACCCGTTGGTCTGGAATGACGCCTAACTGATCGGCAATCCTTTGATATACCGCATCATCATGATGGGTAATTCGTCTATTACCTGCGGCATCCTTCTCAATGAATCTAAGATTTTTAACATCAAGGAGTCCTGCAAGCCCCGGTACATGAGTGATAATCATCACTTGGCAGTTTTCAGTTTGTGAAAGTTCTAAAAGGGCCTCTATTAGCATTTTTTGATTATTTGGATGCTGGGCTGTTTCGGGTTCTTCAATAGCATAAATTACCCCTGAAGCGCCTGCAGCCGCTTGCTTACGTTCGACTTCAGCTCGAAAGAAGTTCAAAAGAACAAGCCGACGTACACCGCTCCCTCGTTTGTTAATTGGGATTTGATCATCTCTGGTTAAAGAAAGCTTAAAAAGCCTTCCCATTTCGGTTCGGACTTAAATTGAGGAGCTAATTCCATTGCGAGAGAGGAATCCATTTCTCTTAACTTTTCCAAGGTTCTGGTTGCCACGTCCATAACCTGCCGATGAACCGTTTCTTTATTAAGTAAATCTTGCTCAAAACAATAACCTGTTATTGTTGAATTCACCGCATAGCGATTTTGTTGTCATATTAAAGTCATATTTAGATAATTATCAAACCGTCAATGGGACTATGTTCTTGTCCACCGATATCTGTCCACCAACAATGATGAGCCACATTATATTGGTTTGTTTATGAGTTGTTCTCCTCACTTAAATACTAAGTTGTTTTTCTTCTTATGAAGTTTATCCCACATTTGAGTCTTCGTCGCAGCCAAGATTCATTTTTCTTCCCTAAATGTAGATCAAGGAGCAAGATCTCCGTGGATCTTGCTCCTTGTTTATTGTGTTTTGGTGTACTTCACTGGATGATCACATGACCGACTGCAGCGGTGTACATTCAACTTTCGTTTCCCGAGGGAGCTTAAAGACTCGATCGATGTTCGGACGAGATTTCCCAACGATAATAAAGTATTCATGTCTATCACGCTCCCGTCCGGCCCGACCTTCTTAGTGACAATGCGCACTGCCCGCTAAACAGACCAAGAAGACCGCTCACCGAGCGGTCTTCTTGGTCTGTGTCTTCTTGGTCTGTGTCTTCTTGGTCTGTGTCTTCTTGGTCTGTGTCTTCTTGGTCTGTGTCTTCTTGGTCTGTGTCTTTTTGCTCTTGTTCAACTGCTGGTACTTCCTCCACCATCGTTCGATCAGGCCATGCCAGCGATAGAACAGGGTGCTTCGAGGGGATCTATGGATGACTCCGAAATCTGGGTCTCCGTAAACCTCCGAGCCGAGGACATGAATGGAGTCGTGGAGCGAGGACGTCAGCAGGAACCGGCCCAGTTCATCCGAGGACTTGAACGAGCCCATACGCTCCACGATACGGTCCTCGGCTTCCTGCAGCTGGCTGTCCCAGCCGGGGCTGGCTTTGACAGCCGATGGGATCCGGGACCATGGCGTCACTCTTTGGAGATTGAGCCCTTGGGCCTTATACCATCGCAGGGCTTTTCTCAAAAAACTTCGATGAAACCGAAGGAACGAAATGCCATCGCCCGGACGCACGTCCCGATTCATATGGCTCATATGCCATCGGGCATGCTCATCCATAAGCCTTTGGGGAAAGTTGGGAATCTCCGCCATATGCTTCATCCTCTTTCTGAGTGTACATTCGTATCTGCATTTTTATATGAGTGCTTCTTTTTATGTATATGTCAGCATGCTGGCGTTGGCTTGGGCGATAGCCCCTTCCCCAGTTGTCCCCCTACTCCCCTTCCAGCGACGTACAGATCAGGGTTCCCCAACCCTGCTGCCGCCCGGTAAACTGTTAATGAGCACAACGACAAAAGACAATCACACGTTACAACCTCTGCAATACTAGTCCTTTGCTCGGGACAAGAACATATTTTATTGAAAGCACTGCTGGATGCGGTTTTTTTGATTTATTGACACGTCATTGTATAATTCACTTCCACTTCCCACCTTTCACATTAACGCCTCTTTGGATGGATATGCCCTATGTGATCATGCTTTTTTTTTGCACTTCAGTTTTATCATTAGTTTGCATACCGTTCCTCATTCCGTCACTCGATACCCATTCTTTAATTGTCATATATTAAGAGAATTCCTTTTTAGAGAGGTTCAATCTTTATCCCTGCACAATAAGAATAAGCAACCTTACGGGAATGACTGGTATCCGAACTCAATACCAAATTATTTTTCAAAATTTATGCTTCCGAATCCATGAGACCGATGATTTCCCGGATCGGCTGTCGTCTATATAAACGAAGGCATAAATGAACACAAACAAATTTGACGAAGAGGTGTTTTGAAAATGGCATTAACGTCCACATTTACGAGCTTCAACCTGCCTGTAAAGTAATGCAAGTTGACCAACTATCGCAGCCTTCACGTCCCCTTTTCCTATTGATATACGACAAAAAAGCCTAATCCAATGACCAGACATTTTGTTTTGTTACTCTTACCGAATTGGGTTTTATGTTAGTCATGCTCATTAGTTTCGTGGCTCTCGGTTTTGCAACATATGCCTTAACTCAATAACTTCAAATATTTCAATACCTTCAAAAAAAGCAGACCCATTTTAAATGCTGCCTGCTTTTTGCTGGATACGTTCAGTAATGATAACAAGTCAACCGATGGCTTGGTTCGGACGCTAGCACTCCATCTGCAAAGCGCATCCTAGTGGAAATTTCTACCTGCACCGGCGACGCTGCAGCGTCACATTCGAATCCATCCATGTGCTAAATAATCGCAACCTAAAAAATTGAAGCAGTAAACCCCCTCTTCAGCCACCATTGAACTAAGAAAGTAAAGTAGTAGATTAAGTGTCACTGGTTGATTCAACGACCATTCCCGCCAGAGTGCATGTCTAGCAAAAACAACATTAGAAAAATGACGTTATCCTCCCTTCCGACGAATATGTTGTAATTGCTGTATTATGTGCGAAACGAAGTCTTCTCCTATTTAGTTTTTGTTCAGATCCTATAATAGGATGTTGCCAGATATGTGTTTAGCGGTTCATTTTGTTTGATGAAAACAAAGTCTTAGACTGCCGCTGTTGTCGTTCCACTAACATTCCCCGTAAGCGTAATCACCTTAAGTAACAAGGTTATCTTACCGTCTGGTAAACGAGACCTATGGCTCCAGAATCAAAGGTCTTGTTTTCGATTAGCTTAAGATTGATCTTCTCCTTGAGACCTTGGAATAACGGCAATCCCTTACCGATCAGGACGGGAGAAACCGTAATTTTATACTCATCAATTAAATCAAGCTGCATAAGGTGGTGTGCAAACCTAGGACTGCCGAGGATGATTATATCCTTGCCTGGCTGCTGTTTGAGGTTATTGATCTCTTCCTCGACAGCTTCTTTCACGAGTCTGGAATTATTCCATTCGACTTTCTCCAGCGTCGTGGAAAAAACGATTTTGGCCGTCTTTTCGATCCACTCGGCATGATTCCGTTCATGCTGCGAAGCTGATGGGTTCGAAGGCACAGATGGCCAGTAACTGTGCATCATCTGATAAGTCCCACGTCCCCAAATGACAGTGTCGGCAGTACTCAGAATTTCTTTCGAATGCTTTTCCAAATCAGCATCGTAGGAAACCCAACCAATGTCCATTTCACCATTCGGCCCTTCTACAAAACCATCAAGCGATGCGTGAAGAAATAGAACGAGTTTTCTCATTTTCAGTTCTCCTTTGTTCATGAGGCATGTCTACATTAACTACATTTTAGCAGAATTCAACTTGGGTTGTTTTTTTTACGTAACTTCTTAAATACAGTATATTCCTTATTGGACTTTATCAAACTTAATATCTTTTCGGCACATTCTGTTGGATTCATCTCTTCCGTATTTACTTCGAGGTCATATTCATCAAAGCAATATACTTTGCTAAACTGTGAAGCTGCTAGTCCAATCCGTCTATCTCCTCTTGTTTGCTCTCTTCTATGAGTTCTTCTTTCGAGCATATTACACCTATAAATAACGTAGGCTGATCGAAAAATTGATCAACAAACTCATTAAACCTTTCGTCATTGTCGATTATGGTATCTACTATTACATTAAAACCAAATTCTAATAACAATTTAATTGTCGAATGGAACACTGAGAATATGGAATCATCAACTATTTGTGAGACAACTTGATGATCTATTTCCTTTGGAGGTTCATCTGGAAATTTATTATTAATAAAATCATTGTAATTTTTAAAAAAATCATCCATTGATAAATGATAAAAAGGAATCTCCTTCTGATTGTTGAGCAACTGATCGATCAGATATTCTTTTGGACTCAGGTATTTTTTTACTATATCATTAAATCTAATATATATAATATGATGAATACAAAAATATTATAGAAGAGGATTTTGTTTCTAATAAATATAATAAGGGGTGCTTGATCGTGAATCTTAAGTCCGTTTTCAAAGGAGTAGTATCATCTGCTCTGGTAGTTTTCCTAATTGCTGGAACTAGTATTATACCTGTCTTTGCGGAGTCGACTGAAAGTTCATCGAAAGATTATGCAGCTAAAAGTGGTAGTTCTTCAGGAACTGAATTTCAGGCTACATACCCATTAAAAAAGAGTAACGGGGCAAAAGTAAACTTCTGGATTAAAAATACTGGGGATGTAAGCGTGAGAATCACAATTAATGGAGATCAGAAAAGAACTCTCGCACCAGGTAAGAGTGGCCACATTAGTGCTCCAGTGGGTTCCTTAAGTAGCGAATATAAATTTAAAGCTGTACCAACGCCGAATGGTGGTGATATTAGTATAGACTATCGTATTGTTCAAAGAGATTAAAGTATAAAAGAGTACGTACTAGACATGAGGAGCTTATGCAAAATGCTCATAGATGAAAGCTAAGAAAATTAATATCTAAATTAATAAAAGCCGATTCTCTTTAACTTAGAGCAAATCGGCTTTTTTATTTAAGGTATTTCCGCAATCACTTTGAGCAATCTTATTTTATAGCATCACTTAATTTCCGAAATTCGAATAACCTCATAGCTAGAGTTGACTTTCTTCCAATTTTATTTGATATCGAGTTATTGAAATTTCCAGAAAGTAAGAATTCATCTTTGAAATGGCTCTTTCCACAATTCAAGGCGTAAGACTGCCTTTTGCTTTCCTGAGTACAATTTTACGATACATCCCGCGCATCAGCAGTGGTCGATCCTCGGTAATGTGCACGCGCTCCTGATGGGGAAGATACAAAAGGTCAAAATCCCGGCCAATATCCGTTCCGAGAACTGATGTCAATGGACGGAGTGCTTTCATAATCGGAGATAAACGGCCATTTGCTGCGAATTTATCAAAAATAACGATTTTCCCCCCCTCCCCTGTTACCCGAACGATTTCTTGCATGCACCGTTCCGAATCCGGTACTACCGATAAGATCAGGTTTGCAATTACAACATCGAAGGATTCGTCCTCAAAATCAAGATTTTGCGCGTCCATTTCTAAAAATGTGATCCTTTCGTCTTCCATGACTTTGGAGCGGGCTTCAGCCAGCATTTCCGGAGAAAGATCGATGGCAGTGATCGATAGGCCGAAACCTGTGATCAAAGGTAAATCCGCACCTGTTCCGGCTCCAACCAGCAATACACGCTGATCTGGTCTTAAATCAAGTCCGGATAGTACCGTTACCCGCGCCTTGGCAAAAGCACCTGAATTGAAAAGCCGATCATACAAAGGAGCCCAAAGCTTATAGATAATTCTGTTCCAGCGGTTGTTCATATAGTCACCGAATGAATTTTTGTTTTACATGTAGTGCAGCAAATAACTTCCAGTCCCTGCATTCGACAGCCCTTTTCAAAATGGGTTTTCATACATATCACTCCTACATATTATATATGAATGATTGATCATATGTTAATTATAAGAGTAAGAAAAGCAATGCGCAACCTGAATTACCAGCTACCGTAAGAGATGTTCATCAAATCGGCAATAAGATCAAGTTCTTGTCCATCAGCAGCCTTGAGGATTCACTTTTTTGAACGAACGTTCCAAAATTATAATAAAAATAGGCAGCTTTACTGCCCGTATGAGCTCCTTTTCTTAACATCAATCTAAATTTGTCTCTGTCCGTTATCGACTTCACCATCACACGAATTCCGACCAAGGCTTTATTAAAATATTGTGATAACCACTCTGCGTTTAGCGTTTTGGAGAGCTCGCCCGATTGTTGTCCGGCTACAATAAGATCATACAATAGAAGTTCTAACCGAGCCCATTCCGTTAGAACCCACTCTTTAGACTCCGCATCGTGCTTGGCCAGCTCAACTGCAGTATTGATGATAAAGCAGCCAGTGACTTTTTATCGCCGAAGGTATCATACATGCTTCCTTTATGATTTCCTGTATGAGTGACGAGATCCTGGATGGATGTCTATTACTTCTCTAAGAAAACTGAACGGTCTCCATTAATTTTCTCCATGTGACTCTCACCCCATGAGCAAAAGCTTTCCAGTACTGTTTTTAGACTCAAACCATATTCGCTTATTTCATATTCCACTTTGGGAGGAATCTCATAGTGTACAATCCGATGGATAATACCATCCTTTTCGAGCTCACGAAGCTGCTGTGTTAGCATTTTAGGGGTGATGTCGGGAATTAATTTTCTCAGTTCATGGGTACGCTTCTTGCCGTTGTCCAAATGATATAAAATGCTACTTTTCCACTTCCCCCCGACAATCTCCAGTGCGACATCCATACCATTGTTATACTTCTTCAAGTAACCAACACTCCTATCTCACTAACAGTATAAAAAATATACTAATAGACTTCAAAGTACCTACTGCACTTAAAAGTGCATTCTTCACATTAAGTTGTATTTCATCCATAATAGCACCTGTAACCGGTTATGGACTACTGATTTGCCTAGAAGCAGCCGAAAATATGATACAAAGGAAGGTCGTTAACTCATGAAAGCTCTTGTTACTGTCACTCACCCTCGCCAGGATTCTCTCACACATCAGGTCATGCAGCGTTTTGTAGAAGGCTTGAAGAAGAATAACCATGAGGTAGATCTGCTCGATTTACATCAAGATGGCTTTAATCCCATATATACATTGGAGGACGAGCGGGAATGGTATAATCCTGACAAAGCCCACACGCCCGAGGTCCGCAAGGAAATGGACCGAATTCTGGCTGCAGACACTCTTATCTTTGTATTTCCATTATGGCAGTATAGTGTACCTTCGATGCTTAAGGGGTACTTGGATAAAGTATGGAACCTTGGCTTGTTCGGAAAAGTTGAAGGAAAGAAAGTGCTATGGATCTGCCTGACTGGAGGAGATCAGGAGCACATGTCCAAATACAAGCGTGAAGAAACGCTGACACACTATCTCAATGTTATTCTCGCTGGCTACGCCCGAATGAAGGAATCCCGTGTCGAGCTGTTGACTGATACGCTTTCGGAATCTACAGAGCATATTGAGGACCTACTGGAACGTGCCAATCAGCTCGGATACGAGTACGAATAATGTAACCACACGCACTTTCGCATACAGTTTGACCACATCGATGTATACCAAAAAAGGATAGCTGACTCCATTACGAGCGGCTATCCTTTCTTAAGTCATACGAGGAACGTAATTTATTAACGCTTGCTAATCAACTCTGGAATTCATCAACATAATCATCTTCGTAATAAATGGTAGGTTCCATCTCTTCTAATCGCTGCATAACAACAGGATCATCTTTGAATATTTCTTTAAAATCCCCTGCTCGCCAACCCAGGTCTTTCCATAACTTGGCGGAAGCCGGATCATCCAGATTATAAATCAAGTATTTAGACCATATTTTTTTTCTGTATTCATGTTGATCGAGGTTAACAAGGATCAGTGAATTAATATATACATTCTTGGCGTTACTCCCCCCTACTTTAAGATAAGGTTGTACGATTATGCGCAGCAGCTCCGGATTCCGGTCTCCGGCTTCAAATGCAAACCTGATCATTTGGGTTCGAATGCCTTGATTTTTTTCAGTAGGGATAAACTTAACAAACATATTTACAGCCGAGTCTCCGTATTTATCAACAAAAAGATAATAAATTGCCCATCTAACCCGGAAATTTTTATTCTCAGCCAATTCCTTCTCTAAAACCGCTTGTTGATTGGGCGTAGTGATCGCGAGCAGCATTTTGTATGCCGAGATTCGCTTGGCATTGTCTGCTGTCGGATAAGGCTCGAGTTCATTAAGAAATAACACATAGTCCTTCATTAAATAACGTGAAAAGAAGTCTACGACCATCTTTTGAGATGTTTGGGACTCTCCTGCTACTTCTGCAAGGGCATGCAAGAGTTGTTTGCGGTCCAGTGACAGTAAAGCGTTTAGATTTTTAGCTTCATTTTTAGATAAAGTCTTGTACTCTTTTCTGTAAAGAGAAGGAAGATTTGTTTTTACGTTTTGGATAAAAGCTTTGGGAACAACAACATCCTCAGCAGAAGCATAGGAAGTTTGGGTTAGACCTGGAATAATTAGCATGGATACAACCAAAAACATACAAAGTGCTCTTTTGAAAAGTATATTCATTCGGGGTAAAGCTCTCCTTTCAGGAAGATATAGATATAGATATAGATATAGATATTATACTATCCATATTAATCCTTCAAGGGAATAATATACCACAAAAAACGACAGCCCTGAGTCTGCCGTCTCTTTCTGCTATTTCACTCCGTTTTTCCACTCTCATTGTGAGATAAGAGCAATGGTCCATTGCGGGCACCTACTAAAGATAAATAATAATTTCTAACATGAAATCCGCTGATCCGCACGATCGATTCCCTATCGGCAGATTAATCATATTAGGAGACAGATCTAATAATACTCAATTTTGTTTTATTATACTTTTGTTGAGGTGCTTTCAGCTTCCTTCATTATTGTCTCCGCCGCTTCAATCTTTTCGTGGTTTGCGGACAAAGGAAATAACAATAGCAATGACTCCGAGTATATACTCCGCCTGACCGCATGCGAAGCTCAATGAAATGCGACGCGTATCCGCTACATAGATCTGCATCTGTAAGGTCCCCGGCTTGTCCCCTACAGTTTTATTATCTTCGAATATTTCAGAGGGTACCTGGAAGCAGCAGAAGTTAGCAAATAGAGTTCGTAATACTAGGGTTAAAGGTATTTCCAGATAACTCAATTTGCCGACGCTCGCTTTCCTCCTGCTCCATAATGGTTCTGTTCGATCGACTTGAAACCCTCCGACTCTAAAAACCAACTAAGTGCAGGCAGCGGCTCAAGTATTTAATACTACGTTCGTCATAATCTTCTGTAGTCACGTCAACAAAAAAAGAAAAAATTGGAGAGGACGAACACCACTTTTTAAAATGCAGAATATACAATTGAATAGGCACTTATCCCAATCATGCTTATTCTGCAATCTTTGCGAATCGGAATAGGCACAAAGGAGTGTTTCAAGTTGGCATTAAAATCATCTCACTATTTTGCCCAAGGCAACACTGCGCACGGAGCTCATTTCTTGTATAAATCCGCATTTGATGGGCTAAACAAGATATTCGTCCTTACGGGGCCCCAAGGTACGGGGAAATCGACGGTCATTCAAAGTTTGGCGGATAGTCTGCTGGATAAAGGCTTGCATGTGCAATGCTTCCACTCCCCTCTCCGTCCCGAAGAACTCGATGGCATTATTTTAACGGAATTGAAGGTTGGTATTGTCGACGGGCAAGTCTGTAAGGGGATTTCTGATATCGGGGCCTGTGAAATCATCTATATCCATTTCGGGGAAGCGTTTGATAACAGTCTTATTTTACCGGAACACAACAGAACGATAGAAGAACTTAGAGGCGAGCTTGGGAGGACCTATTCAAAAACGTATGAAACGTTCGCAACAGCATTGCGGATTCATGACGAATGGGAAAAAATTTATATCGAAAACATGGATTTCTTAAAAGCCGATCAGATTGCGCAGGATTTGATTCAAGAATTATACGCCGATCATGAAAGCGATTCGCCAACGGCTCCGCGTCACTTGTTTTTCGGAGCCGCGACTCCGAGGGGGGCTTTCGATTTTATTCAAAGCTTAACCGCTCAGCTGGAAAGACGGATATTCATCAAAGGAAGGGCGGGATCTGGCAAATCGACTCTGCTGAAAAAGCTTGCCTCCGCTGCCGAAACGAAAGGAATTGAAGTCCAAGTGTTTCATTGCGGTTTTGATCCGAACAGTCTTGATATGCTGATATTCCCGAGACTTGGAACAGCTATCTTCGACAGTACAGCTCCTCATGAATACTTTCCAGATCAGGATGGGGATGAGATCCTAGATATGTATGCATGGACAATAGCTCCTGGAACAGATGAAGCCCATGCTGCCGAAATAGCCGGTATCAAAGCACGCTACTCGGCAAAAATGAAAGAGGCCACCTCACATCTGGCGGAGGCCGAAGCCATCGATTCTAAAATAAAGGCTTACTATGTTGCGGCCACAGATTTTTCGATCGTAGAGAACCTCCATCTGCAATTACAGTCCGAGTTGAATGAATTGATTGGTTCCATTCAGCTTTCAAAATAAAGTTACAACCCAGAAGAGTTCTATTTCAGACGGGGCTCAGCCGTCTAATGCAAGCTGAGCCCGTTTGGGATAGAATGTATTTCTACTTCTCCTATGCCTTTCTGCAGAAAGTCATATCCTTTTTTGATTCCTAAATGGCTTCGGTGTCCAAAGCAAACGCCGCCACCGCCGGTTCGATCTCATTCAACGAACTGTCAAAACAAATAGAGACCTACCAAAGTAAAGGTTATAATCCCTTTGATGTCTTTGGTTAGTCTCTTTGTCTTTAGTATGTCGTATTGAGAGGCCATATCCTTTTTATTTTTGGTATCCCACTAGGTTACTCATGCTCACTAAGATGTGGATTTTAAATATTTAGAAGGTTAGAAAAATGACGTTATCCTCCCTCACGACGAATATGTTGTAATTGCTGTATTACGTACGAAACGAAGCCTTCTCCTATTTAGTTCTTTGTTCAGATCCTCTTACCGTTTGGTAAACGAGACCTATGGCTCCAGAATCAAAGGTCTTGTTTTCGATTAATTTAAGATTGATCTTCTCTTTGAGACCTTGGAATAACGGCAATCCCTTACCGATCAGGACGGGAGAAACCGTAATTTTATACTCATCAATTAAATCAAGCTGCATAAGGTGGTGTGCAAACCTAGGACTGCCGAGGATGACTATATCCTTGCCTGGCTGCTGTTTGAGGTTATTGATCTCTTCCTCAACATCTTCTTTCACGAGTCTTGAATTATTCCATTCGACTTTCTCCAGCGTCGTGGAAAAAACGATTTTGGCTGTCTTTTCGATCCACTCGGCATGATTCCGTTCATGCTGCGAAGCTGATGGGTTCAAAGGCACAGATGGCCAGTAACTGTGCATCATCTGATAAGTCCCACGTCCCCAAATGACAGTGTCGGCAGTACTCAGGATTTCTTTCGAATGTTTTTCCAAATCAGCATCGTAGGAAACCCAACCAATGTCCATTTCACCATTCGGCCCTTCTACAAAACCGTCAAGCGATGCGTGAAGAAATAGAACGAGTCTTCTCATTTTCTGTTCTCCTTTGTTCATGAGGCATATCTATATCAACTAAATTTTAGCAGAATTTAACTTGGGTTGTTTCTTATAGGTTGCTAATCCCAAGTCCTACCCGTTAGCTTAATAAAACATCGTCAGTCTTATACATTATTTTCTCAGTCTACAGCTTTATACGAATTATGTCTTAAAAGCATTCATTGCAAAAAATCCTCGCCCGGCGCGGATTCCATTCGGACTATGTTCTTGTCCTCTTACACGTTATAAGCCTGCAGTTGTGGACCTAAAGACCTCCGTTCACGTGCAATTGAGATTTACGGGCGCTCAATTCCAGATATCCCATTTTTGCATGGATATCCCGGGCAATTCGAATCGATAGCCCCATCGCTCCGGGGATATGCCTTTTGTTATACTTTCAAGTGGGGTTTCAAACCTCCTAGAATCAGGAATTTAATCGCAGCATTCTTTATTTCGCTCGTAATTTCAAAACCCTTACAGAGGAGCGCAAAGACATGAACTTTTTCAAAAAACTGTTTGGCGGCAAAGAAATAGGTAAATCGGAAGACGGCACCACAATTTACGGCTATGACGCTCCGGATGAGCGACAGCTTACGCCTCCCTCCGGAATTTTATACATGGAAGAATTAAACGAGCATTTTAATAAAGTCTTTCCAAACCGGGAAACCGGCGTGTTCCATGAACTGATTTCAGACATCGTACATATTGATGTGAACATTATGGAAGCAACACCTGACGAGCCATACCGAGTGCTATACACCAATGGGATGAGTGATCTGCCGATGACCCTCCCACAGGAGATCCGTGAAGAGTACAAGCATCTTGAACGCACGGAGCTGATGATGTTTTTGCCGGCGGACTGGCCGCTTACGCAAAAGGATTTTGAAGCGGAGGAGAACTACTGGCCGATCCGGCTGATGAAGATGCTTGCTCGGTTCCCGCATATGTATCAGACGTGGCTTGGATACGGGCATACCATTCCCAACACGGAGGAGTACGAGCCATATGCGCCAAACACTGAGCTGTCTGGCGTGATCCTGTTTGCTCTGCCGGAAGAGGTCAGCACAGTCCATACGAAAGATGGCAATCAGGTTCAGGTTTATTTCTTGGTTCCGCTTTACCGGAAGGAAATGGAATCCAAACTGGAGTCCGGTATGGATGAACTGGTTGCCAAGCTGTCCGAGCTGCCCGGTGATTTCCTCGTTCTGAATCCGAATAGACTCCATGCTTGTAAATAACTGCCCGGTTTAACGGGTTTGAGACAGCTTTAAAATGCACTTATATAACTCACGTGTAGCTCTAGTGTTGCAGAGCAGTCACTGCGGCAAATTTGGAATTCCGGCAATGCTCTCTTCCCTCAATCTCCATATGGGTTCTGTTCGATCGACTTCAAACGCTCCTACTCTAAAGACCGAATAAGTGCAAGCAGCGCCCCGCTTTGCTTGACTACGTCACCGGCGTTGATCTTTTCCCGGCTTCGTCGAGAAGCAACCAGGTGCTCGGAGCTGCAGGAGCTGGGCACACCGCCGATACCCGAATCTCGCGTAATCAGTGATCCAATGCTCCTTAATAAATAAGGGGTTAAATATACCTCTTATTAGTCTGGTATTACTATGTGGGTACCCTCCGGCCAACCTATCAGTAAATCAAAGATCTTCTAATTCAACCTATCGAGATGACTTCATAGAATATTATGAAACTATGTCTAATTTTATTCCATTGTGGAGCCTCGTGACTGAGCTATTCATTGTAACGAGGGTGGGATTTTGTATGAACTAATTCCAGGGCTTGGTGAGGGGGCCTTTGGAATGCACCTGGAAAGATCCAGTAAGTGCGATAGAAGTTAATAAGTTCTTACAGGATAATGATTGGCACTTTCCAGAGGATTATAAGCAATTTCTTCTGAAACATAACAGGGCAGTTTTATTTCAGCATCCCTAATATGGTGGGGGAACTGAAATATTGAGTCTAGAACAAATAGTATTAATATCCAAGACATACGAGCAGATTCAGTCCACTTGCTATCCAATTGCTTGGACAGATCATCGGATTGGAGCAATATGTATTGATTCAGTAAAATGTCAGCAGTGAGAAACACCATATCTGTTCTTTTTAGACGCAATGGATCATATTGAAGACGCCATTTCCAATTCCGCTTACCTTTACCGAATGGTTAGAACGTCTAATTATCTGTCATGGACAAGAATACTGGAACTGGTAATTGGATCTTCGTACTCTTTTACACTCAGTTTATCTAATGCTTGGTCATGTGCCTCTTCTTCACGAATGTATTTTGCTACGGTGGCTTCATCTTGTTTGCCATCTAAGACCATTCCTATCGTTTGAGCCTGAACATCTCAATTCTATTGGAATGGTCTTAGGGGTCAAACTCTCCTTCTTCCCACCCGCTATGCGGGTTTTTTGTTTCGCTCGTTTCACGCACTCAACTGACTAAAGCCATAATACAAAAATCCGCATAATTGTGGAGAAATTTCTATGTATAATTTTTAAAAATCGTTAAATATTACATTTAAAAAGGTGGTCAAAAATGAAATCCAAAATAAACATAATTTTGATTCTGTCAATATTTATACTTGCAATGAGTGGAGGTGAAATTTGTTTAGCTGATCCAAACGATCAAGTTGAAAAACCGGTAAAGGACATACGAACCTACACGTTATCCATTCTTTCTGAAAATTTCAATGACTCGATATCAAAAAAATTTGGTATTACTGATTGGATGTTTTACCCTAAGCAAGTCTGTGAAGTAAATGGCACTAGTCTTACTTTAGAAGGGGATCTCAAGGACAATAAAGTCCAAAGAAAAATTAGAATCGATTTAGAGAAGAAGGTCAACTCAAGCTATGAGATTATTCGAATTTCGGAAATCAAGTGATTAACTGCGATAATTGTAATCCGAAAGATCAGGATACGCCGCCCTGCTTTGATCCACAAAGGGACACCGGAAGTGTTTCCGCAAGCAGCTTAAGCAGCAGATCTCACCAGTTGATGCATTCGCAGGATGACAAGAAGCACGGAGTATCGGGAGACATTAAGCAAAAGGGCTCGGACCCGTTCCGTTAGAAAAACCGACCTCCACCCCTTAGACAGATGTGACGAAGGAATGAAAGGGCTTAGACCCGTTGAGACCTGGGAGTGAAAATCGCTAGGGGCTACATGGAGACGTGCAGGATATGGAACAAATTGGGTGATATACTCTCACCTTTATTCTTGCACGCCCTTACAGGTGTTCCAAGCCAACGCCCCCTCTGTTCCCTTCTTATTTGACACTTTGCTTAAGGTGAAATCCTGCGAATTCATGAGCTTGAATGAGAAAACTAAATCATATTGAGGGAGCTTAATAAGGGTTAATTTTCGTGAGAATCGGCTGACGGGCTCGAATTCATAATACCCGATGAACTGGCTCTTGTTATTGCCGGGATACCCGCCTCCTCCGAGTGGGTTGGCATCGGTCAAAAATCCTTATACACGACCAAAAAAGTAAACGCAAGGCGATAATGTTTGTTGTAGTTTTCTTGCTGTTGTACTCTTTGAATTAAACAAAGAAAAAACGAGTGAGGATGAGAACTACACCACGGCGAAATGGTTCGTGGCCTCTTCCACACTCGTTAAAAGGTTTGAATAAGCAAACACAAAGGCTCTCAGTAAATCTCTATTGAGAGAGACATACAAAGAGGTAAACCGTGAATTTTCGAGCCGTGTCCACATAGCCAACCGATTGGACAACGAGTGCGACTTCTTCAGGCGTCAGTATGGATTGAAGATTACCCTATTTGTACAAATGTTAGTGAAGACGCATTAGAACCACTTATACCATTTGGTGCAAATGAAAGGGTTACTGTCGGTAAGTTACTAGAGATTAAACCAATTGAAACATGGTCTCCTGCTGCTAGACTAAGAATATTAGTTAGATTAAGTTGCGTTGTTCCGTTTATGTTTCCTGTATTACCAAAAGAATTTAAAAACGGTACTGCTATCCCTCCCCCATTGACCTGTATTCCAAAAGTTCCAGAATTTTCTGCAGCGAGATTGACCATTGCTGATACTTCATAAATACCAGCTACATTTACGGTAACGGAACCATCTAGATTTAATGTAAATGCTCCAGGAGTGTTTATAGGTGCTGCACTTGCACCAGTCACAGGAATAATAGTTCCAGAAGTCATGACACCGGAAGGGATAAACGGTCCGATGGTAGTGACATTTGTAAATGAACCGTGGACACCAGAGAAAGTTCCAGTTGGACCTGTAACGCCTGTTAAGCCTGTAGCCCCAGTAGCCCCAGTAGCCCCAGTAGCACCACTAGCTCCAGTAGCTCCGGTAGCTCCCGTTGGTCCTGTTGGTCCTGTTGGTCCTGTTGGTCCGGTGGCCCCAGTAGCTCCTGTAGTCCCAGTATCTCCGGTAGCTCCAGTAGCTCCAGTAGCTCCCGTTGGTCCCGTTGGTCCTGTTGGTCCGGTGGCCCCAGTAGCTCCTGTAGTCCCAGTATCTCCGGTAGCCCCAGTAGCTCCGGTAGCACCAGTAACTCCAGAAGCCCCAGTAGCTCCTGTAGTCCCAGTATCTCCGGTAGCTCCAGTAGCTCCAGTTACACCCGTAGCGCCTGTTGTGCCCGTAGCGCCCGTTAGCCCTGTAGGCCCAACGGGTCCGCCTGCTGGCCCTGTTGGGCCTGTTGCCCCTGTCGGGCCGAGAAGCGATGGTGCTGCAAGAACGCTATCCAATTTGGTAGCCAGCAGTAGCTCTTTCTTGATAAGCTCCGTCATTGTACTTTTTACGCTACTATTAATCGCAAGCAAATCGTCGATGGTTGCCGGAACGCTGAGACCCGGCAAAGTACCTATCGCATATTGGATTTTCTCAGCCTCGGCATTAATAACGTGACCCAGACCCAGTTCTTCGATCGCAATTGACGCCAACAACAGATTCAACGCATCTTGTCTTGTTACGGTAATACTTGGCGTAATATTCGGAATATTCGCTTGTGACACCAACGTCACCCTCCCTTATTACCTTCATTCTTCTCAGTTATACTATGCTGTTCAAGAATTTAGGTGACAAGATACTCGGCAAAAGGCAAAAAGCCCCTCCCACAGGAGAAGCTCAATTATAGAGCAGTATATACATGATCTGCATCTTGTATGTATGGCATGCTACTGAACTTCCGTCGTTCGATCACCCTGATCTCATCCCCTAGTCGAGCCACAGCACAAAGTCCTACGAAGCCGTATTGAAAGCCAATAAATAGATAAGCTCGCTCTTATCTGCTCCACTAATTGATTCAATTGTGACATATACGTAGTGGTGGCTCGCTGCGACTCAGAGAAATCATGTAGCTCTCTGCTGTTCCGGTACTCTGCCGAATACAGCTAATAAGCGCGATTCTATGGCAGGATGATAAAATGCAGAACATTTGTCATTCCCTTTTCAAGACTACCAACCGTCGTTAAGGTCCCAATAATCCCACTCCACATAGTACCCCTTATGTTTTTCATTCACATTATCGCGTTTGCGGTTCTGTGCCTCGTAAAGTCCCGAAGCAACATTCTTATCCCCCTGATCCAATTGTAGAGCAGTATCAAGTTTTTTGAGCAGCATCCATTCAGCCATCATGAACGAGTCCATAAACTGGATAACTGAATGGTTGAACTGGATAATTTCTCCTGCCGTTGATCCGCTCTCACCGAGTTTCTCTTCGCAGAAAGCGCGGATATGCCCGGCTTCCGTCTCCAAGAGACTGGAGAGTGCATTCTCTTCAGATGCAATGGATTCGATCAGATGAGATATGGCTTCGTTCATTGGGGGAACAGGCGTGGTTGATGCGTTTCCTTTGACCACCATCTAGATCCTCCTCCATCTCCTATTCTTCCATGCCTTCCGTTAGAAAGATTTCAAATAACGAACGTAACGAGTCTGTCCGATGCTTATACTGGCTTTACTAAAAAATGCAGGGGGCTGCACAGCTGGAGAACGCTTTCCACGATTAGAGGGAGAAGCTGTGTTCCTGCCCTTCTCTTTCACTCCAATGCGCGGATTATTGAACACTTTAGCTTGGGTATTCTTCAGACCCTCCTCTTCTAGAGGTTCTAAAGGCTCCCATACCGGCTTCACTTGAGGCGCTTGAGGGTCCGGAGAGTCTTTGTCCGCTATCTGTTGATTATCCCCAGGCTCCTCATGAATAGACCGGATCTGTGTTTCGATATGCGCTTCTGTCTGAAGCTCTATTTGATCTTTTGCTTGAACTGCCGTCTGCTCTTCAATGAGAGCTTCTACTTGCGCTTGTGGCTGTTCATGCACGTCTGGTTGAGGAGCGTAGCATGTGGACAAATAGTCAAGGTTCTCGAACACACGCTCCATACAATACGAGTTCTGTACCGGCTTTTGCTGCAGCTTTTCCATAAAGGTGTAAAGCTCAGGCAAGTGGGTATGCTCAAGGGCAGAGCCGCTAAGCTGATCATCCCTGTAATCGCTCAATCCAGCGGTTGCATCCATATAATCCATGGCAATCTGCTTTCGCTTCGCTTGAATATGAAGCTGAACGAGTGTCTGAAACATGTTCATCATCTGAAATTCAAGCTGCCTATATTCTTTATCTGTGCCTGCTCTTGTTCTATCTATGATTCCAGTGCAAATGTGAACGACGGAGGCTGTCATTTGCTTAAGAGAATTATGATCGTTCAGCCCGGGTTTATTCTTCACAGTCTCCACCCTTTTCTTACCCGATTTGTTGTCCTTCTGCTCCACGTTGCTTGCTACTTCCAATCATCATCGAAAATACACCCGTCTTCCCAATATATATCTTGCATATCCTCTAAATTTCTCAGTTCTTTACGGCTTTTTTCCTGAGAATAACCTTTCCATTTTTCCTGATCCAGTTGAAGCACAGTCTCCAGCTTTTTGAGCAGCATCCATTCAGACATCACAACAGAGTCCATGAACTGGGTAATCGATTTGTTGAATTGAATAGTATCTGCTGCTGTAGAACTGCTCTTCTGGTCCTGATTTTGCTTGGAGAAGACACGGATATGCTCCGCTTTCGTCTCCAGCAGTCTCGATAGGGCTTTTTCTTCGGATGCAATGGATTCAATCAGATGAGATACAGCTTCGTCCTTTGCAGGAACAGAGCGGATTGACGTGATTCCTTTGATCTCCATGCTTCTCCTCCTTCACCCCTATTCTTCCATGCACTCCTTCACACACACAACCTGTTCTTCCAGCCTCACCACATCTTCCAGCTTGAAATGCAGCAGTATCTGATTTTTGATTACCGTCCTTAATGTCCGTTCGGCACTGTCATTAATCTGAAGTGCATCTTGCAGGCTGAAACAGTGCTCTTGAATCACTTTCTGCAGCTTCTCTGCTTCTGCATTGACAATGTGTGACAGACTGATCTCCTCCAGAGCAATGGACGTAAGGAGAAGATTGATAACCTCGGGCCTAGTTAAAATAATCTCAGGCTTAATATCCGGAATATTCGGCATACTCATCTTGTTCATCCCTTTCTGCTACTATCACTCCCGTCATGATGCCGGATGCACGAAACGGCTGCATCTGCATATGATGGTTACTAAGCCGGGCGGGTATTATACAATCATATCTATGTACGAGTCGTTCCATCCATGAGCTTTTCCGAAAAAAATCATAAAAAAAAAAGCGTGGCGGGTCTGATTCTCATCAGCACTCATCACGCTCTTCCAATCCACTTTTCTGACTTTTAAGGTGTCGTCGTAGTTACTGGCACAAGCGGCACGACGCCTTCCAGTTTCTGCAGCAGCAGAATTTCCTTACGCACTACTTCTTGTAGTGTTTTACGCACACTATCATCAATGGTCAACAGATTAGATAACGTAGCTGGCGGGGTAAGACCAGGCCCCAATGTTCCCAGTACGAATTGGATCTTCTCTGCCTCAGCATTAATGATGTGGGCGAGGGCCAGCTCTTCAAGTGCTATGGAGCCTAACAGTAAGGCTACCGTCTGGTTAATTGTGAGACTAATCGTAGGTGTAATGTTCGGGATGTTCGCTTGTGACAAACTAATCACCTCATTCATTTTTTTGGTGAAACTTCATTACTAACGACAGGAAGATAATACTGTAGTGAGCAGTATTGCTCTTCCTCTTCGTTCTGTTAATTTTTATATGCTGCATGGCTTGATCAACTGAACTGAAAATTCGAAAAAACTTTATTTTACTTTCAAACCAAGTAACACATAAACCGGCTTGAACGGTCGAGCAAAAGCTCCCACACCTTATTCTTCGATGAATTCCTCTATAAACACACGCTGTTCCTCCAACCTCACTACATCTTCCAGCTTGAAATGCAGCAGCATCTGATTCTTGATTACCGTCCTTAATGTCCGCTCGGCACTGTCATTGATCGCAAGCGCATCTTGCAGACTGAAGCAATGCTCCTGGATCACCTTCTGCAGCTTCTCTGCTTCCGCATTCACAATATGTGACAGGCTGATCTCCTCGAGAGCGATAGAAGTGAGGAGAAGATTAACAACCTCCGGTCTCTTCAGAACGATCTCCGGCTTGATATCCGGAACATTAGGCATACTCATCTTGTTCATTCCTCTCTATTCGATATAGTCCTTAACAGTATTCTTACCGTGCGTATAGCTTCTTGCGAGGTTTTACCCCTTTCTGTTGACTTGAAGAGTAAAACCTGTTTTCCTAATGTACAATGATGTATATGTACAGGGTATTTTATCCATGAGCTTTTCCAAAAATGAAGTCATAAAAAACGTGGTAGGGACTAGTCCGCATCAGTATCCCTACCACGTTCATTCATAATTTATTTTTAAACTACAGGCACAAGCGGTAAGACCCCTTCCAACTTCTGCTGTAGCAGAACTTCTTTTCGTACCACTTCCTGTAGCGTCTTGCGAACACTATTATCAATTGCCAACAAATCAGCTAAGGTAGCATGTGGGGTGACACCAGGCTTCAGTGTTCCCAGAACGAATTGGATTTTCTCTGCCTCAGCATTTATGATGTGGGCGAGGGCTAGCTCTTCAAGTGCTATGGAGCCTAACAGTAAGGCTACCGTCTGGTTAATTGTGAGACTAATTGTAGGTGTAATGTTCGGAATGTTCGCTTGTGACAAACTAATCACCTCTTCTAAATTTTATCGATCCAGGAAATTAACGTACAGTTGACACGGTAGTTCCTCTTACTCTCTTCCCTCCTTATTGGTGAGTCATTCATTATATATACTGCATAGCTTGTATTTCTGAACTAAAACTTGATCCGTTGTAATAAAAAAGCCGATCCCTCCAATCAGGAGAGAGCAGCTTCTTCTACAATACAAGTGTTTCGCCCTTCAGGCCATGAGCTCAGGGTCGATACAGTTGATGCCGATCTTGGTGAGTTTTTGCACCACCTGGTCATCAGACGGCGCATTTTCAATAATGATGTTCACTACTTCATCAACATCATCGACAAAGCGAACATATCGGTTGTATTCCCTCAGTGTCATGTTCTTCGTACCAACGAAGAGTTGCTGAAGCAAATCCGTTACTGGCATGTGGACCTTGCCATCTGGGGCTTCTGGCAGTGTCCAAAATTTGCTGTCAAGGAACACCACTGAGGTAATCGGAGCGTTATTTTTCTTGTCGCGGTAATAGATTTGTTCCGCCCGCTGGAACACTTCCTGGATTGTGCCTCCCCGCCCTTCGGAAAAAACGATACCGCATGAAGCCAGCGTCAGGAGGACATCCTCCCTTATGCTATTAAGAAAATATTTCGCAACATGGGTCGTAAGCGGCGTAAAAGGTTCATGACCGAAATGCCAAGTAGGCACTGCCAAACTGTAATTGATTGGTGTGAGTTGGCCCTCCAGCTCTTTAGCAATTTTCCAAGCGGGAAGCATCCATGCGTGAAGTTCACGTGCAATATTTTCATCGATTGCCCACGTCGTCCCTTCTTTTTCTTTAAAGAGGACATTCTCCATGTTCTGCGGCAATTCGGTAAATGATCCATCTGCCAATCTATCAATGGCGGAAGTAAGCGAGTCTGCAGAACGTCCAGCGTAAAGTGCACCAAGATGGGCTGCCTCCATACAGCCCGGGCCGCCGCCGCTGGCGACGATAAAGCCGGATTCAGAAAGCAACTGAGCAATTCGTGCAATCTCGCGATATGTCTTGCTGCCACGTGGCTCCCGGGTCCCTCCCATAATTCCGACAGGACGCCGCCCTGTCTGCACCTCCGCTGCCAGGAATGCATTCATTCCCCGCACAACTGAAGCGTCATGTAACGCTTCCATCATCGCAGCGTAAGGGTCCAAGATGGTAGTACGTCCTTGTTGCTGAAAATATACATAGTTCTGAAAATCGGGCGTGGCCGTTACACTCAGTGCATTGTCCGGGTCAAAGTGTTTAAGTAATTCCAATGGTTGATAAACTTTATCGTGAATGGGGTTGAATGGAGGGTGAGTGATCATATCAATCGGTTTTTTCATAGTGGGCTCCTAAGCTATTCCTAAGTATTTTCCTTTTCCTCCTAGTTATGATGTGCCGTTAGCTGCTTCCGAATCAGAACGACCTGTCCTGCGTGATACGCATCATGCATGATCCAATTGAGCAATTCTTGCCCGAGCGTAATTTCGCTTATGGTATATGGTAGCACTGTTATTTCCCATCAAAGTGATAAATTAATCAAGCAAATATCCGTTGAACTTTTATAAGATCAACGGCTTAAAATTCATTTTTTAAATACGACAGATTAGTCTTCAACAGGCATTTTAAGAGTCCCCCTATTTATTACCGAAGGAGATTGGTTTTCGCCAGTTCGATGATTTCGTTGCCTTGCCCGTTCAAAACGGCTTTCAGCATCCACATCGTAAATCCGCGTGCCTGCTCGAAGTTAATCTTTGGCGGCATAGCCAGCTCCTGACGATTGACTACGACGTCCAGCACTACTGGACCGCCATGTTCGAACGCTCGGCGAACGGCGCTTTCCAAGTCATTCGGATCCTCGACCCGTATTCCTTCGATTCCCATGGCTTGAGCTAGCATCGCAAAGTTTGGATTGTCGAGTTCCGTTCCGAATTCTAAAAAGCCGGCTGCTTTCATTTCCAACTCAACGAATCCAAGCGCACCATTATTAAAGACTACAATCTTGATCGGGAGCTTATGCTGACGAAGGGTCAATAGATCTCCAAGCAGCATGGTGAGTCCCCCGTCCCCTGACAACGATACGACCTGGCGTCCCGGCTGTGCAACCTGTGCCCCAATTGCCTGAGGCATGGCGTTCGCCATTGTCCCGTGACTAAACGAGCCCAAAAGCCTTCTTTTTCCATTCATGCTCAAGTATCGGGCAGCCCACACAGTCGGCGTCCCAACATCGCAAGTCAGAACGGCATCCTCATCTGCGAGATCGCTGATTACCTTCATGAGGTATTGGGGATGAATAGGTGCTCGGCCGGGATTTGCAAGATTGTCCAGTTCCGCGCGGACTTTGGCATAATATGCTACAAAGTGCTGCAGATGATCTGGGGAGTGTGATTCCTTTAACAAGGGTAACAGCATTTCGACCGTCGTCTTCACGTCTCCGCACACCCCGTATGCGAGCGGCGTTCGCCGGCCTAGTCGGGAGGAGTCCAAATCAACCTGAAGGATGGTCGCTTCTTGCGGATAGAATTGCCGGTATGGAAAATCGGTACCCAGCATGAGTAAGACATCACATTCCATCATGGCATGGTATCCGGAAGAATATCCAATTAGGCCGGTTAATCCGACGGAATAGGGGTTGTCGTATTCCAGATATTCTTTTCCTCGCAGCGCTATGACCATCGGGGATTGCAGCTTCTCGCACAGCTTCATGAGTGAAGCATGAGCTCCTGCACAGCCGGCACCGCATAGCAAGGTGATCCTCTTGCCTTTGTTTAAATAGTCAGCAAGCGTCTTCAATTCATCCGTAGAAGGGCTTACAATCGGCCGGGTGGAATGGATGACGCGTTCCGGAACCGGGCTTTCATCGTATTCGAATGCGGCTACATCACCAGGAAGAACTAAGACAGACACCCCCGATCTTGCCGTCGCGGTTTGCATCGCCATCGTAATTGCTCGAGGGATTTGCTTCGGCCCGGTTACGACCTCACAAAAGAAGCTGCATTCCTGAAACAACATGTCCGGACGGGTCTCTTGAAAAAAGCCGCTGCCGATTTCACTGCTCGGAATATGTGCGGCAATCGCAAGTACTGGCACCCGGTTTCGATGGCAATCGTACAATCCGTTAATGAGATGCAAATTACCTGGTCCGCTGCTACCCGCACATACGGCAATTGCCCCACTGAACGTGGCATCTGCGCCAGCCGCGAACGCTGCAACCTCTTCGTGGCGGACATGGATCCATTCTATTTTTCCGGAACGGCGTATTGCATCGAGCAAGGCATTGAGTGAATCGCCGATAATGCCATAAATTCGCTTCACGCCGGCGTTCAGAAGGGATTCCACAATGGAATCGGCTATCGTTCTTCTCAAAGGAATCTCTCCTTTCTGTTTTTATTATATTGCCATAATACGAGCAGCCTATTCTTGATTTCACAACGATTTAAGTCTGAACCAAGAAGAAATTTCGGAAATCCACATTTCGGAAGTCTCTAAAATGACACAAAGTCTCTACTTTGATGGAAAAATGCTCAATTGGCTATATTCATCGAGTAAATTTAGGACTTGTTCTGTATTTCTCAAGGAACTTCTCCAGTTAAGTGAGTATAAAATTTCAAAGTTGCGGTATTGGTCAAACGCAGGTGCAGGCAGGGCTCAGCCGCACAGTTTCTTCCGCTGCAGCCAGCTTGTGTGCGCTACACCCTAACGAAAACCTTTAAAATTTTTTGCATTTCTCCATCTCAAGCGTTAGTATTTTTATATCGACATATTTGCAGGTCTATAAAAGGAGGTTGACAGGCTATGTGCCCCCGTACTAAAGAACAAAATGAGCTCATACGCATACAGCGCAGAGAACAGATCCTGGACGTTGCCGCCCTCTCCTACTTTCGCACGGGCGGCAGCTTTGATATTCGCGACGTCGCCCGCGAGGCAGGGCTTGGTTACGGCACAGTATACCATTATTACCCCAACCGGCATCTATTAATAGAAGATGTGTTAGGAAGCAGCTTCGAGCGGTGCGAGCAAGTTATTGCAAACTGGGCGAACATCAGCGGAAGTCCCCCGGATGACGGGCAGATGTTGATGTATTGTAAAGCGCTACTCCGGCTGTGGCAGTCCGACGCCCGCGCATATCTCGTCTTCAAAATGGCGGCGGAGCATTATACAGGTTTGCCTGAAAGGGATAGACACCACGCCAAAAGAAAATTTATGGAGCGGCTGTACGTTCCACTCCAATCGATCGCCCAGTGCGAAGACGACAGCGTCGACCATATGCTTGCCGTGCTGGTCGGTTGCTGTGGACTGCACTACTATGCGGGCAATTCCAACCTGGACGTCGATCGGATTGCACGACTCGCTATGCAAGCTATTACGAAGGAGTCCTGATACGAACATGATCATTTTAAAAAGCAAGCATGAAATTGAGGCTATCCGCAAGGCATGCCAAGTGGTGGCTGAATGCCATCGCACAATCGCCCCGCTAATCAAACCGGGTATTACCACCAACGAGATTGAGCGCATATTCGAGGACATTATGTTGAAGCACGGAGCAAAGCCATACCAGAAAGGCTATAACGGCTATCAATATGCGACTTGTGCCTCCGCCAACGATGTGATCGCACATGGCTTCCCTAGCAATAAGCCACTTGAGGAAGGCGATATCGTGACGATCGACACGGTCGCTGAGCTCGATGGCTGGCTCGGCGATTCGGCCTGGAGTTATGCAGTCGGGCAGATCTCGCCGACAGCCGAGAAGTTGATGCGTGTCACGAAGGAATGTCTTGACCTGGGCATCGAGCAGGCGAAGCCCGGCAATCGACTCGGCGACGTGACGAGCGCAATTCAGCGGCATGCGGAATCACACGGTTTTGGCGTCGTGCGAGACCTTCTCGCCCATGGCATCGGCCGCGACTTGCACGAGGAGCCGACTTATATGCATGTCGGCAAGCCTGGAAAAGGCATTCGTATCAAGGAAGGTATGGTGTTCACAATTGAGCCCATGATCACCGAGGGCAGCTACTTCATGACAATCGATCCGGACGGCTGGACCGCACGGACGATGGACAGCAAGCTCGCTGCCCAATACGAGCATACGATCGCCATCACGGCTGAAGGTCCACAAATTTTGACCGCGTAATAGAAAAAAGAAGTCGACCAACGAAATGGTTGACTTCTTTTTTCGTAATCGGCATAGCATATTTCTTTATTTGCCGTTTCATATTCTAACATATAAGAAAGTTCAACAATCATCTTGCTTTACACGCAATAAGGTAAGGATGAAAATCGGCTTTTGAAAAACACATACAAGTAAAATAAGGAATCCTAAACTTAGGCATCCCGTTTACAGTAAAATACAATAGCTAGTGTAATAAAGATAAGTGTCCAGAACATTGAAATACCTGTCCCTTGCATTGGTGTAAGGACATTTATATTATCCGGGGAACGCGGCATATACATATAATTTCCTGCCGTATCCGGAAAATAATTTAGATATTTATTAATACTAGGTAGAAAAATTCTCATCAATGGACCGACAATGAAATAATAACCAAGTAGTACCACTAAAGCAGGTGTGGTTCGTCTTAATAAAGCACCTATAGCTGCACTGAGAAGTGTGGTTAATGTTAGATAGCCTGTTGCACCTATTAATGTTGTTATTATTATGTCTATTTCAATCACTACTGCTGTGTCTCTTATCATAATAAAAGTATAGAGTACACCTGATGCAGCAATAATAAACGCCACAGGAATAGTTATAATTGCCAATGCCAAATGCTTCATGGATAATTGAAGCCCACGCCAAGGTATCGTAGTTAAAGTAGTTCGAATCTGTCCGCCAGTGTACTCCGAACAAGTAGCTAAGATACCAAGAATAATGAAGCCTGCTTGAAGATATTCCATAGAAGCAAGTCCTATATTCAGTACACTTTTCGTTCCAGCTGTCCCTTGTAGACCAGCAAAAGTAAAAGCTGCAGCTAAAGCTAAATTAAGAATGAATGTACCCATAAGGGTGAGCCATATCAATAGTAATGTAATTAATTTATCCAGTTCAGCACCAAGGATTTGCATTATCTTCCTACTAGATGAGACATTCATGCTGCAACGTCCCTCCTATGGAATACAATAGCTGCAATAATGAAAATAACGACGACCCAGGTAAACATGATTAAACCGCCTGTGAAAGGAGTGTGAAATCTGTCAAATAAACTGCCTGTAAACGGGGTGTCGCTCGTAAACATAAACATTTCAAGGCCAGCCCTATCGGGTAAATAAAGCGCCAGCTTTGTAACCTTATAAAGCAGAACACTAAATGATACAACGGATGAATTGATCATGAGCACAGCAAGCGGGATGATGCCATTCTTAGTTAGCAAAGTAATCCCAAGTGCTAAAAGAGCAGTCAATGTCCAGTAACAAACTGCACCGATAAGTCTAGGCCATTCAATTGCAGGAGCATATTCACCAAGAATAAGATACGTTGTGGACACAGTTGTCATAATAGCAACAATACACAGCAATATGCTGACCACTGTCACAGCGCCTGCTTTTGCCAGCAAAAAATGAAGTCGTGATGCAACAGCAGTTAAACTTGTTGTAATCTGCGCTCCTCCACCAGATTCACTGCTCTCTGTCAAATACTCACTGCTGACAGCAAGCACACCAAGAATAATGACACCTTGCACACCAAGAGCGAGTCCGATATAGCCAACTTCCGATAGCCGTGTGCTAACTCCAGCTATAATCTCCTCTTTTTGTACTATACTGTCTAAGGCAGTAATGACCGCTGGGGCAAATGCTCCAATAAGAAAGGCAAGCCAAATGCCCGGCAGGGAGAACAATTTAGACAGTTCCGCGTTGAAAGCTCTCATACAACATCACCTGCATGTTCAGTTGTCAGGGCAAAAAAGGCTTTCTCTAGCGTGGAATGGTTACCTATTACTTCATCCAATGTTCCATCTGCGACGATTGTTCCATGCTTAATAATCACCACATCATCAACAGTCTCTGCAAGCTCTCCCATGAGATGACTGGATAGTAACACCGTGTTTCCAGACTGGGCACGTTCACGTAAAAATGTCCGAATCCACCGGATTCCTTCTGGGTCGAGCCCATTTACGGGTTCATCTAAAATCAATATTTTCGGATCACCAAGTAGTGCAGCCGCCATGCCAAGTCTTCTTCCCATGCCAAGAGAATACTTCCCAACCCTTTTATCAGCTGCATTAGTAAGACCTACGATTTCGAGAACTTCCTCGACACGTGAGTAAGACAATCCTGCGGCACGAGCAATCCAACGCAAGTGTGCTCGTCCTGTTCGCATACGGTGAGCTCCAAATCCATCAAGCGCAGCACCTACTGTTGCTAGAGGATTTTGCAATTCTGCGAATGGCTTCCCATTAATTAGTGCACTTCCTGAGGTAGCACGATCTAATCCAAGCAGGATGCGAAGTGTAGAGCTTTTACCTGCCCCATTTGGACCTAAAAAACCAGTTACTCTACCTGGTCTAGCTTTAAAGCTGATACCTGATAAGATTTCCCCAGTTCCACGATGTTTGACTAAGTTATTAATTGTAAGCAACCATAACACTTCCTTTCTGTTATGGTTCTAATTATAAAGAAGCAAAGTTACATCTCGGTTATCATGCGGTTTACTTCTGGGTTAACTTTAGCTTAAGGTCTAGCAATAGCTACTCGTGTGCCATCCTCATTTGATGTAAAGTCAGCTTTCAGCTTCATTTTTTTCAACATATAATTTGAAATCGATAAACCAATCCCCGCCCCATGCTCATAGGAGGAGTTATCCATACCTGGACCTCTGTCTGCAACAATGATCTGCTCTTTTACTACATCAACCACGATTTTTGCATATTTCCCCTCTGCTGCATGGCGAACAATATTCTGAAATAAATTATCCAGTACCCGTGTCATCCATTTAGGATCCGCTTCCCAATAAAAAGTCTCCTCTGCCGGTAAATCAATATCCAACTGAATTTCTTTTTCTTCAAATACAGGATACCATGCAGCAACAGATGCTCTTACTAAACGTCCAATATCTGTTGAAGTAGGCTCAAAAGGATGTTTCCCTGATGTAAGCAATGTATAGGAAAGTAAATCATCCATAAGATCTCCGACTCTTGTAATCGTATGATTCATTTCCGCTAATGAATTTTGTCCTTCTAGACTCATTGATTCTTTATTTAATCTGGTGATATGTCCTCGCAAAATGGTAAGTGGCGTTCGTAGGTCGTGAGATAAATTCGCGATGAGTCGATGGCGTAACAATTCCTCTTCATATTCTCGCTTGCGGCTGTCTTCAAGCTGCTGAATCATCCAATTAAATGAACTTCCTAACTGGTCTATTTCATCCATACGATCACTTTGAATAGATATGGGTATAGGAAATGAGTTATGATTAGCTGAAAATGACATGACCTCCTGTAAGCGGGTGAGACGTTTGCGAAGTCTCAAGAAGAAAATCCAAGATATTACAACAAATGCGATAATAATAAAACCAAACAAAAGTAATAAAACGTAAAATAGATTTAACGTATTCATCTCTTTTCCATGGGGAGAAACTCCAAAGAACGCAGAGAAGAAAATAAGCACCATTGGAGGAAAAAAGATAAATAAAAAATGTCCTTTTAGAAAATGCCGAAATAATGATCTAGTCTGTTTCATAGTTTCACCCGATAGCCTATCCCCTTCAATGTTTCAATAATCTCCGGGGAATCTGGATGACGTTCCAACTTTTGCCGTAGTCGATGAATATGTACCATTAATGTTTTATCACCAGTGATATAAGCTTCTTCCCATATGGCTTCATAAATTTGTTCTTTTGGTAGAACTTGATTAGGGTGGCGTAAGAAGTACATTAAAATTTGATGTTGTTTCCCTGTCAAAATAATTTCTTCTCCTGTGTGCTTATCAGTTACCATTTGGGCATCCGGATCAACTTCAATATGATTTCCTAATAAAATGCGTTCGAAATGTGTTACACTCCTTCGACGGATTAACACTTCTAATCTTGCAACTAATTCATCCGTATGAAATGGTTTCGTTAAATAGTCATCAGCAAATTGTAAACCATCCACCTTATCATCTATCGATGTTCGAGCAGATAACAGCAATATAGGAACCGCAGGAGCTACCTTTTTTAATCGTTTTCCTACAGTAAATCCGTCTAAACCGGGTAACATGATATCTAAAATAACGATTTCATGCTGATTTACTTCTTTATCCGCTCCTTCACCAGAGCGCAGCCACTGAACTGAAAATCCCCGCTGTTCCAATTCTTCTTTTAGAAAGCTGCCTATTTTCTCATTATCTTCAATATATAATACGTTTCTTTTCAAGTAACTTCCCTCTCTCTACATCGAGTTCACTATTAGACAGATTAACACAATCTAAAGAATTGTTTCCAGTTGAGACAATTTCATCTTCGTAGATAGAGTTTCATAAAAAAAAGCCTATCTAACTGATCGGCTCCTTCTCTTCCAAAATGAATAAAGCTGTGTGAAACTAAATAATCACTCATTCCAATTCGTATTCAGCTCAAGTAGCGCTTCAATAATATTCAAATGGTTTCTAATCAAGGTTTTTAAATCGGATATTAACATCCTTCATCCTTCACTTGTATCTACTCATTAGCACAGTAATATTCTGTTGCCCTGCTCCAGCTCAAATTTGATGTTGGCTATGTAATAGGAAGTTCGACTTTTTTCTAAAGAAGAGAATAATAAAAAACGAGCCTCTAGAATTGATTCTAAGGCCCGTTTACGTATCAGATATGTCTGCCCCCATAATATTTGTTTTTTTAAAGGCTACTTTTTCAGTGGTCTCCGCTATCCAATTCCTAAGGTAGCAGTAGCAGCATCAGCCAACTCCATCGATTGGTTAAGCTAGTGACTCATTAATCTTGTCACATGACTCTTTTACATAATCAATAAATTTTTTAACTGCTGGTGATAGCTGTTGAGAAGTTCGCCACTGCAGCCCTACCTCCCAATTCCAATGCTTCTCTTGAATGGGAATCCAGGACAATCCCTCTAACCGCATTCCTGCCGTTCTGGGCACCAGTGAAACACCGAGGCCTGCAGCAACAAAGCCTGTGACAGTAGTCAAATCCTCTGCTTCATAAATTTGAGTTAGCTCCGCATCAGATCGGATAATGCAGGATTCCAGTAAAAGCTTTAGACCGCAACTGCTTTTCAGTCCGATATAGTTCTCATTCTTCAGCTTATGAATGCTGAGAGATGATGCGCTTGCGAGTCTGTGATTGTTGGAAACGATAATGTAGAGCGGAGCCGTTTCTAACGTTATCCAACTATACTCTTCGGACGTCGGTCTCAAAGAAGTGATGCTCAGATCGCACCTCCCTTGGCTTAACGCCTCATTAATAAGCTCATGGTTACCCTGCTCCAGCTCAAATTTGATTTTGGGATAGATATTCTGATAATTTCTCACCAGTTTAGGTACAAGATCAGCTCCCAAAATATTGAGAAAGGCCATGCTAATAAGTCCTGTCTCAGGGTTTGTCCATTCCTCCAACGTTTTTTTGCCGTGCTCCAACTCCCGTAAAGCCCGCTCCACATTCTGGGAAAACAAACTGCCATATCGACTCAGTTGAACATTCCTGCCTTTTCGTTCAAACAATTGAACGCCGAGCTCAGTCTCCAGTTTGGAGATAGCTTGGCTAAGCGCCGGTTGCGTAATGGATAGAGCCTGAGCCGCCCTTGTCATGTGTTGATAACGTGCCACTGTAAGAAAATATTCCAGTTGAGTTAACTCCATTAATCTCCCCCGCATATTCGAAATTCATAATTAGTATTTATTATTTTTATAATAATTATCAATTAGACGTTATGAATCGTCAATGATAAAGTTAAGCCCAGATTTATTTAGCTAAAAGGAGAAATTACTATGAAAGCATATGTTGTAAAAGATGGACTTGGAATTGATTATTTGAAAGAAGCTGATCTTCAAATTCCTACTCCAGGGAAAGGCGAAGTTCTAATCCGCATGAAAGCAGTATCCCTCAATTACAGAGATATCTTTGCACTCGATGGTTATTTCAATAATGGATCAACGGCTCCTTTCATCCCGGTATCAGATGGAGCTGGGGAAATTTTCGCTTTAGGAGAAGGAGCCGATAAATTTCAAATTGGAGATCAAGTTGCCGGTATTTTTAATCAAAAATGGATTTCTGGAGAAATGTTACCCGATTATAATGACGGTGAACTTGGTGGACCATTAGACGGAATGCTTGCTGAATATGTCGTATTACCACAAGAAGGATTAGTTCGCATCCCTGATCATTTATCTTACGTAGAGGCAGCCTCATTACCTTGCGCCGCAATTACAGCCTGGCATGCAGTAGTTGAAGATGGCAAAGTTAAAGCTGGAGATACTGTCGTTATTCAAGGTACCGGTGGTGTATCCATATTTGCAATGCAATTTGCAAAACTATCAGGTGCTAACGTGATTATTACTTCAAGCAGCGATGTTAAACTTGAGAAGGCCAAGGCTTTAGGTGCAAATTATTCTATTAACTATAAAACAAACCCTGATTGGGAGAAAGCCGTTTTGGAGTATACAAACAATCGTGGCGCTGATCTTATTATAGAAGTTAGCGGTTCAACCTTAAATCGTTCAATTGAAGCGTTAAGACCCAATGGACAAATTAATCTAATTGGTGCTTTATCAGGTATGGTAGTTGAAAATCTCTCACTCTTGCCTATTTTCACAAGAAAAATACGCCTTCATGGCGTTAGGACTGGCAGTCGCGAAATGTTTGAAGCGATGAGCCGTGCTATTGAACATAATGTTCTTCGACCTGTTATTGATCGTGTATTCCCATTCACAGAGGCAGTTGATGCTTTTAAATTTTTACAAAATGGAGATTATTTCGATAAGATATGTATCTCTTTTGAATGAGAATTAAACTTGTTCTTTATGATTTCTGGAAATAAAAATTCAGGAGGCACTTATGAGTAAAAAATTAGCCGTAATCGTTGGCGCAGGACCAGGTGTTGGAAACCACGTGGCCAAAAAATTCGGATTAAACGGCTTCCGCATTATTCTTATCTCTCGTAGCTTGAACTCTTTGAACACATACGTTGATGCTTTAAGATCTGAAGGTATTGAAGCATATGGAATAACTGCCGATGCCGGAAGTGCTGAATCCCTGGAACAAGCGTTTGATCAGATCAAACAATCTTACGGTGTTACTGATGTGCTGGTCTACAATGCTGTTACTCGTGTTGGAGGTAAACCAACCACGTTGACTCCAGAAGTACTGTTGAACAATCTAAGCGTTGATGTAGGTGGTGCATTAACAAGTGCATTGCAAGTCATTCCGGATCAACGAAAACGAAAAGAAGGAACTATTTTATTTACAGGTGGCAGCATTGCTATGCATCCATCTCCAGATTATTCTTCTTTATCTATTGGAAAAGCAGCCATGCGAAATCTGGCCCTAACTTTAGCAGCCGAATTAGCCCCGGAAGGCATTTTTGTAGGTACCGTTACGATTTCAGGTGTTGTTCAAGCTGTAACTGATTATGATCCAGAACAAATTGCCAATGTATACTGGGACCTATTCGAAAAACGAGATCAACATGAGGTAATCTATTAATTCATAATTGTTAATCGATTACCCGAAAATGGAAAGAGGAAAATATATGCAGCAGAAGACTGTTCTGATTACTGGAGCAAACAAAGGGATAGGGTACGAAGCGGCAAAACAGTTGGGCGCGTTAGGCTTCACGATTTTGGTTGGTGCGCGTAGCGAGGACAGAGGTAAGGAAGCGGCAGCGAAACTGGTAAGTGAAGGCATTAGCGCCTCCAACATTGTACTAGACGTGACGGATCAAGCGACGATTGATGCTGCATTTCGTACAATAGATGAACAATTCGGATCGCTGGACGTGTTGATCAATAATGCCGGAGTTTTATTAGAACAAGGAACTTTTCCAAGCCAGCTTGAGTTAATCGATCTGAAGGCAACGTTCGAGACGAACTTTTTCGGGATGTTTGCTGTAACGAAAACAATGATTCCTTTGCTGACTAAATCGTTGGCTGGCAGAGTGGTCAATGTTTCTAGCGGTGTCGGCTCATTGACGTTATTGAGCGATGC
Organism: Paenibacillus sp. NPDC056722; assembly: GCF_042790635.1. Lineage (NCBI taxonomy): Bacteria > Bacillati > Bacillota > Bacilli > Caryophanales > Paenibacillaceae > Paenibacillus > Paenibacillus sp. NPDC056722. The sequence continues at coordinate 21,009 of NZ_JBHTYV010000001.1, read as the reverse complement.
GGCGTCCCAGTTTGCTAATTTTCATTTACTTGCCTACTCAAGCTCCAAGGCGGCGGTAAACGCATTAACAATAATGTTTGCAAAAGAATTTAAAAATACGCCGTTAAAATTTAACGCGGTTGAACCCGGACCCACCTCCACTGATTTAACCGGAAATGCTGGTTTTCGTTCGGCGAATCAAGCCGCCAAAATTATCGTTGATCTAGCCACGATTTCGGAAGAAGGACCTACCGGTGGTTACTTCGATGAATACGGCAAGCTTCCCTGGTAAGCCGAGTCGAGGGGTTCTGTTATTAGAATATCCCCTATTGTCTATGTAAGGCTGGAGTTGGTTTGAACAATATCAAACGTACTCAATGCTACTGAATTGAAAATTATACAACAATAAAAGTCTGATCAAGTGATCAGACTTTTTGTTTTCTTAGTTTACGTCCATCAATCGCTGGCCTAAGTTAAACTCAAAATCCCCGTGTGGCCCAAATCCAAGCGCCATCTCTTTTGAAACTTTTTCCAGTGTGCCCGGGGATATAGCTCCCGAGATAAATGCGAATCTGGATTCTTGCAACTCTGGGGACTCAGGTAATCGGATACGATTGATTAGGTCACGCCCTGATAGACGGGACAACCTCTCTATTGCACCAGTACCCGGTACGATACTGACAGCGAGTTCCGGCTATCCGAAGACGGCTTTCTCTAGACTGGCAAAGCGCATGTCGCATGCAAGGGCAAACTCGCTACCGACTCCTCGAATCCGGCCCCGAATTTCAACGATACTGACGACCGAAGATTTGGAAAGCCGTGTTGTAAAGTCAATAAGCGGCGGGAGATCGATGTCTCTCGGCGTTTTTTGATACTCCTTTTTTTAATTGGTTTGGACTTGTTTACGACCGGATACATAGTATCGCAGTAGCACGATTAATGAGCAAATACTGATCACAGTCAAGACCACGTACACATTTTTATAAGCATGAACCAGCGAAACCTTATCTTGAAAAGCAAGCAGCATCCCGCAGACCGCAACGGAAAATGAACCGCCGAAAAATTGAATCAGCTGCATGAAGCCCATACCTGAGCCGATTAACTCAGCAGGCAAAATACGAGACGTCTCGTTATTTAAAGACGATAATGAGGTCGAAACTGCCGGTGAGAAAAATAGATACCCGAAGAGAATGACAGCCGAAGAGGCACCTATGTTCGTCCAAATAGCAATCAATACCAAAGCTAAAATGACTTGCCCGATTAACAGGAACCGGAAATTTCCATAGCGGTCGATCCAACGTCCTACGAAACTAGTGAGAACAGCGGATAAAACAGCCCCCGGCGCGATCGTAAAACCGATCTCTAGCGGCGATCTGCCGAACAGGTTGGCCAGCGCAAGCGGCATTAAAAACAGATTACCGAGATTCATGAACAAAATGCAGAATCCAACTATAAGCAATTTCCGATAGATTGCTTCATTTCTAAAACAAACAATTTAAGAACGATCATTCAAAAATGTGTTCGAATGATCGTTCTTAAATTTGAAATCATTCTACCTCAATATTTTTGTAACCACCGCAAACTCAGATTTTCCAGTTTGGCAAATACCTCTTCATTGAAGGCGTCTCCTCTTCGGGTTCCAGCCTTAAAAGGATTCTGCGCACTATATTTACCGGTCAAAGCCCCTTGTTCCAATACCATATAAGAGAAGAATAGCAAGTCATTGGCTTTGCAATACTCAATGATGCCTGCTTCTTCTGAGGACCGGTAGAGTAGACTGTAATGGTTTTGGACGGCGGAGAGCTGAAGTCCCTCTTGTGCCAATATGTCCACGGCGATCTTAATCTCCTCTAAGCTGTGATTAGAAACGCCCACGTATTTGACCTTTCCGCTTTTCATTAACGGGATCAGTTTGGAAGTCCAGCGCCGAACGTTTTTCGGATTGTGAATCCATAAAATATCGACATGATCCTTTCCAAGGCGCTTTAAGCTTCCTGCGAAGGACTCTTCAACAGCATCGTCTGACTGATCTCCCATTGGCGTAAATTTCGTTGAAATCAGGACGTCATCTCTTCCGTGAATGAATTTTCCTAGAATCGTTTCCGAAGCGCCCATGCCATAAACTGCGGCCGTGTCCCAAAGATTCAATCCGGCATTCATTGCCTCATTAAATATAGGCTTTAGATCCTCGTCCATCAGGTTATTCCCAAAAATTGCATCCCCTCCGTTGGCGCCGGTTCCCCAAGACCAGGTACCTAGGGCTACAGCCGGAATATGGGTGTTTTTTAACTGAACGGTTTTCATGGTACATCTCTCCCCTTTCTTCTATAAGCTTTACATCTCAGCAAGAAGTTCTTTTGTTGTTAAAATGGCATGTGCAAAGGTAGGCCCATTAATTTCATGCGCGACACGCATAGCCTCTTTACTGAAAGCAGCTGTGGCATCTTTTACAAGTGTGACATGATAACCAAGCTCCATGCCAAAGCGTGCTGTCGCTTCGATGCACGTATTAGCCAACAAACCTACGACGATTATCTTTTGTACACCATGCATTTTAAGTTGATGATCCAGGTCAGTGTTTGCGAATCCGCTGCTGCCCCAGTGCTCTTTAATAATTACATCACCCTTCTGAGGTTGAAAATCCGGATGGAATTCCCCGCCCCATGAGCCTTTAGCAAATGTCTGTCTTTCTTTAACACCAAGCTGATAAGGTGTTGGGTACAACCAATTTTCAAAATCATCGGGTTCAGATCTGTGGTGAGGAACAAAGAAAACTTGAATGCCAGCTTCTCGAACAGCGTTAACGATTTCTTTTAAATGTTCGAGCAAGTTGACGGAGTCTGCTACTTCTTTAGCACGAGGGAAACTCTTACCTTCAGGTGATAAGAAATCATTGTAAGGGTCAACCAAAAGGAGTCCTGTTATTGTTTGATCGTATAATTTTGTCATGGACTAAAATCCCCTTCTGATATATCAGATTTAATTGAATGCAGACAGAACTGTTTCAATAAGTTGGATATCATTTCTCTGCCGATGTAGTTTTTGCTATAACGTAAATTCCTATACGAGTGTTATGGAATCTATCTGAATGTCTAATATTTATGAACTAGGCTCTGCATGGATGTCCTCTCATATTTGTCTCCTCCTTTCAAAGCAAATTTAACATATTAAGAACGGTCGGTCAAGAATAATTTTTACTGATCGTTCTTAAATGTCAGAGATCATCATTTGGCTTCCCAATTGCTGACCTATAATTTGAAATGCTTCACGAGTAGAAGCATTTCTTCAGATATCTGGCTCATCGATTCCGCCGACGCGGAGATTTCTTCCATAGCTGTGAGCTGTTTCGCTGTGGAAATGGAAATGGTCTGTGCCAGATCATTGGACCAAGCCGCCATGCGATCGATTTCCTGCAGAGAAGCATTGAATTCCTGAGAGCTTGCGGATATTTGTTCAGCTGCAGCGGAGGTCTCCTGTACGTGATACACAGCACTGCGTGTTGCGAGAAGAATTCTTTGGAAAGCCTCCCCCGAGTGCCGGATGGAATCAACGCCAGCCTGCACCTCCTGATCCCCTTGATCCATAGCAATCGCGGCTTTGTTTATATCGATCAGAATAACCTGAATTAGTTCAGTGACCTCCATTGCGGATGTCCTGGAGCGCTCCGCCAGCTTTCTGATCTCATCTGCAACTACTGCGAATCCTTTACCCTGCTCGCCGGCCCGTGCAGCCTCAATCGCTGCATTCAGCGCGAGCAGATTGGTTTGCGACGAAATGGCCGTCATCGCATCAATAATCTCGCCAATCTGATGTGACCGCTCGTTCAACTGATTGATGATCAATGAGAGGCTACCCACCGTTGTGGATACGGCAAGCATTTGCTCCGCTGACTGTGTAATCAGCCCGTTTCCATGTTCAGCGTGTCTTAAAGTAACTTGTGAAGCCTCAAAAGCTGTTGATGAGGTGGATGTGATATGCTGTGCGCTGGCAGACAGCTGCTCCATCGCATAGGTGCTCTCTTGCAGACTTGTTTTCTGCGTTTCAGTGCTCAAGGCCACTTCTTGTGCAGATACGGAAATTCGGTCTGTCGCAGATATCGTTTCTCCGAAGGTGACGGACAAGTCGCGGGAGGCCGATGACAAGGCATCAGCATGAGACAGCAGCCCCTGCGTCAGCTCTCTTAATCGGCTATGCATGGTCTGAAAGGAAGTATACAAGTCACCGATTTCATCCTGGCTATGTATGGCAATCGTACTTTGTGACAAGTCGCCAGAGGCGACCTGTTTAGCCAGTTGCGTCAACTGGACAATTGGCCTGGTAAGATATCTCGCAAGCAAGATAACGATAATCCCGCCAACTGTAATACAGCCCAGCAGCGAGTACACAGTGGCTTGAACTATATGTTGCTGTCCTGCGTTATAATCCTTGGTATAGGATCCAGCTACAATCGTCCAACCCCAGTTTGGCTCCCTTAACGAATAGGCAATTTTCATAGCGTTTACCCCTGAATCGGGTAGTGGCCATCTGTATAAGGTAACTCCACCACCGGGCTGCTGCCCCTTATCGAGCATATCCCGGATATGATAGAAGCCGTCTATTGTTTGCTTGTCCCAAAAGCTCTCCCCTTCCTGTGTCGGGTGGGCAACCAGATCGCCCTGGTCGTTTAAAACAAAAAAATACCCGTGTTCGCCAATATCTATATTTGTATTGATTGTCCGTGTACCATCCGGCTGCTTTGGCCCAAGAAGCAGTTGCTTCATCTTCTCTTGTGCCTCTTCCTTGCTTAATGTGTCTTTCCCCGTGGCATCCTCGAACGAATCGATAAGCTCCGCAGCCATATGAACCGTGTTTCGGAGATTGGTCTCCGTTTCCAAATCGCTTTCACGGGCTGAAATCCAGATACTCATGCTTCCTATGAGCAATGCCGGAATGATCAGGATTGCGAATGCGACGACCAGCAATTTATTCCGGATGGTGAACCGCCATTTTCCTGGATTTGGTTTTGTCTTTATCTTTGTTTTCATGATTATCCCCCCGTAAAACTCCTTGAGCTCCAGTCCCAAATGTAATATTCTATATATCCTAATGAACTCGGATGATCAAAAACAGCAGTCCAAAGTCCCCTTTGAACTGCTGTCATGGCTCAGAATCGGATGATTATTTCAATGCCTTCAGCATGGCGGAGACAAAGCCGATATGATCGGTCGCATGAAGTGTCGTGGACATAATCAGCTCGCCGAACGTCTCAGCATTCAAAAAGTTTTCTTTTACCGGTACGTCCACCTTGTCCACCAGCAATTCCCGGATTTCGTCCGGCTGCTTTCTTAACTGGTCAATCAGCACATCCCATGCTGGCGGTTCACTCTGCCAGTCCGCGGGCTTCGTTCCATAAGCGAAAAAGTTCTGGTAGCTTGCAGGAAGCTTCTTATTCAGTGCGAATTCCGAAAGACCAAATACATGGAACTCTGTCACAGTAAGCACATGACCAAGATGCCAATGTATGCTGTTTTTGAAGCCCTCCGGCACAACTTTACGCTTGTCCTCCGGACATTGGGCAACCAGCTCTACGAATTGATGATGACGATTCTTCAAAATGTCGAAAATGAAATCTGCTCTCATGTTTTATGCCTCCTCATATTACTACTCTTCGAATTGTTCGGCATAAGCGCCGTAGCCTTCGGCTTCAAGCTTATCCTTCGGAATGAACTTCAGTGCTGCCGAGTTAATACAGTATCTAAGCCCTGTTGGCTCAGGACCATCTTCAAACAGATCACCCAGGAAGGAATCAGCATCCCGGCTTCTGACTTGGGTACCCGCCGAGAACAAGCCGCGTTTTTCTTTCAGCAGAACATGATCCTTGTTTAGCGGCTGTGTGAAGCTGGGCCAGCCTGTTCCAGCGTCGAATTTATCTTTAGAGCTGAATAACGGCTCACCGGAAACAATATCTACGTATATACCTTCTTGCTTATTATCCCAATATTCATTCTCGAACGGTCGCTCATCTGCGTCGTTTTGGGTTACATCGTATTGAAGCTTTGTCAATGCTTTTAGCCTCTCCGCTTTGTTGAAGTCCTTCCCGTTGCCGACCTGATCAGCAACCGCTACTGTATGTTCTGCTCCCCAAGTACGGTCCAGATAGGCGTCCCGGCCCGAAACAAACTGGGTAATCCTATAGCTGATCGGATTTTTCTTATAATAGTCCTGATGCTCTTCCTCCGCCATGTAGAAATTAGATGCAGCGGCAATCTCGGTTACAATTGGCTTGTCAAATTTTCCGGAGGCCGCAAGTGCATCTCTAGATGCTGCAGCGGCGGCTTTTTGCTCCGCGCTGTTGTAGAACACAGCCGTGTGATACTGTGAACCAAGGTTATCAAACTGGCCGTCTGCATTTGTAGGGTCAATGCTATGCCAGAAAACCTGAAGTAGCTTCTTATACGAAATCTGGCTCGGGTTATAACGGATTTCCACAGATTCGAGATGTCCGGTTCCTCCTGAAGATACTTCGTTATAGGTGGGATTCTGAGTACGGCCTCCGGTATAACCAGCCGACACACTCAAAACGCCTTCGAGATCCTCAAAATACGGCTCGAGCTGCCAGAAGCAGCCTCCTGCAAAAACTGCGGTTTCATATTTTGTTGCGGAATCGGCATGAGCGATATTTACGGGCTTATGTTCCTCCATCATGTTTGAGGATTGGATAGGTGCATTATAGAAGGAATAGGCCATGACGACAGTAAAAGCAACGGGCACTATGAAATATCGCGTTTTTTTGAACTTCAATTCCAGCCACCTCCTTTTTCTTAATTTGAATTTTATCAAGAAAAAACCCGCAGCAAATGTGCGGGTTGTCATGAATTTTATGCATTTTAAACCGTCTTTTTAGCGATCTGATATGAGGATTTTCATGCCCCCTGCCAAAAGTCATGTTTGTTCGTTTACTTAAAGTTACTTAAAGTTACGCACTGAAAATACCGCCGCCTGAGTTCGGTCGCGCAGCCCGAGTTTGGCCATCAAGCTGGATACGTGGTTCTTGACCGTCCCTTCCGAAATAAGCAGCTGGCCGGCAATTTCCTTATTATTCAGGCCCTGGCCCAATAAAGCCAGAATTTCTTTCTCCCGGTCAGTCAGACTTTCCAGCAGCTCGTTGGCATTTGCATTCAGCAGAGGGGGCTGCATGGACGGGACAGCCTGTATTTTATTCAATTCCTTGAGCAGCATGGCCGTAATATCAGGCTGAAGGACTGTTCCTCCATTGTATATCGTTTGAATAGCGCTGACGATAGCCTCAGAGGGCATGTCCTTCAGCAAATAGCCATGTACACCCTTCTCCAGTACCTGAAGAATCAATTCTGCATCATCGAATGTGGTCAAAATCAATACTTTCGTCTCCGGGAAGTGCCTTAAAATCAGCTCGGAGCCTTCCACGCCGTCCATACCAGGCATACGGATGTCCATTAAAACGATATCAGGCCTAAGTTCTGTGACTTTGGCATACGCATCCCGTCCGTCAATGGCTGTTCCAACCACTTCCATACCTGGCTCCAAATTGAGGATGGTCGCCAGACCCTCCCGCATGAGCCGCTGATCGTCAACTACCAGTATTCTCAAGGACCAGTCCCCCTTTTTCTGTATTTGGATAAGGAATGTTCGCTTGGACCACAAACTGCATTTGGTCATCTTTCCCAAAGGAAACCTGGCCATTCCATTCCTTTACTCTCTCTTGTAGATTTAATAATCCGAAGCCCGGATTCACTTCGTCTGGCACGTCACCGTCATTGCTGATGCAAAGCAAGAAACCTTCCTCCGAGTAGACAATCCGGATGCGGGCATATTCTGCATCCGCGTGCTTCTTGGCATTCGTAAGCGATTCTTGTACGATGCGGTATGCAGTAAGCTGTAGCTCGCCTGGCAGCAGCACAGCGCTGCCCTCGACCTCAAAGCGAGTTGCAACCTGCGCATATTTCGTAAATTCAACCGACAGTTTGTCCAAGCTTTCATGCAAAAACATCGGTTGAACCGGTTCGTCCCTGATCGTCCGGACTGCAAGGCGGACGTCCTGTAGAGCGGAACGTACCAAATCCTCGCATTCAAGATAGACACTCTCGCTGCGCTTGGTATCTACCTGGCTCAATTTGCGGGCGGCTTGCATTTGCACAATCAGACTCGTCAGCGTATGGCCGACTGTATCATGAATTTCGCGGGCAATCCGTACCCGTTCCCTGGAGACAGCCCATTCTTCCGCCTTGGTTGCATACTCCTGAAGATGCTCATGAGACTCCATCAACTGCTCGTATAACTTCAACGTATCCTTACGCGCTTTCTGATAGAAATGGATCAGTGTACTGACAATGCCTGCAAATATAATGAATGAGCAGGTAATGAAGTAGCTCATGCTGTCAAACTGTTTGTATAAGTACCAGTCCACACTACCCATTGTCACCAGATAGAGGATTAGCAAAAAAATGCAAGTTATGATAAGCATGCGGAAATTGTTGAAAAACATGAGAATCGCCAATGCCGTAACCCCGACAAATAGCTGATTTGGAAAATGTCCACCGATAAAGATATAGCCATAAGCAGCGGATACCAGAAAATCCAGGATGAGCAGGTGAAACATCCATTTTTTCCGCTTCTCTGCCCTAGAATAGAATAAATTAACGAGTAGAAACACAGCAACCGAAAATACAAGAAAGCTGAAGCGCCAAAAGGCTTCAATTGAGGTCTCAAAATAAAAAATACCGGAGACGAGTAGACCCAATAAGAGCTTGAACCCGAAAAAGAGCTTCCATGGAGGGGGTCCCCGTTTTATGAATTGTTCATCTTGAAGCATTGATGTTTCCCTTCCCTTCATAGAGTTATATTAGTATTGTACACTTTAATGAACCCCCCAAAAAACCATCGTCAGTGGAATTTGACGATGGTTTTTTGGGGGGAGTTACCAATCGAGAAGGCTCTTTTTATCGAAATGCACGCTGAAAATCAGATATCTAATGCCCTCCCCTACGTGCAGCACGTGCAATACTTTCTGCGAAAAGAGAAGCCTCGCGTCTGTTGTGATCTTCCGATATTTTTTGACGTGACGCAGACGCCTCCTCAAACGTGAGTCCCTGACTCTCGAATATACTCAATAAATGTTCCGACGGATGAGTTACCACGAAATTAGTAAATTCGGTTTGATTGGCGTTAACGGGTTTTACGCTAAGCTCCCATATGACTTGCATTTGGGTTCGTTGCTCGTTCGTAATAAAGATATCGGTCGTGGAGACCATCCGGCATTTGTGTTTCTCGACGACCTCTCCGACATAATGCTGAATCGAAAGACTAGTGCCGATTTTCTCCACGTTAATCGACATTGGTCTTCCGTCTTCCGTCGTGGTCGTTCCTACAGCAATATGGTCGGGAGGACAGCAACGTTGATATTCCGCTTCAGAAAGAGAAAACAACCATTGTCCGATATCGATTTCTTCCACCGGAACGTCGATGATGTGACTAAAGCTTGATTGTGCAAGCGTTAGGTCTTCACGAATCTTGGACATAAGCAAGCCCCCTTAATTTAAAGTACTTGCGATCCATCAGATACAATCACTTGTGTGCAGCACGTGCGATACTTTCTGCAAAAAGAGGCGTTTCGCGTTCATTATGATCCTCTACAATTTTTTGTCTAGCCTTCGAAACCTCTTCGAATGATAACCCCTGACTTTCGATGGTTTTCAAAAAATCCTCGGTAGGATGTGATCTCACAGAATTCGTATATTCTGTCTGATTGTCATTGATGGGCTTTGCGCTAAGCTCCCATATGACTTGCATTTGGGTTCTTCCGTTTGTAAGAAAGATGTCGGATGTAGAGACCATCCGGCAAAAATCCTTTTTGACGATCTCACCAACATAATGCTGTACAGCGAGACTGGTGCCGATTGTCTCAACATTGATAGACATTGGACGACCATCTTCTGTTTGAGTAACACCTACTGCAATATGGTCAGGGGGGCAGCATCGTTGATATTCAGCATCGGAAAGCGAGAACAACCACTTCCCAATATCGACTTCCCCAACAGGAACGTCGATTACATGGCTACAGACGGATTGGGTAAGCGTAAGGTCTTGACGTATAACGGCCATTCAAAAGGCCTCCTTCTTTAATTTTTAACCTTCGTTATTATCAGACTGCTTGGAGGGGATTATTCAAGAACAACTGAACAGATAACGATCATTCTTACGACTACCAGTTGAAAGAATGATCGCTGCAATGACGTCAGTAGGAATCGCAAGTTTTAAATTTGTTCTTATAGTTTGGCAAGAAGTTCTTCTGTTGTGAGTATGGCATGGGCAAATGTCGGTCCGTTAATTTCATGTGCCGCATGCAGCGCTTCTTTTGTAAAAGCTGACGTCGCATCTCTGACGAGCGTAACATTGTAGCCGAGCTCCATGCCGAATCTAGCGGTCGCTTCGATGCAAGTATTGGCCAGCATACCGACAACGATAATTTTTTGCAAGCCATGCATTTTTAGCTGATGATCCAGATCTGTGTTGGCGAATCCACTGCTGCCCCAATGCTCTTTAATAATCACATCGCCTTGTTGAGGCTGGAAATCTGGATGGAACTCCCCTCCCCACGAATCTTTAGCAAACACCTGACCTTCTTTTGCTTTAAGTTGATATGGCGTCGGATGCAGCCAAGTATCAAAATCATTCGGCTCAGATCTGTGATGAGGCACGTAAAAAACACGAATGCCCGCTTTACGCGCACCTTCAACGGTCTGCTTTAAATGTTCAATCATGTTTACGGATTCCGAGACTTCTTTCGTCCGTGGATAAAGTTTGCCTTCCTCTGACAAGAAATCATTATAAGGATCTACCAGAAGAAGTCCCGTTGTTGTTTTATCGTACACGTGTGTCATGGATATGCACTCCTTTTTATTGTTATCGCATCAATTTAATACCGACATATTCATTTCAATGATTTGCCGTAATTTATCCCTGTCCGTTGTAGTTTTCACCATAACGCGAAGACCTATCAGTGAATTGTTAAAATATTGAGAAAGCAATTCCGCGTTGAGTGTCTTGGAAAGTTCCCCCGATTGTTGACCTTCTATTATAAGGTTACATATTAACTGTTCTGTATAATCCCAAAACTGATGAACACAATCTCTTGCCTCTGAATCATGTTTTGCCAACTCAACCGCGGTATTCACGATAAAGCAGCCCGAAGGAAACTCCTCTCCCGGATCAATGGCCCTTTCAAACAACAATCGAATGGCTTCCTTAGCAGAAAGTCCATCTATTCGAATTTTAGACGATTGCTCTAACCTTTCGCTGTATCGCTTTAATGCTTTGATATAGAGTGTTTTCTTATCGCCAAAAGTATCATACATGCTCCCTTTATGAACTCCCATGTGTGATACTAGTTCCTGCATGGATGTTTTCTCATATCCTTGTTCCCAGAATAACCCCATGGCTTTAAGCAAAACGGCATCTTCATCAAATTCCTTTGTCCTAGGCATCCTTCTCTCTCCTTTCAAAGCAAATTTATCATATTGAGAACGATCGGTCAAGATAAATATTGACCGATCGTTCTCAATCAATTGTAGGCAATATTCATTCTACAAATACATAATACCCGTTACTTTTGTGTGTTTTTAACGCTCACTACACCCATCCGCTTTCATTCCTCCGGCATACGATAATCCATATATAAGATGTATGGAGATGAGAAAATGACAAATCCAATTGATGAGTTCATCCCAGCGATTGAGAAAGATCTGGCTACACTACCTCATGTCATTGATTCAGTAAGAAAATATGTAAAGCACCCTACCCGTAAATCTTTGAAGAAGGAATTCCAATGAAACCCTATCATGTCGTCTGGAAGGGACCTGTACACAAAGCAAGCGGTCTTGGCCGTGCCACAAGAGCGTACGTCCAATCACTAAAGCGGCAGGGCATAGCCGTTAGTATTGGAGCGTCAAGCCATCGTAAAAACGGCACCCAAGGCAAAAAGGTGCTGATTTATCACCGCACTCCCAGCAGCATTCAATGGAAAAAAGAGCGCAGCATATATGATCTCATTATTTTGAATACCGTTTGGGAAACAAGCAAGATCCCCAGGGGCTGGCTTCCACATATGAACAGATTTGATGCTGTTTGCGTACCCTCCATGCATAATAAAAGAACGCTAAGGAACAGCGGTGTGAAAGTCCCGATTTTTGTCATACCTCATGGCGTAAATACAAAGGAGTTTCATCCGAACAATAAGAAGATGTCTTTGCCGGGGACGTCAGGCAGGTTTACGTTCGTGTCCGTATTTGGCTTCCAGCATCGCAAAAATCCGGAGGGCCTGCTAAGGGCATATTGGGAAGAGTTTTCCTCTAAAGATAACGTCGTGCTTGTGATCAAAACAAACGGATATGCGGCTCATGAGAACGAAAGATGGATCCAGGCAAAAATATCACAATACAAAAAAAGACTGGGTATTCAAAAAGATACGGCCCCCGTTATCATTATAGGCCGCCAACTTAGTGAAAGCCGGCTAAAAGGTTTGCATACGCTCGGCGATGTTTTTGTTCTTCCGACTCGTGGCGAGGGGGTTGGACTGCCTTTTCTAGAAGCGCTTGCGAGCGGCGTACCGGTCATCGCTACAAGTTGGGGCGGGCAAATGGATTTTCTTACGCATAACAACTCGTTCCTGATTCCATACCAGCTCCGGAGCCCGTCAAGCAGCATGAACAGAGCCATCTCGAAAAAGTTTAGCAACCTGTTTGCACAAAAGGGACAACTATGGGCGGAGCCGAATCTGGGCGGCTTAAAAAAAATCATGAGAAAAACGTACCAAAATCCCAGACTTTGCAAACAAAAAGGACGCCAAGGCAGAAAAGATATGCTTCATTTATCTTGGGACCGGGCCGGGGCATTAATGAAGCGTGCGATTGAAGAAGTCATTCGATCCAAGAAATAAATTTGGAAATGCTTAGAAATATGAATGGTTTTTATACTTCTGCGAAGAAATTGGAGGTAGATCTTGTGAAGAAGGTAAAATATAAAATGGGGAAATTGGGAAAACATGAATTCATGAAGAAGAATAAAATGATAAGCAAATTCTTGCCAGACACTCGAAAAGCAACTTTGTCTAACATTAAAATAATGCTGAAATTGTATAAATCCGTTTTCTTAAAACCCGATGAAGGAACAGGCGGTCACGGGATATATAAAATCACTAGGGGCATGAATAGTCTTACTTTACGCACCGGTTCGAATTCACGTATTTTTAGCTCATTAAATGACTTATATACATCAATTCAAAGTATTCTAATTAAGGATAAATATATTGTTCAAGAAGGAATTGAACTGTTAAAACACAATAATCGTCCCTTCGATATAAGAGTTATGGTTCAAAAAAATGGAAAAGGCACATTGGATGTTACGGGGATTATTGGAAGACTAGCGAAGCGTAATAAAATAGTAACGAATTTTCATTCTGGAGGAACGCCCTTACCTCTAGATATCTTACTCAAGTCACATCTGAATGACGAATCAAGGAAACAGTACATTCAAAGAATGGAACGATTAGGGAGAGATGCAAGCACTGTTCTTAGTGAAAAATATAGAAGTAAACGAGCATTCGGAGTTGATATAGCAATTGATAATAAAATGAATCCCTGGGTCTTGGAGATTAATACCCAGCCTGATATGAGTATCTTTAACACTTTGAAGAACAAAACGATGTACAATAGGATTCAAATGTACTCAAAAAATAAAGGATGAGCAGTATTCATCCTCACTATTCGTCTTAAGGAACTCTTTCAATTAGTGATATACCAATGCGGCACCACGGACAAATCGTATCGAAAAAATATCGACTCAGCAACTACGTTATTATTACTAAAAGGAGTTGCCCTTAAGTCCTGAATAGACTTTTGGACAACTCCTAATAACATCTTAGACTTCATTTCCAGGAAGAAGAGGAGATGAAATACCAAAGGAAGATAAAATTTCTCGCAAATGCAGTTGAGCTTTAACTGTTCCTAAATTACCCATAGAGGCCCCGACGATCCATGATGGTTTGCCATTCATTACTCTGTCCACGCGGGATAACCAATCGATGGCATTCCCTAACACACCCGGAATCGTACCATTATATTCAGGCGTCACCCACAATACTGCATCTGCATCGGATACTTCCTACAATAGCGGCAACTTTCATAGCATAATTACCTACATTAGTTTGTTAGAGCTGCGAAATCTTCTTCGCTTAGTTCGAGAGTAGCTGCACGCAAATTATCTTCCAAGTGCGCAGGAGAAAGTGTCCCAGGAATGGGCAGAATTATAGGTGAGCGTTGAAGCAGCCACTTTAATGCCACCTGCTGCGTTGTAGCATTCAATTTACGGGCGATATCTGCTACCCTTTCTTCTACCTTGGCAGTGTCGCCAAACAAGCCGCCCAAAGGGAACCAAGGAATGAAGACAATCTGGTGTTCGGTGCAATAGTTTACAAGATCCTCATATTTGCGATTGAACACATTGTATTCGTTCTGAACGCTAACTATCGGTGCAATTTTCAGTGCCACTTGAAGCTGCTCAACCGTGACCTCAGACAAGCCGATGTACTTAATAAGGCCTTCATCTTGGAAGCTTTTAAGCAACTGAATCGTTTCTTCCAGTGGAATATTAGCGTCTACACGGTGGAGCTGATAAAGGTCAATTCGGTCTACTTGGAGTCTCTTCAAACTCTCTTCCAACTCGGCTCGTAATTGTTGGGGATCATTCCCATTCGCACCACCTTTTGTGGCCACCAATAGGCCGTTACCGTAAGGTGCAAGAGCGCTGGCAATGCCCTTCTCGCTCTCTCCATCAGCATAGATGTAAGCTGTGTCAATAAAATTAGTACCAAGCTCAAGGGCTCGTTTCAGTAAATTGTGTGCATCCGGTGTGTTGGTGATACGGTTGGTGCCCAAGCCGATTCGATTGACAGTGAAATCGCCTATTGAAATAGTGCCCGCCTGCGCCGCAGAAATAGTTTCTGACATCGTTCTCTCCCCTTTAATCGTTTATTGAACATTAGTACTAAAACATTGTCATAACGGAACAGAACTGTTCTGTTCCGTTATGCGATTAGATTACATTATAGCTTGTACTTTGTCAAGCGACAGTACAATTTATCTTTTTCAAAAAAACACCCCTTAGAATGAACATTAGATTCAATGTTTATTCTAAGGGGTGTTTACGTTGTGCTCTCTCAATTAAAGCTTCAAGATACATGCAAATCGATCAAATGTGTTGCGAGTGCTTTAAGTTGGACTGCCGGACCGGCAGAGCCCAGTGCATGAGCTAATGATAGTGCTCCAGTGATCACAATCATAAGTTGATCCGTCAAATTTTCATCTTGCGCGCCGGCCTGCTGGGTCAGTCGGTTCAAGCGTAAATGCATTGAATCGTTATATTCAACAGTCATTTTCTTGACAAAATGGCTCTCTTCGGGAAATTCAGCAAGAGCGTTTGAAAAAGCACATCCACGATAATCGGGACTCATCATTGTATCCGTAATAGCATCGATAAATGCCAACAATTGCTCTTTTGGGGATCCCTCATGCTTCGCAATAACCTCGTCAAATTGTTTCCAGTCATGTCTGTCCAATTCCACGAGATAAGCGACGATCAAATCATCTTTGGTTGGAAAATGGCGATAAAGCGTCGCCTTGCCAACTCCGGATTTCTCAACAATCGTATCAACCCCTACCGAACGTATCCCTTTACGATAAAACAAATCGCAAGCCACTTCCAGGATACGCTCCCGCGCAGGTTTACGCGATGTCACCAATTCAAACACCTACCAATCTCAATAATTCTGTCCTCATAGTGTATCAAAGCGTTTATATTACAGCAACTGATGGTTTCAGTATAGTAATCCGTCATGCTCTTCTCTTTCCAGAGGCCCTCTTTGAATCAACTCCATCGTCATCATATAATAAAGGCTGATCATCAACAATCTGAAGATCAGCCTTTATTATATGACGTTTTATTTCCTTTGAATCGATAATGCTAATTCTTTTAACTGTTCTCTTTCGAGAACTTCTTTTGTTGTTCCTTTTTTAGCTAAATGCACAATGACCTGACCTAACTGTTCAGAGGTTACAACCGACTTCATTCGTTTTAACAACGGATTTAATGGTTTCATTATATTGTATAGTATACGATACTGTGTTGTTTTTGAACGTTCACCATGCATGGGTAAAATAGCACCTGGACGTAACATGTACGCTGCTTCAAATGGCATACTCAGTAATGTGTTTTCCGTTTTTCCCTCTACTCGTGCCCACATTTCTTTTCCTTGTTCTGTACTATCTGCTCCCATTCCAGAAACATAGATTATTTTCATATTTGGATTGAGTTTCACTAATTGCTTAGCAGCCTTTATTGTCATTTCATTGGTGATACGTGTATATTCAGCCTCGGACATACCTGTTGAGGAAACACCAATTAGATATAAACACGCATCAAACCCTGTCACTTTTTCCTTTACGGAAGAAAGGTCTGATATATCGGGTAGCACGATTTCTTGATATTTGGAGTGCTGTTTTCCCGTTGATTTACGAACAATTGCAACGACCTGCTCTACCTCTGGATCTAATAGACATTCTCTTAATGCTAGCTGCCCTATCATACCGGTTGCACCATATAAGACTACTTTCATACGGACACCCTTTCTTTGAAAAAATAATTTTAGTCTTGTATTGGTTATGAGTTAGTTGCGGAAACAACCAACTATATATATCATCTATTGGCCCTTACTTTATTTTCTTCTCTTATTCTCACAAATGAATAATAAATGATCGTTCACTTAATGTCAAATGATTATCTTTCAAATAAGTTTATTAATCAGAATTCCACTAACGTCTTCCATCCAATTAATCTGCCTGTTAGCGCAACGCGGCAGCCGATCGATGCCGGCAGCCGCGTTTTATAAATATTAAGCTATTGTTTCTCGTTTACTGCGCCAAAATCTGGAACTTCGCGCCGGCATCTCCGGCGAAAACTATCGATCCTCCCGCGGGGAGTTCGATTTTATCTTTGCCTCCGATGACACTGAAGTAGATGCATGTTCCCTTTGCATTATAAACCGAGAAGGAAGCGTTCGAGGACATGTTCACCTTAATGATTTTGCCCCCGTTTGTGTCGCTTATTGTAAACCACCTGGCGTAGCCGCTCGGCGGAATCGTAACGATTGACTGCTTAGAGACGTAGATGGGCTTCACCGCGTTCTCGTTCACTAAGATGCTTCCACCAGAATTCAGATACTCTACACCGTCCTGCTTAAAGAACGTATAACCTGAAAGATCCCTTCCACTCATTCCTGGGATTTGCAATTCGGAGATGGCCGTATTCGGGTCTGTTATTCGCTTATCCAATACATACCCCGGTAATTGTTTCGACACATTCAATTGAAACGGGGGCAACAGCAAATAAATGAGCGACGTATACCTTTCATTCAGCAGATAATATTTCTTGCCGTCGCGCTGCTTCCATGCTTCCTTGGTCGCTATCGAAAGATCTTGTGGCTGGAGCTTCTCGGCGTTGTACACTGACATAGACATCTGTCCAAGACCTGGTAACGAAGCGTACTGACGTATCCATAAGTAGGTGCGGCCGTTCTCCTGCGTCACGAAGCTGAGCTTCGCATTCCCATCCGCACTCCGAAACGTGCCATCCGCTGAATACTTGAAGATCTGGGCCGGATTACCGGGCGACTGCTCCGAAGTGATGGACATGACGCCGCCTTTAGTAATATCGATTTTCACCGTTGCATTGGTCGCGCCATAGATTCCCGAATATTGCAGCACAGATTCCGGCATATCGGCCTTTACCGGCGCTCCAAATGATTTCTCAGGTTTGAAATCGGCTATTGTCCCCTTCTCCTTCAACGCCTGAAGCAGGATTTCGTTCGCCATAAGCCGGTCGATCGTAGCGCTCCCTCCGGAAGTGACAACAGCTGCCGCCATGTTCTGTTCGGGAAGTACAACGAGCGACGAGTGATAGAGAGGCGTGTCCCCGCCTTTGGTCAACCCCTTCATTCCGTATTCGTTGAATGGGTACAGATTGACACTGTCCCAACCGAGACCGTAAGCGTAATCGAATGAGTAGGCCGTATCGTCAGGCCACAAAGGCGTCTTGTACTCATCTTGCGCCATGGCTGCAGCCGATTTACCGGACAAAACTCCTTTCGCTTCCCCTGTGAAAATTTGCGAGAATCGAGCTAAGTCTTCTGCCGTGGAATAGATGCCTCCTGCTCCGATCACGTTGGCTGTCTCGTTAGGAAGTTGTCCTAAGTAGGTAGGATAATAAAGTCCCGCCATCTTCGCTGTATTCGGAGTATCGAGCGGCGTTGTCGTATTAACCATACCTAGAGGCTCCGTAATAAATTTATGGATATAAGAGGTAAAATCCATACCGCTTACACGCTCGATCAAAATCTCGGCTAGCGTAAATCCGTCATTGCAGTAAACCGAATACGCGCCCGGGTCCGCCTTTAAGGTCTGACCAGCTAATTGCCCCAGCAGAGTGTCGTGGGCGTAAGTATCGTTATCTTCGAATAAAAAGGCATTCGTTAGCGACGATCCGTTCAGACCGGAAGAATGATTCAGCAGCATGCGCGGTGTAATCTGCTTGTAACGTTCATCCTTCATCGTAAACTCAGGGACATACTGAACAACCGGCGTATCGAGATCGATTTCCCCTTGGTCGACCAACTGCATGACGGCAACCGTGGTAAACATTTTACTCGTCGAGCCGATTCCATACATCGTGTCTTTCGTGAGCGACTTCTGCCCCTGCTCATCATTCTTACCGGATTGACCGGATGCGACGATTTTGCCATGATCAATAAGAGCGTACTGCACACTGTTCGTGCCGTAAGTTTGCGTGAGGAGATCGGCCTTCTCCTTTGCAGCTTTCTGGGTTACTTCGTAGGTGTTCACTGCTATGTTCTGCATCTCTGCTAGTGCTATGTTATCATTCCAGGGAGTTAACAGTAGACACGAAGCTAGCAGAACTCCCATTATCCATCGACTTTTCATCACTTGAACTCTCCTTCCGAATATTCCTTTATTTAACGAAAATTAAAAATAATTACGAGAATGGCGGTTACCGGAACGGCTACCATCGCAGCGGCTATGGTCTTACCGAGCGAATTAGCCATATTGATCGTCCATCCCAATCCATATCTATCCGGAACGAACAACGCCGGGTCTTCGGGGTTCACGTAAATGCTGCCAAGCCATTTCCAGTGCCTCTCCTCTTCTGACGGAACGTCCTTTTGCTGATCAAGATCTCTAAACCGCAGGTAAAGCAAGACGCCGATCAGCGTTAAGAAGAATACTGTCGTGAACGAGATGTTGTATCGCAAGAGCAGTTTGAGATTCCAGCCGTACAGCATTACAGCTTGTAACAACCCTAAGTTTGCAATCCCTAGAAGCGAAATACCCCAAGCCGTAATCGAGTAGATTTTCTTACGCTTCAACTGTTTCCGCAACGAACCTTCCCGGTCTTGAGAATCCAGCGATGTCCTGGCACGGCTAATCATCAGATTATAGCCGGCGAAGAATACGATCATCAGCGCTTGCACGATGTTGATCATGAATACAGTCCGTACGGACTTGTCAATGTACTGATCAGGAAAACCGCTTCGCCCCATATGCACCGCGATCGACTGTGGAATGTCGTCCCATCTCACAACAACAAAGAAGATACATAATGCCATCACGGAGACATGCACTGTAAACCACCAAAAGTTCAGCACCGAACCATGACTTCGGCCAGCCGCAAGGCTTGCTGTGCGCTTTGTCTGTACGGCAACCTGCCAGCCTCTGGCCGTCTTCAATCGCCGGGCGGACATCTGGCTGATCAGAATGGCTAAGAACGACACAATGATTAATAGCAAGATGGCGGCCGCCCAGTACAGGAAACTCCGCCCCGTCGTTTGATGACGTGTCACTAAAAAGCAAGCTACTCCGGTGACGATCGCAAAACCACCAGTGAGCAAAACGTATTTCCGGCGAATGCCTCGGACAGCCGTATCCTGCAGGGCCTCCGCCGGCAGCGTAATGCCGAACAGCAGGGTCCTCAAGCCGATATAGGATTGTATGCTGATCATCAACGCGATAAACAAATAAAAGCTAGATATTATGATCGTCTCAGGTACAGTCAATGTTGTTCCCCTCCGCGATTTGTAATGGTATCCCGGTATACCGCTCTGCTTTGCTGCGTAAATGTCTCTTCCGACATGCCTCGTACCGCTGCTTCCGCCGCAAGTGACCGCATCTGTCGCTGAAGCTTCGCCTCGAACGCCTCCGTCACGCCGGGCATCCCGTCGGACTGAACGATAACGCCCTGTTTCCGGTGTACTTGAAGAAAACCCTCCTGCTTGAGCAAATTGTAGGATTTATTGACGGTATGAAGATTGATGCCCAGTTCCTCCGCCAATCTCCGAACCGACTGAAGCGGATCCCCCGGTTTCAACTCGCCAGACGCGATCCCTTCGACGATTTGGTCAACCAGTTGTGCGTAAATCGGAGTCTCCGATTGCAGATCGAGCTCTATGAACAAGAATATCCCTCCTTATGGCATTTGCTGCTTGTCTTGAGGTTTTGATATGTGCAAGCCATCTCATATCACACCACCCTTCGCATCTGTTATATTACATGTATAACACATATGGAAATCACATACAAGATAAATATGGCAATTAATCCATCTTAGCTCAAATAAAAACGGCAGCTGATTGTTGGTCAGCTGCCGTTGAGATAAAATCGGGGGAGCGCAAATATAGAAGACAAGTATTCCAGAAACATAGATTATTCTCATATCCGGATTGAGTTTCACTAATTGCTTAGCTGCTTTTATCGTCATTTCATAGCTGATTCGTGTATAGTCAGCCTCTGACATACCCGATGAGGGAACACCAATTAATTAAAATCACGCATCAACCCCCGTCACTTTTTCCTTATAAAGATGTAATATTATTTAAAATTGATAATAATAACA